>NZ_JAGFOU010000003.1 GCF_017592395.1 Actinomyces bowdenii
TAACCAAGCAGTACCCCTACCTCATGGCGCACTGGGCCTGGGTCCACTCCTTTTGGTGACCAGGAATGACAAGAGCCGTGTAACGGGAGACTGTTACGCACGGTTCCGTGGGAGCCCGGGGGTGAGACTCCCCCGGGCCACCCGACCGACGGCCTTCTTCGCGAAGGAACAGCAGTGACCCAGAAGTATGAGCTCATCAATCGCGAGGAAGGCAACTATCCCATCTCCTCGATGTGCCGCTGGTCGAAGGTATCCCGATCGGGCTACTACTCCTGGAGGGATAGGCCTCAGTCCCGCCGGGATATCAGGAGGCAGGAACTAGCCTCCATGATCGAGACCGAGTTCAAGGCCTCCGATGGAACCTACGGCTACCGCCGTATCACCGCCCGGCTGGGGCGCCGGGGAGTGAGCACCTCAGGCGACACCGTGCGCGGCCTCATGCGGCGGGCCGGCCTGGTGGCCACCTGTCCGCGCCGAAAGGTCCTTACCACCACCCCGGCCGCCGACCTGGGAGTCAGACCCGACCTGGTGGAGCGCGACTACCGCCGCTAAGACACCGGGAAGGAAATGGGTGGGAGACATCACCCTGTATCCGCACCTGAGAGGGATTCGTCTACCTGGCCACCGTCCGAGGTCGAACGCGAGCTCCTGGGAGACCAGAAAGCAGCCTGACCAATACAACAACCACAGTCCGAAAACACCCATCACTCCAAGGGCCAACGCCCTTCTCAAAGGATTCAAAGCCCCGAGAAAAGAAAGTCAGCCCGGACCCTTCCGCGACAACATCCATAGCCCTCGCAGCCCTAGTCATCCTCCACCTCCACAACCAACCCCGATGAGAAAGGCTCATGTGACAGGTTCCACAAGTTGCGAACCCGCCCCCACATCGACCCAGAATTCCCGGGATGTTGGCATCGCGCGCGAAAGCTATGACGCTGTCCGGGTGATCCACCTGAACGATAACAGGCTCGTCTGCCGAGAGGCTAAAGGTTATGGTTGGAAGGCGCCCACAAAAGTATCTTCATGAATTGCCGCCAGCCATTACCTGTTTCCTAGATGAAATGAAAGAACCGAAGATGATGAGCCCGCCGGCGGCCGCACTGAATATCACGGCTACCTGTGTGCCCATAAGGGACCCCAGAATCCCGGCGCGAAAGTTTCCCAACTGCGGACCGGCCATGGAAATGATGTTCTGAACGCTTCCCACTCGACCGAGCGAGGCGGCTGGTGTCTGCACCTGCACTACCGTCTGTTGAATAATTACGGACCACACATCCAGTGCGCCCATCGCAAGTATCGCTGCTAGGGCCACCGAGAGAGTGGAGGTCATTCCGAGAATCGCGACTACTGCACACCAGAGGCAGGCGATAGTCACGACCGCCTTGACTGGCTGGCGAATTCGCTCAAGTTGGCCGGAAAAAATTGTCCCTAAGAGCCCTCCAACACTTAGTGTCGTCAATAGTGAACCGTAACTTGTGGCATCTCCTTCTAATATCTCTTCGTTCAGAGCGGGAAGTAAAGCCGTAGGTAGGGCGATGGACGTGGCCAAGAGATCTGTGAGCAACACTGTGCGAACATCATGCATATTCCAGGTAATTTTGAGGCCGGAAACAATAACTGAGATGCCCGGTCTTTCTTGAGATGCTGCCTCAATGTTTGGTAGGGTTGCAATAGATAGGAAATACGGGATGAGTGCTGTTGCGTGGATGGCAAATATTAACCCTATTGCACTTTTATCAAGCAGTAAACCGCCCAGGATTGGGCCAATAATTTGCCCCATGTTCATGCTTAACATGTAGAGACTCATCGCAGCCGGGATAGAAGAGTTGGCTAATAGGTGGCTGATGTATGGACGCCGAGTGGGGGATGTAATTGCGCCGAATGCTGACTGAGCAAAAAGTGCGGTATAGAACAGTATTAGCGAGAAGCCTATGAGGACTGTTGTCACCAAGAGAGCCGAGGCCACCACGACCTGCCCGCCGGCACCGACCAGGCCAAGTCTGCGAGGGCGACAGGTATCGGTTAGTGCTCCGCCGACCAACCCGAATACCAGCGTAGGAAGGCCGATAGCCAATCCAAGGCCGCCGACCGCGAGAGATGACTTTGTCTCATCGTAGACGGTCCAGGCGATCGCCATCTGCATCATTTGAGCAGATACGCTCAAGAGCACCCCAGCTGACCATAGCCGCGCGAATGGGCCCGACTCGTGCAGGGGGCCGGTGTTGATCAGAAGACCCATTCAACCAGTATAAGGGGTAGATCGACGTCAAGCCGCGTCACGCGTAAAGGGTCTCTTCTGTGTTTGGGGGCGCGGTAGGTGGGGCTTATCGGTTGGTTTAGGTGGTTGCTTTGAGTTGGTCCTTGAGGTGTTCGGCGTGGATGAGGTTGCGGGTGGTGTAGTGGGGCAGGTTCCTGAATCCCAGGACGATGCTCGCAGGTGCTCCAGGCGCCCGCCCACGGCCTGGATGGGGCCGTTGGGTGTGTGGGGGCGCTCGAAGTGGGCCAGGATGCCTTGGCTGCGGCTGGTCAGGGTCTTGGCCAGTGCCGTGATCTCCTCCAATCCGGCCGGGATGGGCCGAGCCAGGGAATCGATGGCGCGTTGCATCAGGAATCGTCCCAGGCCGCGGTCCTGGTGTCGGTAGGCTTGGATCGGGCGCTGGTCGATGCCCCAGGTGGCCTGCACAGCCGCGTGGCGCTCGTGGGTGAACAGCTCCTCGAGGCGCTGCGCCTGGGGGTCGATGGACAGGCAGGCCCCGGTGCGCAGAGCGCGCCTGGCCCGGTAGAGCGGGTCGCTCTTGCGGCCCCGGCCCCCGGTGGTCTGGCGCTGGATGCGGCGCCTGCTGCCCTTCGTGTTCATTGTGGTCACCGCAACCTCCATTGAGGGCGTCGCCGGCGTCTACTACCTCCAGCGCGTGGCCCGGGGGCCTGTGGGGTGCTCCCTCCTCCTGGTGTGCTGGGCTGCGGGGACACTTGCGGGTGCCTCGCTGGGGGCGTGGCGCGGACTGAGCCCGGTTCCGTGGCCTGCGTGATCCACGGGGGACGGGGGCCTCGGTGGCGATCCTCATTGAAGGCGCGATCGCCGTGCCCGCGATCATCGCCGTTGTCCTCCTCGCCGGCGGCTTCGCCAATGCCATTCACAACATCGGTGTCCGGGACATGGTCTTTAGCAATGTGCCTGCCCGGCACCTCGGGCAGGCCTGGGCGACGGTGGGGGCCGGATTCTCCGCCTTCTCCGTGATCGGCAACCTGCTGGGAACACTGGACATCTGGGGCGGGGCGCGGCCCGCTGTGCTCATCGCCGGCGCGGCCGGCGCCCTTGCGGCTATTGCCACGATGCTGGTCCACCGCTACCGCCGGTACCCGGCCACTTCACGACGCTCAGGCCGCACGGAGGCCTCGATGATGTGGGGTCGCGAACGGACGCGCCTCCCGGCCTGTCCTGCTGCGCCACGTGATGTCCTTGCCTGCGGGAGAGGTGGGATCCGACCTGCGCCGCGGACGGGGAGGCCAGCGGAGGACGAGGGGCTGACTGGGGCCGGGGACTATCCTCGCCAGCATGCCCTCCTACCGCTCGATCCTCACCGTGACGGCTCTGCACCCCGGCCGCGACCCGCGCGATGTCGAGGCCGCGGCCCGTGGCGCCGTGGCGGCCACCACCATCGTGGAGTCCTTCGACGTCGGCGTCGTGGCCGGGCAGCCGCGCGTGACTGCCCGCTTCACCGCTGACGACGACGCCGAGGCGCGCGAGGTCCACGAGCGCGTCCTGGCCGCGGTGCGCCAGGGCGCCACCGCCCCGCAGGCCGTCCTGGCCCGGGTCAGCGGCGGGCGCAGCGTGCCGGTGCCCGCCGGCCCGTGATCCCGCGGCGCGCCCCGCGAGGCCGCCCCGGGCCGGAGGACGCGCTGCCGAGGCCCTGTGTCTAGGCTCATGAAAGCGCTGTCGCTGTGACGGTTCCCGTGCCCTAAGATGGCACGGATCGACGCCGGCAACGGGCGTCCGCCGGTGCCCGGCGTTTCCACCGACTCAGAACCTATGGGAGCAGCCCCCGTGAAGACCACTGTCGAGAACCTCGATCCCAGCCGCATCAAGCTGACCGTTGAGGTCCCCTACGAGGAGCTCCAGCCCAGCATCAATGCCGCCTACAAGGAGATCGGCTCTCAGATCCAGGTCCCCGGCTTCCGCCCCGGGCACGTGCCCGCCCGGATCATCGACCAGCGCGTGGGCCGCGGCGTCGTCATCCAGGAGGCCGTCAACAACTCGCTGTCCGATCTCTACCGCGACGCCATCACCGAGGCCGAGCGCATCCCCATGCTCCAGCCCGAGGTGGAGATCACCGAGCTGCCCAACGTCGAGGGCGCCCAGGGCGGCGAGCTGGTCTTCACCGCCGAGGTCACCGTCCGCCCCGAGATCGAGATCCCGTCCCTGGAGGGCATCGAGTTGTCCGTGGACGCCATCGAGGTCAGCGACGAGGAGCTGGCTGAGGAGATGGACAACCTGCGGGCCCGCTTCGGCTCCCTGAAGTCGGTGGGCCGCAAGGCCAAGACCGGCGACTTCGTCACCATCGACCTCAAGGCCGTCATCGACGGCGAGGAGGTCGACTCCGTCTCGGGCGTGTCCTACGAGATCGGCAAGGGCAATATGCTCAAGGGCCTGGACACCGCCCTGCGCGGCCTGAAGACCGATGAGTCCGCCACCTTCACCACCGAGCTGGCCGGCGGCGAGCACGCCGGGGAGAAGGCGGAGGTCACCGTGACCGCCACCGCCGTCAAGCAGCGCGAGCTGCCCGAGGTCGACGACGAGTTCGCGGAGATGGCCTCCGAGTTCGACACTGTCGAGGAGCTGCGCGAGGACCAGCGCCGCCAGATCACCGAGCGCAAGACCAGCGAGCAGGCCGTGGCCGCGCGTGACGCGCTTCTGGAGCACCTGCGCGAGTCGATCGACTTCGAGGTCCCCCAGGCCGTCGTCGAGCACGAGGTCGCCCAGCACCTCCAGGCCGAGGGCAAGGAGGGCGACGACGAGCACGGCAAGGAGATCCGTGACGACGTCGCCAACGGCGTGCGCGAGCAGATCATCCTCGATGTCCTGGCCGAGCAGACCGAGGTGGGCGTGAGCCAGGAGGAGCTGTGGGACTTCCTGTTCCAGACCTCCCAGCAGTACGGCATCGAGCCCGCCCAGTTCATCCAGGGCGCCCAGCAGGCCGGCCAGATCCCCGCCTTCGTCTCCGAGATCGCCCGCAACAAGTCCCTGGCCATCGCCCTGCGCCGGGTCAGCGTCAAGGACTCCGAGGGCAAGGACGTGGACCTGAGCGCCTTCATCGGCTCCGATGAGGCCGATGCCGCCGAGGCCGTCTCCGAGGTCGCCTCGCCCACCGACGCCGAGGCCTCCGGCTCGGGCTCCTCGGCGTCCTCCGCCTCCTCGGCCAGTGCCGCCAGCGCGGCCTCCGCCGGCTGAGCCCCACCGCTCCTATCGCCTCGGGCCCCCGCACCGCCTCCGGTGCGGGGGCCCGACGGTGTCCTGTGGGCCGGCCCTCCCGGGGAGCGGCGGGGGCGGGGCGAGCTGCCGGGAAAGGCGGTCCCGGATCTGGGACTAAGGGCTTCACCGGGGGCGGATGCCAACTATGGCATTCTCCACCTTCGCCGGGACGCCGAGGCGCCCGAGGAGGCGGTCATCGGCGGCATGGCGGGGATAGGTGCTCATGGGCGGCGCTGCCGCCGCTGGTGGACGTCCCAGGACGGCGCTCGCGCTCCTTGGAACAATGCCGCTATGGCACGTGTGCTTGTTGTGACACCTCCCCAGGACGTGCAGCCGGTCGAGATCCTTGGCGCCACGGCGGAGGAGGACGATTCCGGCCTGTCGCCCCAGGCGGTCCGCGACGCCCAGCTCATCGCCGACCGCCTGCAGATGCTCATCCCCTTCGATGCCACCCCCGCCCTCTACACCTCGGATCGATCCCCGGACTCCCAGGCCATGGGCCTCATCGCGGAGGCCTTCGGGGCCTGCCCCACCTATCTCAGCGACCTGCGCGCTGCCGGCCCCCTGCACGCGCGGATCGAGGCGCAGGACGGCGCCGCCGTCGTGGGAGGGGGCTCCGTGGGGCTCCCGGGTCCTGCGACGCCACCGGAGGGCCTGCCCCTGGAGCCCGCGCAGGAGGGCATGGGCCCGGCCCATGACGGCGGCGCCCTCGGCGGCCAGGAGGGCCCTGCGCAGGCCCTGTCCTCCCGGAGGGAATGGATGGAGCAGGTCTACCGCGCCACGGCGGTCATCGAGTCCGATCCCGCCGAGCAGCGGATCGTCGTCACCCACGGGGGCGCGTTCAACGGGGTCGTGGCCGCCTGGCTGCGGATCCCGATCGAGGTGTGCTGCCACATGCTCTTCCACGCCCCGCATGGCAGCATCACCGTGCTGGAGGAGGACGGGGCGCAGGACCGGGTGCTGCGCGTCCTGGGCGATACCGCCCACCTCATGGTCTAGGCGCGCCCGGCCGGGCCGGCCCGCTGCGGGCGCGAGGGGACGCTCGGGCCGGCGCCCTCCCGCACGCCCCTACCGGCTGATCCCTCAGCCCTCGTGGCTCCGATCCCCGACCTCCACCATGACCAGCTGCATCCGGCAGGCGGTCACCGCCCTCAGGGCGTGGCGGTCGCCCGGCGCCAGGTAGAGGACGTCCCCGGTGCTCATGCGCTCGGTGCGCTCACCCACGGAGAAGTCCATCTCGCCCTCCAGCAGCGTGACGACCACCGCCCTGGGGGAGGCGTGCTCGGTCAGCTCCTGACCGGCGTCGAAGGTGAACACCACTGTGCGCAGGACATCGTTGTTGACCACCACGCGCGAGGTCGTGGCGTCCCGGCTGACGGGCAGGGCCCCGCTCAGCCCGAGGGCGAACAGAGACTCGGAGACGGGGGTGGTGGGCATGCTGGCTCCTTGCTCGTGGTGGCGCATGACGCGTCCCACTCTAGAGGGCGTTACGGAGAGCGGTGGCCGCCTCCGCCCGGTGCGCCGCATTTCGCTGGGTCAGCCGCATCCCGCCCGGTCAGATCGGGTGCTCTGAGCCAGCATGATGCGTGTGAGCCAGCGGGGATCGTGTGATCGCGCGGGAGGCCGGTCTCCACAATCGAGGCGGTGGCGGGGCCGATCCACAGGGCCGGACGGGTCACCTGCAACCGACCCGTGGACAGGCGCACCGTGGGAGCCATGAACCGCCGGATCGCCTGCCCCCTCGATCTCATCACCCGCCAGGACGCCGTCATGCGGGGAGCACCGGCCGACTCCCTGAGCCGGCGCAGCCGCGGCTCCCAGGCCGACCTCATCTGCCTGCGCCGAGGCGTCTACGCGCGCAGGGACCAGTGGAGGGGCCTGCGCCCCGAGCTCCAGCACCTGGCCCGCATCTGCGCCAGCCGGGCCTCCGGACGGTCGCGGGGCGACGGCGCCGCGCTCGCCCGGGAGTCCGCGGCCATCATTCACGGGCTGCCCATGATCGGCCCCCTGCCCGATCGCCTGCAGTACGCCTCGCCGGGCGCCAGTGGGGGAGAGTCCAACACGATCTCCCGCCTCCTTCCCGCCCCGAAGGGAACCCCGGTGGAGGTGGTGGACGGACTGGTGGTGGTCGACGCGGTGAACACCGCCGCCGAGCTCATGCGCCGCAGGCCCTTCCGCTCCGGCCTGGTCACCGCCGACCACGTCCTGCGCGAGGGCGTGGCCACCGTGGAGGAGCTCACCGGGGTCCTCGCCTCCCGCCCCAGAGGGCACGGCAGTGCCCGGGCCGCGCTGTGCCTGAGGTACGCGGACCCCGCCTCGGAGTCGGTCGGCGAGTCGCTGAGCCGGGCGGTGATGATCGAGCACAGCCTCCCCCTGCCGCGGCTGCAGGAGACCTACCGCGCGCAGGACGGATCAGTCCTGGGGCGGGTGGATTTCGTATGGCCCGGGCACGGGGTCATCGGCGAGTTCGACGGGGCGGTGAAGTACTCCCGCCAGCTCGCCCTCGGCAACCCGTGGCGGACGGCCCAGGCCGAGCGGCTCCGGGAGAACCGCCTGGAGCGCGCGACCGGGATGAGGGTGGTGCGATGGACCTGGAACGACGCCTTCGAGACCGAGCCTCTTCTGAGGACCCTGGCCTCCGTCGGGCTGCTGCCCGGGCACTGACAGGGGCGGGCGCGTTCTGCTGGGTCAGCCGCATCCCGCTCGGTCAGATCGGGCGTTCTGGGCCAGCATGCTGCGTGTGAGCCAGCGGATGCCGGTTCGATAGGAACCTGCGCCGTGGGCGAAAAGGGCGGCAGCGCGGGCATGGTCGCCGTGGCCGGCGGGTTAGCGTTGGCGAGATCCATACGGAAGGACTGACGTGAGCGAGCTCTACGCGCCCGCCGCCCCCCGAGCGGCAGACGGCAACGGTGCGGGCCTCGGCCTGACCGACTCCATCTACAACCGCCTCCTCAAGGAGCGCATCGTCTGGCTCGGCTCCGAGGTGCGCGACGACAACGCCAATGCCATCTGCGCCCAGATGCTGCTGCTGGCCGCGGAGGACCCCGAGCGGGACATCTACCTCTACATCAACAGCCCCGGCGGCTCAGTGACCGCAGGCATGGCCATCTACGACACCATGCAGTACGTCCAGCCCGACGTCGTCACCGTGGCCACCGGACTGGCCGCCTCCATGGGGCAGTTCCTGCTCTCCGCGGGGGCCAAGGGCAAGCGCTACCTCACCCCCCACGCCCGGGTGCTCATGCACCAGCCCTCCGGCGGGGCCGGAGGCTCCGCCACGGACATCCGCATCAACGCCGACCTCATCATCAAGATGAAGCAGGAGCTGGCGGAGATCACCGCTGCCAACACCGGCCACACAGTGGAGCAGATCATCGCCGACTCCGACCGCGACCACTGGTTCTCCGCCCAGGAGGCCCTGGAGTACGGCTTCGTCGACCACATCGTGCGCTCCAGCCGGGAGATCGGCCAGCAGAACGGGGGGAACTGACCCATGACCACCCGCCCCTACTTCGACGCTCTCGCGCGCCAGGCCGAGCGCAGCGCCCAGGTCACGGGCCTGCCCGTCTCCCGCTACGTGCTGCCCCAGTTCGAGGAGCGCACCGCCTACGGCTTCAAGCGCCAGGACCCCTACGCCAAGCTCTTCGAGGACCGCATCGTCTTCATGGGCGTCCAGGTCGACGACGCCAGCGCCGACGACATCATGGCCCAGCTGCTCGTCCTGGAGTCCCAGGATCCCGACGGGCTCATCACCATGTACATCAACAGCCCCGGCGGCTCCTTCACGGCCCTGACCGCGATCTACGACACCATGCAGTACATCAAGCCGCAGGTGCAGACCGTGTGCCTGGGGCAGGCGGCCTCGGCCGCCGCGGTCCTGCTGGCCGCGGGCAGCCCGGGCAAGCGCCTGGCACTGCCCAATGCGCGCGTGCTCATCCACCAGCCCGCCATGGAGGGCATGCACGGCCAGGCCTCGGACATCGAGATCCTCGCCGATGAGATCGACCGCATGCGCGCCTGGCTGGAGGACACCCTGGCCCTCCACACCGGCCGGGACCGCGAGCTCATCCACAAGGACCTGGAGCGCGACAAGATCCTCACCGCGCAGGCCGCCCTGGACTACGGCATCGTCGACCAGGTGCTCACCTCGCGCAAGGCCCCGGCCTCACCGCACTCCTCCTGAGCGCGTGACGGCACGACCGGCGCCCGGCTCCGCGGCCGCCCCCAGGGCGCACCGCGGAGCCGGGCGCCGGTCGTGCGCGGCTGCGCCACAGGGGTGGCCCTGAGGTGAGGAACATGGCATATTGCGGACGGACACGCCGAGACGCCCAGGGCGCGCCGTCCCATCGCACCCGTAGGCTGAGGCCCGGGCCCCAGGGGCCTGGAGGTTACCCCGATCCGGAGGAGATGAAACGTGGCACGCAGCGCTGAGAGCGTCGATCTGCTCAAGTGCTCCTTCTGCGGCAAGAGCCAGAAGCAGGTCAAGAAGCTCATCGCCGGGCCCGGGGTGTACATCTGCGATGAATGCATCGAGCTGTGCAACGAGATCGTCGATGAGGAGCTCAGCGACTCCGGTGCGGGCGTCCCCCTGGAGCTGCCCAAGCCCCAGGAGATCTTCGACTTCCTCAACCAGTACGTCATCGGCCAGGAGGCCGCCAAACGGGCCATGAGCGTGGCCGTGTACAACCACTACAAGCGGGTCCAGGTGCGCGAGCGCTCCGTGGCCGAGGGCGACGGCCTGGAGCTGGGCAAGTCCAACATCCTCCTGCTGGGCCCCACCGGCACCGGCAAGACCCACCTGGCGCGCACCCTGGCCCGGCTCCTGGACGTCCCCTTCGCCATCGTCGACGCCACCGCCCTGACCGAGGCCGGGTATGTGGGCGAGGACGTGGAGAACATCCTGCTCAAGCTCATCCAGGCCGCCGACGGCGATGTCAAGCGGGCCGAGAAGGGCATCATCTACATCGACGAGATCGACAAGATCGGGCGCAAGGCGGAGAACCCCTCCATCACCCGCGATGTCTCGGGCGAGGGCGTCCAGCAGGCGCTGCTGAAGATCATCGAGGGCACCACGGCCTCCGTGCCCCCCGGCGGCGGGCGCAAGCACCCCCACCAGGACTTCCTGGAGATCGACACCACCAACGTCCTGTTCATCGCCGCCGGCGCCTTCGCCGGCATCGAGGACATCGTGCGCCAGCGCCAGCGCAAGGAGTCCGGCTCCCAGTTCGTGGGCTTCGGCGCGGACCTGTCGGCCTCGCGGGATGAGGACGTGTTCTCCTCCCCGGTCCGCCCCGAGGACCTTCACAAGTTCGGCCTCATCCCGGAGTTCATCGGCCGCCTGCCCGTCATCGCCACCGTGCAGAACCTGGGCGTCCCCGAGCTCGTGCGCGTGATGACCGAGCCCAAGAACGCCCTGGTCTCCCAGTACCAGTACCTCTTCAGCCTCGACGGCGTCGAGCTGGAGCTGACCGAGGAGGCCATCGAGGCCGTCGCCTCCCTGGCCCTGGAGCGCCAGACCGGGGCACGGGGCCTGACCTCCATCGTCGAGGAGGTCCTGGGCCAGGCGATGTTCGAAGTGCCCTCCATGCCCGAGGTGGGGCGCGTGGTGGTCGACGCCGACGCGGTGCGCGGTGAGGGCAGCCCCCGCTATGAGGCGGGATCGGGAACCCTGAGAGCCGCCTCGAAGGCGGGGGAGAGGACGCGTACTGCATGAGCGACCAGAGGAGCGCGGGCCACGGCTGGGACAACGTGCCCGTCGTCGGCGGGTCGGCGACCGTCCGCGAGGTGCCCCCGCAACTGGCCCGCTACCGCTCCACCATCGACAACCTCGACGCCGCTCTGGTGCATCTGCTGGCCGAGCGCTTCCGCTGCACCCAGCAGGTCGGCCATCTCAAGGCCGAGCTGGACCTGCCTCCGGCCGACCCTGAGCGGGAGGCCCGCCAGATCGCCCGCCTGCGGGCCCTGGCCCACGAGTCGGGCCTGGACCCGGTCTTCGCCGAGAAGTTCTTCTCCTTCATCGTCGCCGAGGTCATCCACCACCACGAGCAGATCCGCATCGGGGGCGGGCAGGCGCGCTGAGAGCGCCGGTGGGCCGCCCCCACCGGCCGGTGTCGGCGGCCCACCAGCCTCAGGCCCGCCTCCCGCGGTCGGGCAGGCGCGTGTAGAGCTCGTCGATCTCCTCGGCGAACCGGGTGAGCGCCTCATCCCGCTTGACCTTGAGCGAGGGCGTGAGCAGGCCGTTGGCCACCGTGAAATCGGTGGGCAGGATGGTGAAGGTGCGGATCGACTCCGCCCGCGAGACCGACTCGTTGGTGCGGGCCACCGCCCGCTCCAGGGCCGCGCGCACCCTCGGATCCCGGGTGGCATCGACGACGTCCATCTCCGCCAGCCCATGGGAGCTCAGCCACAGGGGCAGCATCTCGGCATCCAGGGTCAGCAGTGCCCCCACGCAGGGCCGGTTGTCCCCCACGACGAGCACCTGGCTGACCAGCGGGTGGCCCCGCAGCCGGTCCTCCAGGGGGGCCGGGGCCACATTCTTGCCATTGGCGGTGACGATGATCTCCTTCTTGCGGCCCGTGATCCGCAGGAAGCCGCCGGCCTCGAACGATCCCAGATCCCCGGTGCGCAGCCACCCGTCCTCGGTGAAGGCGGCCCGGGTCTCCTCAGGCGCCTGGTGGTATCCGCTGAAGGTGCCGATGCCCTTGACCAGGACCTCGCCGTCATCGGCCAGGCGCACCGAGCACCCCGGCAGGGGCAGGCCGACAGTGCCGATGCGGGTGGCGCCGGGCAGGTTGACGGTGCACGGGCCCATCGTCTCTGTCAGGCCGTAGCCCTCCAGGACGCTGACCCCCGCCCCCCGGTAGAAGTGCCCCAGGCGCTCGCCCAGGGGCCCGCCGCCGGAGATGACGTAGGAGACCCGCCCGCCCAGGATCGCGCGCAGCCTGCTGAAGACCAGGCGGTCGAAGGCCGCGCGCTGGGCACGCAGGCCCCGCGAGGGGCCCTCGGGGGTGTCCAGGGCGCGGGAGTAGGCGATGGCCGTCTTGGCGGCCATGCGGAAGGCCTTCTGCCGCGTGCCGGTGGCCCGGGCATCGGCGGCGTTGTAGATCTTCTCGAAGACGCGGGGCACGGCCAGGACCGCGGTGGGGCGGAAGGACTCCAGGTCGGTCACCAGGTTCCGCACATCGGGCACATGCCCCAGCACCCCGGAGGCGGAGCACACGATCGCGATCTCGATGAAGCGCCCCAGCACATGGGCCAGGGGCAGGAAGAGCAGGATGCGCACCTCCGGCGCCTTGAGGACCTCGGGGACGTGCTCGCACACATTGACGCACAGCTGGACCAGATTGCCGTGGCTGAGCTCGGCCCCCTTGGGGCGGCCGGTGGTGCCCGAGGTGTAGACGATCGTGGCGGTCGTCGAGGAGGTCAGGGCCGCCGTGCGGCGGTCCAGCTCGGCGGGGTCGACACCCTTGCCGGCCTTGGTCAGCTCCAGGACCGCCTCGCGCTCCAGGCACAGCACCTGGAGGTCGGCGAGCTCGGGGTCACTCAGGCGCAGGGAGTCCACCATGGTCTCCATGGCCTCGTTCTCCACCAGTACCAGGCGCACGGACGAGTTGGTGAGGATCCAGTGGGCCTGGTCGGCGGAGGAGGTCTCGTAGATGGGGACGACGACGAGCCCCGCCTCCCAGGCGGCGAAGTCCATGAGGGTCCACTCATAGGAGGTGTGGGCCATGATGCCCACGGCCTGGCCGGCCTGGAGCCCCTTGGCCACCAGGCCCGCGGCGACCTCGCGGACCTGGGCGCGGAAGGCCCGGGCGCTGACCTCGCGCCAGCTGCGCCCCAGGGAGGCCTTGCGGGCCATGAGGACCCCGTCGGGGTTGCTGCGCTCGCGCTCTGCCAGCGCCCAGGGGGCGGTCATGCCCGAGTGGACGGGCAGGGCCAGGCGGGTGGAGAACTCCCGGGCCTGCGTGGACTGGGCGGTGCCGGGCTCGGAGGGCCGGGGGGAGGTGCGGTCGGGCATGGGGCAAGTATGCCGCCTCCTGCGGCGCGTCATGGAGGTGCGCTGACGGCGTCCGGTGGGTGGAGCCGCGGGCGCGCGTGCGCTCCGCGGTGCAGGGCGGTTCCTGTGGGGCCCGGCGATCAGGTCGCGTCCGCACCAGTGCCGCAGGCCGCGCACCCACTGCCCCGGCGCTTCCTCCTGGAAGGGGAGGGCCGGGGCCGGAGGTCAGGAGTCGACGGGGCCCTTCCTGGAGCCGCTGTAGATCTCGGCGATCGTCTGGGCGTGGGCCCGCATGACCTCGGCCCGCTTGACCTTGAGGGATGGGGTGAGCAGGCCGTTGGCCTCGGTGAAGTCGGTGGTCAGCACCCGGTAGGAGCGGATGGACTCGGCGCGGGAGACGGCGCGGTTGGTGCGCGCCACCGCCCGGTCCAGGGCCGCCAGCACCTGGGGGTGGGTGGAGGCCTCGACCACCCCCATCTCGGGCAGCCCGTGGTTGCGCAGCCACTGGGGCAGCATCTCGCGGTCCAGTGTGATGAGGGCGGAGATGAAGGGCTCGCCGTCGCCCAGGACGACGACCTGGCTGACCAGCGGGTGGCCGCGCAGGCGGTCCTCCAGGATGCTGGGCGCCACGTTCTTGCCGCCGGCGGTGATGATGAGCTCCTTCTTGCGCCCGGTGATGCTCACATAGCCGTCGGCGTCCAGGGAGCCGATGTCGCCGGTGCGGAACCACCCGTCGGGGGTGAAGGCCTCGGCATTGGCCTGGGGGTTGTTGTGGTAGCCGGAGAAGACGCCCAGGCCGCGGACCTGGATCTCGCCGTCCTGACCGATGCGGATCTCATTGCCGCACACGGGCGGGCCCACGGTGCCGATCTTGTTGAGCCAGTCGGGGTTGACCGAGACCGGGCCGATGGTCTCGGTCAGGCCGTAGCCCTCCAGGATCATCAGGCCCATGCCGCGGTAGAAGTGCCCCAGGCGCATGCCCAGGGGGCCGCCGCCGGAGATGATGCAGCGCGCGTGGGGGCCCAGCAGCGCACGGATCTTGCGGAAGACGAGGCGGTCGGCGACGCGGTGGGCGCTGCGCAGGGAGCGCGAGGGGCCCTCGGGGGTGTCCAGCGCCCGGGAGTACTCGATGCCCACCTTCGCGGCCCAGCGGAAGAGCTTGAGCCGGGCGCCGCTGCCGGCCTTGGCGTCGGCGGCGTTGTAGATCTTCTCCAGCACCCGGGGGACGGCCAGCACATAGGTGGGGCCGAAGGAGTCGAGGTCGGCCAGGAGCGACTTGACGTCCGGGGTGTGCCCCAGGACCCCGTCCCCGGCCAGGGAGAGCAGCTGGAGGCAGCGCGCGTAGACGTGGGCCAGGGGCAGGAAGAGCAGCAGGCGCACGTGGGGGCCCTCCAGGACCCCGGGCAGGTAGCGCACCCCGTGGTAGGGGATGCCCACCGCGTTGCGGTGGGTGAGCTCCACGCCCTTGGGGCGCCCGGTGGTCCCGGAGGTGTAGATGATCGAGTACAGGTCATCGACGTGCAGCGCCTCGGTGCGCTCCTCGACCTGGGCCGCGGTGATGTCGCGGCCGGCCTCGATGAGCACGGTGATGGCGTCGGAGTCCAGCGCCAGGGCATCGACCTCCTGGCCCGCGCGCTGCGCGGCGCTGCGCACGAGCTCGGCCAGGGCCCCGGTCTCGGTGATGACCATGCGCACCTGCGCATCGGTGAGGATCCACTCGATCTGCTCGGCCGAGCTGGTCTCGTAGATGGGCACCGAGACCAGGCCGGCGCGGGCCACGGCCATGTCCAGCAGGAACCAGTCGTAGGAGGTATGGGCCATGATGCCCACGGTGTCGCCCGCCTGGAGGCCGCGCCCGATGAGGCCCGCGGCCACGCGCACCACCTCCTGGCCGAAGCTGCGCGCCGAGACCTCCTGCCAGGCGCCGGTCACGGCCGACTTGCGCGCCACCAGGGGCGCCTCGCCGCTGCGGGCGATGCGCTGGGCCAGCATCCAGGGCACGGTCCAGTGCGCCTCGGGGGCGAAGGGGATCTCAGTGGCCGAGACCCCGTCGACGACGGCGGCCGGGTACAGGGACGGCCTCGCGGTGGCCTCGGGGGTGGCGTCGGTGCGGGTGCTCACCCGGTCATTCTTGCAGGGGAGGGCGGGCGGTCAGGCTGCCCCGGGGACACAGAAGCGCGGCAATGGTGTGAAGGATTTCACGTCAGTGCTCCCGGGTGGTGGGCCCCGTGCGGGGAGGCGCCGGGGGCGTGGCGGGCGGACGGCGGATGGGAGGGCCGGTCGGGGGCGATCGGCCCTGGGCCCGGACCGGGGGCGGGGGCCCTCGTCGGTGGCCGGCAGTGGACAGCGTGTGGAATTGACCATGCCATCACTCCGCGGTAACGTGTTGTCCGACACACAGTCGACGCGCGTCGACTGGGGACGGGGCGGCGGTCTGCTGTTCCCGCCCGCGGGAGTTTCAAGGAGGAAACACATGGCTCACCTTCCCCGTCGCCGGTTCATGCAGGGCTCGACCCTGGCGATCGCCCTGGCCTGCGCGGCCGCCTGCTCCAAGGAGAGCTCCGGCTCCTCCGGCGGTCCCGTCGCCTTCGAGGGGACCGGCCCCATCACCTGGGTGCAGGGCAAGGACAACTCCGGGGGCAAGGTCCAGGAGCGCATCGATGAGTGGAACAAGCTCTACCCCGATGAGGAGGTCACGCTCATCGAGCTGTCGGCCGAGGCCGACCAGCAGCGCAGCGAGTTCATCAACAACGCCCAGACCGGCTCCAGCACCTACGACGTCATCTCCGTGGACAACATCTGGGTCTCGGAGTTCGCCGCCAACCAGTGGATCGTCGAGTTGCCGGCCGATGAGCTGAAGAACGACGACATCATCCAGGCGGTGTGGGACACGGGGGTGTACCGCGAGAAGTTCTACGCCATGCCCTTCGCCACCGACGCCCCCATCATGTTCTACCGCAAGGACCTGCTGGAGCAGGCCGGCGCGAAGGTCCCCACCACCTGGGATGAGGTCAAGGCCGCCGTCGACGCCGTGCGCAAGTTGGAGGGCTACGAGTCCATCGGCGGCTTCGGCGGGCAGTGGGCCAAGTACGAGGGCCTGACCTGCAACATCTCGGAGTTCATCCACACCGCGGGCGGGGCCTTCTACGACGAGCAGGGCAAGCTCCTGCTCAACTCCCCCGAGAGCATCGCCGGGATGAACAACGCCGTCAACGGCTTCAAGGACGGCTACATCCCCAAGGAGGCCCTGGAGTGGAAGGAGGAGGACGGGCGCAACGCCTTCGAGTCGGGCAAGGTCCTCTTCTACCGCCAGTGGCCCTACCAGTACGCCAACAACCTGGAGAACCTGGGGACGGACAAGTTCGGCGTCGCCGCCCTGCCCAGCATCGACGGCAAGGACTTCGTGCCCACCCTGGGCGGACACAACTGCGGCATCACCGCCAACTGCAAGAACAAGGCCACCGCCCTGAAGTTCGTCAAGTGGTTCACCAATGAGGAGTCCGAGCGCTACGCCCTGGACACCCAGACCCTGGCCCCCATCCTCGGCTCCCTGTACGAGGACGCCGAGATGCTCGAGAAGTTCCCCTACCTGCCGATCCTCAAGGAATCCCTGGACAAGGCCAAGGGCCGCCCCCACGCCGTGCAGTACGGGGATGTCACCGCGGGCATCCAGGACGCCACCTACCCGGCGATCAAGGGGGAGACCACCGCCGAGGATGCCATCAAGGCCATGGAGACCACTCTCCAGGGCATCGAGAGCTGATCTCGAGCCGAGCTGTCAGCAGACCCAGATAGTGCGGGGCGGCAGGCCCGCGCCCACCACGCGCACGCCGCTGGTGCTGGTCAGAGCACCGGCACCAGCGGCCTGCGGGGGCGCCAGGACGCCGCCCCGGCCCGCGCAAGCGGGGACGGCACGCGAAGGACACCCATGACCACCCATACGCCGGCCCAGGCGGCCGATCCGCACCACCGCTCCAAAGGAGCCAAGGCCCAGTCGCGGCTGGCGATGATCCTCATCGCCCCCACCGTGCTGGTCCTCACCGTCGTCATCGTCATCCCCATCATCCAGTCCCTCATCCAGTCCCTGTACGGCAAGCCCGGGCTCGACCCCGAGACCGGCTTCTACACCGAGGGCGAGCCCTTTATCGGACTGGAGAACTACACCAAGATCTTCACCGAGGCGGGCGGCCGCTTCTGGACCGCCATGTTCAACACCACGCTCTTCGGCGTGGTCACCGTCCTGCTGGAGACGATCCTGGGGGTCGCCATGGCCCTCATCATGCACCGCGCCATGAGGGGCCGCGGGATCGTGCGCGCCTCCATCCTGGTGCCCTGGGCCATCCCCACGGCCGTCTCGGCCATCCTGTGGGGCTGGATCTTCAACCAGAACGGCGTGGCCAACGCGATCCTGGGTCAGCACATCATGTGGGCCTCGGGGAACTGGGGCGCCAAGTGGGCGATCATCATCGCCGATGTGTGGAAGACCGCGCCGTATATCGGCCTGCTGACCCTGGCCGGGCTCCAGGTCATCCCCGATGAGGTCTACGAGGCCGCCAAGATCGATGGCGCCAACGCCTGGAGGCGCTTCACGGCCATCACCCTGCCCCTGGTCAAGCCGGCCCTGGTGGTGGCGGTCCTCTTCCGCGCCCTGGACGCCCTGCGCATGTTCGACCTGCCCTACATCCTCATCGGGCCGCGCAAGGCCTCGGTGGAGACGATGTCCATGCTGGTCCAGGATGAGGCCTCCAATACCCGCTACGGCAGTGCCGCGGCCTATGCGCTCATCCTCTTCCTCTACGTCTTCATCATCGCCTTCGCCTTCGTCAAGATCCTGGGAGCCGACCTGGGCGCCTCCACCGAGCGCAGGCCGCGCAAGGGCGCCAAGCTCCCCGTCACCGCCTTCCTTCCCAAGCGCCGCCGTCCCGCTGACGCGCCCGTGGCCCAGGGAGCGAACAGGAGTCAGTCATGAGCACCCCAGTCGCAGCAGCTCCCGCCTCCTCGAAGGCGGATAAGCCCGCGGAGTACCGCTTCAAGCGCCACATCTGGGGCCAGGTCTTCTCCACCCTGGGCATCGGGCTCATCGTCATCTACTGCCTGGCGCCCTTCTACTGGATGCTGGTCTCCTCCCTGCGCCCGGACTCCGAGATCTTCGACAACAGCTGGTGGCCGGCCAACCCGTCGCTGGAGAACTACGAGGCGGTCTTCTCGGCGAAGAACAACTTCGTCTCCGGCCTGGTCAACTCCCTCATCGTCTCGGTGGCGGTGACGATCATCGCCCTGGCGGTCGCCACCTTCACCTCCTACGCCCTGGCGCGGCTGGACTTCCGGGGCAAGGGCATGCTGCTCATGCTCATCATCGCCACCTCGATGTTCCCCCTGGTGGCCATCATCGTGCCCCTGCTGAAGAACTTCTCCAACTGGGGCTGGGTGGACACCTACCAGGCGATGATCATCCCGGACCTGTCCTTCTCCCTGCCCCTGGCGGTGTGGAACCTCACGAGCTTCTTCCGCCAGATGCCCCAGGAGCTGGAGCAGGCCGCCATGGTGGACGGGTGCACCCCGGGGCAGGCCTTCCGCAAGGTCATCCTGCCGCTGGCCGCCCCCGGTATCTTCACCACGGCGATCATCATCTTCATCGGTGCGTGGAATGAGTTCCTCGTGGCCGTGACGATGATCAAGAACCCCGCGATGCAGCCCGCGACAGTGCTGCTGGCCAAGTTCACCGGGGCCACGCAGTTCAACACCCCCTTCGGCTCGCAGATGGCTGCTGGAGTGGTGATGACCCTGCCACTGGTCCTCATGGTGCTGTTCTTCCAGCGCCGCATCGTGGCCGGACTGGCCGCCGGGGGCGTGAAGTAGCCCCGGCCCGTTCTCTCACAGTCACGACCGGCTCGTCGGCCTGAGCCGCCCGAGGCCCGCCTCACTGCGGGCGGCTCAGGCCGATGCCTGTCCGATCCATCCTCGCCGGTGATCGGCGGCCCCTGGCGGCCCGCCGGTGCCCGCTGCCCCTCGCCCCCTGGAGCCCGCCATGCCCCACCTCGATGCCCCTGATCGTGCCGATGCCGGCGCCTGGTGGCGCGACGCCGTCATCTACCAGGTCTACCCGCGCTCCTTCGCCGACTCCGACGGCGACGGCCTGGGCGACCTGCCCGGCATCCGCCGGCACGTGGACCACTTGGCGGCCCTGGGCGTGGACGCCGTCTGGCTCTCCCCGTTCTACCCCTCCCCGCAGGTCGACGCCGGCTACGACGTCTCGGACTACTGCGGCGTCGCCCCGGAGTACGGCACCCTGGAGGACTTCGACGCCCTGGTGGGCGACCTGCACGCCGCGGGCCTGAGGGTCATCATCGACCTGGTCCCCAACCACAGCTCCTGGGACCACCCCTGGTTCCGCCGGGCCCTGGCGGCGGGGCCCGGCTCGCCCGAGCGCGAGCGCTACATCTTCCGCCACAGCCCGCGGGCCGCGCCCAACAACTGGGGCTCCCTGTTCGGCGGGCCAGCCTGGCAGGCGGTCGAGCCCCTGACCGGTCAGGAGTGCGACCGCGGGTGGTGGTACCTCCACCTCTTCGCCGCCGAGCAGCCGGACTTCAACTGGGACAACGAGGAGGTCCGTGCCCACTTCCGCGACGTCCTGCGCTTCTGGGTGGCGCGCGGAGTCGACGGCTTCCGGGTCGACGTGGCCCATGGCCTGGCCAAGGCCCCGGGCCTGCCCGACGACGAGCTGGGCCCCGACCGCTGGAACGTGGCCGGGGCGGCGCAGGGCGGCGCCGTCGAGAAGCGCCCCGATACCGGGCCTGCCTTCAACCAGCCGGGGGTTCACGAGATCTACCGCGAGTGGCGCCGCGTCCTGGACGGGCTGGGGCCCGACCTGCTGCTCGTGGCCGAGGCCTGGGTGGAGCCGGAGGAGGAGTCCGCCCTCTACGTGCGCCCCGACGAGATGGGCCAGGCCTTCAACTTCGCCTTCCTGCGGGCCGGGTGGCAGGCGGCCGAGATCCGCCGGGTCATTGACGCCTCCCTGGCGGCCAACGGCGCCGTGGGAGCCCCGACCACCTGGGTGCTGTCCAACCACGACGTCGTGCGCCACACCACCCGCTTCGGCTACCCGCCGGGGACCGGGACCGATGCGGGCATCGGCCCGGGCGACCCCCAGCCCGATGCCGCCCTGGGCCTGGCCCGGGCGCGCGCGGCCTGCCTGCTCATGCTGGGCCTGCCGGGCAGCGCCTACCTCTACCAGGGCGAGGAGCTGGGCCTTCCCGAGCACACCACCTTGGCGGACGAGGCGCGCCAGGACCCCACCTGGGAGCGCACCGGGGGCTCCGTGCGGGGGCGCGACGGCTGCCGCGTCCCCCTGCCCTGGAGCCCGGGTGGCGAGTCCTACGGCTTCAACAGCACCGGCCGCACCTGGCTGCCCCAGCCCCAGGGGTGGGGCGCCTACAGCCCGCCGGCCCAGGAGCAGGACCCCGGCTTCACACTGGCGCTCTACCGCCGGTGCCTGGCCCTCAGACGGGAGCTGGGCCTGGGGCGGGGAGGATGCCAGTGGCTGAGCACCCCTCCGGGAGTGCTGGCGCTGCGCAACCGGGGGGTGACCATCGTGCTCAACACCACCGGCACCGACTACCACCACCGCGAGCCCGGCAGGCTGCTCCTGGCCTCCTGGGCGGCGGGCGATGAGGCCCGGGGCGGCCCCGCGGGGCAGCGGAGCGACGGCGTCGTCGTGCCCGCCAACGGCTGCTGCTGGTGGCGGGCCGAGGCGCCGGCCCTCACGGGGCAGGACCAGGGCACCGGCGGGAGCCGGGAGCCGCAGGACTCCAACGGCCCCACCCGCTGAGGATCGGCGCAGCGGTGCGGACTGGGGCGGAGCAGGAGGACGGCGATGGCCGCGACGCGCGCTGAGGTCGCCCGGCTGGCCGGGGTCTCGCCCTCCACCGTCACCTACGTGCTCACCGGGCAGCGCTCCACCACTGCCGCGACCCGGGAGCGGGTGCTGCGGGCCGTGGAGGAGCTGGGCTACCTGCCCAACACCGCGGCCCGCTCCCTGGCCTCCCGGGGGATGCGGTCGGTCGGAGTGCTGTTCCGCAGGCAGCGCACGACCATCGACGCCAATGACCTGGACTACGTGGATGGGGCGCGCGCGGCCCTGGAGAGCAGGGGCATCCAGGTGGTCCTGCCGGTGCTCAGCTCGGGGGCGGTGGCCACCGAGCTGGACACCATGGTGCGCTCCCAGTCGGTGGATGGGGCGATCCTCATGGATGTGGTGCGCCGCGACCTCAGGGAGCGGCTCCTGCGCGAGGCCGGTCTGCCCACGGTGATGATCGGGACCTCCGGGGTGGCCGGCGGGGCGCCGTCCATCGACGCGGACTTCGACCAGATGGCGCTGTGCGCCCTGGAGCACCTCAGGGCCCTGGGCCACCGGCGGATCCTGGGACTCATGCGCCGCGTGGGCGGGCGGGACGCCAACGCCTACCATGCGGCGATCCGCGGGCTGAGGCGGTCGGTCTGCCGGCTGGGTATGGAGGCGGTGATCCGGAGCGAGCCGGACAGCGCCCTGGTAGGGGCGGACCTGGTGGGGCGCGGGGGACTGGTGGAGGACTGCACCGCCGTGGTGGCCAACAATCCCGTGGCGGTCATCGGCCTGGCCTGCGCCACGCGCGCCTACGGGCTGCGCATCCCCCAGGACCTGTCCGTCATCGCCCTGGGGGTCACCGAGTACCGGGGCCGCCCGGATGCGGCCTTCAGCGAGTGCAGTGTGGACCGTGAGGCGATGGGGCGCACCGCCGGCGAGCTGCTGCTGCACCATGCGCGCGGCGAGACGGTGGCGCGGCGGGTCCTCATTCCCTCGCGCCTCATCGACCGGGGCTCGACGGCGCCGCCGGCCTGAGGCCGCGTCCATCCCAACCGCGGTCTTCCCCCTCTGGACGCGGATCCGCCCCCTGAGGATGGGCGAATCCGCGTCCAGAAGGGGAGAACCGCGGGCGCGGGGCCCTCTACTTCTTGGCGGGGGCCTGGCCCAGCTCGACGGCGGTCACGGTCACGGGGGCGCTCTCGGCCGTACCGCCGTCCGCGCCCGCCTCGGGGGCCGGAGCGGTCTCGACGGTGAAGGGACCGGTGACCTTGGCGGCCTCGACCAGGTCCGTGCGCACGGCCTCGATGGCCCGGGCATGCTCGGGCTCCGCCGCCAGGGCCACCGAGAGGATCGGCGTCCTCTGGCTGGTCTTGGCCTCGGACTTCACCTTGCGCAGCGCCGCCAGGGCCGCGCCCGCCTGGGCCACCAGGGCGGGGTCGGCACCGGCCGCGGCCCGGCGCAGGGCCTCGGCCCCGGGCCAGGCGGCGCGGTGCACCGAGCCGGTGCGGTACCAGCTCCACACCTCCTCGGTGGCGAAGGGCAGGAAGGGGGCGAAGAGCCGCACGAAGGTGTCCACCGCGATGGCCAGCGTGGTGCGGGCGCTGCGCACCGCACCGGCCCCATGCTCTCCCCCCAGGTCATTGGCGCGGTCCTTGACCAGCTCGATGTAGTCATCGCAGAAGGTCCAGAAGAAGGACTCGGCCACCTCCAGGGCGCGGGCGTGCCCGAAGTCCTCGAAGGCGGCCGTGGCCGTCTCGACCACCTCGGCCAGGGCCGCCAGCACCGCCCGGTCGATCGGCTCGCTCACCTGGGAGGCATCCAGGCTCGGGGCCGGAACCGCGGCCAGCGCCTCCTCATCGGCGTCCCACGGGATGCCCATGGACAGGGCGAACTTGGAGGCGTTGAGGATCTTGATGGCCAGGCGGCGGCCGATCTTGATCTGGGTCTCCTCGAAGGCGGCGTCCATGCCCAGGCGGGCCGAGGCCGCCCAGTAGCGCACCGCGTCGGAGCCGTACTTCTCCAGCAGGCCCATGGGGGTGACCACATTGCCCTTGGACTTGCTCATCTTCTTGCGGTCGGGGTCCAGGATCCACCCGGAGATGCCCGCATGCCGCCACGGCAGGGAGCCGAATTCCAGGTCGGCGCGGACCACCGAGGAGAACAGCCAGGTGCGGATGATGTCCTGGCCCTGGGGGCGCAGGTCCATGGGGTAGACCCGGGCGAACAGGTCCTCGTCGCCCAGCCAGCCCGAGGCCAGCTGGGGGGTCAGGGAGGAGGTGGCCCAGGTGTCCATGATGTCGAGCTCGCCGACGAACCCGCCCGGCTCGCCGCGCTGGTCCTCGGTGTAGCCCGCGGGGACGTCGGAGGAGGGGTCGACGGGCAGGTCGGCCTCATCGGGGGTGATGATGGCGTCGTGGTCGACCTCGCCGTCGGCCCCCACGCGGTACCACACGGGGAAGGGCACGCCGAAGAAGCGCTGGCGGGAGATGAGCCAGTCGTTGTTCAGGCCCCCCACCCAGTTCTCGTAGCGCACCCGCATGAAGTCGGGGTGGAAGTCCAGCTCCTGCCCGCGCTCCAGCAGCTCGGCGGCCAGGTCCTTGCCCGAGGCCGGGTTGGTCCACTGCCTGCCGCCGTTGCGGATGTACCACTGGCGGGAGGTGACGATCTCCAGGGGCTTGTCGCCCTTCTCGAAGAAGTTCGTCTGGCGCACGGTCCTCACCGGCTCCCCGCGCAGCTCCCCGCTGGCCGTCAGCTCGGCCACCAGGGCCTCTCGGGCGGAGAAGGCGGTCTTGCCCGCCATGGCCGCGTAGGCGGCGCGCCCGGCCTCGGAGGTGATCCACTCGGGGGTCTCGGTCTCGATGCGCCCGTCCTTGCGCAGGATGGCGCGCAGCGGCAGGCCCAGGTCCCGCCACCAGTCGATGTCGGTGGTGTCGCCGAAGGTGCAGCACATGGCGATGCCCGCGCCCTTGTCCCGCTCCGCGGCGGGGTGGGCCAGGACCGGGACCTCGACGCCGAAGACGGGGGAGGCCACCGTGGTGCCGAACAGGGGCTGGTAGCGCTCGTCGTCGGGGTGGGCCACCAGGGCCACGCAGGCGGCCAGCAGCTCGGGGCGGGTGGTCTCGATGCACACGTCATGGGTGCCGCCGGGGCCCTGCTCCACCGGGGCCCCGGCCGCGGCGGCGCGCTGGGCGGCCTCGGCATCGACGAGGTGGAAGGCCAGGCGGTGGTAGAAGCCCGGGTACTCACGGGACTCCAGCTCGGCCTGGGCCACGGCGGTCTGGAAGGTCACGTCCCACAGGCCGGGTGCCGCGGCCTGGTAGGCCTCGCCGCGGGCCAGGTTGCGCAGGAAGGCGGCCTGGGCCACCTGGCGGGCCCGCTCGCCGATGGTCTGGTAGGTGTGCGACCAGTCCACGCTCAGGCCCAGGCGCCGCCACAGGGCCTCGAAGAGCTTCTCGTCCTCTAGGGTCAGGCGCTCGCACAGCTCGACGAAGTTCCTGCGCGAGACCGGCACCTGGTCCCTGGCCTTGATGGACTTGCCCTCGCCACCCTCATGGGGCGGGGTGAAACCGGGCTCGTAGGGCAGGGAGGGGTCGCAGCGCACCCCGAAGTAGTTCTGGACCCGGCGCTCGGTGGGCAGGCCGTTGTCGTCCCAGCCCATGGGGTAGAACACCGCCTTGCCGCGCATGCGCTGGAAGCGCGCCACGGTGTCGGTGTGGGTGTAGGAGAAGACGTGCCCCACGTGCAGGGAGCCCGAGACGGTGGGGGGAGGGGTGTCGATGGAGAAGACCTCGGAGCGCTGGGCACCGCGGTCGAAGGCGTAGGTTCCGGCCTCCTCCCAGTGCTGGCCCCAGGCCTCCTCCAGCCCATCGGCGCTGACCCTGTCCGGCACGCGCGGGCTGTGGAGCTCGGAGGGCAGGTGGCGGGAGGTCCGCTCGGAGGAGGAGGTCTCAGACATGGGCGTGATTCTGTCACGTCCGGTGCGCGGGCCTCGACACGGCCCGCTGTGAGGTCGGCGGAGGCACCGCCCGCCGCGCTGGGGCGCTGGGCGCCGCCGCCCGAGCCGCCGCCTGCGCAGTGCCCCGGCGCGGGTGCCCCGGCCGCGCCTCTTGGTACACTCGTACCACAGCGGGATCGAGGAGGACCCCGCGGGCAGGAGACGAGCGGACACCATGGCAGGCATGATCCCGAACCCAGTGGAGGACCCATCTGCGGACCCATCCGGGCGGTCATCGGAGCCCCCGCCCGTGGAGTCCTCCGGCCACTCGGGCCGGAGCGCCGGGCCCGCCGACCAGGTCTCCCAGCGCCTGCGCGAGCTGAGCGAGCACGCCGGGGTCCTGACCCGCAAGAACACCCACCTGGCCAATGCCCTGCGCGCCGCCCGCACCGAGCTGGCCGCCCTCCACGAGGACATCGAGGCCCTCCAGCGCCCGCCCCTGGCCCACGCCACCGTCCTGGCCGTCGACGCCACCGAGCGCACCGCCGACGTGTCCATCGCCGGGCGCCGCCACCGCGTGGGCATCGGTCCGGCCGTGGTGGCCTCCGCCCTGGAGCCGGGCGCCGACGTCGTCCTCAACGAGCACCTGGTCATCACCACCCGCGCCCGGGCCCCGCGCTTCGGGGAGGTCGTCACGGTCAAGGAGACCTACGACGACGGCACCGTGCTCGTCCTGGCCCGCCACGACGAGGAGCAGGTCCTGGCCCTGTCCGGCGCGCTGGCGGCCCACCGTCCCCGGGTGGGGGACGCCCTGGTGGCCGACCTGGCCGTGCGCATGGCCCTGCGCCCGGTGGTGCGCTCCGAGGTCGAGGAGCTGGTCCTGGAGGAGGTGCCCGACGTCGGCTACGGCGACATCGGGGGACTGGGCTCCCAGATCGAGCTCATCCGCGACGCCGTCGAGCTGCCCTTCCTCCACCCCGGCCTCTACCGGGAGCACCGGCTCGCGCCCCCGCGCGGGGTGCTCCTCTACGGCCCCCCGGGCTGCGGCAAGACCCTCATCGCCAAGGCCGTGGCCGCCTCCCTGGGCGGCGGGGGCCGGGGGGAGGCCTACTTCCTCAACATCAAGGGCCCCCAGCTGCTGGACAAGTACGTGGGGGAGACCGAGCGGCGCATCCGCGTCATCTTCGCCCGCGCCCGGGAGAAGGCCGCCACCGGCGTTCCCGTCGTCGTCTTCTTCGACGAGATGGACTCCCTGTTCCGCACCCGCGGCTCGGGGCGCTCCTCGGACGTCGAGACCACCGTGGTGCCCCAGATGCTCGCCGAGATCGACGGGGTCGATGAGCTCGACAACGTGGTGGTCATCGGCGCCACCAACCGCGAGGACATGATCGACCCCGCGATCCTGCGACCCGGCCGCCTGGACGTCAAGATCCACATCGGGCGCCCCGACGCCGCCGGGGCCGCCGAGATCCTGGCCGCCTACCTCACCGCCGACCTGCCCCTGGACGAGGCGCTGGTGGAGGACTCGGGCGGCCGCCCCCAGGCGGTGGAGGCCCTCATCGGGCGCGTGGTCGAGCGGCTCTACACCCGCAGCGAGCGCACCGAGATGGTCGAGCTGACCCACGCCGACGGCCAGATCGAGATCCTCCACGCCGCCGACCTGGTCTCGGGGGCCATGCTCGCCAACATCGTGGACCGGGCCAAGAAGGCGGCGGTCAAGGACCTGGTGGCCCACGGCAGGCGCGGCCTGCGGCCCGAGCACCTGGAGCGGGCCGTCAGCGAGGAGATCGCCGAGAACGAGGGCCTGCCCGCCACCGTCCACCCCGATGACTGGGCGCGGGTCTCCGGGCGGCGCGGCGCCCCCGTGGTCTCCATGCGCGTCCTGCACCGATCCCGCCAGGAGTGAGCCGCGATGGAGATGGAGCAGGTGCACGTGGAGGGCGCGGGCGCGCAGCGGGCCGGCGGGGCCGTGGGAGGCGTGGCGGGCATGGGCGTCATGGGATTGGAGACCGAGTACGGCATCCTGGGCGCCACCGCTGAGGAGGTGGTGACCGCCTGCCTGGAGGCGGCGCGCGCCGAGGGCCGGGCCGAGGGCGTGCGCTGGGACTACTCCGGGGAGTACCCGCTGCGCGACGCCCGCGGCTTCGAGGTCGACCGCTCCGCCGTCGACCCCTCCCTGCTCACCGACACCGGCGCCTCGGTGGAGGGGCCCGTGCCCGGGCGCACCCGCACCAGCGCCGTCGTGCGCCTGACCGCCCAGGAGGAGGCCTGGCAGCGCGGCACCGCCACCTGCCTGCCCGACGGCGGGCGCCTCTACGTCGACCACGGGCACCCCGAGTACGCCACCCCCGAGTGCACCGGCCCCGCCCAGGCCGTCCTGGCCGACCGCGCCGGGGAGCTGCTGCTCACCCGCGCCGCCGCGCTGCTGCGATCCCGGGGCACGCAGGCCCGCCTGTTCAAGAACAACATCGACGGCAAGGGCGCCACCTACGGAACCCACGAGAACTACCTCGTGCCCCGCGCCATCGCCTTCGAGGACCTGGTGGCCGCCCTGGTGCCCTACCTCGTGGCGCGCCCCCTCCTGGTGGGCTCGGGCCGTGTGGGCACCGGCGTCATCAGCGACAACGCCGAGTTCCAGATCTGCCAGCGCGCCGACTACATCGAGCGCGTCGTGGGCCTGGGCACCACCGTGGACCGGCCCCTGGTCAACACCCGCGACGAGCCCCACGCCGACCCCGCCAGGTGGCGGCGCCTGCACGTCATCGTCGGGGACGCCAACACCTTCGACACCATCGCCTGGCTCAAGCTCGGCATGACCTCCCTGGTGCTCCAGGCCCTGGGCGGGGGCCCGTCCGAGGCCTGGCGCGCCCTGGAGCTGGCCGATCCCGTGGCCGGCGCCCGGGCCGTCTCGCGCGACACCGCCCTGGCCGGAACCCTGGAGCTGGCCGACGGCGGGCGCATCAGCCCCCTGGAGATCCTGGAGGCCTACCTCAACCGGGTCCGCGACCATCTGGAGCGCCGCGGGATCGAGCCGCCCCGGCCCACCGGCGACCCCCTGAGCCCCGACCTGGGCGCCCTGGCCGACGGCCTGGACGCCCAGGGCCGGGAGACCGGGGCGATCCTGGCCTTCTGGGAGGCCTCCCTCACAGCGCTGCGCGCCCGGCGCGACGGTGATGCCGGCGCCGCGGGGCACCTGGAGTGGGTGGCCAAGGAGCAGCTCATCACCGCCACCGCCGCCCGCCACCCCGGTGAGCACGGCCATGCCGTCCTGCACGCCGTGGACCTGTCGTGGTCCGAGCTCGGGCGGCCCCTGGCCGAGCGCGTCCCCGCCGGATCCCGGGCCCGCTCCCAGCTGGGGGCCGAGCGCATCGCCGCGGCCCTGGGCGAGCCTCCCGCCACCACCAGGGCCTGGCTGCGCGGCCGTCTCGTGGGCTCCCTCGAGGCGCAGGTCGTG
This sequence comes from Actinomyces bowdenii, assembly GCF_017592395.1. Classification (GTDB taxonomy): domain Bacteria; phylum Actinomycetota; class Actinomycetes; order Actinomycetales; family Actinomycetaceae; genus Actinomyces; species Actinomyces bowdenii. The sequence goes on from NZ_JAGFOU010000003.1 coordinate 28,698, forward strand.
GCCGCGGGCTGGCACTCCATGGTGCTGGAGACCGGTGAGCGGCACCACCGGCGCCTGCCCCTGACCGACCCGCTCGCCTTCACCTGCGCCCAGGTCGGGGAGCGCATCGAGGGGGCCCGCGATGCGCGCGAGGTCCTGGCCGCCCTGACCGGGGAGGACTGCGATGCGCTCGGCGGCACCACCGCCGGGGCCCCGGCCCCGGGCGGGGCGGCCGCGATCGCGCATGACGGCGGGCCCGGCGGCGCAGGCCGCCGCGCACCGCACGACCCACCAGACAACGCACCAGAGGAGACCCCGCATGAGTGAGTTCGCCCAGCCTTCCCGCATCCGCCATGAGGACCCCGCCCCCGACGACGCCCCGGAGCCCGGCCCGGCCGGCCCCGCCCGCGGCCAGGGCCTGGAATCCGTGCTGGACATGATCGACGACGTGCTGGCCGTCGACGCCCAGGAGTTCGTGCGCGGATTCGTGCAGAAGGGCGGCCAGTGAGCGCCCCTGGCCCCCGGGTCACCGGGCTGGAGACCGAGTTCGCCGTCCTGTGCGCGCCCACCGGTGGGGCCCGGGGGGAGGGGCCGGAGCCGCCCGACGTCGAGGCCGCCGCCGCCCTGCTCTTCCGCCACCGGCCGGCGGGCTACCGCAGCAACAACCTCTTCCTGCCCAACGGCGGGCGCCTCTACCTCGATGTCGGCTCCCACCCCGAGTACGCCACCGCCGAGTGCCTGGCCGTGCGCGACCTGGTGGCCCAGGACCAGGCGGGCAAGGCGATCCTGGCGGCCATGGCCGCCCGCGCCGAGGAGGAGCTGCGGGCCCGCGGCCTGAGCGCCCGCCTCCACCTGCTGGCCAACAACACCGACTCCGCCGGCCACACCTACGGCTGCCACGAGAGCTACTCCGTGCCCCGCGACCTCGATGAGGAGGCGGTCCTGCCGGTCCTGGCCTCCTTCCTGGCCACGCGCCCCCTCCTGGTGGGCTCGGGGACCCCCCTGGCGGGCCCCGCCGCCGACGGCCGGCCCGGCCCGGCGGGCGCCGATGGGCAGGACGAGGACCTGTCCTGGGCGCTGTCCCCGCGTGCCCCCCATCTGCGGGCACTGACCTCGGCGGACACCACGGGCCGGCGGGCCCTCATCAACACCCGGGATGAGCCCCACGCCGACCCCGCCCGCCTGCGCCGCCTCCACGTCACCTGCGCCGACACCACCATCGCCGAGCCCACCACCGCTCTGCGCTCCGCCCTGACCCTGGCCCTCCTGGACGCCCTGGAGTCCGGGCAGGGCTTCTCCGACCTCATCCTGGCCGACCCCCTGGAGACCCTGGCCTCCCTGGGCACCAGCTCCTGGGGGCGGGTCCCCGCCCGCACCCTCGATGGGCGCCGCCTCAGCGCCGTGGACATCCAGGAGGCCTTCCTGGAGCGCCTCCTGGACTTCGTGCAGCGCCACGACCCGCCCGCCGCCCTGGAGGGCGCCGGGCACCTCCTGAGCGACCTGGCCCCGCGGGTCATCACCGCCCTGCGCCGCCGCGAGACCAGCGGCATCGAGACCGAGATCGACTGGGCCATCAAGCGCCGCCTGCTGCGGGCCCAGCGCGAGCGCCACGGCGGGCTGGGCGGCGAGGCCCTGGAGGCCCTGCGCTCGCGGATCGACCTGGCCTACCACGACCTGCACCCGCAGACGGGGCTGGCCGGGCGCTTGGAGGCCCAGGGCGCCATGGCCCGCCTGTGCACCCCCCGGGAGCGCGAGCGCGCCCAGCAGGCGCCCCCCGCCACCCGCGCCCAGCTGCGGGGCGCCTTCATCCGGGCCTGCCTGGACAAGGGCGCCGACTTCTCCGTGACCTGGGAGGGCCTGCGCCTGGACTCCCCGCCGACCACCCCGGTGGATCTGCCCGACCCCCTGACGGCGCAGGACCCCCAGGCCGAGAGCCTCATCGAGAAGGTCCGCTCCCTGCGGCCCGAGCAGATGCGCCAGATCGACCTGGTGGGCCGAGGCGGCCTGGGAGCGCCGGGGTAGGCCCGCCTCCTCGCGCGCCAGGTCCGGCCCCGCGGCCCCCTGCTCCCAAAGCAGCGGGCGCCCCGCCTCCTCGCGCGCCAGGTCCGGCAGTGGTGGTGGCGTGGTGGGTGCGCTCATCGGGTTGGGCCGTGGCCCGACCGCGGAGGGGTGCGGCAGACTTGACGATAATGATTATCGGTAATAGTAAATGTGCTGTGGATGCGCTCTCCGCGGCCGTCGGCGCCCGGGCCCCGGCCGGGGTGCCGGCTGCGCCCATGCGCGGGACTCCCCGGTCCTGCTGTGGTCTGACTGCCGTCATGGTCTGCGGCGCGCACCCTGCAGTCGTGCTGCGGTGACCGCAAGGGCCCCGGGTCCCCTGGTGGGCCCCGGTGAAGGGTGGATATGCTTAGGCTGTCCTAACCAATAATGGTCGTCGCGGATCTTGTCCGATCAGCACTGCTGCTCACGGAACGTGCAAGGAGAGGAAGAAGGCTCATGCCCTCACAGGACCCCACGGATGCGGTGCCCGCACCCGCCGACGGCAGGACGGTGCACTCATCGGCCCGAAGAGGCCCGGCGGACTCCGCCCTGGGCACCCGCAACCTCATGACCATCGCAGCCCTGGCAGTGGTGGGCATGATCCTCCTGCTCCCCCTGAACTACCTGGCACCCGCCGCCGTGGCCGACCCCAGGACCCTATTCATCGGCTGCTCCATCATGGGGCTGTGGGTGGTGCCCTACCTCCTGCCCGCCACCGTGGTGCGCCGCCCCGGGGCGGTCATGATCGCCGCCCTCATCATGGGCATCATCTCCGTGTTCACCACTCCGGCGGGCCCCAGTGCCATCATCGGCAACCTCCTGGGCGGTGCCTTCATCGAGATCCCCCTGGCGCTCATGCTCTACCGCGCCTGGGCCTGGTGGTCCTACCTCATCGGCGCCGCCTGCTTCGGCCTCATCAACGGGCTGCTCTACATCACGGTGCTGGGAACCTCTGGTGGCGTCGGGACCTCGGCATTCCTGCTGGCGGTCTCCGTCGGCTCGGCCCTGGCCGGAGGCGGGCTGACGATCCTGCTGACCCGCCTGCTCCACCAGGCGGGCGTCGCCATCGATCACCGTGCCTGACGCCTCCACCCCCGCCCTGCAGGCCCTGGTCCAGGCCGAGGCCCTCTCGGTGCACTACCTGGGCACCGGGAGGTGGGTCCTGGACGGGGTGACCATGGACCACCTCAGCGGCACGGTCACCGCCATCGTCGGGCCCTCCGGCTGCGGCAAGACCACTCTGGTGCGCGCCCTGTGCGGGCTCATCCCCCATAGCCTGCCCTCCCAGTACGCCGGCAGCCTGCGCCTGGCCGGCACTGAGATGGCCCAGGCCGGCATCGGCTTCCTGTCCGAGCACGTCGGCTACGTGGGGCAGAACCCGGATGCCGCGGTCGTCACCCGCACCGTCTACGACGACGTCGCCTTCCCCCTGCAGAACCTCTGCCTGGAGCGCCAGGAGATCGACGGCCGCGTGCGCAAGGCGCTGGCGCTGGTGGGACTGGGCGCGCGCGCCTGGGACAGCCCCTGGCGCCTCTCGGGCGGCCAGCGCCAGCGCCTGGCCCTGGCCGTCGCCCTGGCGCTGCGCCCCGAGCTGCTCATCCTCGATGAGCCCACCAGCACCATCGATCCCGACGGCCGCCAGGAGTTCTACTCCCTCATCACCGCCATGGTGGGGCAGGGAACCGGGGTGGTCGTCATCGATCACGACCTCGACCCCATCCTGCCGGTGGTCGACCAGGTCCTGGCGCTGGATGCCCAGGGCCGCACCATCGCCCTGGGGCCGCCGCGGGAGACCTTCCTGGCCCGTCGCCACCGGCTCCAGGAGGCCGGGGTGTGGATGCCCCGGGCCCTGCGCGAGCCCGAGAGCCGCCGATGCGCCGACCAGGCGCGCCCGGGGGCCCCAGACCCGCAGGCGCCGGATGCGGGCGCGAGAGCGCTGACCTGCCAGGAGGCGGGCATCGCCATGCCGGGCCTCGACCACTTCTGCGAGCCCGATCAGGTCACCTACCACCGGCGCGGGCCGCGGGGCTGGGAGCGGGTCGCCCGCCTCGACGCCCTGGCGGGGGGAGCCCGCGAGGGCGATGAGGGGCCCAGGGGCCAGGAGGAGCCCACCGCCGTCGCCCAGATCCCGGCGCCGGGCCGGGCCCTGGTGGATCTGGACGGCCTGGAGGTCGAGGGACGGTGCCCGCCAGTGTCCATGCGCCTGGGAGGCGGCGAGCTCGTGGCCGTCATCGGCCCCAACGGGGCGGGCAAGTCCTCCTTCCTCGCGGCCCTGGCCGGCCTGGTCCCCTCACACTCGGTGCGGGCGACCGTGCACGGCATGCCAGTGCGGCGCGGGCGTCACGCGGTGGGATACGTCTTCCAGAACCCCGAGCACCAGTTCGTGACCTCCAGCGTGCGCAAGGAGCTCGCGCTGGGAGGCACCGGGGCGCAGCGGGTCGACCAGCTCATGGAGCAGTTCCACCTCGCCGGGCACCGCGACCAGCACCCCATGACGCTCTCCGGGGGCCAGGCCCGGCGCCTGTCCGTGGCCACTATGATCAGTGAGGAGCGCGAGGTGATCGTTCTGGACGAGCCCACCTACGGCCAGGACTGGGTCTGCACGCGCGAGCTCATGGCCTTCATCGCGCACCTGCGCTCCCAGGGCCGCACCGTCATCATGGCCACTCACGACCTCGAGCTCGCCATGGAGCACTGCACCGGCATCGTGGCCCTGCCCCTCCGCTCCGGGGCCATGACGAGCACAGGTGGCACCGGTGCCGCGCGAGGGCCCGCCCCGGACCCGGGACCGCGCCCCAGCGGGCGCCGCGGCCTGCTCACCGGGCTCAACCCCCTGACGCCCCTCATCGCGCTCCTGCCCGCCATGGGCCTCGTCCTGGCGCTCAGGAGCACCGGCTTCAACCTCTCCGTCCTGGCAGCCACCAGCCTGCTCATCGTCGGGGCCCGGGCCGAGCGGCGCCGTGCCCTGGCGGCCCTGGTCTGTCCCTGGGCGCTCAGCGCCCTCCTGGTATGGCTGTTCTCGCGGACCAATGCCATGGCCTCCAACGAGCGGGTGATCGACCTGGGCTCGGCCAGCGCGACTGGCACCGGGATCGGGGCGCTGGTGGGCATCGCCCTGGTCTGCGGCATCGCCACCGCGCCCGAGGCCCTCATCCGCGCCCTGACCGGGACCCTCCACATGCCCTACCGGCTGGGCGCTGCCGGCACCGCAGCCGTCGCCTTCATCACCCGCTTCCACGAGGACTTCGGCCTGCTGCGCACCGCCCGCGCCTTGCGAGGGGTGGGCCGGCGCTGGGGGCCGCTGGCGCCCCTGGTGCGCTGGGCCGGCTCCATCGTGCCCCTGATGATCCTGGCGATCCAGCACGCCGAGCGCGTGTCCCTGTCCATGGATTCGCGTGCCTTCGGCGCCCACCGCCACCGCACTGAGATGGTCCAGGAGACCTGGCGCCTGCGCGACTGGCTGGTGGTGGGCGGCACCTGGGCGCTCCTGGCAGTGGCGCGGGGGGCAGGGCTATGAGCAGTGGCGGGCACGGCGCCGTCGATGGGCCGGTCGGTGACCGCCCTCGCGGGATGGGTGATGGACGGCCCGGTGCGCCGGGTCCCGGCAGTTGCCCGCCATCAGCGGGCCGCAGCAGGTGGGACCGGGAGAGGCCGGAGGAGAACTCGTGACTGTGACCGTTTCCGATCTGGTCAGGCCCGCGCGCGGCCCGATGATCCTCTCCGGTGCCCTGACCGCGCTCAGCGCGGTGCTGTCCACCGTGCCCTACATCGCCCTGCATGCCATGGCCTCCATCTGGCTGGGGGAGAGCCGCGCCAGCGGCTGGGCGGCCCGGCCCTGGGCCTGGGCGGCTATCGCCTGCCTCAGCCTCCTGGCCTCCCAGATCCTCTACGGGGTGGGCCTGGGGATCACCCACCTGGCCGAGGCCCGGCTGCGCCGCTCCCTGCGCCAGCGGCTGGTGCGCACCCTTGGCAGCCTGCCGTTGGGCCGTGTGGAGAGGATCCCCCGCGGCGCGGTCCGCAAGATGGTGTGCGACGACACCTCCGCCATCCACACCCTGGTGGCCCACGTCCCCGGTGACGTGACCAATGCCGTCGTCGGGACTGCCGCGGGCCTGGGCTACCTGCTGTGGGTGGATTGGCGCCTGGCCCTGGCCCTGGCGGCGCTCTGGGGGCTGTCGGCGGCGGGTGTCGCGGCCTCCATGCGCGGCATGGGCGACATCACCGAGGGGTTCGGGCAGGCCCAGACCGGTCTGGCCGCGGCCACCGTCGAGATGCTCGAGGGCATCAAGGAGATCAAGAGCTTCCAGGCCACAGACACCACCCGCACGCGCTTCAGCGCCGCCCGCACCGAGTTCTCGCGACTGTCCTACCAGTGGGTGGCAGGGTCGGGGCGGGCCCTGAGCCTCATGAGCGCCCTGCTGCGCCCCTCCACCGTCTTCGCCTGCGTGGCACCACTGGCGGTGCTCTTCACCTCTGAGGGATGGATGCCGCTGTCAGCCACACTGCCCTTCTTCCTGCTGGCGCCAGGGCTGCCCTCCGGACTGCTCATCCTGGTGGGGCTGATGCAGCACCTCTACGAGTCCCGCATGGCCGCCCAGTCCACTGCCGAGCTGCTATCCCAGGACCCCATGCCCCAGGGCGGGCACATCGAGGGGGAGGGGCCCGCCCCGGGGCGGGTGGAGGTCGAGGGCGTCACCTTCGGCTACGAGCCGGGCAGCCCTGTGCTGCGGGACGTGTCCCTAGTGGCCCGGCCCGGGACCGTCACCGCCCTGGTGGGGCCCTCGGGGGGAGGCAAGTCCACCCTGGCCCGCCTCATCATGCGCTTCTACGACGTCGATGAGGGCGCGGTGCGGATCAGCGGCGTGGATGTGCGCGAGGCCGGCTTCCCCTGGCTGCTCTCCCGTGTGGCCATCGTCCTGCAGGACGTGGCCCTGAGCCACGACTCGGTCCATGACAACATCGCCCTGGGCCGGCCCGGGGCCACGCGCGACCAGGTGGAGGCCGCTGCCAGGGCCGCCTGCATCCACGAGCGCATCATGCGCCTGCCCCACGGCTACGACACCATCCTGGGCCAGGAGGGAGGAGTCCTGTCCGGGGGCGAGCAACAGCGCGTGACCATCGCTCGCGCCTACCTGCAGGACGCCCCCATCGTCCTGCTCGATGAGGCAACGGCGCAGGCCGACCCCGCCGCCGAGCGCGACATCCACCAGGCGCTGTCCGCTCTGGCTGCCGGCCGCACCGTCATCATCATCGCCCACCGCCTGTCCACCATCCGCGACGCCGATCAGATCCTGGTCATCGACTCCGGTGCCGTCGTCGAGCGCGGTACTCACGATGAGCTGATGACGGCCCAGGGGCTGTACGCCTCGATGTGGCGCAGTCAGAACGAGCCGCTGGGAGGGGAGCCCGCAGGGGAGCCGGGCACGGATCCGCCGAGCGGCCAGGCCAGTGGCGGGGCGAGCAGGGGGCACCCGCAGGCAGGAGGCGAGGAGGCATGATGAAGCGGTCGAGCATGCGAGCCCTCATGGAGGGCGTGGTCAACATGCGTGAGATGCGGAGGATCACCGCCTGGTTCGTGGCCTCCGCCCTCCTGCAGGGCACAGCCCTGGCCCTCATGATCCCCTTCCTGCGGGCCCTCTACAGGCACTCGCCCTCGGTGGGCCTCTGGCTGGCGGCCGTCATGGCGCTGGGGGCGGCGGCCTTCATCACCAGCACGATCGCCATGAACCTCTCCTACAGGGTCAGCGTCTTCGAGATCTGCGACACCATGGTGGACCATGTCGCCAATCACGTGCTGAGACTGCCGCTGGGCTGGTTCAACGCCCAGCGGCAGGCGGAGGTGGTCAACGCGACCTCCAAGGAGGTCAACACCCTGTCCCACTTGGCCTCCATGGTCGTGCCCAACCTGTGCAACGCCTTCATCGTGCCCCTGGTCATGCTGGTGGCCACCGCTGTCGTCGAATGGCCCCTGGCACTCATCATGGCCCTGTCCGTCGGCCCCCTGGTGCTGGTGTGGCGGCGCATGTCCCAGACCATCACCCGCGCCAACGAGCTGGAGGACGCCGCCTCCGCCCAGGCTGCGGGGAGGCTGGTGGAGTACGCCCGCCTCCAGCCCGTCCTGCGCGCCTCGGGCCGCACCGAGGAGGGGTGGGGGCCGGCGCTCCAGGCCCTGGAGGCCGACTCCCGCGCCACCCTGGAGGGGCTGCGCCTCAAGGGCCGGCCCGCCCAGGGCTTCACCCTGACCGTCAACCTCGCCTTCGCCCTGGTGATGGCCGTGGGACTGTCCCTGGTCAGCGGCCACGAGCTCGACGCCGTGGCCTACCTGGCCATCATGGCCGTCACCGCGCGCATGCTCATGCCCCTGACGACAGCGGCCCTGTACGCCGTCGAGTACGACAACGCCAGGGTGGCGCTGCGCTCCGTCCGCGAGATCCTCGACGCGCAGCCCCTGCCCGACCCCGAGCCGCAGGAGGTCGAGCGGCCCCGGGGAACGGCCATCGCCCTGGACGGGGTGTCCTTCGCCTATGAGGAGGGGCAGCAGGTCCTGGATGGAGTGAGCCTGAGCGCCCCACAGGGGCGCGTGACCGCCCTGGTGGGTCCCTCGGGCGCAGGGAAATCCACGATCCTGCGCCTGGCCGCCCGCTTCTGGGATGCGGACCAGGGCAGCGTCAGCATGGGAGGGGTCGACGTGTGCCGCCTGCCCGCCGCGCAGATCATGGCCATGACCTCCATGGTCTTCCAGGAGGTCTACCTGTTCGACACCACCATCGCCGAGAACCTGCGCATCGCTCGGCCCGGGGCCACCGACGCGGAGCTGGAGGAGGCGGCCCGCCGTGCTCGCCTGGACCGTGTCATCGAGGCCCTGCCCAACGGATGGCAGACGCGGGTGGGACCGGGGGGACTGAGCCTTTCCGGGGGTGAGCGCCAGCGTGTGGCCATCGCCCGGGCCTTCATCAAGGACGCGCCGATCCTCCTGCTCGATGAGATCACCTCTGCCCTGGATGGGGAGAACGAGGCGGCGATCACCGAGGTGGTGCGCGAGCTCTCCCGCGGGCGGACCGTCATCGTGGTGGCCCATCGCCTCTCCACCATCCGCCAGGCTGACCAGATCGTCTTCCTTCAGCCCACACCGCGCGGCGCCAGGGTCGCTCAGCGAGGCGGGCCCGAGGCGCTGGCACAGGTGGAGGGCCCCTTCCGCGACTTCATCGAGGCTTCGACGGCCTCCTCCCGTTGGCGCCTGACCCGCCCCTGACCCTGCGCCTTCGCCTCCTCGCGCCGAGCCCAGCATCCTCCGCCGAGTTCGGCTGGGCCGGGATGGGCAGGGCCTCAGGCGCCCAGCTCGCGGTCGCGGGCCACGGTCGCCTCGAAGGCGCGCACGACGGCGTCGGAGAATCCGGCCCGCTGCAGGGCCACCACCCCGGCCACCGTCGTGCCACCCGGCGAGCAGACGGCATCGATGAGATCGGCGGGCGTGCGGGGGCGGCCCTGGGCGGCCTCGGAATCGGCCTCGGCCTGGAGGAGCCGGGCCGTGCCCAGCACCGCCTGGGTGACGATCTCCACCGCCTGGGCCCGGGGGATGCCCCCCAGCACGCCGGCCCGCGCCAGGGCGTCGATGAAGGTCAGAACGAAGGCGGGGGAGGAGCCCGCCAGGCCCACGAAGACGGGGAAGTCCTTGTCCGCCAGGACCACCGTGCGCCCCACCGCGCCCATGAGGTCCTCGACCGCCTCCAGGTCCTGCGCGCTCACCGGGGCGCCGGGGGCCAGCGCCGTCATGGACTGCCCGACGCCGGCGGCGATATTCGGCATGGCCCTCACGATCCGGGTGCCGGCGGGGGCGAGCCCCTCCAACCGGGCCAGGGACAGGCCCGCGGCCAGGGAGACCACCAGGGGGGAGTGCTCGGCCAGGGGGGTGGCCAGCTCGTCCAGGACACCGGGGACCGCATGGGGCTTGACCCCTAGGACCACCATGTCCGCACTGGCCACGAGCTCGTCATTGGACTGGCAGGGGGCTGCGCCGATCTCCTGGGCCAGGGCTCGTGCGCTGGCCCCGCCGGCGCTGGTCAGCAGGAAGCCGGAGGTGTCCCTCCCGGCAGCGGCGGCCCCCCGGACGATGGCCCCCACCATCGAGCCCGCTCCGATGAACCCGATGCGCAGTCCCGGCATGTCTCCTCCTCAAGCACTGGGCCGCGGCAGCGCCGTGCTGCCCGCCCCGGTCAATCTACCCGGTCGCTGCCAGTGCGATGGTCACGAGGTGGGGCCCCAAGGAGCCGCGGCCCACTGCCAGCCCCATCCTGAGGAGGGTCGGCTGGTGCCGTGCTGGGCGCCTGGGGGGAAGGCGGCTCGGGGAAGCGCCGCTAGTGAGGTGTCCTTCCCCGTGATGTTGTGAATGGGGTGGGCGGGTGGGTGGGGGCCTCCGGAGGGGGCGGTCGGGGGCTCGCCTCACCCGCAGGGGCTTGGAGTACGGGGCTGTCTGGATCGGTGGTGAAGGGCCCTGGTCGGTGGCTGTTACTGGGGGGAGGTCGGGTGGTGAAGATGTGCAGTTCTGTGCTTGTTGCACATCTTCAGTCGGTGGTTGCCGGGCCGGCCTTCGCGATCACGTCGATCCTGGGGCTGGCTCCGGTCTGGGCGGTGGTGGGGCTTGGTTGGGCGTCGTTTCGCGACGGAGGCGATACCTGTAGGTGTCGCCTCCGTCGCGAAGTATCGCGCTTGTCGCGAAGTGACGTCCAAGGTGAGCCGCAGCAGCCCTCCGGGAGTAGGTGGGTCTCCCGGGGCCCCTTGTTCCTCTTGGTGCACCACCCGGGTCCTGCCTGCCCTGATGGTGCTGGCGGCCTGCCCGGGCAAGGCTGACGCCGTCAGGCCGGGGGCCGCAACAGGTCCCCAGGGGCGGTGCTCCTGGAGGGCTTTCGGTGCGATCCGTCCCCGGGTGTCTCAGGTGTGCGGGCCCTGGCCAGTATGGATGCGAGGCAGTGGATGCGGGGGGCGGGGGTGAGGGCTTCCGGGGGTGCTACCAGGGTCTGCTCCAGCGCCCTTGGGCCCAGTTGGTGGCCCGGTTGTCAGCGCGCCGTTAAAAGGTGCAACAGCCGGCATCCCCGGGTCCAGCCGATGGCCCGGCTTGTGGGACATGAGAGGCGGTTGGGTGCGCCGCCCGGGGCTCATCACCCAGCCGTCGGGCCCAGCGGCCGGAGGACCCGGCGCGCCGGGCGGGGGCTGGGCGGGCATGCCCAGCAGGCGCGCCGGGCAGGCCGGCGTCCCCAGGCCGTCCAGCGCAAGGGCCCCACACCCCGGACCACCCCGAACCAGGAAGGGCGCCAGGAGCCCACCCACCCCGATCGCAGCCTCCCGAGGAGGTAGGACTAGAGCACCATGGCGGCGCCCCAGCCGGCCAGGAGCAGGGGGATGTTGAAGTGCAGGAAGGTCGGGATGACCGAGTCGCGCATGTGGTCGTGCTGGCCATCGGCGTTGAGGCCAGCCGTGGGGCCGAGCGTGGAGTCCGAGGCCGGCGAGCCGGCGTCGCCCAGCGCCCCGGCCGTGCCGATGAGGGCCACCGTTGCCGTGGGCGAGAAGCCCAGGGCCATGCACAGGGGCACGTAGATCGCCGAGATGATCGGCAGGGTGGAGAAGGACGAGCCGATGCCCATGGTGATGACCAGCCCCACCAGCAGCATGATGATGGCCGCGGCCGCCCGGTTGCCGGAGAAGAGCCCGGCGGCGGACTCCACCAGGGACGGGATCTGGCCGGTGGTCTGGAGCACCTGGGCGAAGCCCTGGGCGGTGATCATGATCAGGCCGATGAGGGCCATCATGCGCATGCCGCCGGTGAAGACGTCGTCGGCCTCCCGCCAGCCCACCACGCGGGTGGCCATGAACAGGAGCAGGCCAGCCAGGGTGCCGATGAGCAGCGGGTCGGCCTTCGAGTCCAGGACCGTCAGAGCGGTCTGGATGGCGAAGCAGGCCACCACGGCCACCAGCGCCACGGCGATCCTACGCGGATCGATCCGCGCGGGGGCGGTCGTATCGATCCTGGCATCGACGTCGTAGTCCCGGGGGCGCCGGTAGGTCACCAGCAGGGCGATGAGCAGCCCGACCACCATGCCCAGGGCCGGCAGCCACATGGCGCCCAGGACCGGGACCCGTGAGACGTCCATGCCTGCGCTCTCGATGTTGGCGTAGAGGATGTCGTGCAGGAAGACCCGCCCGAAGCCCAGGGGCAGGAACATGTAGGTCGTGACCAGGCCGAAGGTGATGGCACAGGCCACTGCTCGGCGGTCCAGCCCCAGGCGGCTCATGACCACCAGCAGGGGCGGGACGACCAGGGGGATGAAGGCGATGTGGACCGGGATGAGGTTCTGGCTCATGACCGCCATGGCGAGGATGCCGCCCAGCAGCGTCCATGTGGTGGTGCGCATGACCCTCGCCGAGGCGCTGGCATCCCCGGCGTCCAGGCGGGAGATGAGCCGGTTGGCCAGCAGCTGGGGCAGGCCGGAGTGGGCCACGGCCATGGCGAAGGCCCCCAGCAGCGCGTAGGACAGGGCGATCTTGGCGCCGTTGGCCAGCCCCTCCTGGAAGGCGACCATGGTGGCCTCGATGCCCAGGCCGGCGCTCATCCCGCCCACGAGCGCGCCCACGAACAGGGACAGGACCACGTGCACGCGCAGGGTCGCCAGGATGAGCATGACCAGGACGGCGAGGAGAACGGCGTTCATCGGTGTGCCTTCTTCCACTGGGGGAGGCTCGGGAGGAGCCGGGGTGGGCGCGACAACCTTAGATGCCCGCCCGCGAGGATCGTCAAGGCGTCCCGCCTCCCGCGCGGCGCCGACGCCTCCGGCCCCGTCCCGGCCCTGTCCCCGCGCGGCCCTCAGACCAGCACGCTGCGCAGCAGCAGGGAGGTCTCGGAGCGGTAGACCCCTTCCAGGGCGCGGATCCGGGACAGGACGTGGTCGACCTCGGCCAGGGTGGCCACCGTGATCTCGGCGATGAGGTCCCACTCGCCGTTGGTGGCGTGCAGGCCCGTGATGGCGGGCAGCCCGCGCAGCGCCACGATGGCTGCATCGGTGTTGTGGCCCTCGATCGCCAGGTGGCAGATGGCCCGGATGGCGGAGTCGTCGGCATCGTGGGCCACGATGATGGTGAAGCCCTGGATGATGCCTCGGGCCTCCAGGCGCTCGATGCGCTTGGTGACCGTGGCCCGGGTGGTGCCGAGGTCCCGTGCCAGCTCGGCCACCGGTTTACGGGCGTTCTTGCGCAGGGCCGCGATGAGCCCGCGGTCCAGATCATCAAGCACATCTGCGGGGGACATGGGCACATTGTGCACGATCTGCATGCTGACTGTCATGAACTCTTATGCAAAATGCGCAGCATGTCTCTTGAGAGCGTGCACGCCCACGGCATACCTTGAAAGGGTGAATCTGGGCCCTTGGGCCCTTGGGCCCTGGAATTCGCGCGTCCGCACCAATGATGGCCTGCGCGGGCCGAGATCGCTTCAGGAGGCAGCCATGCGTTTCGTCGATGTCCCCCATATGGTCCGGTGGATCGAGCACACCGGCCCCCGGGCCATCATCTCCGGCATGATCGACGCCATGGAGCTGGACTTCGCCCGCTGGCACTCCTTCGAGCTCACTCCCCGCATGCCCTCCCACTCCGAGCTCGGCGTCATCGAGCTCATGCCCACCTCGGACGGGCGCACCTACAGCGTCAAGTACGTCAACGGCCACCCCTCCAACCCGTCCCGCGGCTACCAGACCGTCGTCGCCCTCGGCGTGCTCTCCGACGTCGACAACGGCTATCCCAGGCTGCTGACCGAGATGACCCTCCTGACCGCCCTGCGCACCGCCGCCGCCTCGGGCATGGCCACCCGCCTGCTGGCCCCCGCCGATGCCGGGTGCCTGGGGATGATCGGCGCCGGCTCGCAGTCCGAGTTCCAGGTGCTGGCCGCCATGGCGGTGCGCCCCATCGAGCAGGTCCGCGTCTTCGACGTCGACCGCGCCGCCAGTGAGAAGCTCGCCTCCAACCTGGCTCCCCTGGGCATCGAGGTGAGCATCGCTCCCAGCGCCGCCCGGGCCGTGGCCGGCGCCGACATCATCACCACCTGCACCGCGGACAAGCGCAACGCCACCGTCCTGCGCCGCGAGGATGTGCGCGAGGGCGCGCACATCAACGCCATCGGAGGGGACTGCCCGGGCAAGACCGAGCTCGACCCCGCCATCCTGGACATGGGACCGGTCTTCGTGGAGTACACCCCCCAGACCCGGATCGAGGGCGAGATCCAGGCCAAGCCCGCCGACTACCCGGTCACCGAGCTGTGGGAGGTCGTCACCGGGGCGCGGCCCGGGCGCGTCAGCCAGGACCAGACGACGATCTTCGACTCCGTCGGCTTCGCCGTGGAGGACTTCTCCGCCCTGACCTACCTCGACCGCTGCCTGACGGCCCCCGGCGGCGAGCGCTTCTTCACCGGGATCGACCTGCTGGCCGACCCGGCCGACCCCAAGGACCTCTTCGGCATGCTGAGCAGCGGCTCCTCCCTGCACGGGCGCCGGCCGGCCGAGGGCGCCGTGGAGCTGATCCGCTCGGCCTGAGGGCGTTACGGGCCAGGCGCCTGAGGAGCCGCTGCTCGTGACTGCGGGCGGTGGGCGGGTGATAGCGTCGACCCATGAGCCAAGTCGCATCCTCGAGCACCCGTCGCGCCGTGGTCACCGGTGCCTCCACCGGCATCGGCGCGGCCACCGTCCGCCTCCTGCGCTCCCACGGCTGGCAGGTGGTGGCCACCGCGCGGCGCGCCGAGCGCCTGGAGGCCCTGGCCCGGGAGACCGGCTGCGAATGGGTGGCTGCCGACCTGCAGGAGGCCGATGACGTCGAGCGCCTCGCCCGCGAGGCGCTGGCCGAGGGCCCGGTGGACGCGGTGGTCAACAACGCCGGAGGGGCCCTGGGCGCCGACCCCGTGGCCGAGGGCGACATCCAGGAGTGGGCCACCATGTACGAGCGCAACGTCCTGGCGGCGCTGCGCGTCAGCCAGGCATTCCTGCCCCCGATGCGCAGCCGCGGGGGAGATCTGGTGTTCCTCACCTCCACGGCGGCCCACGACACCTACCCCGGCGGGGCGGGGTATGTGGCCGCCAAGCACGCCGAGCGCATCATCGCCCGCACCCTGCGCCTGGAGCTGGTGGGCGAGCCCGTGCGCGTCATCGAGATCGCCCCGGGCATGGTGGCCACCGAGGAGTTCTCCCTCAACCGCTTCCACGGCGACGCCCGGGCCGCCCAACGGGTCTATGCGGGTGTGGCCGAGCCGCTGAGCGCCCAGGACGTGGCCGAGTGCATCGCCTGGGCCCTGGAGCGGCCCGCCCACGTCAACATCGACTCCATGATCGTGCGCCCCCGCGCCCAGGCCTCCAACACGCTCATCGCCCGGGACTCCTGATCCGCTGGCTCTGCCCGCCGAGCGCGGGGCGCGCTTCTGCCCTTCAAGACGCAGATCGGCCCTCTCCACCACTGGCAATCCGCGTCTTGAAGGGAGAAACCGCGGCGGGCCCGGGCGGGGAGCTCCCGGGGAGGGCAGGTGCCGGCCGGGCCCGGGCACTGGTGTGATGTGGGCAGGACAACTCCCACGGTGGGGCCCATCGGCTGGTGGCGCCAGCGGCGCACCACTACAATCCCCGGCACAAGGCATTGACCCGGCCATCACCGGTGAGCCTCCGGAAGAACAGGGCTGCTGGCGCCAGCGCCGTCGGCCCCCAGTAGAACCGGACGGGACAGCCCGTGACAGCTGGCAATGAAGCGGTCGCGCCCCGCTCACGGGCAGGGCGGCGGCAAGCGAGGTGGTACCGCGGCGCGGTGCACCCCGCGGGCCCCGGGCCCGCCGGTGCGACGTCGTCGTCCTCGTCCGGCCCCGGCACCCGCCAGGGGCGAGCAGGAACGAGCGAGACGAGGCACACCAGATGGCTGAGCAGACCACCGAGCAGCGCGCCGAGCACAGCGGCGCCGCCTTCTACCCCCTGCACCGCCCCGGCGAGCGGGTGGAGCCCTCGCCGTCCTTCCCCGCCATCGAGGAGGAGGTCCTGGCCTACTGGAAGGCCGACGGCACCTTCCAGGCCTCCATCGATGGCCGCAATGAGCCCTGCGACGAGTTCGTCTTCTACGACGGCCCGCCCTTCGCCAACGGCCTGCCCCATTACGGCCACCTCCTGACCGGCTACGTCAAGGACGCCGTGGGCCGCTACCAGACCATGCGCGGCAAGCGGGTCGAGCGCCGCTTCGGCTGGGACACCCACGGCCTGCCCGCCGAGCTGGAGGCCCAGCGCCTGCTGGGCATCGATGACATCTCCGAGATCACCCGCCCCGGCGGGATGGGCATCGAGAGGTTCAACGCCGAGTGCCGCTCCTCGGTGCTGCGCTACACCAAGGAGTGGGAGGACTACGTCACCCGCCAGGCCCGCTGGGTGGACTTCGACAACGACTACAAGACCCTGGACCCCTCATACATGGAGTCCGTCCTGTGGGCCTTCAAGCAGCTGTGGGACAAGGGCCTGGCCTACCAGGGCTACCGGGTGCTGCCCTACTGCTGGAACGACCGCACGCCGCTGTCCAACCACGAGCTGAAGATGGACGACGACGTCTACCAGGACCGCCAGGACAACACCGTCACGGTGGGCCTGCGCCTGGAGGCGCCCCTGCGCCAGGGGGCCCGGCGCCCCGAGCTTCTCCTCATCTGGACCACCACGCCCTGGACCCTTCCCTCCAACCTCGCCGTGGCCGTGGGTCCCGAGGTCGAGTACGCCACCGTCCACGTCGATGAGGAGCTGGACTCCCCGGTGGCGGGCCAGGAGGTCATCATCGCCAAGGACCTGCTGGGCTCCTACGCCCGCGAGCTGGGGGAGGCGCCCCAGGTTCTCGAGACCCGCACCGGCGCCGAGCTGGTGGGCCTGCGCTACCACCCGATCTTCGACTACTTCGACGACGAGGAGCACCGGGCCGAGGGCGCCGCCCCCGGGCCCCGGGCCTGGACGATCATCGCCGCCGACTTCGTGACCACCTCCGACGGCACGGGCCTGGTCCACATGGCCTCGGCCTTCGGCGAGGACGACATGATCGCCTGCACCCAGGCCGGGATCGAGACGGTCGTGCCCGTGGACGACGGGGGCTGCTTCACCCCCGAGGTCCCCGACTACGCCGGGCTCCAGGTCTTCGAGGCCAACAAGCCGATCGTGGCCGACCTGCGCGACGCCACCGGGCCCCTGGCCCGCCGCAGCGAGGAGCAGCGCGCCGTCCTGGTGCGCCAGGCCTCCTACGTCCACTCCTACCCGCACTGCTGGCGCTGCCGCAAGCCGCTCATCTACAAGGCCGTGTCCTCCTGGTTCGTGCGGGTCACCGCGATCCGCGACCGCATGGTCGAGCTCAATCAGGAGATCGACTGGTTCCCCGGGCACATCAAGGACGGCATCTTCGGCAAGTGGCTGGCCGGGGCGCGCGACTGGTCGATCTCCCGCAACCGCTTCTGGGGCGCGCCCATCCCCGTGTGGGTCTCCGACAACCCGGACTACCCGCGCACCGATGTCTACGGCTCCTACGCCGAGCTCGAGCGCGACTTCGGGGTGGAGGTCACCGACCTGCACCGGCCCTTCATCGACACCCTCGTGCGCCCCAACCCCGATGACCCCACGGGCCGCTCGATGATGCGCCGCATCCCCGATGTGCTGGACTGCTGGTTCGAGTCGGGGGCCATGCCCTTCGCCCAGGTCCACTACCCCTTCGAGAATGTGGAGTGGTTCGAGTCCCACAACCCGGGGGACTTCATCGTGGAGTACATCGGCCAGACCCGCGGCTGGTTCTACACCCTCCACGTCCTGGCCACGGCCCTGTTCGACCGGCCCGCCTTCACCTCCTGCGTCTCCCACGGGATCCTCCTGGGCAATGACGGGGCCAAGATGAGCAAGTCCCTGCGCAACTACCCGGACGTCTCCATGGTCTTCGACCGCGACGGGGCCGATGCCATGCGCTGGTTCCTGCTCTCGGCGCCGGTGATGCGCGGGGGCAACCTGGTGGTCACCGACAAGGCCATCCGCGACACGGTGCGCCAGGTGATGCTGCCCCTGTGGAACACCTGGTACTTCTTCGCCCTCTACGCCGGGGAGGTGGGGCAGGAGGGCTATGTCTCCCGGGGCGTGGACCTCCAGGACCCCTCCCTGTTCGCCAACCGCGGCGGGCTGCATGTCATGGACCGCTACATCCTGGCCCGCACCCGGGACCTGGCCGAGACCGTGGGCGCCCAGATGGACTCCTACGACATCACCGGGGCCTGCGCCACGATCCGCGACTTCATGGATGTGCTGACCAACTGGTACCTGCGCACCTCGCGCCAGCGCTTCACCGAGGGCGAGACCCCCGCCTTCGACACGCTCCACACGGTGCTGCGGGTCCTGACCGAGGTCATGGCGCCCCTGGCGCCGCTGGCCTCCGAGGAGATCTGGCGGGGCCTGACCGGTGGGCGCTCGGTGCACCTGGCCGACTGGCCGGTGCTGCCCGCCCACGTCTCCAACGCCCCCCTGGTGGCGGCGATGGACGAGGCGCGCGCCGCGGTCTCGGCGGCCCTGGGACTGCGCAAGGCCGAGAAGCTGCGGGTGCGCCAGCCGCTGCGCTCCCTGACCATCGCCACCGCCGACCCCGCGGGCCTGGCGCCCTTCAAGGAGCTGGTGGCCGAGGAGGTCAATGTCAAGGAGGTGCGCGTCCTGGACGCGCAGTCGGCCGGCTACGAGGCCTCCACGGATCTGGCCCTCAACCCGCGCGCCTTCAGCCCCGAGGTCCGCAAGCTCACCTCCAGGCTCTTCGCCGCCGTCAAGGCCGGGGAGTGGGAGCTGACCGAGGACGGGGATGTGCGCTTCGAGGGGGTCCTGCTCGACGGCGTGCCGGTGGTCCTGGAGGCCGAGGAGTCGGCCTTCACCGTGACCAGCCGCATCGAGGTCGACGATGATGCCCTGGCGGCCACGATGCTGCCCTCGGGCGCCTTCGTCATCCTGGACACGGCCCTGGACGAGGCCCTGGAGGCCGAGGGCTGGGCCCGCGACCTGGTGCGCCTGGTCCAGGACGAGCGCAAGGCCGCCGGGCTGCACGTGGGCGACCGCATTCGCATGGAGCTGCGGGTCCCGGCCGACAAGGACGCCTGGACCGGAGCCCACATCGACTTCATCAAGGGCGAGGTGGGCTGCGCCCAGGCCTCCGTGGTCGCCGAGCCGGGCCTGAGCGGGCCCGCGGTGAGGGTCACCAGGGTGGAGGCCGAGGGCTGAGCCTCGGCTGAGCTTCGGCTGAGCCTCCCGGCGCCCCGCCCACGGCCTGGGCGGCCCCGCCCACGGCCTGGGCGGGGCAGCGGCCCGCGCCCGGTGCGCCATCAGCCGCAGTCGAGAGGCCCGCGGCGGGGCATCAAGGCCTCCCTTCGCGTCGGCAGGCATCCCCGTGCGGGGCGGGCCCGCGCAGCCGCCATCAACCTGAGGCGGCCCCGTTGAGCACCACCCCGAGGACGCTGCCTCCCGCCTGCTCGACGGCGATCGTGGTCTCGGCCACATCCTCTGCGGTGGCCGATCCGGCCCCGATGACCACCAGGGTGCCGTTGGAGTGGCGGGACAGGACGGCGGCATCGGTGAAGGGCAGGGCCGGGGGCGCATCGATGATGAGGAGGTGGTCGGCGCTCAGACGCTCCAGCAGCTCGGCCATCGCCGCCGATCCGAGGAGCTCGGAGGGGTTCGAGGGCGTCCCGCCGGCCGGGATGAGGGCCAGTCCGGGCACACGGGTGCGCACCAGCGCCTCCTCCAGGCGCGCGCCGCCGGTCAGCAGCTGGCAGAGCCCGGGATGGTCGGGCTCCAGGCCGGCGCGGCCGCCCAGGGCGGGGGTGCGCAGGTCGGCGTCGATGAGGATGACCCGCTCGCCCGACATCGCCGTGAGGCGGGCCAGGCTGAGGGCGAGGCTTGAGGCGCCCTGGCCACCGCCGGGCGAGGTGACCACCAGGGCCCGAGGGCCGGCCTGCGCCGAGCGCAGGCCGGTCCGCAGCCTGCGCACCTGCTCCTCGATCCGCGGTTCCGTGGGGTCTGCGAGGTGGGCGCCGCCATGGCGGCGCATCGAGGCCGACGGCGGGATGACCGCCAGGAGCGGGGCCGCGACCGCTGCACGAACGTCCTGGGCCGCCCGCAGGCTCTTGTCGAGGGCCGCGCGCAGCAGGATCCAGCTGTAGCCCAGGACGAGGCCGGCGAGCAGGCCGAGACCCAGGTAGGTCGGCAGGTGGGGGGCGCGGGTGATGGCCGGGAGCCGGGCGGGGGTCATGAGGACGATCTCCACCGGCGAGCCCTCCCCCTCCAGCTCCTCAACCTCGGCCGCCGCCTGGAGCACCGCCTCATCGGCGATGCGCTGGGCCTCATCGGCGCTGGAGGCCGTTGCCGAGACCCTCACCGTCACCGTGTCAGGGGTGTGCTCGGCGCTCAGGGACCTGGCGGTCTGAGAGGCCGAGGCGTCCAGGGACAGGGAGTCGGCCACCCGCTGGCCGACCGCCTCGGAGGTGAAGACGGGAATGATCGCCTCGATCTTCCGGGAGGCCATCTGGGTGGCCGCGTAGTGGGAGTCCGGGTCCTGCGGAGGGTCCTGAAGGACATTGATCCGTAGATAGGCGACGGCTGAGGCCGTATAGGTCACGGGTGAGAGCAGGGCGGCTGCCACTGACACCAGCGCGCAGCTGACGGTGATGAGCGCCAGAATGCGCAGGCTCCGGCGCGTGAGGTCGAGGAGTCCCTCAAGTGTCATAGGTGGGTCACCAGCCAAGATGCATATACGGGAAGGAAATCAGGTACACCGCTGGTGGGCGCCAGGGCATCCACCAGCTGCTATCACGGGAGTGAGACTAACACGCATGATGACCCCGACGTCCTGAGAGCGGCAATGGCCCCGGGCGCGCACCCGTCATTGAGGGGGAGGGAATAACTCGTGCCATCGGTCTTGTGGGAATCCTCAGAGCATGATGCCCTTGAACGGCTTCTTATCAGGAAGGACGATCCTGTCGCCGAACTCCCGGTCATAGGATGGGGGGAGGAACTCGGCCAGGCCGTCGGCATCGGTGAAGGTCATCTCCCCGAAAAGGACGCGGCCGCCGACCTCGTACAGGTCCACTCGAACGCAGGCGAACCCCCTTCCCAGCTCCTGGGATATGGCGAGCATCTCCTCGAGCCGCCGGGGGGCGGGGACGTCCTGGGCGCGCTTGGCCTGGCAGGTGTACTCGAAGGGCGCCCTGGTCCAGTCCGGCAGGTAGGTCCCCCGGAAGGTGCCTCCGGGGAGCCGGTCCACGGTGAAGGCGAACTGCACGACGCCGTCGAAGACCATGAACTTGTAGTCCCGCAGCCCTCCGGTCCCGTCCTGCAGGTACTGCTCGCACACGATCCTGGGCCGGCAGTACTCGTAGTGCATCTCGAAGCCGCCCTTCATCGCCTGGCGCCGCGTCAGCCACTCCGCCAGTCGGCGGCGCGCATCGGCGATGTCGAGCCTGCTCCTGTCCGGGACGATGATGTTCCAGCCGGAGCCGTGGGTCACCTTGAGGACGAACTGGTCGGGCAGCGCATAGAAGTCGATCTGCCCCGGGCAGTCCCAGACCCCCAGCAGGGGGACCAGGTACTCCCGGCCGATCCGCTGGGCGACCCACTCGCGCACGAGGTACTTATCCGCCAGCCTGCCCTTGAGCGGCGTGGAGTCGTACAGTTTCATCCAGTTGATCTTGTCGATCATCGTGCGCGGCTGCGCCAGATCGCAGCGCCCGGACCCGAGCAGCCAGCACCAACGGCTCAGCTCCGCACGGTACCTGGAGGGATCCAGATGGCAATTGCGGCAGTACACGGCGTGCTTCAACCAGTTCTGCACAGGGTCGGGGAAGATTGAACGGGCCATCTTCACGGCGCTGCCTACGATCATAATCGCGACTATAATCACTCCCGCAAGGGTTGTCACTGGATCGCCTCGCCAGATCTGTGATAATCCCATCAGCCTCGTGCCCGTTCTAGCAGGAGCGGCCAATGGCGCCATAGGGACCTCGGAGGAATCCTACAGTTCCCGGGCGCCCCATGCTCCTGCCAGTTCCTGGACATATTCACGGTCTGCGTGCATAGTTCATCGCATGCGCATCTCAGTGATCGGTTGTGGGTACCTCGGCGCGGTTCATGCCGCCTCCATGGCAGAGCTCGGCCACCAGGTGGTCGGCATCGATGTCGACGCGCGGAGGGTGGGACTCCTGGCGCAGGGGCGCGCCCCATTCTTCGAGCCGGCGCTGGAGGATCTGCTGGCGCGCAACGTCGCGGCCGGGAACCTGTCCTTCTCCCAGGACGTTGCCGAGATCAGGGGCGCACAGGTCCACTTCCTCGCTGTGGGCACGCCCCAGTCGGACTCCGGTGCGGCGGACATGAGCTATGTCGACTCCGCGATCACCTCCATGCTCCCCCACCTGGGCCACTGCACCGCCGGCACCGAGGTCGTCGTCGGCAAGTCGACCGTGCCGGTGGGCACAGCCGCCCGGCTGGCGGGGCTCATCGGGCCCAGGGGAGCGGCACTGGTGTGGAACCCGGAGTTCCTGCGCGAGGGCTTCGCCGTCAAGGACACCCTCCACCCCGACCGGATGGTCTACGGCCTGCCCGCGCAGCCGGACCTGGCCGACGCGGCCACGCGGGTCCTCGACGAGGTCTACTCCTCGATCATCGCCGCCGGAGCACCGCGCCTGCTCATGGACTACGCCACCGCGGAGCTGGTCAAGACCAGCGCCAACGCCTTCCTGGCCACGAAGATCTCCTTCATCAACGCGATGGCGCTGATCTGCGATGCCGCAGGGGCCGATGTGGCCCGTCTGGCCGAGGCCATCGGGATGGACGAGCGCATCGGCCGCCGCTTCCTGCGCGCAGGGCTCGGCTTCGGCGGCGGCTGCCTGCCCAAGGACATCCGGGCCTTCCAGGCCTGCGCCTCGGAGCTGGGCGTCGGGCACGCCCTGGGCTTCCTGGCCGAGGTCGATCGGATCAACGAGGCCATGCGCGCCAGCGTCCTGGCGCAGGCCCGGTCGCACCTGGGCGGGAGCGCGGGCCGGGCCGCCGTGACCATCCTGGGCGCAGCCTTCAAGCCCGACAGCGACGACATGCGCAACTCCCCGGCCCTGGACCTGGCCCAGGAGATGGCCGGGAGCGTGGGCAGGATCGTCATCCACGACCCGGCCGCGGGCCCGATCCTCGCGGCCCGCCAGGGCCTGCCCTTCGAGGTCGGGCGGACCGTGGAGGAGGCCCTGGCCGGCGCCGACCTCGTCATCATCGCCACCGAGTGGGGCCAGTACCGCGACCTCGACCCGCGATGGGCGGCCTCACTGGTGCGCGAGCCCCGGGTCATCGATGGGCGCAACTGCCTGGACGCCGAGGCGTGGAAGGCCGCCGGCTGGGCCTACACGGGCATCGGACGGCGCTGAGGGCCGGTCCCGCGGACCAGGGCGGCCCCGGCGGCGCCCCGCTGACCGCCGTCGCGCCTCACCGCCCGCGCACAGCCGCACGCCCCCGGGCCGCCACCAGCCGGAGGGCCCCGGGATCGCTGGCCAGCAGCAGCGCCAGGCAGCCCCACACCACGACCCCCAGCCATGGTCCGCCGTCGACGGAGGTGCATACCGCCATGAGGCTCAGGAGGACGAGCTGGTAGGAGATCCTGCCGTAGGGGATCGGCATGTCGATGCGCGAGGCGATGCCGCGCACGCGCACGATCAGCACGATGAGGTAGGACAGCACGGCCGCCACCCCCGCGCCCCAGGGGCCGATGATCACGACCAGGATCATGCCCAGCAGCAGGTTGACCAGTGCCCCCAGCATGGTCGAGACCATGAGCATGCGGCTGTCCAGCAGAGCCTGGTAGAAGGTCCCGAAGAAGGTCGACATGATGCCGAAGGTCGCCGCGAGCATGAGCAGTGGCACGTAGCGCCAGGCCTCCTGGAACTCCGCCTGGAGCAGGATCCGGGAGAAAACGCGGTTCAAGGCGATGACGGCCCCGGCCATGGACAGGGTCAGCAGGGCGTAGCCGCGCAGCACACGGCCGAAGAAGGCGCCGCTGCCGGCCGATCCGATCTCGCGCGCGGTGGTGTACTGCCAGGCCTGCTGGAAGACCGAGGTGATGATGTTGATCAGCGAGGGCATCTTGCCCGCCGCGGAGAACAGCCCGGCGGCGGCCAGGCCACTGCCCCACAGGACGACGTAGCGCCCTGAGACGCTGACGATCCACCAGGAGAGCAGGTTGGGGACCAGGGGCAGGCTGTAGGCGAGCATGCGGCGCATGAGGGCGCCGTCGGGCCGCAGGGGCACCAGGAGGCGGTACTCGCGCGAGACGAGGAAGGCGATGGCGCCCGCGGACAGGTAGCCGATCGAGTAGGACCACAGGTAGCCCTCGACTCCGGCGCCGGCACCGCGCAGCAGCGCATAGGAGGCCAGGACCAGGACCAGGGCGTTGAGCAGGCCGTAGGCGACGAAGCGCCTGACGTGCCCCAGCCCCCTGGCCAGCTGGGTGGTCCCCTTGTACAGGCTGGTGGTGGCGAACAGCGCGAGGACGGCGCCGGCGTGCTCGTAGTGCCACAGCAGGTGCGCCAGCGCCGACAGCGCTGCGGCCACCGCCACGGCGCCACCCAGCAGCACCAGTGAGCTGGTGAGCAGGGCCCGCTTGTCGACGTCGTCATCGATGGCGAAACGGTACAGAGCCTCGATGACTCCCAGGGACAGCAGCGGCAGGGCGATCTCGATGCCGCTGCTGAGGAGCTCGGCCAGACCGTACTGGGAGGCCGTCAGCGCGCTGGTGTAGAGCGGCATGAGCGCCAGGGAGACGGCCTTGACCGCCAGGCTCCCCAGGGCGAAGACCACGGTGTTGCCGATGAGCGCCGAGGCGCGGCCCCCCCTACTGCCCGACATCGAACTGGGCCTTCCACCGCCTGATCCGGTCGAAGTCCAGGCCGTTGACCGCGGTGGCCCAGCTGCCCTCGATGACGGGTGCCAGATCGGTGTCGATGGCATCGCGCTCGACGAGCCTCAAGGAGTAGTCCTTGCCCATCTCCCGCGCCCGGTAGTCGATGGAGATGATGATCGCCCGGCACCCGCGCTGGAGCGCGAAGATGCCCCCGTGGAGCCGGTTGCCCACGTAGTCCACGCCCGTGTCCAGCACCGCGCCGAAGGCGCTGACGCTGGGGGCCACCACCTTCACTCCCTGGGACTGCCCCAGGGAGTGGAGGTAGGCGAGGTCATCGATGCACTGGGGCCAGAAGTGGAGGGCGGAGTAGTGCTCGCGCAGGATGGAGATCATCGCGCGGTCGCGGGCGGCGTCGGGGTGATAGGAGGTCAGAGTGAAGACCACCTCCTCACTCCTGTCCCGGGGGATGCGGGCGCAGTGCTCCGGGGACAGTCCCCACAGGGTCGGGCAGCCGGTGTTCCAGGCCTTCAGGCCCAGGTCCTCCAGGAGCATCCTGGTCCGCTCGTCCCGCACGCTGTGCACCACGTCGCGTGCCAGCACCTTGCGGTACAGCGCCCGGGTGTACAGGTTCACCGTCGCGCTGTTGGCCCCGACGCCGACCCCCAGGCAGACTGTGCCCGCGGCCATCCCGCAATTGATGTAGTTGATGTTCCAGGTGGGCAGGGGCCGGAGCATATTGGTGTAGAGGGCGTTCGTCCCGCACAGGAGCTTGATATCGGCCCGCTTGAAGGTATCGAGCTTTCTGCGGTAAAGGGCGTACTGGAGAGGCGTGTGCATCGGGGTGTGGGAGGCCATCCGCATGACATAGTTGCTGGAGAACAGCTCGGGCCAGTTAGCCCGGATCGAACGGTTGATGATCTCATCGCCCATGTTCAAGGAACCGACTGATGTGTCAAGAAGCAGTACCCGCTTCATCATGCACTCCTTGCTTTTCTATCTGAAAGACCCTGTGTCCGTTGCGACGAATACGGTGGGCGCACTACCACGGCCCTCCTTGAAAAACCGTTTGATAGGGGAAGATATGGGACCAGCCCGGCCGGTACAGGAGGATGACCGTCATATGGGCGACGGCCAGGAGGACTGCGTAGAAGGAGGCGGCCGCGTTGACCGGCCCGCGCCCGCGCGCGATGACATTCGTCAGCCCGACGACGAAGGGCAGCGTCAGGTACATCTCGAAGCGGTCCACCAGATTGAATCCCAGTGATACCAGCACGATCCCCAGGTCCGCGCCGGCCAGTGCCAGCAGCCCCCCGGTGGTGCCCGTGGAGTCCTGCCTGATGGCGGCGTTCCACCCGCAGGGCACGGCGACGGCGATCATGAGCAGCCTGACGGCCGCGCCCATGATCGTGGCGGTCCTGACACCGCCCTCGGCATACTCCGAGGTCAGGTAGTGCCCGTAGTAGCCGGACAGCCCGGCGGCCTCCACGAGCAGCCAGCTCAGGCCGCACATGGCGACCACGACGACGGCCCCCAGCCTCAGCCAGCCCCCGAAGCGGTCCAGCCTGATCGCGGGGAGGGGGTAGGCCAGGAGCATGACGATGGCCATCGCGTGGAACTGGGAGGCCAGGATGATCAGCAGGATGTACCTCAGTGCCCGGCGCTCCAGGAGGGCGGGCACCGCCAGGAGGAAGAGGGCGACGGCCAGGCCCTGCCTGGCGGTGATCATGAAGTCGTAGAACACCGACATACCGAAGGCCAGCAGAACCGCCAGCGAGTTCGATCTGGCGTATCTGTGGATGAACAGGGCCACGGAGGCCAGGTAGCAGGCGGCGATGATCAGAAGGAGGATGTTGAAGTTGTCGGTCACCCGGCTGAGGGCGTAGTTGAGCGCCACGTAACCGCTCTCGAACCGGCTCAGGGCCAGCGCCTCGGGAAGGCTGTGGGTGCGCACGATCTCCTTGAAGACCCGGTGGTACTCGATCGTGTCGTTGCCCACCGTGGGGGCGCGAAGAGCCGCCATGGCACCGAAGAGGAGGCAGGGCACGACGAGGGGCGCGGCCGGCTTGCGCGCCTCCCGGCCCTCGGGGCCCCCCGGGAGTGCCGCGCTGAGCAGCAGTGCGCCAAGGGCGAGGAAGTGGAGCCACATGGCCGCTGCTCATCTCCCCACCAGGGACTCGTAGCGCCGCAGCAGCCTCTCGGCCTCCATCGACACATCGAAGCCGCTGCGGCGGGCCTGCTCTGCCCCCTCCTCCCGCGGGCCGCCGCCTGCCGCCAGGACCCGACCGATCTCCTGGGCCCAGTGGTGGGCCGGGCTCTCCAGGGGGAGGAAGACGCACCGCCCGATGGCGATCTCCCTGGAGACCGTGTCCGCGCAGACCATGGGCAGCCCGGAGCACTGGGCCTCGACGCCCACCATCGGCAGCCCCTCGAACAGCGAGGGCAGGAGCATGAGGTCCATCGCCTGGTAGAGCTCGGGGGTGTCGTTGCGCTGGCCCAGGAAGCGCACGCGGTCCTCCAGTCCGCGCTGCCCCACCAGGCTCCTGACCGAGTCCTGCAGAGGCCCGGTCCCGATGAGCAGCAGGATGGCGCTGTCCTGCCGGCGGCGCAGCTCATCGAAGACGGAGACGAGGAAGTGGTGGTTCTTCTGGGCGTTGAAACGGCCCACGTGGCCGATGACCGTGGCCCCGTCAAGCCCCAGCTCGGCCCTCTTCTCAGCGCGGGCGCAGGGGTTGAATCGGAAGACATCGAGATCGATGGCGTTGGGCACGACATCGAAGGCCCCGGCGCCGAAGAGGAACTCCCCTGCGGCGGCCGAGCAGGCGAGGCGCATGTCGGCGTGCCGTTCGATGCCGCGGCAGGACAGGCGGTTCCTCAGCCTTCCCAGCCTGGTGTCGGAGTAGGCGGTGGCGTGGGAGTGCACGAGCACCGTCTCCACGCCATTGGCGCGCAGGACCGGGTAGAGGAATCGCGCCAGCGCGGGGTCATGGAGGTGGGCGATGCGGTAGATCCCCCCGTTCTCGCGCAGGAGCCGCCTGAGCGCGGAGCGGATCGCAAGGATGTTCTTCCCCCCATTGACGGCGTGGCATCGGCCTCCGCGCCGCTCGATCTCCTCCTGATAGTTGTCCGGAGGGTCCGGGCGGTAGCTGAAGAAGTCGAAGACCGCCCGGGAGGGATCGATATGGCGGAAGTAGTTCATGACAACGCTCATGACCCCTGAGCGCCGCGCGAGGGAGGAGTTGATATGGAGAATCCGCACATGCCCACCTTACCTTGCTGCATGCCTTCCCGCCTACTTCACCCGCATGACCTTGATGAGGCCCCAGACGGTCAGGTGGAAGGCCGACCTGATGATGCTCAGGCGTTCAATCTCCCGGTAGAGCCTCCAGTGGTACTTCACCAGGCTGAGCTTGTTCGCCGAGATGGAGCCGCCGCGAAGGCGGTAGCTCATGAGAACATCGGGCATCCCCCAGATGTACCGCTCCCGGCGGAGCATGCGAAGCCAGAGGGCATCGTCATTGCGCTTCCTGATATCGGGGACCTCGAACTTGCCCATCTGCGACACGTCATACATGACTGTGGAGTTGCCGACAGGGCAGTCCAGGAGGAGGCGGTTGTAGCCGATCCTCCTCGGGCTGCGAATCACCTTTCCCGTTGGGGCGCCCTGCTCGTCGACCTGCTCGTAGGAGGTGCAGCAGAAGCGGACGCCCCGGGTGCTCATGAACCGCGTCTGCCGCTCGAGCTTCTCGGGGTGCCACAGGTCATCGGAGTCCAGGAAGGCCATGTAGGAGCCCCGGGCCATGGCCATGGCCCGGTTGCGGGCCACAGCGGCACCGCTGTTGCGCTCCAGGCGCTCGTACCTGATGCGCGCGTCGCTGTGGGCGAGGGCCTCGACCACCTCCCGGGTGGCATCGGTGGAGCAGTCGTCGACGACGAGCAGCTCCCAGTGCGGGTAGGTCTGAGCCTGCACCGACCTGATGGTCTCCTCGATGAAATCGGCGGAGTTGTATGCCGGCATGATGATGGACACCAGTCCTGTCCCGTGCATCATCGGCCCCCTCTCATCACTGCCTGCCGCTGATCCTCACCGCGCATGAGGACCGCGCGCACCGTCTCGCACGCGATCCGCAGGTCGCGGACGATGGTGAACCGGCGCACATCATCCAGATTGAGCGCCATCTTGGCCGGCAGCACCTCAGTCACATACACATGATCCACATCGTGGACCCCGGACAGCCGCTGGGCCTCGTCCTTGAAATGAATGCTCGCCGTCGAGGTCACTCCTGCCGGCAGCAGCAGGGTGGCCCTCATCTCCGGGGTGTACCGGCGCACGTACTCGGGAATCTCCGGCCGGGTCCCGACGAAGGTCATGGTGCCCCGCAGGACGTCGATGAGCTGGCCGATCTCATCGAGCCGGTACCGGCGCATGAAAGCGCCGACCCTGGTCACCCGAGGGTCATCGCCCACTGTGACCCGGGCTCCCGTGGGACCTGATCGATGGGCCATGGTCCGGAACTTGAAGATCCGGAACTCCCCGCCGAGCCGGGTGACCCGGCGCTGCCTGAAGAACACCGGCCCGGGGGAGTCGAGCTTGATGACCACTGCCAGGATGAGGAACAACCAGCCCAGGGCGATCATGAGGACTCCGGCCCCCAGAACGTCCAGGACGCGCTTGAGCACCAGCTCCGGGCCCCGCATCGCCAGCGCCTCGTAGTACGGGCGCACCGCCTCGGTCCGCATATCGGAGGGCAGGTCCTCCCATGGGGGCACCCTCATCCGCCCGCCCCCTTCCGGGGGGCCGTGCCCAATGGTCGGGCACCGCCCAGTGGGCACCGCCTGACCGGGGCGCCCAGAGGCGCAGGGCGCTCAGCGCCGGGGCATCGAGGAGTATGGGGATCATCAAGGATGGATCTCAGCGGTCGCATGGTCATGCTGCACCTGTCGCTATGGGATATGGGAAGGGGGTGG
Organism: Actinomyces bowdenii; assembly: GCF_017592395.1. Lineage (GTDB taxonomy): Bacteria > Actinomycetota > Actinomycetes > Actinomycetales > Actinomycetaceae > Actinomyces > Actinomyces bowdenii. The sequence continues at coordinate 58,602 of NZ_JAGFOU010000003.1, forward strand.
TGAATGAGCGCGCGCAGCACAGGCGCGGAGCGCATGGGGCGCTCTGACGAGGCAGGTCGCCACCGCTTTCCTGGCGCATGGCACTCGGAGTCACCGGCGAAGTGTCACCAGGGGCGCCCGATGAATCACGCGAGAGCCCCTGTGAACAATACGAGCATAACACTTCGGGAACAGCGCCTCCGCTGTCCCGGAGTCAGCCCCGCGGCATCACTTCCCAGCGCCCCGGAAAATCCATCAAAGAACGCCTCCCCTCCTTGTGGGCTCACTACAAGAATAATCTCGACCCAGGAGCCCGAAGCAGGAGTCAGACTATCGGGGCGGGTGGGGAGTCGGGCTTCGCAGACAAAACTCATCCCCTTCTCTTGTGCGGATCATGAGGGATGATCGGGAGGTTTCTCGATCCGAGACAATATTGCGCCGATCATTCCTTCCGCCTCGCACAAGCCGCGCCTGCGGCGGCCGCCGGTGGTCGGAGGCGGGGGTGCCGGCCCGGGTCGCGGGCGCTGAGGTGCTGGCCGGGCGTCTAGACTGACCGCATGGCACAGGACGGACCAGACCCGCGGAGCGCCAAGAGCCCTGAGGGCCGGGGCGGGGGATCATCGACCGGCACCGGCCTGGCCGTCGGCATCTCGGTGGGCTGCACGGTGGGGCTCCTGCTGTTCATGCTCACCGACAGCATCCTGTGGACCGGGTCATGCGTGGCTTCAGGGATAGCGCTGGGAACGGCCTTCGACCACAGGCAATGAGCATCCGCCCCGGTCCTGCCCGGTGCCCAGCGACTGCGGCCGGTGGGGCCGCCCGAAGGCCCCTGTCGGGTGAGGCGGGCGGCCGCCCGCATCCTGCCGGAGGCCCTCACTGATCACCCACTCCGGTCACGGCCTCCCAGGGAAGGGGCGCCCGGACCGCCACCTGTGAGGGTCCGGGCGCCCGGCCCCCTCAGCGCTCGGCCTCGACCAGCTCGATGAGCTCGCCGACACCCTCGTGGATGCCGAAGGGGCGGAAGGGGAAGGTCTCGATCTGCTCCAGGCGCGTGGAGCCCGACAGGACCAGGTGGGTGCGCAGGCCGGCCTCGATGCCGGCCTGGATGTCGGTGTCCATGCGGTCGCCCACCATGGCGGCGGCCTCGGAGTGCGCCCCGATGCGGTTGAGCCCGGCGCGGATCATCACCGGGTTCGGCTTGCCGATGAAGTAGGGGGCCCGGCCGGTGGCCGCCTGGATCATGGCGGCGATAGAGCCGGTGGCCGGCAGCGCTCCCTCATCGGAGGGGCCGGTGACATCGGGGTTGGTGGCCACGAACTTGGCGCCCGCCTCGATGAGGCGGATCGCCTTGGCCAGGGTGGAGAAGTCGTAGGAGCGGGTCTCGCCCAGCACGACGTACTCGGGGTCCTGATCGGTCATGATGTAGCCCGCCGCGTGCAGGGCGGTGGTCAGGCCCGCCTCCCCGATGACGAAGGCCGTGGACTGCGGGGACTGCTGGGCCAGGAATGCGGCGGTGGCATTGGCCGAGGTCCAGATGCGCTCCTCGGGCACGGCCAGCCCCGAGCGGGCCAGGCGGGCCGAGAGGTCGCGGTTGGTGAAGATCGAGTTGTTCGTCAGCACCAGGAAGGGCATCTCCTTGCGCTTGAGGGTGTCAAGGAACTGCTGGGCGCCGGGCAGGGCCCGGTTCTCCTTGACCAGGACGCCGTCCATGTCGGACAGCCAGGCGGTTACGGGTGGTAGCTCACTCAGGGGCAGGGGCGCTTCGAGCACGGGATCCTCCTCAAGGGCGGGCGGCCGGCCAGGGGCTCCTGGACGGCCGGATCGATCTGGGCTGCGTGTGGCTCCCACTGTAGGCAGCCCCGGGCCGTGGCGGCGGGGCGCCGCAGGGGCCTGCGGGTCATGGCCCCGACTCCGCCCGGGCCCGGCGGGGCGGGGGCTGGCCGGGCATGAACATGCTACTCAGGTCGGCCCCCTCCATCTCCAGCAGGCGCCGCTTGTGATCGACGCCCGAGGCGTAGCCGGTCAGGTTCCCACTGGAGCCCACCACCCGGTGGCAGGGGATGATGAGCGAGATCGGGTTGCGCCCCACCGCGCCGCCCACGGCCTGGGCCGCCACCCGCTCCCGCCCGGTGCGCTGGGCCACTTGCGCGGCGATCTGGGCATAGGTCATCGTCTGGCCTGAGGGGATGGAGCGCAGGATCTCCAGGACCATCCTCCTGAACGGCGATCCGTCCACGGCCAGGGCCGGGGCGGTGAGCGGGGCAGTGGAGGGTCGCGAGGACTGCTGCGGGGACGGCTGCGGGCCTCCGGCCGGACCGCCGAAGTAGGCGTCCAGCCACTGGCGGGTCTCCTGGAATATCGGCAGGTCCTCCTCCTGCACTGCCTGCTCGTCGAGGGTGGCGCGATCGTGCTTCTGCCCGTCGAACCACAGGCCGGTCAGGTGCTTGCCGTCGCTGGCCATCGTCATGGGCCCCAGAGGCGAGTGGTAGTGGCTGTAGTAGTGCATGTCGTCCCCCCTGTGCGCGGCGCCGCGGCGAGCCTGGTGAGCCGCTCGGCCCTCCGACGCTCCCAGGTCGGCGGCCGCTGCGCAAGCCTGTCGCCCCAGGGCGGACGGTGCCGGAGCGCCGTTGCACATCTTCAGGCACCGATCCACCTGCCAGCCTCGGCCTTCCCGCAGGATTCCGCGGATCTGCTCGACCGGGACGGGCTGAAGATGTGCAACGCGGGCGCCGCTGCACATCTTCAGCGCCCCCAGGCGGGTCTTGAGCTGGAGGTGCCGCGGAATCATGCGGGTCGACCAGTCGGTCGATTCTTGAAGATGTGCAGCAAGCGGGGCAGCTGGGGCGGATGGCAGATCCTGCGCAGCCCGTCTTCCCGGTCTCCTGAGGAGGGCCCGGGCGGGGATGAGGGCCCGGTGCCGGCAGGGCCGCCCCGAGCGGGAGCCGGTGCGCTCCGGGGGCGGGGCGCCGGGGTGCGGTAGTGTGCACGGGCTCAGGCAGGAGCGCAGATGGAGGATGCCGCGATGAGTGATGAGAAGAACCGGTCCGAGGGCGGGGCCGGCCACCCGGGAGCGGCCTTCGGCATCCCCGAGGGGGCCAGCGGTGAGGAGGTCGTCGACGCCGTCTTCGGGCAGGCCGTCGGCGCGCCGGGCGCCGGGGGGGAGGAGGGCATCGACCCCGAGCTCCTGCCCTACCTGGAGGCCGCGGGCCGCACCGACGGCTCGGCCCTGGTGGGCGGGCTGTCCCTGGCCGAGGCCGAGCGGGAGGGGCTGGAGGCCCAGGCCGCCGCCGAGGCCCAGGAGCAGGAGGACCGCGAGGCGCTGAGCGCCCTGGTGGCGGCCAACCTCATCCCCGGCGGGGACCTGGACCGCCTCGAGGAGCTCCTGGCCCAGGCGGATGCCGATGACGGCGATGACTGGGAGTCCTGGGAGCCCCAGCTGCCCGACATCCCCACCGGGCTGGACGGACGGGGATCCCTCAGTGAGGAGGAGGCCCACCTGGAGGACCTCCGTACCGCCGCCCGGGCCATTGAGACCGGTGAGCGCATGCGCCGGATCGAGGCCCAGATCCTGGCCCGCGCCCCCGAGCACCAGGTCCAGCCCTCCCTGGAGCGCGTGGAGATGGTCCTGGACATCCTGGGCAACCCCGAGCGCACCTACCGCACCGTCCACATCACCGGCACCAATGGCAAGACCTCCACGGCCCGTATGGTCGAGCGGCTCCTGGCGGCCACCGGCATGCGCACCGGCCGCTTCACCTCTCCCCATCTGGCCTCGATCCGCGAGCGCATCGCCCTGGACGGCGAGCCGATCAGCCCCGAGGGCTTCATCGCCGCCTGGGAGGACGTGGCCCCTTACATCGAGATGGTCGATGAGCGCTCCCAGGCCGCCGGAGGGCCGCGCCTGTCCTTCTTCGAGGTGCTCACGGTCATGGCGCTGGCGGCCTTCGCCGACCACCCGGTGGATGTGGCCATCATCGAGGTGGGCATGGGCGGGCGGTGGGACGCCACCAATGTCATCCCCGCCGATGTCGCCGTCATCACGCCTGTGGGGCGGGATCATGAGCGCTGGCTGGGCTCCTCGCTGACCGAGATCGCCGCGGAGAAGGCCGGCATCATCAAGGATGGCGGGACGCTGATCACCGCCCACCAGGAGCCGGTGGTGCGTGCGCAGATCGATGCCGCCGTGGCCGCCCGCCGCGTGGTGGAGTGGCGTGAGATCGACCCCCAGGAGGATCCGGGCGAGCCAGGGGCGGGAGTCCTGGAGGTGGGGGAGCGGCAGATCGCCGTCGGCGGCCAGCTCGTCACGCTGCGCACGCCCGCGGCGGTCTATGAGGATGTCTTCGTGCCCCTGCACGGGCAGTACCAGGCCCATAACGCCCTGCTGGCGCTGGCGGCCAGTGAGGCGGTCTTCGGGGGCGGCGCCCTGCCCGCGCGCGTCGTGGAGGACGGGTTCGCCTCGGTCACCAGTCCGGGGCGCCTGGAGGTGCTGCGCTCCTCCCCCTCGGTGCTGGTCGACGCCGCCCACAACCCCCATGGCGTCGAGGCGCTGGTGGCGGCGGTGGAGGAGGTCTTCGGGCTCCGCCACCTGGTGGCGGTGGTGGGGGCCATGGCCGACAAGGACGTCGAGGGGATCCTGGCGGGTCTGGAGCCGGTGACCGACGCCGTGGTCTGCGTGCCCATCGACACCCCGCGGGCCATGGAGGCCGCCGATCTGGCCGAGGTCGCCCGGGAGGTCTACGGGGCCGAGCGCGTCGTGGTCGCCGAGACCCTGAGCGAGGGGGTGGAGCGGGCGGTCTCGCTGTCCGAGGGCTTCGATGCGCCGCTGACGGCCTCGGGGGTGCTCATCGTGGGCTCGGTGATCCTGGCGGCGCAGGCCCGGGCCCTGTTCGGGCGCGCCTGAGGCGCTGGTGTCGCAGGCGCGGGTCGGACCCAGTGCCGGGCCGTGCGCCCAGAGGGCCCATCGGGTGCACGGCCCGGTGGTGATTCCAGGAGCGGGTTGCGCCACGAAGGGATGTGTCGCGGGTCATAGGATGTAACCCTTCCTGGCTTGTGCGCACAAGTGCATACTTGTGCGCACAAGTGGTCCGCGCGGGTGCCCGCCCCGGGCCATCAGCCTTCCCCAGGAGAGCAGCCCCATGTCCTTCCACGACAAGGTCGTCTACCAGATCTATCCCAAGTCCTTCCGCGACACCACGGGCAACGGGGTCGGTGATCTGCGGGGGATCATCGAGAAGGCCGACTACATCGCCTCCCTGGGGGTGGACATGGTCTGGCTCAACCCCTTCTTCCCCTCACCGGGCAATGACAACGGCTACGACGTGTCCGACTACTGCGCCATCGACCCGGCCATGGGCACCATGGAGGACTTCGAGGAGATGGTCGAGGCCCTGGCCCGGCGCGGCGTCGGCGTCATGCTCGACATGGTGCTCAACCACACCTCCACCGAGCACGAGTGGTTCCAGCGCGCCCTGGCCGGAGACCCCGCCTACCAGGACTACTACATCCTGCGGCCGCCCAAGGAGGACGGCTCCCTGCCCACCAACTGGGTCTCGAAGTTCGGGGGCCCGGCGTGGGCGCCGTTCGGGGAGACCGGGCTGTACTACCTGCACCTGTTCGACACCACCCAGGCCGATCTCAACTGGCGCAACCCCGCGGTGCGCGCCGAGGCCGCCCGTGTGGTCAACTTCTGGCGGGCCAAGGGGGTGCACGGCTTCCGCTTCGACGTCATCAATCTCATCGGCAAGGACGAGGTGCTGCGCGACGCCCCCGCCGGCACCGATGACCGCGCCATGTACACCGATGGGCCGCTCGTCCACGACTACCTGCGCGAGCTGGCCGCCTCCAGCTTCGGCCAGGACCCCGACGCTGTGACCGTGGGGGAGATGTCCTCCACCAGCGTCGAGGCCTGCGTGGGCTACTCCAACCCCGACAACCGCGAGCTGAGCATGGTCTTCAGCTTCCACCACCTCAAGGTCGACTACGCGGGCGGCGCCAAGTGGACGCGCATGCCCTACGACCTGGCCGCCCTCAAGCGCATCCTCGACCAGTGGGCCACGGGCATGCAGGCCGGCGGCGGCTGGAACGCCCTGTTCTGGAACAACCACGACCAGCCCCGGGCCATCGACCGCTTCGCCGACCCCGAGCACCACCACGCCGAGTCCGCCACCATGCTGGCCACCGCCATCCACCTGCTGCGCGGCACCCCCTATGTCTACATGGGCGAGGAGATCGGCATGACCGATCCCGCCTATCTGGGCATCGAGGACTACGTCGACGTCGAGGCCCGCAACGCCTATGAGGAGCTGACCTCCGGCGGCATGGACCCCCAGGAGGCCTTCGCCATCGTCCACGCCAAGGCGCGGGACAACGCCCGCACCCCCATGCAGTGGACCGAGGAGGACCCCGGTGCCGGCTTCACCTCCGGGACGCCCTGGCTGCGCCCCACCAACCAGCGGTCCATCAACGTGGCCAAGGAGGAGCGGGAGGGCCGGATCCTGCCCTACTACCGGCGCCTCATCGCCCTGCGCAAGGAGAACCCCGTGATCTCCCGGGGCCATTACGCCCCGCACGCCGCGGACCACCCCGATGTCCTGGCCTACACCCGCGAGCTGGACGGCACCCGCCTGCTCGTCATGTGCAACTTCCGGGGCCACGAGGCGGCTGTCGAGCTGCCCGAGGGCCTGGAGGCCCAGCGGGTGCGGACCCTCATCGCCAACTACGAGGACCGCGGGGCCGAGCCCCTGGCCCAGGGCGATGGTGGGACCGTGACCCTGCGCCCCTACGAGGCCCTGGCCCTCATCTCCTAGGCGGCACGGGCCCTCTCGGTCCCGCGCCCCGACCCCCGTACCGACGACCCCTTGCTTCCACCGCATTCCACCGCGCTCCGAGAGGAACCCTCATGTCACAACCCGCTGCGGACCGCCAGGTCCAGATCGTCTCCCCGGTCACGGGAACGGTCCTCGACCTGGGCGACGTCCCCGATCCCGTCTTCTCCTCCAAGGCCGTCGGCGACGGGCTCGGCGTCGAGCCCGAGGCCGGCGCCGCCAGCACCCAGGTGCTCTCCCCGGTCCGGGCGGAGGTGACCATGGTGGCCGGCACCGGCCACGCCGTCGGGCTCAAGACCGACAACGGCCTGGAGGTCCTCCTGCACCTGGGCGTGGACACCGTCGAGCTGGAGGGCAAGCCCTTCTCCCTGGAGGTGGCCCTCGGCGACACCGTCACGGCCGGCCAGCCCCTGGGCACCATGGACCTGGCGGCTGTGCGCGAGGCGGGCAAGGAGACCACCGCCATCGTGGTGCTGACCAACACCATGACCCACCTGGGGTCCCTGGAGGTCACCACCGGCCCCATCCAGGCCGGCGAGGCCATCGCCACCGCCACCCTCAAGGGCCAGGAGCCCGCCCCGGCCGCCGCCCCCGCCGGGGCCGCCGTGGAGGCGGCCGGATCCGGCGAGCGCACCGATGGGCTGACCGGCTTCGACGCCACCGCCGCCGACATCATCGCCGGCATCGGCGGGCCCGACAACGTCCGCTCCGTCATCCACTGCATCACCCGCGTGCGCTTCTACCTCAAGGACGAGTCCGTGGCCGACGACGCCGGCGTGGCGGACCTCGACGGCGTCATCGACGTGGTCAAGTCCGGGGGCCAGTACCAGGTGGTCATCGGCCCCGAGGTCGTCGACGTCTACGAGGCCATCGTCGCCCAGCTGCCCGGGGTGGGCGCCGGCGGCGCCGAGGAGGCCGTGGAGGTCGTCGAGCGGCCCTCGACGCCGTGGGGATGGGTCAAGCTCGGCTTCTCCTCCCTCATCGGGGTCATCACCGGCTCCATGATCCCCGTGGTCGGCATGCTGGCCGCCTCCGGCATCCTCAAGGGGATCCTGGCCCTCCTCACCCAGTTCCAGGTCGTCGTCCCCGACTCCGACACCTACCGGTTCATCGACGCGATGAGCTCCTCGATGTTCTTCTTCCTGCCCATCATCGTGGGCTTCACCGCCGCGCGGCGCCTGGGCTCCGACCCCATCGTCGTGGCCATCATCGGCGGTGTGCTGGCCTACCCCTCGGTGGTGGAGATGTCCAACCCCGAGTCCGAGGGCTACCACGTGGTGGCCCGCGTGGGCCGCACCGTGTTCAACGCCGACTTCTTCGGCATCCCGGTGTCCCTTCCCGAGGGCAATGCCTACGCCTACTCGATCTTCCCCATCATCGTGGCCGCCTGGCTGGCCTCCAAGATCGAGCCCGTGCTCAAGCGGATGATCCCCGCCGTCGTGCGCTCCATCTTCATGCCGCTGATCGAGATCTTCGTGGTCTCGGCCCTCATCCTGCTGGTCTTCGGCCCCATCGTCATGTTCATCTCCGGTGGCATCGCCGCCCTGATCAACGCGGTGCTGTCCTTCAACTACGCCATTGCGGGCCTGCTCATCGGGGGCTTCTACCAGTGCCTGGTCATCTTCGGCCTGCACTGGGCGGTCATCCCGCTCATCTCCTCGGAGCTGGCCGCCACCGGCAGCTCCCACCTCAACGCCATCGTCTCGGCCACCATGATCGCCCAGGGCGGCGGCGCCCTGGCCGTGTGGGCCAAGGTCAATAAGGCCAAGATCCGCGGCATGGCGGGCACGGCCACCATCTCCGCCTTCTGCGGGGTGACCGAGCCGGCCATGTACGGCCTCAACCTCAAGTACGGGCGGATCTTCCTGACCGCATCCACCGGCGGGGCCGTGGGCGGCCTGCTCACCGGCTTGCTGAACGTCAACATGTACGGCTTCACCGGCGGCTTCGTGGGCTTCCCCTCCTTCGTCAACCCCGAGGGCATCGACGCCGGCTTCACCGGCTTCTGGATCGCCTCGGCCGCGGCCCTGGTGGTCTCCTTCCTGGCCACCTACTTCTTCGGCTTCAAGCTCGCCGACTTCGACGCGGGCCGGGATGTCAAGAAGGTCCGCCTGGGCAACCGCGAGCCGGTCGCCAAGTAGTGCCCTCAGCCGCCTCGGCTCTTCCGAGCGCCATGTGAGTGCCATGTCAGTGCGCCGGCACCCCCCGTGGGGTGCCGGCGCACTCACATGCCGGTGATCGGCTGGCGGGGCAGGCGGTGGGCGGTGGCCTGGAAGGTGAAATCCACGGGGGAGTGGCGCGAGCGGGTGTACTCGAAGGGCGTGCCCGTGGAGTCGAAGACGGTGGAGGCCACCACCACCACGCAGTCCATGCCCCCCAGGTGGAGGAACTGGCGGTCCTGGGGGCTGGCGAGGCCCACGCTCACCTCGCGACTGGCCGTGGCCACCCGGATCCCCAGCTCGCCCTCGATGTAGCGGTAGACCGAGGCCTCCACGATCTGCTGGGACAGGCCCGGCACCATCTCGGTCAGGAAGCAGCTGCGGTCCCGGATGAGGGGGACGTTGCCGATGAGCCGCAGGCGCTCGACGACGGTGATGGGGGCCCCCTGGGCCAGGCCGCTGGCGGCGGCGAGGTCGGGGTCCACCGTGGTGCGCTCCAGGGAGATCATGTGGGTGGACAGCTCGATGTTCAGGCGGGAGGCGGCCTCGCTCATGGACTCGATGCCCCCGATGGTGAAGGTCGAGGCCGGGCGGGGGCGGTGGATGACCTGCACGCCCCGGCCCTGCATGGTCTGGACCAGGCCCTGGGCCACCAGCAGGGCGATGGCCTTGCGTACGGTGTTGCGCGTGCAGTCGAACTCCTGGGCCAGGGCGTTCTCCGAGGGGAGGAACTCCAGGAAGCCGTAATAGCCCGAGGTGATGCGCTCGTGAAGATCCTGGAATATCTGGTCGTACTTGGCCTGGGCCACCGAGGGCTCCTCCTGCTGCATGCTGCGGGTGTGCCGGACAGGCACTGCGGTTGTGCGCACAAGTATGGTGCCACGGGCGGTCCCCGGAGGCACCGACACGAGCGGCACCCGGGGCCGGGACCGACCCGGATCCTCGCGCGGCCCCCTCCCGGGCCCGCGCGCGACCGGCGCTGCCGCGGGCCCGCACTTGCGCCGGTGGCGGTCCCGTGAGCACCATGGCCTGCGCCCGCCACCCATGGCCGGGCGGCCCCCTCCCGGGCCCGGAGGGCCACTGACGCCGAAAGGACATCCCCCATGCCCCAGCCCACCGCCGGCCGCATCCTCATCCTCATCAAGCCCGACGCCGTCGAGCGCCGGCTCGTCGGCGAGATCCTGCGCCGCATCGAGGACAAGGGCTACAGCCTCACCGCGCTCAGGACCGTCACGCCCACCCCCGGGATCCTGGCCGAGCACTACGCCGAGCACGCGGACAAGCCCTTCTACCCCGGCATCGTGGAGTACATGACCTCCGGGCCCGTCGTCGCGGCCGTGGCCGAGGGCCAGCGCGTCGTGGAGGGCGTGCGCTCCCTCATGGGCCCCACCGACCCCACCACCGCCGCGCCCGGCACCATCCGGGGCGACCTGGGGCGCGACTGGGGCACCAGTGCCATCCAGAACCTCGTCCACGGCTCGGACTCCGAGGACTCCGCCGCCCGCGAGATCGCCATCTGGTTCCCCGAGCTCGCCGGCTGACCCCCGGCGATCGCCGGGCCGGTCCCCGCGGCTGCGCGCCGGGCCCAGCACCGCCAGCTATGGTGGGCCCGTGCACCTCAAGACGTTGACGATCAAGGGATTCAAGTCCTTCGCCTCGTCAACCACCCTCCGCCTGGAGCCGGGCATCACCGCCGTGGTGGGCCCCAACGGCTCGGGCAAGTCCAATGTGGTCGACGCCCTGACCTGGGTGATGGGGGAGCAGGGGGCCAAGAACCTGCGCGGCGGGTCCATGGCCGACGTCATCTTCGCCGGGGCGGGCTCGCGGCCCGCCCTGGGGCGCGCCGAGGTCAGCCTCACCATCGACAACACCGATGGCGCCCTGCCCATCGACTACACCGAGGTCACCATCTCGCGCACCCTCTTCCGCGGGGGCGGCAGCGAGTACCACATCAACGGCACCCAGTGCCGCCTCCTGGATGTCCGGGAGTTGCTGTCCGACACCGGCCTGGGCCGCCAGATGCACTCCATCGTGGGCCAGGGACGGCTCGACGCCGTCCTGAGCGCCACGCCTGAGGACCGCCGCGGCTTCATCGAGGAGGCCGCCGGGGTCCTCAAGCACCGCAAGCGCAAGGAGCGGGCCCTGCGCAAGCTGGAGGCCATGGGGGCCGACCTGGCCCGCGTGGCCGACCTGGCCCAGGAGCTGCGCCGCCAGCTCGGCCCCCTGGCCCGCCAGGCGGCCGTGGCCCGGCGCGCCCGCACCATCCAGATCGAGGTCCGCGACGCCTCGGCCCGCCTGCTGGCCGACGACGTCGTCCAGGCGCAGTCCCTCCTGGAGGCCGGGCAGGAGGACTCCGCCGTGCGGGAGCGCCGCCGCGCCGACGCCCAGCAGGCCCAGGACCGGGCCCGCGCCCGCCTGGAGGGCCTGGCCCAGGAGGAGGCCGCCTGCGCCCGGCGCCTGTCCCGGGCCGCCGAGGTGTGGGAGGACCTCACCGGCGCCGCGCAGTCCCTGGCGGCCCTGGAGCAGGTCGCCGCCGAGCGGGTGCGCCTGCTGGCATCCGCCACCGCCCCGCCGCGCGGGCCCGATCCCGCCGAGCTCGAGCGCCGGGCCCAGGAGGCGGCCCAGGAGGAGGCCGACCTGTCCCGGGCCGTCGAGGCCGCCGGAATCGCGCTGGAGGAGGCCTCGCGCCAGCGCGGCGAGGCCGAGGCCGCTGAGGCGCGCGCCGAGCAGCGCCTGGCCGCCCTCCAGCGCCGGCAGGCCGAGCACCGCGAGGCCCTGGCCCGCGCCGGGGGCCGCCTGGCCTCGGCCCGCAGCAGGCATGAGGCCTCCCAGGCGGCCCTGGACCATGCCCGCGCCTCCCTGGACTCCGCCCAGGGGCGCCAGGCCCGCGCCGAGGCCGATCTGGCCCGGGCCCAGCGCGACCAGTCCGGGGAGGGCGCCGGGAGACCGGCCGAGCAGGGGCCCGGGGAAGGTGCCGAGAGCGGGGGCCGCACCTCCACGGGCCTTGCCTCCGATCGGGCCGCCGCGGAGGTGGCCCGCGCCCGCCAGGCCGTCTCCCAGGCCACCGACGCCCGCCGGGAGGCCGCCGCTGAGGTGGCCACCTGGACCGCCCGCCGCGACACCCTGGCCCTGTCACTGCGCGGCCAGGACGGCACCGGGGCGCTCCTGGAGGCAGGAGTCGGCGGAGTGCTGGGGCCCCTGGCCGAGCACATCGAGGTCGAGCGCGGCTGGGAGAATGCCGTGGCCGCCCTCCTGCGCGATCTGGCGGGGGCGGGACTGGTCCAGGACACCACCAGTGCCTACGCCGCCCTGGAGCGATCGCGGGACCAGGACATGGGAGGGGTGGGCCTGGTCCTGGCCGACGCCCAGCTGCCGCCGGCGCCCCGGGTGCGCTCCGGTGAGCCCCCGGTCCCGGGGGCCCGCCCGGCCGCCGGGCTGGTCAGCGCTTCCCGGCCGGGCCTGGTCCGGGTGCTCGCCCACCTGCTGGCGGGCGCTTGGGCGGTTGAGGACATGGAGGCCGCCCGGGCCCTGCGCGAGCACGAGCCGAGCGACATCGTGGCCACCCGCGACGGGGACGTTCTGGCCCCCGGGTGGGTGGTGGGCGCGGGCCGGGGGGCCTCCTCCGTCCTGGAGCTGGCCGCCGCGCATGAGGAGGCCCAGGCCCAGGCGCAGGCCGCGGTCCGCGCCGAGGCCCGGGCCGATGCTGCGCTGGCGCAGGCCCGGGAGGCCGAGGAGGCCGCCCGCCAGCGGCTGGGCGAGGCACTGAGCGCCCTGCGCCGGGCCGACGCCGAGGCCGCCCGCGCCGCCCAGGCCATCGCCCGCCTGGCCTCCGCGGCCCACGCCGCCGGCGAGGAGGCCGAGCGCGCCCGGCACGTCCTGGAGCGCGCTCAGGACGAGGCCGCCACGCGCACCGCCGAGCTGGCCGCGGCCACCACCGCCCTGGCCGAGATCGAGGACCCGCAGGGCGGGGCCGGCCGGCAGGCCGATGGCGCCCTGGAGGAGGCGGGCCAGGCCCGCCAGGAGGCCCTCGCGGCCGCCAGGCGGGCCAGGTCCCAGGAGACCGAGGCCCGCCTGGCCCTGCGCACCGCCGAGGAGCGCGAGCGCTCCCGCCGGGGCCGGGCCGAGTCCCTGCGGGCCTCGGCCCGCCGCGAGCGCGAGCAGCGCTTGGAGGCCGAGCGGGCCGCGGCCCGGCGGGCCGCCCAGGTGGAGGTGGCCGCGCAGGTGCGCGACCGGGCCCGCGCCGCGGCTCGAGTGGCCGGTGACAGCGCCCACCAGGCCGCCGCTGAGCGCCGCGCCGCCCAGGACGAGCGCGCCCGGGTGGCGGCGGAGACCAGCCGGGCCCACGAGGAGATCGATGCCCTGGTCAAGGAGCTGGCCGCGCTCACCGATGCCGCCCACCGCGAGGAGGTGGCGAGGGCCGAGCAGCGCATGCGCCTGGAGGCGCTGGCCGAGCGCGCCATGGGCGAGCTCGGCGTGGAGCTCGAGGCGCTGGTGGAGGAGTACGGGCCTCACATGCCGGTGCCCGATGCCGTGGAGCCCCACGATGACGGGCCGCAGGCCGCCGAGCCGCCGGATGCCGGGCGGCGGCACGGCGGCCGCGGGGGCGCGCGGCGGGCGGGGCCGGAGGGGGCCCCCGGGGCGGGCAGGCCCTATGTGCGAGCCGAGCAGGAGAAGCGCCTGGCCAGGGCCACACGGGATCTGGCCAGGCTGGGGCGGGTCAACCCCCTGGCGCTGGAGGAGCATGCCGCCCTGGAGCAGCGCCACCAGTTCCTCGCCGAGCAGCTGGCCGATCTCAAGCGCTCCCGCGATGACCTGCTGAGCATCATCGAGGAGGTCGATGCCCGCGTCCAGGAGGCCTTCGCCCTGGCCTTCCAGGACACCGCCAGGGAGTTCGCCGGCGTCTTCGACAGGCTCTTCCCCGGGGGGCAGGGGCGCCTGGTGCTCACCGACCCCCAGGACATGCTCACCACCGGCGTCGATATCGAGGCGCGGCCGGCCGGCAAGAGGGTCAAGCGGCTCTCGCTGCTCAGCGGCGGGGAGCGATCCCTGGCGGCGGTGGCCCTGCTGGTGGCGATCTTCAAGGCCCGCCCCTCGCCCTTCTACGTCATGGATGAGGTCGAGGCGGCCCTGGACGACACGAATCTGGGGCGCCTGCTGGAGATCTTCACCGAGCTGCGAGCCTCCAGCCAGCTCATCATCATCACCCACCAGAAGCGCACCATGGAGGTGGCCGACGCCCTGTACGGCATCACCATGCGCGAGGGCATCACCAAGGCCGTCTCCCAGCGGCTGGCCCGCCGGTGAGCGCCGGGCCCGGCCCGCCGGCCCGGTCCCGCTGGTGGCGGGCATCCGCCGGGCGGACGGGGCCGCGGGCCTCGGGCTGCTGGCGCGCCGTTGTCCTTGACACGGCGCAAACTGGGCGAACCCTGTGGGCGAGGTATTGGAATGCTGGTGGATGACGAGGCGCTCCCAGGGCGATCATGACTGGGGCTCAGGCATTTATCAGGAGAGGTTGTTTGTCATCCGACATCTGTGCGTAAGGCTTGGGTTTTGGGTGAAGCCAGGGCACAATCCCTCCTATGGGTGCCATGATCATTCCGCTTGCCGTCGTCCTGGTGGCGGGGCTCATAGTCCTGGGTCTCGTCGTCGCCGATCGATATCCGATCTCCACCTGGCCCGCCCGCATCCGCCATCTCGTTCAGGATGCGCGCCAGGAGGAGGAGCCCGTGGAGGTCGTGCCCCAGGAGGTGCGCCTGTCCGATCTCATGACCCGCGAGGGCCCGTCCGCCTACACGCGCACCGACTCCTTCGAGGGGCTGGTCTCCGTGGTCGATCGCGCCCTGGACACCGCCGAGAAGGCCAAGGAGACCGCCGGCATCAAGGCCCAGGAGCTGGAGGCGCGCCGCCAGGCGGCCCGGCGCGCCAAGGCCCAGGTCCCCCAGCACTCCAGGCCGATCGAGGGCTGAGCCCGCCACCTCCATCCGGCCCCGCCCGCCCGGCCGCGCAGGCCCGGCATGAGGCACCCCATGGGCGCTGCGGCCCGCCGCAGGGGCGTGGCGCCCCTCTCAGTGAACATCTGGGGCAGCCCCGGTCAACACCCTGCCCGCACCCGCGGGGATCGTGCATGATGAGGCCATGGAGCCGATCCTCATCGTTGCCGTTGTCCTGGCCGTCCTCGCCCTGGTAGGAGGCCTGTGGCTCTTCGTGGGCCGCAGGCGCGGAGGCCAGGTCCCCGAGGAGGTCAGCGCCCACAAGCCCACCAGGCTCGACGACCTCTTCCCGCCCGAGGGCGAGCCCGCCGAGGGCGAGCCGCCGACCGAGGAGCCGGCGCAGGCCCCCGCCGCCACCCTGGAGCGGCCCGAGTCCATCCCCGGGCGCATGCAGCGCCTGCGCGCCCGCCTGGCGGGCTCCGGCGGCTTCGGCAAGGCGATCCTCTCGGTGCTCTCGCGCGGGGACCTGTCCGAGACCGACTGGGAGGAGATCGAGGACACCCTGCTGACCTCCGACCTGGGCATCGAGGTCACCACCGCGCTCATGGACGAGCTGCGCACCCAGGCCAAGGTGCTCGACACCTCCGACCCGCAGGCGGTGCGCGAGGTGCTGCGCGCCGAGCTGCTCGCCCTGGTCGACCCCTCCCTGGACCGCTCCTTGAACCTGGAGCGCCCCGGCGCTCCGGCCCAGGAGGACGCGGGCGCCCCTGAGGCCGGCGCCGTCGGCAGCGGTGCCGATGCGCAGGAGGCTGAGGGCGATCAGGCCCCCGGTGAGGCCGGGGCCGCCGAGGGCGCCGCGGCGGCGGGCCCCGCCCCGGGCGGCCCGGCCGCCGCCATCCTCATGGTCGGGGTCAACGGCACCGGCAAGACCACCACCTGCGGCAAGCTCGCCCGCGTCCTGGTGGCCCAGGACCGGACCGTCGTCCTGGGCGCCGCTGACACCTTCCGCGCCGCCGCCGCCGAGCAGCTGACCACCTGGGGCGAGCGCGTGGGCGTGGAGGTCGTGCGCTCCGAGCGCGAGGGCGCCGACCCGGCCTCGGTGGCCTTCGACGCCGTGCGCCAGGCCGCCGACCAGGGGGCCGACGTCGTCGTGGTGGACACCGCCGGGCGCCTGCAGAACAAGGCGGGGCTCATGGACGAGCTGGGCAAGATCAAGCGCGTCATGGAGAAGGTCGCCCCCGTCGGCGAGGTCCTCCTGGTCCTGGACGCCACCACCGGCCAGAACGGGATGCGCCAGGCCCAGGTCTTCTCCGAGGCCGTGGGCATCACCGGCATCGTGCTGACCAAGCTCGACGGCACCGCCAAGGGCGGCATCGTCGTCACCGTGCAGAAGGAGCTGGGCGTGCCCGTCAAGCTCGTCGGCCTGGGCGAGGGCGCCGACGACCTGGCACCCTTCGACCCCGAGGCCTTCGTCGACGCCCTCCTGGGCTGAGCCCCTGACCCGATCGCCGGCCCCGCGCTGCTCGCGGGGCCGGCGATGCGCTGGCGGGCGCAGGGGCCTGCGCTAGCATGGGCGGCGGACACGGGGTGCGCACCCCGACGCCGCACGGGCGTCGCAGTCGCGCTGAGATCACACCCGTGGAACCTGATCTAGCTCGTACTAGCGAAGGGAATGTCCGCATGACGCCCCTATCCTCCTGCGTCGTCCCCCGCGTGCTGTCCATCGCCGGCACCGACCCCTCCGGTGGCGCCGGAACCGCCGCGGACACCAAGTCGATCACCGCGGCCGGCGGCTACGCCATGGCCGTGTTCACCTGCCTGGTGGCGCAGAACACCCGGGGGGTGCGCGAGGTCCACACCCCGCCCATCGCCTTCCTGCGCGCCCAGCTCGACGCCGTGGGCCAGGACGTGGCCATCGATGCCATCAAGACCGGCATGCTCGGCACCATCGGGATCATCGAGACCGTCTGGGCCTGGCTGGAGGCGCTGCCCACCCAGCCCGCTCAGCATGCTGCTCGGCGCGCCCGGGTCCCCGGCCCCGGCGGCCGGCCGCCTCTCCTGGTGGTCGACCCGGTCATGGTGGCCACCAGCGGCGATCGGCTCCTGGACCCCCAGGCCGAGGCCGCCATGACCGCCCTGTGCCAGCGGGCGACCGTCATCACCCCCAACATCGCCGAGCTGGCCGTCATCACCGGGCAGGAGCCCGCCACGACCGCCGCGGAGGCCCTGGACCAGGCGCGCGCCTGGAGCCGGCGCACGGGCACTGACGTCGTGGTCAAGACCGGGCACCTCAGCGGCGAGATGGCCACCACCTCCTGGGTGGGCCCGGAGGGGCTGATCGCCGAGATCCCCACCCGGCGTCTGCCCACCACCTCCACCCACGGCACCGGCTGCTCCCTGTCCAGCGCCCTGGCCACCCGCCTGGCCGCCGGGCAGGACCCGGACCAGGCCCTGGCCTGGAGCTGCCACTGGCTCCACGAGGCCATCGCCCACGGCGCCGAACTGGGCGTGGGCCAAGGCCATGGCCCGGTCGACCACTCCCACCGCTCCCGGCGCCTGGCCCTGGCAGCCGACCCCACCCCCTGGGTGCCGCGCGAGGCGGTGCCCCCGGCGCTGGAGGAGCCCGAGCAGCTGCACGAGGCGGGGGGTGTGCCGGGCCTGGCCGCCCGGCCCGCAGCCGAGCCCGACGCCGCGGTGCCGCCGCAGGGCCCCTGGACCCGGGCGCTGTGGCGATCCGCCGGCCCCCTCATCGCCCAGATCCAGGGCAGCGGCTTCGTGCGCGCCCTGGTCGAGGGCACCCTGGCCGCCCCGGAGTTCGACTTCTACCTGGCCCAGGACACCCACTACCTGGCCCGCTACGCCAAGGCCCTGGCCACCGTCTCCACCCGCGCCCCCAGCGCCGCCCAGACCGCCGTGTGGGCGAGGACCGCCGCCGCCGTCATCGACGACGAGGCCGAGCTCCACCGCACCTGGCTGGCCGGGCGCGAGCTGCCCGCTGAGAGCCCCGTGTGCCTGGCCTACACCGATTTCCTTCAGGCCGCCGCCTCGGTGGAGCCCTATGCGGTGGCCGCGGCGGCCCTGCTGCCCTGCCCCTGGCTCTACGCCCACATCGGGGCGGGCATGCCCCAACCCGGCCCGGACCACCCCTACGCCGCCTGGCTGTCGACCTACCACGACCCGGCCTTCGCCCGGATGTCCAACCAGGTGGCCGCCCTGACCGAGCAGGCCATGGCCCGGGCCACGCCCGCCGAGCGCTCCCGGGCGGCCCGGGCCTTCCTCATCGCCTGCCGCCACGAGCTGGAGTTCTTCGAGCAGGCCCGGCGCCTGGGTGGCGCTCCGGCGCTCGCGCAGGCCGGCGGGGCGCAGGCATGAGTCGGGCCCGGCCGGGCCGCGCTGACGGCGGGCCGGCGCCCGAGCAGATGCCCCCACAGGGCCGGGCGGCGCTGCGCGCCGGCGTCGTGGGCAACTGGGTGGACAACCTCCACGTCTTCGCCCCGCTCATGGCACTGGCCCCCGCCCTGCCCGAGCTGGCGGGACCCGGCCAGGAGCTGGGGGCCGGCGCGCTCATCGTCGTGGCCATGCTGCTGGGGCGCCCCGTGGGCGGGGTGCTGCTGGGGCGGGTCTCGGACCGCCTGGGGCGCACCCGCACCACGCGCCTGGCCATCGCCGGCACCGCCGCCTGCTCCCTGCTCATCGCAGTCCTGCCCGGCTACCAGGTGCTCGGGGCGGGCACCATGGCCGCGATCCTGGCCCTGCGCCTGGCCGGCGGGGTCTTCGTGGCCGGGGAGTACTCCGCGGCGATCCCCCTGGCCATGGAGTGGAGCCCCGGTCAGCGCAGGGGCCTCATGAGCGGGGCGATCCTGTCCATGGCGCCCCTGGCCCAGGCCACCATCGCCTTCGCCACCGCGGGCCTGCTCCGGCTCCTGGGCCCCCAGGCCTATGCGGCCTGGGGGTGGCGACTGGTCTTCGCCGCCGGCGGCCTGGCCTCCCTGTCCATGCTCGCCTACTACTCCCATCGGGTGGTCGACGCCCCCATCTTCCACCGCCAGTGGGCCCGGGCCGGCTCCGGAGCGCAGCAGTGGCCGGAGCGCTCGGGCTCGCCCGGCAGGCGCCGGCTGCGCGCCCTCATCCACGGGCCCTGGGCGCCCCGGTTCTGGCAGTGCATGGTGCTCATGACCGGACTGTGGTGCCTGACCGTGACCGCCGTCCTCCTGCTCAGCGCCCGCCTGCCGGGACTGACCGGCCTGAGCGCCGCCGAGGCCTCCGTGGCCATGGGCGCCGCCTCCGTGGCCCAGGCCGCCGCCATGGCGTGGGCCGGGCACCTGTCCACCCTGGTCGGGCGTCGCCGCCTGCTCATGGCCTGGGGCGCGGTGGCAGGAGCGGTCGGGCCAGTGGCCTGGTGGTGGGCGGCCGGGGCCACCACTCTGGCCCGGGCCGCCCTGGTGGCCAGCCTCACCCAGGTGGTGACCGTGGCCGCCTACGGCCCGGTGGCCGCCTACCTCTCCGAGCGCTTCCCCACCACTGTGCGCTCGACCGGATACGGATCGGCGTACAGCCTCTCGCTCATCATCCCCTCCCTCTACCCCTTCTACCTGCCCGCCCTGGAGGCATGGGCGGGCCCGCGCACCGCCCTGACCGGCCTCATGGCCCTGGGGGGAGCGCTGGTCATCCTGGGGGCCCGCCTCGGCCCCGCGCTCAGCGGGGAGCAGATCCGGGCAGATTTGGACCGCGCCGCCCTGGGTGCGGATCACGCCGATGGTGCCGATGGATCCAGGCGCGGGGCGCGGGACCCGGTGGGGCCAGGCCGCTCCCCTTCCTCGTTGCACATCTTCGGACCGGGGCGGGATCAGTGAATGGCGTCATTGCGCCGAACCCGCCACGGCCGGGCGCCGTGAACGGACTGAAGATGTGCAGCCAGGTCCGCGTTGCACATCTTCAGCGGGCCGGTGTGATCCTGAGCCCTGGAATCATGAGGATCTTGGTGGGCAGCCCGGCCAGGAGCGGCCTGAAGATGTGCAACGTGGGCCGCAGGACTGGCGGGCCGGTAGCTGCGGCGGAGCGCCAGGGGCCTGCGGGGCTCAAGAACGGTGTCACTGAGCGGCATGGGTGTCACGTGGCGGAATGGAGGACCGCAGGCATCGCGCTCTTGCCGTGGGGTGAGGTGCCTGATCGCGAAGCGAGGTCCAGGGCCCCGGTACGGCAAGAGGCCCGGGCAGGGCGAGGAGGGTCAGTGGAGAGCAGACGGACAGGACAGGGAGAACCCCGGGGGGAGTTGCTGTGAGCACGATAGAAGACCAGGCAGGCGGGCCCGAGGCCACGGGGACCGCCGGCGATGAGAACCCAGCCGTGCCCGAAGCGCCCGGGGCTGCTCCAGGGGCGGGGCAGGACCCTGCCCGGGCCCTGCAGCGCGAGGAGCCCCCGCCCCCGAGCTGGGAGATTGAGCAGGCCGCCCCCACCATCGCCGCCGTGCGCCGAGCCCAGCCCCTTGTGCACTGCCTGAGCGCCACGGTCTCCATGGGGATCGTGGCCAACGGCCTGCTGGCCGCCGGCGGGCGCCCCATGATGACCGAGACCCTCCAGGAGGCGCCCGCCATCACCACCCTGGCCGACGCGCTCCTGATCAACCTGGGCACCCTGAGCACCGATGGCGCCGCCGGGATCCCCGCCACCGTCGCCGTCGACCCCTCCCGGCCCTGGGTGCTCGACCCCGCCGCCGTGGGGGCCGCCCCGGTGCGCACCGCCCTGGCCCGCCAGCTGCTGGCCAGCCGTCCGCGGCTCGTGCGCGCCAATGCCAGCGAGGTCAGGGTCCTGGCCGGGGCCTCCACCGGCGGTCGCGGCGCTGACTCCGTGGATGCTCCCCAGGCCGCTCGTACCGCCGCCGTGGAGGTGGCCCGGCGCACCGGGGGAGCGGTGGCCGTCTCGGGGGAGCGCGACCTCATCGTCGATGAGCGGCGTACCGTCGTCGTCGAGCGCGGCAGCGCCATGCTCACCCGGGTCACCGGCACCGGCTGCCTGCTGGGAGCTCTGAGCGCGGCCTGCCTGGCTGTCCAGCCCGACCCACTGGCCGCGGTCGCCAGCGCCACTCTCTGGCTCGCCCTGGCCGGGGAGCGGGCTGCCGCGCGCTCGCGGGGGCCGGGCGGTTTTGCCACCGCCCTGCTCGATGCCCTGGACGAGGTGGGCCGGGAGTGCGAGGGTGCGGAGGCAGGCACGGCCCCCGTCGGCCCCGCCGGCCGGCGGGGCGAGCCCCTCGACCTGCGCTGCTACCTGGTGACCTCCGGCAGTGGGCCCCGAACCGTGGAGGTGGCGGCCGCCGCCGCGGGGGCCGGGGCGGGCGTGGTCCAGGTGCGTGCCAAGGATCTGGGGGCCGCGGCGCTGCTGGAGCTGGTCCGGGCGGTGGCCGAGGCGGTCCAGCGGGTACGGCCCGCCACCCGCGTCCTGGTCGATGACCGCAGCGATGTGGCACTGGCCGCCATGCAGGCCGGGGTGCATGTCCATGGGGTCCACCTGGGGGCGCAGGACCTGCCGGTGCTTGCGGCCCGCCGGATGCTCGGGCCCGAGGCGATCGTCGGCCTGACCACCGGCACCCTGGAGCTGGTGGAGCAGGCCAATGAGGTCGCCGAGGCCATCGACTACGTGGGTGCCGGGCCCTTCCGCCCCACCCCCACCAAGCGCTCGGGACGCCCGCCCCTGGGGGTGGAGGGCTACCGGCCCCTGGTGGCCGCCAGCCGGGTGCCGGTGGTGGCCATCGGGGATGTGCGCCCCCGGGACGCCGCCGCCCTGGCTCGCAGCGGCGTGGCCGGAGTGGCGCTGGTGCGCGCCCTCATGGAGGCCGCCGACCCCGCCGGGGAGGTCGCCCGCGTCCTGGAGGGCTTCAAGCGCTCTGGCCCCCATCCCCACCGGCAGCGCCGCCCCCGCTGACGGCGCTGCCGGTGGGGATGGCGGGCGCGGCCCAGGGGCTGGGGCCGGCGCCTCACCGCCGTGACAGCGCCCGCAAGCAGGTCACCAGGCTCACCGCCGTCCACACGAGCAGGATGATGAGGTCCCTGGCCTGCCAGGTGTAGTCGCCCGGGGCCAGCCCGGCGCGCAGCAGGTCGGCCGCCGGGCGGATGGGGAGCCAGTCGTGGAGCGCCTCCAGCCACCGGGGCAGGTGGGAGGCGGGGAAGGTGACGGGCGAGAACAGCAGGATGAAGAAGACGAGCGCCTGGGTGGCGGCCTGGGCCACCATGGGGCGCAGCACCACGGCGATGGCGTAGCCGACGGTGGCTGACATGATGCTCCCCAGCAGTGCCGCGCTGACGAGAAGCGGCCAGCGCGGGTCCAGGGACAGCTCGAAGCGCAGCAGCGCCACCGCCAGGGAGGCGGCGAGCCCGGGCAGTGCGACCACCGTCCACATGGTGAGGTCGGCGACGAGGAGGATCGGGCGCGGTACCGGCAGGCTGCGCATATAGGCGAAGGTCCCGTTGTTGCGCTCCGTGGCCACGGCCTGGGGCACCATGACCAGCCCGACGGTCAGGAGCTGGACGGTGGGCGCGCCGGTGGACATGTGCAGGGCGATATCCGGAAGATCATCGATGCCGGGGATGAGCAGGGCGAATCCGAGGATGATCCCGGCTGCCATGAAGATCTGCAGCACGATGACCACGGGGAGCATCGGCCCCACGGAGAGCAGCTTCCACCGCAGCACGGTGAGGTAGAGGGTCCAGGCGCCCGGAGAGCGGGCTGGCAGCGGGTGGCCCATCTGCGTGGGCGCTGCGGCGGCGGTGGCCGGGGTGGCGGTGGTCATGCTGCGATCTCCTCGGCCTCGTCGTCCTGCTCGGAATCGGGGGCCCCGGTCAGGCCCAGGTAGGCGTCCTCCAAGGTGCTGGGGCTCAGGGCATAGGTCTCGATGGCCCCGGCCTCGCGCTGGCCAGTGGCCCACCCGACGCAGGCGGCGGCGTCGGCGGCGGGGATCGTCAGCAGGAGCCGGCGCCCGGTGCGGACCGCCTGCAGCGGCCGTGAGGGCAGGGCGGGGCTGGGGGAGGCCTGGGGCCCCGGGGCCTGCAGCAGCGGGAGGGCTGCCTCCAGGGGCGTGTCGTGAGGTGTTTCTCGGAGCGTGTCCTGGGATGAGTCCGGGGGAGTCTGCACTCCGGTCGCCAGGTGCAGTTCCAGTCGCAGGGTGCCCTCGCCGCCGCGCAGGCTCGCGGGCGTGCCGCTGGCCACCACCCGGCCGCGGTCCAGGATGACGACCTCATCGAGCACCTGATCGGCCTCGATCACGTTATGTGTGACCAGGAGGACTGCCGTCCCGGCGTCGGCCCGGCGTCGCACGGCGTCCCACAGGAGGCGCCGGCGCGAGGCGTCGACGTCGTTGGTCGGCTCATCGAGGACGAGCAGCGGCGCGGGGGCAACGGCGGCCATGGCGAAGCCGACGAGCCTGCGGATCCCGCCGGACAGGCCGCCGCCCTCGGGCAGGGCGCGGCGGGTCAGCCACGGCCCGTAGTCGAGCTCCTCGGCCAGTGCCAGGGAGGCGGCCCGGGCATCGCGAGCCGACAGCCCGCGCAGCCGCGCAGAGATCTCGACGGCCTCGCGCGGGGTCAGTCCGTCCATGGGGGACTGCGCCTGGGGCTGGAGCGCGACGGCGCGCCGCGCCGCGGCCGGGTGGGCGACGGCATCGAGGCTTCCGATGCGGATCTGCCCGGAGTCGGGCCGCAGCAGGCCGACCACTTGGGAGACCAGGGTGGTCTTGCCGGCGCCGTTGTGGCCCAGGAGGCCGACGATGGTGCCGGGCTCGACGCTCAGGTCGATGGAGTCGTTGGCGGTGACGGCGCCGAAGCGGCGCGTCAGTCCGGTGATGCTCAGACTGGGTGAGGGCATGACGACCTTTCAGATACTCTCGGTATGTGCATACCGAGAGTATCTGAGGGTGGTCCCGGGTGCAACACCTCCCTGGAGCTACGATCGGCAGGTGCACGATCTTCCCGACCCGATCAGCCGCCGGGACCGCCAGAGGCAGACCCGCGAGGCCATCATCCTGGCCGCCCGCGCCTCCTTCGCGCGCGACGGCTACCACGGCGCGCGGCTCGATGAGATCGCGCGCGCGGCGGGCTTCTCCAAGGGGGCGGTCTACTCCAACTTCGCCAACAAGGCCGAGCTCTTCCTGGCGATCATGGACATGAACATCGAGCAGTCGCTGGCCACAGGGGGCCGGGTCCTGTTCGAGGTCCCATCGGCGGAGCTGACCGACGACAGCGATGCCGCGCGCTCCGTCCGGAACTTCGCGCTGGCCACCCTGGAGTTCGTCGCCGTGGCGGCCAGGGACGAGGTCCTGAGCGCCGAGGTGGCGCGGCGCATCGACCTTCAGGTCCTGGGCTACGCGGCGGTCGCCGAGGCGGCGCGGGCGGCGCGGGCCGAACGCGGCGAGGCCGTCGATGACGATCTCGATGCCGAGCAGGTCGGGGCCCTCCTGTCCGCCCTGTATCAGGGTGCGGCGGTGCTGAG
This sequence comes from Actinomyces bowdenii, assembly GCF_017592395.1. Taxonomy (GTDB): domain Bacteria; phylum Actinomycetota; class Actinomycetes; order Actinomycetales; family Actinomycetaceae; genus Actinomyces; species Actinomyces bowdenii. The sequence goes on from NZ_JAGFOU010000003.1 coordinate 82,971, forward strand.
GATCGCCGGGAGCAGTGCCTTCGACGGTGATCTGCTCAAGGCGGGCAGGGCGCGGCTGCTCCAGCCCGGCGGTCTCTCGGCGGGCGAGATGCTGGAGGTCCTGGCGCAGGCGCAGCGCCTCCCGCTGGTCGAGCAGCGCATGGCCGAGGCCGCGCGCGACTGGCGCGCGAGCCGCCAGGAGGGGCGGGGGTAGTCCCTGCCGGTGGCTCGGCCGTCATGAGCGGGCGCCGCCCATCGGCCCGTCTTACTCGGAGATGATCTGGAGGCGCGGGTCGGGGCGCCGGCCATGCCGGGGGCCGATCCGCTGGGGTGGCCGTATCCGGGACGGCCCCGTGGGCGGGGCCGGCCTGTGCCGCGGTGGGCAGCGGTGGGCGGGGAGTGGGCCGGTGATGGGCCGGCTTGCCCCGCCCGCTATCCTGGCCCCGGCGTGCGCTGCGCCTAGGCCATCCTGCCCCGACCCAGAAGGACCCCTCGTGTTCGGCAACCTCTCCGACCGGCTCACCGCCTCCTTCAACCAGCTGCGCGGCAAGGGCCGCCTGACCGAGGCCGACGTCGATGCCACCGTCGGCGAGATCCGCCGCGCCCTGCTGGAGGCCGACGTCGCCCTGCCGGTGGTGCGCGCCTTCACCGCGGCGGTGCGCGAGAAGGCCACCGACGCCGCCCGCTCCCAGGTCCTCAACCCCGGCCAGCAGGTCGTCAAGATCGTCAACGAGGAGCTCGTCGAGATCCTGGGTGGGGCCACCCGCGAGATCAACTGGGCCGACCACGGCCCCACCATCATCATGCTCGCCGGCCTCCAGGGCGCCGGTAAGACCACCCTGGCCGGCAAGCTCGGGCGCTGGCTGCGCGACCAGGGCAAGCGGGTCCTGCTGGTGGCCTCCGACCTCCAGCGGCCCAACGCCGTCACCCAGCTCAGCGTCGTGGCTGAGCGCGCCGGGGTGCACGTGTGGGCCCCCGAGCCCGGCAACGGGGTGGGCGACCCGGTGGCCGTGGCCCGCTCCGGCGTGGAGCGCGCGCGCGAGAGCGGCTACGACGTCGTCGTGGTGGACACCGCCGGGCGCCTGGGCGTGGACGCCGAGATGATGGACCAGGCCATCCGCATCCGCGACGCCGTCAGCCCCCACGAGATCCTCTTCGTCCTGGACGCCATGGTGGGCCAGGACGCCGTCAACACCTCGGTGGCCTTCCGCGACGGCGTGGGCTTCACCGGCGTGGTGCTGTCCAAGCTCGACGGCGACGCCCGCGGCGGTGCGGCCCTGTCGGTGCGCGGGGTGACCGGGGCCCCGGTCCTGTTCTCCTCCACCGGTGAGGGCCTGGGGGACTTCGAGCGCTTCCACGCCGACCGCATGGCCTCTCGCATCCTGGACATGGGCGACCTGCTCACCCTCATCGAGCAGGCCGAGCGCACCATGGACCGCCAGGAGGCCGAGGACGCCGCCGCCAAGCTGGTCAAGGGCACCTTCACGCTGGACGACTTCCTGTCCCAGCTGCGCCAGATCCGCAAGATGGGCTCCATGAAGAAGCTGCTGGGCATGATGCCCGGCATGGGCCAGATGCGCGAGGCCCTGGAGAGCTTCGATGAGCGCGAGGTCGACCGCATCGAGGCCATCGTGTGCTCCATGACCCCGGCCGAGCGCAAGGACCTGTCCATCCTCAACGGCTCGCGCCGCTCGCGCATCGCCAAGGGCTCGGGCACCACCGTCCAGGCCGTCAACGAGCTGGTGGAGCGCTTCGAGCAGGCCAAGAGGATGATGGAGGCCATGGCCTCCGGCGGCATGGACGGGCTGGGCGCCGGGGGAGGGATGACGGGCATGGGCTCCCTGCCCGGCACCGGCAAGCACTCCAAGGGGCGCCAGGCCCCCAAGGCCAGGAAGAAGGGCAAGGGCGGCAGCAGGAAGGGCCGTTCGGGCAACCCCGCCAAGGCGGCGCGCCAGGCCAAGGAGTCGGCTGCCCGGTCCGAGGAGGCCGCCCAGGCGCCCGTGGCCGGCTCGGCCTTCGGGCTGGGCGGGGCAGCGGGCTCCTACGGGATCATGCCCGAGTCCTCCCCGGCGCCCGAGGCGCCCTCGCAGGCCGGTGCCGAGGAGGCCACGTCCGCCCTGCCCGAGGACCTGCGCCGCCACCTGGGGCTGTGAGCCGGCTGGGGGCAGCGGCGCCCGGGCCCGGGGCATCCCCCGGGGCCGGGGCACCGCTGACCCGGCGGGCCGGGGAGGGCTACGTCGTCCCCGGCGGGCTGGTCGACGTCCACTGCCACATCGGGCTGGGACCCGGTGGCGCCGTCGACCGTCCCACCGCCCTGGCCCAGGCGCGCGCCGCCGCGAGGGCCGGCATCGGCCTCATCCGCGACTGCGGGGCGCCCACCGACACCCACTGGCTGGAGGACCCCGCCCAGATCCGTGCCGTGGGCGCCGCGGGGATGGCCGCGCCTGGTGCGCGTGGCGCCGATGCCGATGGCCAGCGCGATCGGGATGGTGGTCGGGGCGCTGGCGGCCTGCCGCCCCTGCCGCGCCTCATCCGCGCCGGGCGCCACCTGGCCCGCCCCAAGCGGTACCTGCGCGGCTTCGCCGAGGAGCTGGACTCCCCGGGCGCCCTGATTGAGGCGGTGGCGCGCCAGGCCGGGTCCGGGGACGGCTGGGTCAAGATCGTCGCGGACTGGATCGACCGCTCCCAGGGGGCCGATGCGGATATCGCGCCCCTGTGGCCCGCACCGGTCCTGGCCGAGGCGGTGGCCGCCGCCCACGAGGCCGGGGCCCGGGTGACCGCCCACACCTTCAGCCGTGCGGCGCTGGGGCCGCTCATCGAGGCGGGGGTGGACTGCCTGGAGCACGCCACCGGCGCCGGCCCCGAGGAGATCGCCGAGATCGCGGCCCGCGGCATCGCCGTGACGCCCACCTTCCTCCAGGTCGACCGCTTCCCGGCCTTCGCCGCGCAGGGGGGAGGAAAGTACCCTCGCTACGCGGCCACGGTCACGGCCCTGCACGCGGCCCATGACGAGCAGGTCGCCGCCATGCACGCCGCCGGGGTCCGGCTCCTGCCCGGCTCCGACGCCGGAGGCGCCCTGCCCCACGACGCCCTGCCCGCCGAACTGCTGGCCTGGCGCCGGGCGGGCCTGGCCGATGCGCAGATCCTGCGCCTGGCCACCCTCAGCGCCAGGGAGTTCCTGGGCGTGCCGGTGGGCGTGCCGGCCGACCCCCGGCAGGCCGGGCCGGTGGTCTACCCCCGCGACCCTGCCGAGGACCTCGCCGCCCTGCTGGAGGCGGGGCCCGCGGCCTGAGGCGGGCGCGAGATGCTCCAGGGCGCCTGGGGCGGCTCGGGGGACTCGGGGAGGGGCGTGCCGTCCCCGTTGGTTGGTGGCCGATAGGCTGGGGCCATGAACACCACCTCAGGGGCGCGCATCCGGCGGCTGCGGCTGACGAACTACCGCAGTGTCGCCTCCTGCGATCTGGCACTGGGAGACCTGGCGGTGCTCGTGGGCCCGAACGGGGCAGGGAAGTCGAATATCCTCGACGCGCTCGCCTTCCTCAAGCAGGCGCTCTCCACGGGCCTGGGTGAGGCTATCGATGATCGTGGCGCGGATCAGATCGCTTATCGGGCTTCACGTGAGCTCCAGGCGCCCCGCGTTGAGGTGGAGGTGGAGATCGAGGGTCTCCCCGGCGGTGGCAGCGGCACGTACTCGGTGTCCTTCACCGTCACTCCGACCATCGCGCCGGTGATCACGGTGCACTCCGAGAAGTGCGCAGTGCGCACTGCTGAGGGTGCGCACTGCGCTGGTTTCTCCACCAAGACCGGCATGGCCGAGGTCGATGGCGTGCGGATACCTGTGCCCGCGATCGAGGGCTCGTCCCTGATCCTTGGGGCCTTGGCAGGGTATGACCACTTCGCGGCCGTCCGCAGGGCCCTGCTCTCCACAGCCGTGAGTGCGCCCCGGCCTGATGCGATGCGCCTGGTGACGCATCATGGGGTGGGCAAGGGGCTTGAGCGCGAGGCCGGGAACCTGGCCGCAGTCCTGCTCTGGCTCCAGCAGGAGATGCCGGAGATCAAGGACAGGGTCGAGGACTATCAGAGGCTCATCGTGCCGGGCCTGCAGACGGTCAGTCCGCGCGAGGCCGGGGGTGCCTATGTCCTCGACTTCGAGCTCGGCTCCCAGGGACCGGATGACGCCTTCCCGCTGCTCGCCGGCGTTATGAGCGACGGAACGCTCCGTGCCCTGGGCATTCTCACCGCCCTCTTCGCACCCCAGGGGGATGGGGTCCTCGGGCCAGTCGTGGTCGAGGAGCCTGAGACCGCGCTGCATCCCGCTGCCGCGGGCATTCTCTTCGACGCCGTCCGGGACGCCTCCTACAGGCGTCAGGTGCTGGTGACCACTCACAGTGGTGACCTTCTCGATGCTGGCGACCTTGCTCCCTCCGAGCTGTTCGCGGTCCGATCTGAGGCCGGGGGCACTCATGTGGGGCCACTGGACGCCGGCGGTAGGCTGGCCCTGGATGAGTCGCTGTTCAGCGCCGGGGAGCTCCTGCGCACCGACCAGCTCCAGCCCGCTCCGGATTCCCTGTCATGACAACGATCGTGGGCTCCGTCGTCGAGGGCCATGGTGAGGTCATGGCGCTTCCGGAATTGCTGCGCCGAATCGCCTATGAGGCCAGCATCTTCGATATCGAGGTGCGTCAGCCCCATCGAGTGGGGCGCGATCACATGAAGTCCGCCAAGGTCAGGGATGCGGTGCGGATGCTCTGGAAGCGCATCGAGCAAGGGGGAGGGGCTGGGATCGTCGTCGTCCTCTACGACTCTGATGATGACGACCCGGAGGAATGCGTGGAGGCGACCCGCACTGCGCTGGAGGGTCATGAGGCCGTCGTGGCCGTGGCGGTCCGCGAGTACGAGGCATGGTTCCTCGCGGGGATCGAATCGCTTCGCGGCCATCGGGCGATCAAGGATGACGCCGTCTATGACAAGGACCCTGAAGTGAAGCGGGGAGCCAAGGAGGCCCTTGAGAAGCAGATGGTCGAGAAGTATGTGGAGACACGCCATCAGGTCGCCTTCTCAGCAGAACTGGACTTGGATACCGCCGCTAAACGCTCGCCCTCCTTCGCGCGTTTCCGAGAGCAGTACCTCGAAGCACTCGCAGCAGTGACCACGGCTCACGCGTGAAACGCGAGTGCGGGGTACAGAATGCGATGACCCCGCACTCGCATTGTGCACCCCGCACTCGCATGTCAGGCGCTGATGACCTCGATGGGGCAGCGCGTGCCCGGGGCCGCGGCGATGCGCGCATCGCCGCTGACCAGGGTTCAGCCCTCCGCCTCGGCCAGCGTGACATAGGCGGCGACATAGGAGGAGAGGCCATCCTTGAGCTTCCAGATCCGGCTCACCAGTGGCGCCGCCGGCCCCAGGCCCTTGCGGTCCTGCTGCGCCCGCGCAGCATCAAGGATCCCCAGGGCCTGGGCAGGATCGAGCCGCGCCGCCGCCTCCTGGTGCGCCAGGCACTCCAGGGCCTCGATGGTGCTGGCCCGGCTGTGCTCCCGGATCACCAGCTCCAGGAGGTAGGCCTGCAGGGACTGCCCGCGCCTCCTTGCGCGCTCAGCCAGGGCCTGGCGGACCTCCTCAGGGACATTCCGGATCTGCAGGGCAACCGTGCATGCATTTCACATGCAACCTCTGCCTGAGGAGGCGGCGCGAGGCGTGAGACCGGCTGGCGGGACGGGGATGGGGGAGCGCCATGAGCACCGAGGCGGGCCTCCGCTCCGGGCGGCTGGCGGGATGGGGGAGGAGCCTCACAGCCAGCCGTTGCGCTCGGCGGTGCGGGCGGCCTCGGTCCGGTTGCGGGCATGGGTCTTGGAGATCGCGCTGGACAGGTAGTTGCGCACCGTCCCCTCGCCCAGGTGCAGGGCCCGGGCGATGCCGTGCGCGTCATCCCCGCGCGCGGCCAGCCGCAGGACCTCCCGCTCCCGGTCCGTGAGCGGGTTGGGGCCCAGAAGCACCGACTCCTGGGCCAGGGTCGGGTCGATGACCCGCATGCCCGAGTGGATGCGGCGCACCGCCTCGGCCAGCTGCTCGGGCGGGGTGTCCTTGACCAGGAAGCCGGCGGCACCGGCCTCCAGGGCCCGGGACAGGTACCCCGGGCGGCCGAAGGTCGTCACGATGAGGCTGCGGCACCCCATCCCCGAGGCGGCCAGGGCCGCGGCGGCGGCCAGGCCATCGCCGTCGGGCATGTCGATGTCGAGCAGCGCCACATCGGCCCGGTGCTCGCGCGCCGCAGCCACCACCTCCCTGCCCGTTCCCACCTGGGCCACCACCTCCAGGTCCGGCTCCAGGCCCAGCAGGGTGGCCAGGGCCCCGCGCACCAGGGCCTGGTCATCGGCGATGAGCAGGCGTATCGGGCCGCTCACAGGATCACCTCCACCTCTGCTCCCCGGCTGCTCCGCGCCTGGCCGGACGGCGGCCGGGGCGCGGGGCTGGTCAGGCGCAGCTCCCCGCCCGCCGCCTCGATGCGCTGGCGAAGGCCGCGCAGGCCGTTGCCGAGGGCCGCCCCGTCCATACCACAGCCATTATCAACCACTCTCAGGCGTCCTGGGGCCACCTCGACCTCCACACAGGAGGCCCCCGCATGGCGCAGGATGTTCGTCGTCGTCTCGCGCAGTGCCCAGGAGATCAGCTCGCGCTGCCCCAGGGGCACCCGATCCACGTCACCGGTGAAGACCGCCTCGATATCCGCCGCCGCGAAGGCGGTGCGCGAGGACTCCACCTGGCTGGCCAGATCAGGGGCGTGCAGCCGGGTCACCGTGGATCGCACATCGGCCAGGGCCGCGCGGGAGAGCTCGATGACCTCGGCCAGCTCCCGCTCGGCCGCCTGCGGGTCGCGGCTGATCAGGCGCTGGGCCACCTCGGCCTTGAGGGTCAGGAGCGTCAGGGAGTGGCCCAGGATGTCATGGACCTCCCGGCTGATCTCCTCGCGCTCGGCCGCCACCGCAGCGGCCCGGTTCTGACGGGAGCGCTGATTCTCCAGCCCGGCGCCGAGCCGCGACAGGACCACGGTCCCCGTCGAGAAGGCGCAGCCCATGGCCAGGTGGTGGACTGGCCTGCTGTCGGTTCCGAGCAGGACGATGAGCAGGATCGCTGAGATCAGCGCTGCGGACAGGATGAGGCCGGTGCGCAGCCTGGTGGTGAACAGGATGATCGCGCAGTAGTAGGGCAGGTAGAAGGCGAACCACCAGTGGATCGCCACCAGGGAGATCCCCGCGCACAGCGTCATCGCCGCCAGCGGGCGCACCAGGGGCGCCAGCTCCTGGCTCAGCGGTGTCGAGGGCGTCAGCTGGGTGAAGTCCCGGATCCTGCTGACCTGCCAGACATAGATGGCGCTGAAGCCGAGGATGCTGCCCACGCCCACCGCCTTGACCCATATCGGGGCAGGGGAGGACAGCACGAGGACGATGGGCCAGGCCATGAAGAGGATCCAGATCGAGGCCCACCAATCGATGCCCAGCCACCCCCTCCGGCCGGCACTGCCGCCCCGCTCCGCCCAGCGCCCGGAGGCCCCCGGGGCCGCCCCACCGCGGGGCCTCGCGCTCATCGGCTTGCTCATCGGGTGCTCCTCGCCATCGCGGGGCGCCTCAGCGGTGCAGCGTGGCCCGGCGGCGGGAGGCCAGGCAGATCAGGGCCAGGATGAGCGTCCATGCCACGAGGTTAGCGAGTTGGAGCCACATGCCCTCCCTGATCGGCCCGGTGGCCGTGACGACCATGTCCTCCAGGATCGGGCGCTGGCTCAGGCCCGCCGCCCCGTAGAGCGGCGTGGCATGGGCGATCGTGAACAGGGTGCCGCCCAGCGGCATGAAGATATTCGACAGGAACCCCCACACCGACACCGAGGCCGAGGCGATGCCCACAGCGCCCTGGGAGGGGAACCACAGGCCGATGGCCAGGCCGTAGAGGGAGAAGGGGATGGTCGGGGTCAGGCACAGCAGGTAGGAGCCCGCCCACACCAGGGGGCTGTCGCACCTGGCGCCCAGGAGGGCCCCGGCGGTGAAGATCAGGGTCACCGGCACCAGGGACAGCAGGACCGCCGCGGCGGTCTTGACGAGGATGTAGGAGCGCATGCCCCCCGGTGTCAGGGCCATCTGCCGCCCCCAGCCCCCGGCCAGCTCGACGGCGGAGGTCCCCGCCACGCTCGTGGCCGCCATGGCCGTGGAGAACACCGCCATATTGACCATGACGACGGCATTGACATTGCCCCGGCCGGCGTCGAAGTCGCCATAGGAGGCCATGGCCCCGAACATGAGGTAGAAGGCCAGCGGCATGATGATGATGAAGATGATGGTATCGGCCCGGATGACGGTGTTGCGCAGCTCGGTGACGATATAGGGCACCAGGCTCGGGCGCTCCCGGTGAGCGGCGCCGGCAGTGCCGGGGGCGGGGACGACTGGGACGGCGGGGGCGGACATGAGCTTCTCCGATCTCCTCGGGGGTGGCAGTGGGTGGTTCTCAGCTGGTCGGTTGCGGATCGCGGGGGTGGTTCCAGGGGCAGTCAGGGTGCTCCGGATCAGGCCGCCGGCGCGGGATCACCGGCGGGGGCCCGGACGAGCTCGGTGAAGACCTCATCCAGGCTCAGGGCGGTGATGCCCAGGTGGTGGGCGGGGGTGCGGGTCAGCAGGAGGCGGGCGACGTCGTCGGGCGCGCTGGTGCGGATCTCCAGGTGCTCCCCGTGCACGGAGGAGCCCAGAACGGCCGGGCCCACCTCGGCGAGCGCCTCGCACAGCTCCGCGGCGCCGGACAGGCCCGGCCAGGTGGCCGTGATCGTGGTGCCCTCGCCCAGGGACCGCACCTCGTCGACCGAGCCGGCCGCCACGATGCGGCCATGGCTGATGATGACGATGCGGTCGGCGAAGTCCGCCGCCTCCTGGAGGTAGTGGGTGGCGAAGAGAACGGCCCGGTCCCCGGCGGCGCGCTCTCGGATCGCGGCCCAGAAGTCCCGGCGCGCCGTGACGTCCATGCCCGCCGTGGGCTCATCGAGGACCATGAGGTCGGGGTTGCCCAGGAGAGCCAGGGCCAGGCGCAGGCGCTGGCGCTCGCCACCGGAGCACTTGACCACCTTGCGGCGCAGGATCGGCGTGATCCCGGCCAGCCGGGTGACCGCGGCGATGTCGTGGCGGGCCCCGCGCATGGCGGCCACGATGCTGATCGTCTGGCCCACCGTGTAGTCGGGCAGGAGGCCGCCCTCCTGGAGGATGGCGCCTGTGCGCATCCGCCTGGCGGCCTGGGCGGGTGCGGCGCCGAAGACCCGGGCAGTGCCGGCCTCGGCTGTGGTGAAACCGAGGATGATGTCCAGGGTGGTGGACTTCCCGGCCCCATTGGGGCCCAGGAAGGCGACGATCTCACCGGGCCGGACGGTCAGGTCGATGCCGTCCACGGCGCGGATGCGCCCGAAGGTCTTGACCAGGCCGGTGATCTCCACGGCGGCGCCGGTGCCCACGGCCGCGGGGGCGCCACGACCGGCCTCCAGGGGCGCGGCGGTGGAGGAGGCGGTGAGAGGGGGAGGGCTGTTGCGGGTGGTGACTGTCGTGCTCATGGCCCCAGGGTGATCCGCGGGTGCGCGAGCCGGTACTGAGCGCTGTCACCGCCTGGGGATGACAGGTGTCATGCGCGGATCGTGGGCGGCCGGGGCAGTAGTGGTGGCACTGGCCTGCGGCGCGGCCTGCCGAACGCAGGGGTGTCCGCAGGATGCGGGTCTCCCGGAAGGAAAGGCGCATATACCGGCCATGGGACTCGGGGCTGACAAGGACCGGCCATCCTTGGTGGCGGCACGGCGGAGACGCCCTGATACGGAGATGCGCCTACTGTGCGGGGGCGTAGGCGGCGAGACCCGACTCCGTGATCGCTATCAGGAGGCCGTCGCGGGCGATGGTCACCTTGGCTCGGTGGTCGAAGAGCGGCGGGGGAAGGGGAACCATCCGGTTGTGATCGAGATCGAGGATTCGCACTTGTCCATATCGGGCGGAGACGCCACGGCCAATGATGAGATAGTTCTGATACCTTGATGTTGTTGTGCCGAGATAGAGAACGGGCATTGGAAGAAAATCGGAGTTCCCGCCCGTGACGCGGGACTGGCCGTTGGAGCATGCGTTCTTGTGCTTGCATTTAAGGGAGACTGAGGCCCATGACGTGTTGTCCTGCGAGAATGCTGCCTTGTACTGCTCGAGTGTGGGGACGCCGGAATCGCTCAAGAGCAATGTGCTGAAGCCGTGCCTCGCCGTGTAGGACTCGATCTGCGTGCCATCAGGCGCGAGTGAGCTGATGGCCCGGTCCGTCTTGTGGTCGTGGGTCAAGAGCCACCCGTCAGCGGCTGGAATAAGATCGAAGGTAATGCTGCTGGGATCCCGGGTCTCTGTGATCTGCCCGTCGGCCAATGAGATGAAAATGATGCTCGGAATCTCGTCGCTCCCGTTGAATACCTGGGCTGGTGCGATGCCGTCCACGACGGGGTATCCCAGGGGTGTGACTCCGAGACTGAATGAGGGTGAGTGTTCTCCGGGGAAATCGACCGGACCCCAGCGCAGGGAGGCGGCTCCCTCGCTCAGGTCCCAGCCGGTGCAGGTGGGTGTCCGATAGAGGCAGGTGACGATGGTGTCCTCGGTGGCGAGCACGACGATGCTCTGGCGGTCCCATGGGGCCTCGATGTCCTCCCCCGTGGCGGGGTCGAGGATCCCCTGGTAGGTCACCAGTGCGGAGGAGGTCAGAGTGACCAGTCCATCGGCGCGGTCTCGTGACCATATCTCTTGAGGGATCCCATTCGAGAGGCTGTATCCGTGCAGGCGGGGGTGGGTCTCGCCCTTCTGGTCATAGACGATGAGGTAGTCATCGTTGACACGGGTATCCGCCGTCCTTCGCGAGAACTGGTCGATATCCGTGGTCCAGATCTGCTGCCATGTGTCGTCGGCGGTCGACGTGGCGGTAGGGGGTGGGGCGGAAGCTGCTCCGCTCGTCGGGGACGGGCCCGTGCGGTGTGAGGCGCTGGGTGGGGAGGCCGTCAGGGCCGGGACCTCAGAGCGGCTGTTGAGGATGTCCACCAGGGCAGCGGCGGTGAGCGTGATGACAAGCGCCACGGCGCTGGCGGCGAGGAGCATGGCTGTCCGACTGCGAGGGGCCCTGTGGTTGAACCCTCCTGAGAGGGTCCGCTTGCTCCGTGGGCCCTGATTCGGGGGTGGAGGTGCGGGTTCCTTTCCCGTGCGGGAGTCATGGCCGTGCTTGTCGCGGAGCCGGGGAGGCTGCAGGGAGCGGTTCAGCCTCGGGCTCCGCTGATGCGTCGAGGGCGCGGGCGGGCGCAGCAGACGTGACAGGAAGGAGCCGGAGGTGCCGGGTGGGCGGATCCCCGAGGGGGCGCCCGGTGGGCGCAGGCGGGAGGAGGGGAACTTCATGGTGTCAGTATCGTCTCAGCGCACCAGGGCGGTCCACGGGCTCCCGTCCTCCTGGACGGTGCTTGGCGTTGCCTGGGTGCGGAGTTTCGCGCTGGCGCTCCATATGCGAAGCACAGGCGACCAGGCTCTCATCCTCAACGCCGATGAGCGTATCGGGTTGGGCCGCCGCCGTTGGTCTGCCTCTGCTTGCGCAGGACAGAGCTATCCGCCAGGACGCGAAGGTGACCATGGGAAGCCCCCGCGACTCCCCGTTCAGTGCGATCCGCCGGGATGAGAGCCGGTACTGAGCACTGACACCGCCTGGGGATGACAGGTGTCATGGGCCGGTCGCCGGTCGCCGGTCGCCGGTGGCCTGCGGTCGCCTTGGGCGTTGCACATCTTCAAGAATCGACCGTCTGGTTGATCCGCGTGATTCCGCGGTTCGGCTGCCTGGGGCCGGTCTGAGCGACGCTGAAGATGTGCAGCGGTGACCTGGCTGCACATCTTCAGCCCGCACCGGGCTCGGCCACTGGCGGGATTCTGCGGGAGAAGTGGGGCAGGGCGGTGGGCCGGGACCTGAAGATGTGCAGCAAGGGCTGGGGCGCGGCTGATGGTGCGGGGCGGGCTGCGCCGCCAGGCGCCTTCCCCGGCTGTGCGCCGTCGTCCACAAGGCGCGCGCTCCACGGCGGCCCGGTGGCGAGCGGCCTCGCCGCCCGCAGCACCCTGTGGGCGATCTCGCACGGGACTCCGGCGGATCGGAGGGCGGGGAGGTGGCGGCCACCGCCCGGCCTCTGGCAAAATCTCCCGCTGTACTCGGCTGGACGTCGGTCCCTCTCCCGGCCCCGGTCGCGTCTCGGCTCACGCCGGAAACCGTTGCTTGACCCCACCGGGGACCAGCGCGCGCCAAACCGATTGAGAACCAGGAGTTCCACCAAGTGGCAGTCAAGATTCGCCTCAAGCGCATGGGCAAGAAGTTCGCCCCCTTCTACCGGGTCGTCGTCCTGGACTCCCGCAAGAAGCGCGACGGCCGTGTCATCGAGGAGATTGGTCTGTACGACCCGATGCAGGAGCCCTCGCTCATCCGCATCGACTCCGAGCGCGCCCAGTACTGGCTCGGCGTGGGCGCCCAGCCCACCGACGCCGTCTTCAAGCTGCTGAAGATCACCGGCGACTACCAGGCCTTCAAGGGCCTGGCGGGCGCCGAGGGCACCTTGAAGGTCAAGGACGCCGAGGCGGCCTCGGCCGCCAGGCAGGAGGCCGTCAAGGCGGCCGCCGCCGACGCCGAGAAGCGCAAGGCCGCCGCCGCAGAGGCCAAGGCCAAGGCTGAGAAGGAGGCCGAGGAGGCGCAGTCCGCCGAGGCCCCCGAGGACAGCGCCGAGGCCCCCACCGGCGACGGCGCCGAGGCGTCCGAGGAGGCCTGAGATGCTGGCTGACGCCCTCGAGCACCTCGTGCGCGGCATCGTCGACAACCCCGACGACGTCACCGTCACCTCCCGCTCGCTGCGGCGCGGCGACCTGCTCGAGGTGCGGGTCAACCCCGAGGACCTCGGCCGCGTCATCGGCCGCTCAGGGCGCACCGCCCGGGCCCTGCGCACCGTCGTGGGCGCCCTGGCCGACTCGCCGGTGCGCGTCGACGTCGTCGACACCGACCGGCGCTGAGCCCAGCACGACACCATCGCAGTGCCCGGCCCCATCCAGGGGCCGGGCACTGCGCTCATGCCGCCCTGCCGCACATGGCTGGCGCCGCCCGCCGGCCCGCAGCGGCCGGGTGGGGGCCTCTCACCACCGGGCCCGCCGGGCACGGCCGGCACCGGCGCGCCGGAGGGCGGGGTGGGGCGGGCCGCACTGCGGATACCTCACACCCGCCCAGCGCGGCTCACGGGCCCGGGCGCGGTAGGTTGGGGCCAGTCCGCCCGCCTGCCACGCATTGGAGACCAGGTGCTTCTCACCGTCGCCGTCATCGGCCCGGCCCACGCCCTCAAGGGCGAGGTCCGCCTTGAGATCCGCACGGATGATCCCCGCGGTCGCCTGGCCGAGGGGACCAGCCTGCCCACCGACCCCGCCTCGGCCGGGCCCCTGACGGTCTCCCGCCTGCGCTTCGACGGCACGCGCTGGTTCGCCGCCTTCGACCAGGCCCGCGACCGCACCGCCGCCGAGGCCCTCCGGGGCGTGCGCCTGCTCGTGGACACCGATGAGGAGATCGAGCAGGACGACGATGAGTCCTGGTACCGCCACCAGCTCATCGGCCTGCGCGCCCTGTCCACACGGGGGGAGCACATGGGCGAGGTCGTCGACCTGGAGCCGGGCGTGGCCCAGGACCGGCTCGTCGTGCGCACCCCCCAGGGCCGGCGCGTCGCCGTCCCCTTCGTCGCCCCGCTCGTGCCCGAGGTCGATCCGGAGGGCGGGACCGTCACCCTCGACCCGCCCGGCGGCCTGTTCCCCGAGGATGGCCCCGAGGACGACGGTGCCGCCGCGGGTGCGGCCGCAGAGGCGGCCGAGGACCTCGGCGAGGGCGCGGACGAGGATGCCGCAGGCACCGGGGGGCGCCGGTGAGGATCGACGTCGTCACGATCTTCCCCGACTACCTGCGCGCCCTGGACCTGTCCCTCATCGGCAGGGCCGCGGCCGGCGGGGCCCTGGACCTGGCCGTCCACGACCTGCGGGAATGGACCACCGACCGCCACCGCACCGTCGATGACACCCCGATCGGCGGGGGAGCGGGCATGGTGATGAAGCCCGACATCTGGGGCCGGGCCCTCGACGAGGTCCTCGCCGCCCCGGGCCCCGGCCCCGCCGGCGAGGCGCGGCCCCGGCCGGTGCTCATCATCCCGACCCCGGCCGGGGAGGTCTTCACCCAGCGCACCGCCGAGGAGCTGGCCGGCGCCCAGCACCTGGTCCTCGCCTGCGGGCGCTACGAGGGCATCGATGGGCGCGTCGCCCGCCACTACGCCCAGCAGGGGGTGGAGGTGCGCGAGCTGAGCATCGGGGACTACGTCCTCAACGGCGGCGAGGCCGCCGCACTGGTCATCATCGAGGCCGTCGCCCGCCTCCTGCCCGGGGTCCTGGGCAACCCGGACTCCGTGGTCGAGGAGTCCCACGGCTCCTCAGGACTGCTGGAGTACGAGGTCCACACCCGCCCCACCGCCTGGAGGGGCCTGGAGGTCGATCCCGTCCTGCTCAGCGGGGACCATGCCCGCATCGCCCGCGCCCGCCGCGACCAGTCCATCGCCCGCACCGCGGCGCGCCGCCCCGACCTCATCGCCGCCCTCGACGCCGCCGCGCTGGACGCGCAGGACCGCGCCGCCCTGGCCGCCCATGGGTGGGTCGCGCCCCCCGGTGCCCCCTACCCGCGCCCGCTGACGATCCGGCCCGCACGCGCCGCGGACGCGGCCGAGCTCGTGGACCTGGCGGCCCGCACCTTCCCCGACGCCTGCCCCGGGCACATCCCGCCGGAGTACATCCGCCAGCACGTGGAGACCCACCTGACCCCCGAGCTGTTCTCCTGCTGGATCGAGGATGAGCGCGTCGGCCTCTTCGTCGCCGAGCTCCCCGAGGGCGCCCCGGCCGCCCAGGCCCCGGTCCCGCCGGGCCGCCTGGTGGGCTACAGCGCCGTTATCATCGAGGCCCCCGACCAGACCGGGGCCCTGCCGCCCGGCCTGGACGAGCGCCCGCCCGGCCTGCCGGCCGGCCCCGACGACCTGATCGCCGAGCTGTCCAAGGTCTATGTCGACGCCGCCATGCGCGGCTCCGGACTGGCCCCGGCCCTCGTGGAGGCCGCCGTCGCGCATGCCGCCGATCGCGGCGCCGACCTGGTGTGGCTGGGCACCGCCACCGCCAACAGGCGCGCCCAGAAGGCCTACCGGCGCTCCGGCTTCGCCGTCGCGGGGGCGCGGGACTACCGGGTGGGGGAGCAGGTCTGCCGCGACGTCGTCATGGTCCGCAGGCCCGGCCCCGCCGCCGCGCCGACGGTGAGGAGCGCCGGGGGAGCCTCGTGAGACGGGATGAGAGCGGCGCCGAGAACGTGACTGAGGATGGCAGCAGGGAGAGCATGACTGAGACGCACACCGACAACAGCGCCGACAGCGCCGTCAAGGCCGCCCGGGCCGGTGGTGCCGACCAGGGCAGGGGCGCACCGCGGGCGGACGATCCGGAGCAGGACCCCGGCCCGGCCCTCGGCCCCGTGCAGGCCCGCCTCGTGCGCTGGGGGATCACCGCCCTGTACGCGGTCGGCGCTGTTCTCATCGTGGCCCTGGTGCGCACCTTCATCGTGCAGTCCTTCATCATCCCCTCGGGCTCCATGGAGGACACCCTGGTGGAGGGCGACCGGGTGGTGGTCACCATGTACGACTCCGAGCAGATCGAGCGGGGCGACGTCGTGGTCTTCACCGACCCCGACAACTGGCTGGATGTCACCGAGCCCACCGGCCTGCGGGGCCTGGGCCAGGACATCCTGGAGACGGTGCGGATCCTGCCCCGGGACGCGGGCCACCACCTCATCAAGCGCGTCATCGGCCTGCCCGGGGACCACGTCGTGGCCGACGGCGAGGGCTCCCTGAGCGTCAACGGCGTGCCGATCCAGGAGCCCTACCTCAAGCCGGGCCGCCTGGCCTCCGAGGTGCCCTTCGACGTCGTCGTGCCCGAGGGGCATGTGTGGGTCATGGGGGACAACCGCTCCAACTCCGCCGACTCCCGCTTCCACCGCACCGACGCCCACGGCGGCTTCGTCCCCCTGGGCAACGTCATCGGCGTGGCCAAGTCGGTGGTCTGGCCGGTGGGCCACTGGGCGGGGCTGTCCCAGGGGGAGCAGGCCTTCTCCGAGGTCCCCGAGCCCGAGGCCACCGCCACGACCAGTGCCTCCCGGAGCCCCGCGGCGCCGTCGGCCGTGGTCGGCGCCGGGCCGGGCGTGAACTCCGGCACGTCGGCCCCGGGGGCCTCGCCGCTCACCGGGCGCCTGTGGCACACTGAGCGGGCTCTGGGGCTCCGCACGGCCTCCGCCACTGGGGCGGCTCTGCATCAAGGAGACCCTCGGGCATCCCGACCTCGGCGCGAGCCGGCCCTGAGTGGCTGAGGCCCACGCGCCGCCGGACAAGCACCCCTGACCAGTGGCACGGGTGTGGAGAGAACCATGAACCTGATCGACCAGATCAACCAGGCCTCCCTGCGCGACGACATCCCGGCCTTCCGCCCCGGTGACACCCTCAAGGTGCACGTCAAGGTCGTCGAGGGCTCGCGCAGCCGTGTGCAGGTCTTCCAGGGAGTCGTCATCGCCCGCCAGGGCGCAGGCGTCTCGGAGACCTTCACCATCCGCAAGGTCTCCTTCGGCGTCGGCGTCGAGCGCACCTTCCCGGTCCACACCCCCTCCATCGACAGGATCGAGGTCGTCAGCCGCGGCCGCGTGCGCCGCGCCAAGCTGTACTACCTGCGCAACCTGCGCGGCAAGGCAGCCAAGATCAAGGAGCGCCGCGAGGTCTGAGCCCTCGCCTCCGGTAGCGCCCCGGGGCCGGCAGGGCCCCGGGGCCGCCTGCATCAGCGGCCCGCCGCCACCGCCTCCCGCCAACCGCCCCGGCGCCCCATCGCCCGGGCGCCTGCAGCCCCACCTGCCCGACCAGACGAAACCAGCACCGCACCAGGCCGCCCATGACGAGAAGAGGGATACGGTGAGCGCACCGCACGACGATGCCCCCGGCAGCCCTCCTGCGCCCGTCCGCCCGGAGCCGGCCCCCACCCTCGACGAGGCCGAGTCGCCCGCCCGCACTGCGGCCAGCGCCCCCACCAGTCCCTCCCCCCAGGACCCCGCCGACCCGGCCGATGAGGAGCCCGGCGCCCCCGAGGTGCTCCCGGCCCCCGCCGTCCTGCCCCCCTCCATCCCGCCCCGACAGCGCCCGCTTCCCTCCATCGCCCCGGCCTCCTCTCAGGCCCGTGCCCGGCGCCCGCGCTTCCCCTCCACCCTGACCGTCTTCGTCCTCATCCTGCTCTTCGCGGCGCTGTTCAAGAGCTATGTCCTGCAGACCTACGAGATCCCCTCGGGCTCCATGGAGGATACCCTGCGCTCGGGGGACCAGGTCGCCGTGACCATGTACGACTCCGAGCAGATCGAGCGGGGCGACGTCGTGGTCTTCACCGACCCCGACAACTGGCTGGATGTCACCGAGCCCACCGGTGTGCGCGGCCTCGTCCAGGACACCCTCGAGCTCCTCCGGCTCCTGCCCCAGGACACCGGGCACCACCTCATCAAGCGCGTCATCGGCGTGGGGGGCGACCACATCGTGGCCGATGGCCAGGGCTCCCTGAGCGTCAACGGGGTCCCCGTCGACGAGTCCTACCTCAAGCCCGGGACCCTGGCCTCCGAGGTGCCCTTCGACGTCGTCGTGCCCGAGGGGCATGTGTGGGTCATGGGGGACAACCGCTCCAACTCCGCCGACTCCCGCTTCCACCGCACCGACGCCCACGGCGGCTTCGTGCCCCGGGAGAACATCGTGGGCGTGGCCCGCTCCGTCATCTGGCCCGTCGGCCGGTGGGAGCGCCTGGGGCAGGGCCGTGAGGTCTTCGCCCACGTGGACCAGCAGGACCAGGACTCCGACCCCGCGGCCCAGGAGGGCCAGTGAGCGGGGGCCGGTGAGCCCGCGGTCCCGCATCCGGCCCGACCGCGCCCTGGAGACCGAGCTGCTCGCGGGCACCGCACTGGTCGCGGGGATGGACGAGGTCGGGCGCGGCGCGCTGGCCGGCCCGGTGAGCGTGGGGCTCGCGGTGGTCTCGCGCGCCACCCCGGCCCGAATGCCCCCGGGCCTGGCCGACTCCAAGCAGTTGACCGCCCGGCGCCGCCAGGGCCTGGTCTCACCGGTGCGCCAGTGGGTGGTGGACTGCGCGGTGGCCCACGCCTGGCCCCAGGAGATCGACAGCCTCGGGATCATCGGCGCGCTCAGGCTCGCCGGCCTGCGAGCCCTGGAGGAGGTCAGCGGGCGCGGGCACCGACCCGGCGCCATCATCCTGGACGGCAGCGCCAACTGGCTGGCCCCGCCGTCCCCCGACCTGCTGCCCGGCCTCGATCCCCTGCCCGCCCGGGCCCTTCCAGGGGCGGTGCCCGGCCCGCCGGGAGCCGGGGCGGGGCAGGGCGGCGGCGGTGGGGCGCTGCCGCCCGTGCACATGCGGATCAAGGCCGATGCGCGCTGCGCCGTCGTCGCCGCGGCCTCCGTCCTGGCCAAGGTCGAGCGTGACGGGCTCATGGAGGAGCTGGCGGATCCCGGCTACGGGTGGGCCTCCAACAAGGGCTATGCCAGTCCCGCCCACATCAGCGCCCTGGCGCGACTGGGGGCCAGCGAGCAGCACCGCCGCAGCTGGCGCCTGCCCGGCCTGGAGGGCCGCACCGCCTCCGGGTGATCACCCCTGCGCCCCACCGGGCGGAGCCCGGGGCATGGAGCCGGCCCGGGGTTGCCCAGCCCACCCGGCATCGGTGCCGACTCGCCCAGCAGCCTGGCGGCGGTACGCGACCGCGGCGGGCATGATGGCCCGGTGAGCGCTGAAGACCTCGAGGCCTATGAGAACGAGCTGGAGCTCTCCCTGTACCGGGAGTACCGCGACGTCGTCTCGCTGTTCTCCTATGTGGTGGAGACCGAGCGCCGCTTCTACCTGGCCAACGCCGTGGACGTCCAGGTGCGGGGCAACGGCGAGGAGGTCTTCTTCGAGCTGACCCTGGAGGACGCCTGGGTGTGGGACATCTACCGGACCTCGCGCTTCGTGAAGTCCGTGCACGTGGTGACCTTCAAGGACGTCAACGTCGAGGAGCTGACCAAGCTGGAGATGGACATCCCCTCCTAGCCGTCCTTCCCCGGGGTCCTGGTCGGGGTGGGTGGGGCCGGCAGTGATGCGCCGCCGGGAGGAACAAGAGGGCCCAGGGGGCCACGCGCTCCGGGAGATCAGCGTGTCGCCGGGAGGGACACGGGCTCGGGAGGGCGGTGGGGCCGCAGGTTGGGCGTCACTTCGCGACAAGCGCGATATTTCGCGACGTGGACGGTACTTGCAGGTGTCGCTCTTTGCGCGAAGTGACGCCTCCGTCGTGAAGTGAGGCCCCATCGAACCTGGCCCGTCGCCAGCCCCACCCATCACCCTCCCGGCTGACAACCTCCCAGGCAAGCGCCCCCAGAGCGAGGCCCCGGGCCGGACCTGGGGCGCCTTGCCCGGGACGCCCCTGCCGGATCGGCGGTATCGCGCAGCGAGCCGGTCACCCCAGGTCGTCCCGCTGCACCCTCCCTCCACAGGGCCGGTCCCAGGCGCTGCACGGCTCGCCGGTGGCGCAGCACCCTGGTCGCGGAGGTGATCATCGTGCCCCTACCCATCGCAGTGACCGCAGACCCCCGCAGCGCCGAGCGGGCCCGCACCGGGCGCCATGGCGAGGACCTGGCCGCCGCCTACCTGTCCGACATCGGCTGGCAGGTCCTGGATCGCAACTGGCGGCCGGGCAGAGGGATGCGCGGCGAGCTCGATCTCATCGCCCTGGAGGCGACCCCGCGGAGCGCTCGGCCAGTCCTGGTGGTCATCGAGGTCAAGACCCGCCGCTCCCTGCGCCAGGGGCCGCCGGCCGCCGCCGTGGACGGGCGCAAGCTCGCCCGCCTGCGGGCACTGGCCGCAGCCTGGGCCGCAGCGCACCGGGTGGCCCACTCGTGGCTGCGCATCGACGTCATCTCGGTGCTGCTGCCCGAGGAGGGCCCCGCCCAGCTGCGCCACCACCGGGGAGTGGGTCTGTGATGGGCCTGGCGCGCACCCTGGCGGTCACCCTCACCGGCCTGCGCGGGCACCTGGTCGAGGTCGAGGCCCACTGCGCCCAGGGGCTGCCCGGATTCACCCTCGTGGGCCTGCCCGACGCCGCCGTGCGCGAGTCGCGCGAGCGCGTGCGCGCCGCCCTGAGCAGCTGCGGCGTCACCTGGGGCGAGCACCGCCTGACCGTCAACCTCTCACCGGCGGACCTGCGCAAGAGCGGCACCGGGCTGGACCTGGCCCTGGCCCTGGCGGTGCTGGGCGCTCGCGGCAGGCTCGGCAGCAGGGCCGCCGCGCAGCTGGAGCGGACGGTCTACATCGGCGAGCTCGGGCTGGACGGCTCGGTCCACCCGGTGCGCGGTGTGCTGCCCTGCGTCCAGGCGGCCGTCAGTGCCGGGATCGAGGAGATCGTCGTCTCCCAGGGCGCTGCGGCCGAGGCCGGGCTCGTTCCGGGCGCCCAGGTGACGGCCGTATCCCATGTGGGCCAGCTCGTGGAGCGCTACGGCGGCCGGCTGCCCGCAGCCGTGGCCTCGGCGGTGGCGAGGATCGGGGAGCGGCCGGAGGCCCGCTCGCGGGAGGCATCGGGGCAGATGGCACCTGAGCATCCCGATCTCGCCGACGTCGTCGGCCAGGCCGAGGCCCGCCACGCCCTGGAGGTGGCCGCTGCCGGGGGCCACCACCTGCTCATGGTGGGGCCTCCGGGAGCCGGCAAGACGATGCTCGCCGAGCGCCTGCCCTCGATCCTGCCGCCCCTGGAGCAGGCCGATGCCGTCACCGTCACGGCCATCCACTCCGTGGCCGGGACCTTCAACCCCGATGCGGGCCTCATCACCGCGCCCCCCTTGCGCAGCCCCCACCACACCGCCACCCGGGCCGCCGTGGTCGGCGGGGGATCGGGCATGCCCCGCCCCGGGGATGCCTCCCTGGCCCACCGAGGGGTGCTCTTCCTGGATGAGGCCCCGGAGTTCAGCGCCGGGATCCTGGACTGCCTGCGCCAGCCGCTGGAGTCGGGGACAGTCACCATCGACCGTGTCGGCGGGCGCGCCACCTACCCCGCCGCCTTCCAGCTGGTCCTGGCGGCCAACCCCTGCCCCTGCGGGAAGGCCGGGGGACGCGGGCTGGAGTGCACCTGCACCTCCCTGCAACGGCGCCGCTACTTCTCGCGCCTGTCCGGCCCGTTGCTGGACCGGGTGGACATCCAGGTGGGGCTCACCGCCGTCAGCGTCACCGACCTCGCGCATGCCGACGACGGGGAGCCAAGCGCCGTGGTGGCGCAGCGGGTGGCCCGGGCGCGCGAGCGCACCCGGCGCCGGCTTGCGGGCACGCCCTGGAGGCTCAATGCCGAGGTCCCCGGATCCTACCTGCGCGGCCCCGACGGAGGCCTGCCAGATGCGCTGGGCAAGCGCCTCATCGCGGCCATGGAGCGCGGCGACCTGTCCCTGCGCGGGGCGGACCGCGTCCTGCGGCTGACCTGGACACTGGCCGACCTCGACTGCGCCACCACCCCCACCCTCACCCATCTTGGGACCGCCCTGGCCCTGCGAACCTCAGGAGCACGACCATGAGCCAGTCACCGACCAGCCGCCCCGCCGCGCACTGCGCCGCCTCCCCCGCCGCGCCGACAGGCGATGGTGCGTCGGCCGGTCAGGGGAAGCCGCCTCCTGCGGCGCGCCTGCCCTACGACCACCACGATCCCGCCCTGGCCCGCGCCACCTGGTCGCGCCTGGCCGAGCCGGCCGATCAGGCCGCCTGCGCCCTGGTCGGCGCCCTGGGGGCCGCCAGCGCCCTGGACTGGCTGCTGGAGGAGGCCCTGGACGCCCGGGGGCGGGTGCGCAGCGCTCCGCGCCCGCCCCTGCCCACCGGCGGGGAGGCGCCCAGGGCCAGCGCGCACTGGGCCCAGGCGGCCTCCCGGTGGGTGCCGCGCCTGGAGGGCCTGGACATCCGCCGCGAGCTCGACATCCTCGACAGGCTGGCCGGGAGCCTCATCATCCCCGGCGACCCGTGGTGGCCCCCGGGCCTGGAGGAGCTGGAGCACCCGCCCTTCTGCCTGTGGCTGCGCGGGGACCCGGCACTCCTGGTCAGCGCCCGGGACCTCCAGGCCGGATCAGGCGCCCCGGGTGGCGGTGCCGCCACTGCCGGTCCCGGCTGCGAGGGCTCCAGGGGCGTGGAGCGCTCCGAGCGCACCGAGAGCACCGCCAATGGTGAGAGCTCCGAGACCCGCCGGGGAGGCGGGAGCGGCGAGGGCGCCGGCAGCGGAGGCGGGGGCCGCCGCCTTCCCGCGCGGGAGGATCGCATGCCCGTGGGCCCGGCCCGGGGCAGCAGTATTGCGCTGGTCGGCGCCCGCGCCTCCACCCGCTACGGCGATGAGGCCGCCAGCGCCCTGGCCTCGGGCATGACGACGCGCGGCGCCCTGGTCATCTCCGGCGGGGCCTTCGGCGTGGACGCCTGCGCCCACCGCGGCTCCCTGACGGCGGGGCCCACACTGTCCGTGGCGGCCGGGGGAGTGGACCGCCTCTACCCGGCCGGCAACGCCGAGCTCCTTCAGGCGGTCATCGCCGAGGGGGCCCTGGTGGCCGAGGCCCCGCCCGGCTGCCAGCCGGCCCGGCACCGCTTCCTGACCCGCAACCGGCTCATCGCCGCCATGGCCGGCGCCACCATCGTCGTGGAGGCGGCCTGGCGCTCGGGGGCACTGTCCACCGCCCATCACGCGATGGAGATCGGCAGGCCCGTGGGCGCCGTGCCGGGCCCCATCACCTCCATGGCCTCGGTGGGGTGCCACCGCCTCCTGCGCAAGGGCGCCGTCTGCATCACCGACGTCGATGACGCCCTGGAGCTCGTGGGCCCCCTGGGCGCCGTCGACGCCGATGCCGCCAGGGCCCAGGATCCGCGCCTGGCCGGGAGCGGGCTCCTGGACGGCCTGGATCCGGACAGCGCCGTGGTCCTGGACGCCCTGCCCGCACGCGCCTCGGCCACGACGGAGGCCGTCGCCCGGGCCAGTGGGCTCTCCGTGCGCGAGGCCACCGCCGCCCTGGGCATCCTCGAGCTCGCGGGCAGAGTGGAGCGCGGCGGCAAGGGCTGGAGGCGCCGCTGCCCGTGAGGGGCTGCGCCAGCCCCTGGTCGAGGAGCAGGTGATCGAGGCAGCCCTCGACCTGCTGGAGAGCGCGCTGCCTGAAGGCGGGATCGGGGGTGACGGGAAAGCGCATGGCCAGCCCGTCGCCGGCCCATCGGCGAGGCCGGGCAGGGTGGTCGCCGCCGGAGCCGCCCGCACCCTGGGCCTGCGCGCCGACGGTGCGGTCCTGGCGATGGGGGCCAACACCTATGGGCACAGGGGCCTGAGTGCGCTCGCGCCTCAGCCCGAGCCTCGGCGGCGCTGAGCACCACCGCGGCTATGGTGGGCGCATGACCTCATCCGCCGGCCGGGCGCCGGCAGCCGGCGTGCACGCACCCGGCACGCGCGGGAAGCTCCTGGGCGCCTACCAGCGGCACATGTCCCTCCAGCGCGGCATGTCCGAGCACACGGTGCGCGCCTACCTCGGGGACCTGGTGGACCTGCTGGACTTCCTCGGCGTCGGAGCCGAGGAGGACGAGCCCACGGGCCCCGCCCTGGCCAGCATCGACCTGGCCGACCTGCGCGCCTGGCTGGCCCAGCTCGCCGCCGACGGCCACGCCCGCGCCACACTGGCCCGCCGCGCCGCCTCCGTGCGCGCCTTCTGCGCCTGGGCCCACCGCGAGGGTCTCCTGGAGACCGATCCCTCCACCCGGCTGCGAGCGCCGCGCCCCGACAACCGCCTGCCCAGTGTGCTGAGCACCGATCAGGCCACCAGGCTCATGGAGACAGCGGCCCGCCTCGCCCGCGACAGCGACCCCGGGACCAGGCCCCTGGCCCTGCGCGACGCCGCCATCGTGGAGACCCTCTACGCCACCGGGGTCCGGGTCTCCGAGCTCGTGGGCCTGGATATCGGCGACCTCGACGAGGGCCAGCGCACCCTGCGCGTCCTGGGCAAGGGGGGCAAGGAGCGCACCGTGCCCTACGGGCTGCCCGCCGCCCGGGCCCTGGAGGCCTGGCTGGCCGTGCGCGGCCAGCTGCGCGCCGACGACACCGGGCCGGCCCTCTTCCTGGGCGCTCGCGGGCGCCGCATCGACCCGCGCATCGTGCGCGAGGCCATCCACCGGCTGTGCGCGGCGGCGGGCGTGCCCGACCTGGGGCCCCACGGTCTGCGCCACAGCGCCGCCACCCACGTGCTCGGCGGGGGAGCGGATCTGCGCAGCGTCCAGGAGATCCTGGGCCACTCCTCCCTGGCCACCACCCAGCGCTACACCCACGTCTCGGCCGAGCGCCTGCGCTCGGTCTACGACCAGGCCTTCCCCCGGGCCTGAGCCGGCCAGCGGTCCCACCCTGCTGCCTGCCCTGCTGCCTGCCCCTGCGGCCCGGTCAGGCCCCGCAGGATCCACGGCCCGGCCTCTACCGCCACGCCCCGGAGTGGGCGCGCAGCCCGCCCCGGCTCAGCCCTCCACCGGCTTGAGGCGGATGACCGGGGGCTGGAGCAGCCGCAGGGGATTGACATAGGTCTTGGGGCCGATGCGCGCGCCCCAGTGCAGGGCGCTGACCCCATCACCGCGGTGCCCGGCCAGCAAGGTCCCGATCACCTCCCCTCGCCCCACCGCCTGGCCAGCGCTCACCACCGGCTCCACCGGCTCATAGGTGGTGCGGATCCCATCGGCGTGGTCCACCGAGACCACCGGCCGCCCGGCCACCATCCCGGCGAAGGCCACCACGCCATCGCCCGCGCTGCGCACCGGCGAGCCCTCCGGGGCGGCCAGGTCCACGCCGCGGTGACCTCGCCCCCACGCCACCGCCGGAGGATCGAAGCCCTCCACCACCGGCGCGGGAGCGCCCGTGGGCCAGTGGTAGGGATCCCGACGATGCTGGGCGCCTCCGGCCCGGCCAGCACCCCCGGCCGCGCCCCAGGCCATGGCCGAGGCCGGAGCAGGGGTGCCTCGGACCTCCTGGCCGATCGCTCCTGGGGGACCCGCCGCCGGAACGGGTGGCGCCGCGGTGGCCATGAGCGTGGCGGCGGCGCCCAGGACCGCCCAGGCACGGGCCGTCCTGCGGGGGAGAAGGAGGGGGAGGGCGCGCGAGGAAGGCATGGCACGAGCATCGGCGTGCCGGAGCCCGGGAGCATTCCGGGGAATCGGCCCTGTGGAGGGCGGGTGCGGGAGCGCCGCCTGTGGTGACCGGGACGACTCGATATAGTGCGGAATCGAGATGCTGTGCGCACCAGTGCCTGTGATAATCTCGCCCCCGCAGCTTTCCGCGGGTCGCGCCGGGATTGAATCGGCCGTGGGCCGCGGGGGCTGACTTCGCGTGCCCGTACCCGAGCCTCGGGATATCCCTTCCGGATGACGCAGCCGCGGTCCCGCCCTCCCCGGAGGACGGGCGGTTGCGCGTCGCGGGCACCAGGCCCCGCAGCCACCGGGCGGCCCAGCCCGCCACCGGCCCACCACGCGGGGGACAACCGGAGAACACAGCACACGGGACGCCGCCGCTCCGGCGGAGCGCGTCCCCCGAATGACACGCATGCCGAGCAACCTCTCGGCATGCACGGAAGGACCGTCATGGCCGTCGTCACCATGCGCCAGCTCCTGGAGAGCGGTGTCCACTTCGGGCACCAGACCCGCCGCTGGAACCCCAAGATGAAGCGCTTCATCCTCACCGAGCGCAACGGCATCTACATCATCGACCTCCAGCAGTCCATCGAGGGCATCAACACCGCCTACGACTTCATCAAGGAGATCGTGGCCCGCGGCGGGAACATCCTGTTCGTCGGCACCAAGAAGCAGGCCCAGGCGGCCGTGGCCGAGCAGGCCCAGCGCGTGGGCATGCCCTACGTCAACCAGCGCTGGCTGGGCGGCATGCTCACCAACTTCTCCACCGTGCGCGCCCGCCTGGACCGCATGAAGGAGCTCGAGCAGATCGACTTCGACGACGTGGCCGGCTCCGGCCACACCAAGAAGGAGCTGCTCATGATGCGCCGCGAGAAGGACAAGCTCCAGCGCACCCTGGGCGGGATCCGCGACATGGGCAAGCTCCCCGCCGCCGTGTGGGTGGTGGACACCAAGAAGGAGCACCTGGCCATCTCCGAGGCCCAGAAGCTCGGCATCCCCGTCATCGCCATCCTCGACACCAACTGCGACCCCGACGAGGCCACCTACGGCATCCCCGGCAACGACGACGCCATCCGCGCCGTGAGCCTGCTGACCCGCGTCGTGGCCGACGCCACCGCCGAAGGCCTGCTGGCCCGCTCCGGGGGCCGCGTGCGCACCGGTGAGGAGGCCGAGGCCGCCGCCCCCGAGGCCGAGCCGCTTCCCGAGTGGGAGGCCGAGCTCCTCGCCGGCGCTGAGGCCGCCGACGCCGTCGTGGCTGCCGGGGCCCCCGCCGCCAGCGCCGAGCCGGCCGCCGAGGCCCCTGCCGCCGAGGGCGCCGGGCAGGCCTGAGGGCCTCCCCACGCACACCACTCCCGTCACAGATCCTTCAGGAGACATACATGGCGAACTACACCACCGCTGACATCAAGGCGCTGCGCGAGCAGACCGGCGCCGGCATGCTCGACGTCAAGAAGGCCCTCGACGAGGCCGGCGGCGACACCGAGAAGGCCATCGAGATCATCCGCGTCAAGGGCCTCAAGGGCATCGCCAAGCGCGAGGGCCGCAGCGCCTCGGCCGGCCTCATCGCCGCCCGCGTCGTGGACACCGACAAGGGCCAGGTCGGCGTCCTGGTCGAGATCAACGCCGAGACCGACTTCGTGGCCAAGAACCAGAAGTTCCTCGACTTCGCCGAGCAGGTCCTCACCGCCGCCATCGACTCCGGCGCCCAGGAGGCCGAGGCCCTGGCCGAGGTCGAGGTCGACGGCACTGCCGTCAAGGACCTCACCGACGGCATGCAGGCCGTCATCGGCGAGAAGATCGTCGTGCGCCGCGTGGGCCGCATCGAGGCCCCCAGGGTCGAGCTCTACCTGCACCGCACCAACCCCGACCTGCCCGCCCAGGTCGGCGTGCTCGTGGGCACCGACGAGGCGGCCGCCGAGGCCGCCCACGACGTGGCCATGCACATCGCCGCCTACTCCCCGGCCTACGCCACCCGCGAGGACGTGCCGGCCGAGGTCGTGGACAAGGAGCGCGCCATCGCCGAGGAGACCACCCGCGCCGAGGGCAAGCCCGAGAAGGCCATCCCCAAGATCGTCGAGGGGCGCCTGGGCGGCTTCTTCAAGGAGACCGTGCTGGTCGAGCAGGCCTTCGCCAAGGACCCCAAGACCACCGTCGGCAAGGTGGTCGAGGCCACCGGCGGTGAGCTCATCGGCTTCGTGCGCTTCCGCGTCGGCGCCTGAGCCCGCGCCACCGGCATCCCGCTGGAGCCCCGGCCACCAGCGGCATGCCGCCCCCGGCACCGCCCCGCCGCCGGCCATGAGCCCGACGGCGGGGCGGCCCGCACCCGGGGGCCGGGCGGCGAGCACCGCTGCTGCGCCCCTGGCGGCCCCAGTCCCTTGGCGCAGCGGAGGCGGCCGAACGCGGTACGCTGTCCCGAGCGCCTGAGCACCACCGCAACCAGACCCAGGAGGCCCCGCCCATGAGTGAGTCCCCGGAACGCGACGACCGCGTTGCTCACGGACAGCATCCCCGCCGAGTGCTCCTCAAGCTCTCCGGCGAGGTCTTCGGGGGCGGGGCGGTGGGCCTGGATCCCGACGTCGTGGCCGACGCCGCCCAGCAGATCGCCCGGGCCGTGGCCCAGGGCGTGCAGGTCTCCGTCGTCGTGGGCGGGGGCAACTTCTTCCGCGGCGCCGAGCTCTCCGCCCGCGGCATGGACCGAGCCCGCGCCGACTACATGGGCATGCTGGGAACCGTCATGAACGCCCTGGCCCTCCAGGACTTCATCGAGAAGGCCGGGACCCCCGCCCGGGTCCAGACCGCCATCGCCATGGGGCAGGTCGCCGAGAGCTACGTGCCGCTGCGGGCCATCCGGCACATGGAGAAGGGCCGCGTCGTCGTCTTCGGGGCCGGCGCCGGCCTGCCCTACTTCTCCACCGACACCGTCTCGGCCCAGCGCGCCCTGGAGACCCACTGCGATGAGCTGCTGGTGGGTAAGAACGGCGTCGACGGCGTCTACACCGCCGACCCCCGCAAGGACCCCAGCGCCGAGCTCCTGGACTACCTCACCTACGAGCGCGCCCTGGTCGAGGGCCTCCAGGTGGTCGACGCCTCGGCCTTCGCCCTGTGCCGCGACAACGGCCTGTCCATGCGGGTGTTCGGCATGGGGGAGCCGGGTAACATCACCCGCGCCCTGCTGGGTGAGAAGATCGGCACGCTCGTCAGCCAGGACTGAGGGGTCCTGCCGGACCCGACCACCAGCCACCACCCACCCACGCGAACAAGGAAGCACCATGATCGACGACGTCATGCTCGAGGCAGAGGACAAGATGGACAAGGCGCTTGAGGCCGCCATCCGAGAGCTCGCCTCCATCCGCACCGGCCGGGCCAACCCCTCCATGTTCAACGGGATCATGGTGGACTACTACGGCGCCCCCACCCCGCTCCAGCAGTTGGCCTCCATCACCATCCCCGAGGCCCGCACCGTGCTGGTCAGCCCCTTCGACCGATCCGCCATGAAGGACGTCGTCACCGCGATCCGCGAGTCCGACCTGGGAGTCAACCCCACCGACGACGGCACCGTCATCCGCGTCAACCTGCCCGCCCTGACCGAGGAGCGGCGCAAGGACTACGTCAAGCTCGCCCGCTCCCGGGCCGAGGACTCCCGCGTCCAGGTGCGCGGCATCCGCGGCAAGGCCAAGAAGGAGCTGGAGGCCATCAAGAAGGACGGCGAGGCGGGGGAGGACGAGGTCAAGCGCGCCGAGGGCGAGCTCGACGCCCTGACCAAGCGCTTCGTGGAGCAGATCGACGCCGCCCTGGCCACCAAGGAGGGCGAGCTGCTGGAGGTCTGAGCCCAGCGGCCCGCCAGTACCGAACCGACCCTCTGACGATCAGCCCGTGAGCACCATGCTGAGCCCGCGCCCCACGCGCAACCGCGATCCCCTGCCCTCCACCGGCAGGGCCGGGCGCAACCTGCCCGCCGCCCTGGCGGTCTCCGCCCTCCTCATCGCCCTGGTGGTGGTGCCGATCATGGTCGACACCATCCTCTTCGTCGTCGTCGCGGTCATCGCCGTGTGCGGGGCGCTGTGGGAGCTGGCCGCGGCCTTCGCCCGCAAGGGCATCCGCCTGCCCCTGGCGCCCCTGTGGCTGGGGACCCTGGGGATCGCGGTGACCGCCTGGCAGGTGGGGGCCGAGGCCGCCTTCGGCGCCTACGCGGCCACCGCCGGGGCCTGCGTGCTGTGGAGCTTCATGGACCAGGCCGAGGCCGATACCGGCACCGCCCTGGAGGAGGCGGGCGTGGACGTGCCGCGCACCGACGCCCACGACGTCGTGCGCCGCTCCCGCTCCGCCTCCGCCGTCGCCTCCGTCTTCGCCGCCACCTACCTGCCCTTCCTGGCCGGCTACGCCGTCCTGCTGGCCGCCCAGGACCAGGGAGTGGCCAAGGTCCTGCTGCTCATCGCCCTGCCGGCGGCCAACGACACCGGGGGATGGCTGGTGGGCGTGACCCTGGGCCGCCACCCCATGGCGCCCTCCGTGTCGCCCAAGAAGTCCTGGGAGGGATTCATCGGCTCCCTGCTGGCCACCGTGGGCGCCGGGGCGGGCGCCATGCACCTCATGGGCGGGCCCCTGTGGGCCGGTGCGGCGCTGGGGGCCTGCATCGTGGTGGTCTCCACCCTGGGGGACCTGGGCGAGTCGCTGCTCAAACGTGACCTGGGCCTGAAGGACATGGGTACCCTCCTGCCGGGGCACGGGGGCATCATGGACAGACTGGACTCCATCCTGGTGGCGGCCCCCGTCGTCTACGTCTTCAGCCTCCTGGTCCTCTAGGAGCCTCGACGGCGCGCCGCGCCAGCCGCCTGCCCGCGCGAGCCCCGCCCCGCACCGACCCCATCCGCAACGGAAAGGAGGCGCCCGTGAGCCCCGCCCGCCCCCCGCGCACCGGCCGCACCCAGCCGGTGGCGATCCGGCGCGCCCCGGCCGGGCCGCGCCCCGGCGAGGTCCAGGTGCTTCCCACCGACCAGCCGCCCGAGGGCGCCACCAGCCCTGACGCCCGCCCCCGCCTGTCCTTCGCCGTCCCCCCGGCCCGCGGCAAGGCCCCCCGCCACCTGGCCGACCTCGACCTGGCCGGTCGCAAGGCCGCCCTGAAGGACTCCGGCCTGCCGGGCTTCCGCGCCGACCAGCTCTCCCGCCACTACTTCACCCACCACACCCGCGACGCCGCCGAGATGACCGACCTGCCCGCCGGCCAGCGCGAGCAGCTGTGCGCCGAGCTCCTGCCAGAGCTCATCCACGAGGTGCGCGCCCTGCGCGCCGACGGCGGCCGCACCATCAAGCACCTGTGGGAGCTGCATGACGGGGTGCGGGTCGAGTCCGTCCTCATGCGCTACAAGGACCGCACCACCCTGTGCGTCTCCTCCCAGGCCGGCTGCGGGATGGCCTGCCCCTTCTGCGCCACTGGCCAGATGGGCCTGACCCGCAACCTGTCCACCGCCGAGATCATCGAGCAGGTGCGCCACGCGGCCCGCCTCTCTGCCGAGGGCGGCCTGGCGGGGGGGCCGGCGCGCCTGTCCAATGTGGTCTTCATGGGCATGGGCGAGCCCATGGTCAACTACAGGAGCGTCGTCGCCGCCCTCCACCGGCTCATCGACCCCGCCCCCCAGGGCTTCGGCCTGTCAGCCCGGGGCGTGACCGTCTCCACAGTGGGACTGGTGCCACTCATCCGCAAGCTCGCCGGGGAGGGCCTGCCCGTGACCCTGGCGGTGTCCCTGCACGCCCCTGACGACGAGCTGCGCGACGAGCTCATCCCGGTCAACTCCAAGTGGAAGGTCGGCGAGCTGCTCGATGCCGCCCACGACTACTTCCGGGCCACCGGCAGGCGCGTGTCCATCGAGTACGCCCTCATCAAGGACATGAACGACCACGCCTGGCGCGCCCAGCTGCTCGCCGATGAGCTCAACCGGCGGGGCAGCGGATGGGCGCATGTCAACCCCATCCCGCTCAACCCGACCCCCGGCTCCATCTGGACCTGCTCCGAGCCCGGGGTCCAGGATACTTTTGTCGATACGCTGCGCCGTGCGGGCATCACCACCACAGTGAGGGACACTCGTGGCAGTGACATCGACGGCGCCTGCGGCCAGTTGGCGACCGAGGTACTCAACCAGGAGAAGGCTAAGAGGCGATGAGCAGCATGTTCCCCAAGTCGGCGCTCCTGCGACCGGGCTACCGCCCCGAGCAGGTCGACCGCTACTTCGAGACGGCCCGTGAGATCTACGACGCCGGCGAGCTCGACGAGATGGACTCCGAGGGCGTGCGCACCGTCGCCTTCGACGTCGTGCCCGGCGGCTACCAGCCGGTGGCGGTCGACGCCGCCCTGGACCGCCTGGAGGCCGCCTTCCTCCAGCGCCGCCGCGCCAGCTTCGTGGCCCAGCACGGCCGCCAGGCCTGGATGGACCAGGTCACCCAGTTGGCCACCACCCTCTACCCGCGCCTGCTGCGGCCCATGGGCGAGCGCTTCGCCCCCGCTGACCGCCAGGGCTACTC
Source organism: Actinomyces bowdenii (assembly GCF_017592395.1). Classification (GTDB taxonomy): domain Bacteria; phylum Actinomycetota; class Actinomycetes; order Actinomycetales; family Actinomycetaceae; genus Actinomyces; species Actinomyces bowdenii. Next base: position 114,785 of record NZ_JAGFOU010000003.1, read on the forward strand.
CAAGGCCGACGTCGATGCCCTCATGGACCGCATCGCCGGGTACTTCGACTCCGACACCACCCTGAGCTCCGCCGAGGTGCGCGGGGCGGTCTTCCGCTCCGCCCGCGGCTCCAAGGCCTACGAGGAGTCCAGCGTGGACCGCTACCTGGCCCGCGTCGTCGAGGTGCTGCTGTCCGTTGAGTGATCCGGCCCCCCACCACATGAAGGATCCTGGGCGCCTGGTCCTGCTGGGCTCCACCGGCTCCATCGGCACCCAGGCCTTGGAGGTCCTCGCCCGCCTGGGCGACCGGGCCCCGGCCCCGGCCGCCCTGGCCGCCGGGAGCGGCCGCCTGGAGCTCCTGGCCGAGCAGGCCGTGCGCCTCGGCGTCCCCCTGGTGGCCGTCAGCGCCCCGGATGAGAGTGCCGGGGCGGTGGAGGCGGGCCTGCGCCGGGCCCTGGCCGCCGCATCCCAGCGCCTGGGGCGCCCCGACCCGGTCACCACCGCCCTCGTCGGCCCGCGCGCCGCCACCCAGGTCATCGAGGCCGCCGCCCTGGGCGAGGGCGACACCGTCCTCAACGGCATCACCGGATCAGTGGGGCTGGGCCCCACCCTGGCCGCCCTGCGCAGCGGCGCCCGCCTGGCCCTGGCCAACAAGGAGTCCCTCGTCGTGGGCGGGGCCCTGGTGCGCGCCGCCCTCAGGCGCCCGGGCCAGGTGGTCCCGGTGGACTCCGAGCACTCCGCCATCGCCCAGGCCCTGGCCAGCGGGCGCCACGAGAAGGGCCTGACCAGCCCGGTGCTCTCGGGCCGCAGCGAGGTGCGCCGCCTCATCCTGACCGCCTCCGGGGGGCCCTTCCGCGGCCGCAGCCGCCAGGAGCTGGTGGGCGTGGGCGCCGATGCGGCCCTGGCCCACCCCACCTGGGCGATGGGGCCGGTGGTCACCATCAACTCCTCCACCCTCATCAACAAGGGGCTGGAGCTCATCGAGGCCCACCTGCTCTTCGATGTCGACCCCGCCGATATCGAGGTCGTCGTCCACCCCCAGTCCGTCATCCACTCCATGGTGGAGTTCCGCGACGGGGCCACCATCGCCCAGGCCTCCCCGCCCGATATGCGCCTGCCCATCGCCCTGGGCCTGACCTGGCCCCAGCGCCCCGACCTGTCCGGTCTCGTGGCCCCCAACGATTGGAGCGCGCCACTGGCCTGGGACTTCGAGCCCCTCGACGACGAGGCCTTCCCCGCCGTGGCCCTGGCCCGCCACGCCGTGGCGGCCTCGGCCACCCACCCCGCGGTGCTCAACGCCGCCAACGAGCAGGCCGTGGCCGCCTTCCTGGCCGGCGGCCTGGAGTGGCTGGACATCGTCGACATCAGCGCCCGGGTCCTCCAGGAGCACGAGGGCCTGGCCGCCCCCGGCCTGGAGGAGGTCCTGGAGGCCGAGCAGTGGGCGCGCGCCCGCGCCGAGGAGTTCATCGCCCGCACCCGCACGCAAGGAGCCCCATGACCCAGACCCTGGCCTACGCCCTGGGCGTCGTCGTCCTCATCATCGGCATCGGCCTGTCCGTGGCCCTGCACGAGCTGGGGCACATGATCCCTGCCAAGCGCTTCGGGGTGAAGGTGCCCGAGTACTTCATCGGCTTCGGCCCCAGGGTCTGGTCGATCAGGCGCGGGGAGACCGAGTACGGCATCAAGGCCATCTGGCTGGGGGGCTACGTCAAGCTCGTGGGCATGCTCCCCCCGGCGGACCCCGACCGGCCCGACAAGCGGAGCAGGAACGGCGAGCTGGGAACGGTGGGCCAGGCCCGCGCCGAGGCGCTGGCCGAGATCGAGCCCGGCCAGGAGCACCGCGCCTTCTACCGGCTCAGCGTTCCGCGCAAGCTCGTGGTCATGGCCGGGGGGATCCTGACCAACCTGGTCCTGGGGGTCGTGCTCCTGACCATCGCCTTCGCCGTCGTGGGCCCACCGGCCCGCACCTCCACCCTGTCCACTGTCGCGCCCTGCGTGACGGCCCGGGCCGGGGCCGAGTGCTCCGAGCAGGACCCGGCCTCACCGGCCGCGCAGGCGGGCCTGAGGGCGGGGGACACCATCCGCGCCTGGAACGGCACCCCGGTGACCACCTGGGCCCAGGTCCAGCAGGCCATCGCCGATGGCGGCACTCAGCCCGTGCCGGTCGACATCGAGCGCGACGGGCGCCTCCAGCGCGTGAGCGTCACCGCGGTGGAGGTCGAGCGCCCCGTCCGCGATGACCAGGGCACGCCGGTCACCGACGCCTCGGGCGCGGTGGTCACCGAGAAGCGGCCCTTCGTGGGCGTCAGCCCCGTCATCGGCACCCAGCGCCTGCCCGCCTCCCAGGTGCCCGCCGTCGTGGGCCAGGCCGTGGGCGGCACCCTCAAGGCCATCGCCACCCTTCCCGTGGGCCTCTACCACGCCGTCGCGGCGGGCCTGGGGCTGGAGGAGCGCAACGCGGAGGGCCTCATCGGGCTGGTGGGCCTGGGGCGCGTGGCCGGCCAGGCCTCCAGTGCGGAGGCCGGGCAGGGCACGCTCGCCTTCTCCGTGCGCGTCTTCTCCATGCTCGGCCTCCTGGGCGGGCTCAACCTGGCGCTGTTCGCCTTCAACCTCATCCCCCTGCTGCCCCTGGACGGGGGGCATGTGGCCGGGGCCTGCTGGGAGGGCCTGCGCCGCGCCATCGCCCGGGTCAAGGGCCGCCCCGACCCCGGCCCGGTGGACACCGCCCGGCTCATCCCCGTGGGCCAGGTGGTCTTCGGCCTGCTCATCGTCATGGCGCTCATCCTGGTGTGGGTCGATATCGTCGCGCCCCTGTGAGGAGGGACCGCTATGCCTGATATGCCTGATGACGCGACCAATCCTGAGGCCGCTCCTCCGGTCCCGCTCGGCCGGCCGGAGGAGGGCAGCGGGGAGGGCCAGGGCCGCAGGCCGTCCTGGGCCGAGCGAACCCACAGGCTCGGGGGAGCCCTGTACCTCCTCCAGGGCCCCATGGTGCTCCTGCTGCCCTTGTGGACCTTCTCGGTGCGCGCCGGCATCCCCGGCTGGCACTCCATCTTCTACATCATCTTCTTCCTGCCGATGATCATCGTGGGCCAGCTCCTCATCTGGGGGCTGTCGGCGTGGGCCAACCGCCGCAGGGCGACCAAGCGGATGTCCCCTGCGATGGCCTGGGGCTACCTGGTCTTCCTCGTCTGCTTCTTCCTGCTGCCGCTCATCCCGCCTGACGACGATGATCAGGGAGTCGTGGACTCGGCGCTCACCGCGGTGGGCGTGGATCTCATGGTGGCCCTCACCATCTCCCAGATCCTCATGGCTGTGGGCATCGCGGCCGGGGCGGTGGCCCTGTTCAGCGCCCAGACCCCTGCCGACGACCAGTCGGAATCCACCCCGCTCCAATGACCCTCAGTCGCGGGCGGTGCGGCCGATCCCGGCGTCGCCCGCAGAATGGACCTCCAGGACGCGGATTCGCCCTGCAAGGCGGGGCTGAACTGCGTCTTGGGCGGCGAATCCGCGTCCTGGAGGGCGAGAACGCAGGCGCCGCCGCGGCAGGCGGCCGGCGGGGGACCGATGCCACAGCGCCCCGGTGCCCGGCGGCGCGATGACCCCACCGCCCTGATGCCATACTGGGGCGCGTGACTGACGCGATCGCTCTTGGCATCCCCACCGTGCGCGCCCAGGCCCCCGTCCTGGCCCCGCGCCGCCCCACCCGTAAGATCCAGGTGGGCTCCCTGGAGGTGGGGGGCGATGCCCCCATCACCGTGCAGTCGATGACCACCACCAAGACCCACGACATCGGCGCCACCCTCCAGCAGATCGCCGAGCTGACCGCCGCGGGCTGCGACATCGTGCGCGTGGCCTGCCCCACGGACAAGGACGCCGCCGCCCTGCCGATCATCGCCAAGCAGTCCCGCATCCCCGTCATCGCCGACATCCACTTCAACCCCAAGTACGTCTTCGCCGCCATCGAGGCCGGCTGCGGTGCGGTGCGCGTCAACCCCGGCAATATCCGCAAGTTCGACGACCAGGTCGCCGAGATCTGCAAGGCCGCCTCCGACCACGGCGTGAGCCTGCGCATCGGCGTCAACGCCGGCAGCCTGGACCCGCGCCTGCTCAAGAAGCACGGCAAGGCCACCCCCGAGGCCCTCGTGGAGTCCGCCACCTGGGAGGCCGGGCTGTTCGAGGAGAACGACTTCCACGACTTCAAGATCTCCGTCAAGCACCACGACGTAGTCACCATGGTCCAGGCCTACCAGCTGCTGTCCGAGGCCGGCAGCTGGCCCCTGCACCTGGGCGTGACCGAGGCCGGCCCCGCCTTCCAGGGCACTATCAAGTCCTGCGCCGCCTTCGGCACCCTGCTGTCCCAGGGCATCGGCGACACCATCCGCGTCTCCCTGTCCGCCCCGCCGGTGGAGGAGGTCAAGGTCGGCACCAAGCTCCTGGAGTTCATGGGCCTGCGCGAGCGCCAGCTCGAGATCGTCTCCTGCCCCTCCTGCGGGCGGGCCCAGGTGGATGTGTGGACGCTGGCCGACCAGGTGGAGGAGGGCCTCAAGGACATCACCGCGCCCCTGCGCGTGGCCGTCATGGGATGCGTGGTCAACGGCCCGGGCGAGGCCCGTGAGGCGGACCTGGGCTGCGCCTCGGGCAACGGCAAGGGCCAGATCTTCGTGCGGGGCAAGGTCGTGGAGACGGTCCCCGAGGACCAGGTCGTCGAGACCCTCCTGCGCCACGCCCAGGACATGGCCGCCCAGATGGCCGAGGAGCTCGGCGAGGACGCCCTGGCGGGAACCTCGCCCATGGTCTCGGCGGCGGGCTGAGCCGTGGAGCTGCCCCGCAGCGGGCCGGCCGGTCGAGCATGACACTGCTGAGGCGCCGTCGGGCACAGGTCATCCCCGTGGGCCCCGAGCGGCTCCCCGGGCTGCTGGGCCTGTGCTCGGCCGATCCGGTGGGCGCGGTGCCCCTGGCCCACCAGATGCTGCGCTGGGGGCGCTGGGGCCGGGGCGACCTGGTGGCCGTGGGCGACCTGGCCCGGCCCCGGGCGGCGGCCTGGACCACCAGCGGCGTCATGCCCTTCGGCCTGGCGGCGCGGAACCACCTGCCCGGGATGAGCCGGGCCGAGGTCATGGCCCTGGCCGAGCACTGCCGTCCCCGGCTGACCCGCCGCGGCTCCATCATGGGGCCCGTGCAGGATGTGGCCCCACTGTGGCGGCGCCTCGAGGGCATGGGCGCCGCGGCCCGGGAGGAGCGCTGGAACCAGCCCCTGCTGTGCGCCGACCACGGGCCCGGCGGCCAGGGGCTCCTGGCCGAGCAGCTGCGCCGCCGCCCCCGCTTGGAGTGGGTGGGCAGGGGCCTGCGCCCTGCGGCCGCCGGCGAGGATGAGCAGGTCCTGGCGGCCTCCATCGCCATGTTCACCGGCGAGCTCGGCTACGACCCCACCGAGACCGGCCCCTCCTACGCCCGCCATGTCGATTGGCTCATCTCCTCCCGGCGCAGCTATGTGGTCATGGACGACGGCGCGGCTCACCCCGCTCGGGGGCCCGGCGCCCAGGTCGCCTTCAAGGCCGACGTCGGGGCCCTGTGGCAGGCCCCCAGCGGCGCCGTCGCCCAGATCACCGGGGTGTGGACCCGCCCCGACCTGCGCGGCAGGGGAGTGGGCGCCGTGGCCCTGGCCGCCGCCGTCGACGCCGTGCGGCGCGACCACCTGGGCGGGCGCGGCATCGTGAGCCTCTACGTCAACGACTTCAACGACGCCGCCCTGGCCCTCTACCGCTCGGTGGGCTTCCACCAGGTGGGCACCTTCGCCACCATCCTGCTGTAGGACCAGTGGCACCTCACGGGCGGAACGCCGGTGCCGGGGGACCGTGCATGGCATGATCGATCTATGGAACCGCAGATCATCAAGCGCTCGGGGATGAAGGTCATCTGGAGGACCGCGGCCTGCCTCCTGCTCTCCGCCGCGTGCCTCTGGGTCCTGCTCCTGGGGATTCAGCGGGTGCAGGCCGGCGATACCCAGGGCTGGATCACACTCCTGGCAGGACTCCTGGGCGCCGTGGTCTTCGGCTTCTTCACCCTGACCTGGTTCAGGCTCATCCAGTGCCCGGCCCTGGTCATCGACGATCGGGGGGTGAATGACTCCAGCTGGTTGAACTCCCTCGGCTTCATCCCCTGGGAGCAGGCGGTGGGCTTCCTGCCCAATGAGGATCGCAGCACCGGGGCGCGGGTCAGCTCCGTTCTCATCGTCTTCGCCGATCCCGCCTGGCCCTGGAGCCGCCTGCGCGGCATCAAGCGGATGTTCAGCAAGGCCAATGCGGGCCTGGGGTACGCGCCGGGGCAGATCGGGGTGGACTCCATTGCGATGACGGGTGTCGAGCTGGCCGCCCTGCTGGTGGAGCAGCGGCGCCTGCGGCGCCCCGACCTGCCCATGGCGGCCGGTCCCGTGCCCGGCCCGCAGCCGGGCACCTGGGAGGTGTCGGACCCCAATGGCTACTTGGAGCGACTGGGGTGGCGAGCTGCGCCGACGGCCTGAGCCCTGCGCCCATCCCCGGGGAGGCGGCGAGGGGGAGCCGGCAGGGGCTCGCCTGGTTGGCCGGGCCCAGAGCAACGGCGCGTCAGCAAACCTATGGTGAACAGCATCTAGTGCCCCGGTGGCCACTGGCCTACGATCGCCGAACGTGCACGAATCTGCCCAGACAGGCTCCGACAGCACGGAGCGTCAGAACAATATCGAGGTCTGGAACGACCTCGTCTCGCCCAGGGACCTCATCATCTGCCTGGCCGTATCAGCCGCCTGCGCCGTGGCCGCCGTCCTCATCTCCTCGCGGGCAGGGGGTGTCCCGCTCTTCTGGGGCCTGGGGGCCTCCGTGGTCGGCTTCGCCATCAACTGCCTCCTGGTGACCCCCAAGCGCGAGGTCATCATCGTCGATGAGGACCAGGAGCCGGGCCGCCTGGAGACGGCCGAGGGGAGCGCATGATGACCCTGGAGCTTATCTACCTCATGCTCGCCGCGGTGCTCGGCGCCGTGGTCCTCTACACCTTCATCGGCTTCATCCCGGGAACCGACGAGACCAGTGTGCTGGCCCCCGTCACCCTGGCGATCATCCTGGCCGGCGCCCCGCCCGAGGTGGTGCTCGCCTTCTTCATCTCCGCCGTGGTCACCCTCAACCTCATGAACGGCATCCCCACCGCCCTGGTGGGGCTGCCGGGCGGGGTGATGTCGGCCCCGCTCATGGAGCACTCCATCCTGCTGCGCCAGGAGGGCCTGGCCTCCCAGACCATCCGCAAGATGGCCGTGGGATCGACCATCGGCACCCTCATCTCCATCCCGCTGAGCTTCGCCCTGGCCTTCCTGCTGGCACCCATCGCCCAGCCCATCAAGGACCAGGCACCCATCGTCCTGGCCGCCGGTGCTGTTCTCCTGGCCCTCCTGGGTGGCAACCGGATCCTCTCGCTGCTGTCCATCATCCCCATGGCACTGCTCTTCCGGGGCCTTCCCGTGCTCTACGAGTCCACCGGCATCATCCCGGCCGGCGCCAAGGTGAGCATCTCCTTCTTCCTGGGCATCACCGTGGGCCCCATGCTCCTGACCCTCCTGGAGCTGCTCAACGCCAAGCGCCGCGCCGCCCTGCCCCACGGCAGCCGGACGGTCTCCCGGCTCTCGCGCTCCGGCTTCGGCCCCCAGCGCCTCCTGCCGGGCGATCTCATCACCCGCTCCGAGGGCCTGTGGAGCGCGGCCATGGCGGCACTGTCCACACCCCTGTTCGTGCTCAGCCCCGTGGGCCTGACCTTCCTGCTGGGGGAGGCCTCGGCCGCGCGCATCAAGGAGGACCGCGTGCGCCGCGCCCAGCGGGCCGTGACGGTGATGAGCTCCCTGACCCACTCGACCTACCTGGCCGGCGCCATCATCCCGCTGGTGGCCCTGGGCATCCCCATCTCCGGGGTCTCGGCCGGGCCCGCCGGCCCGCTGTTCAGCGCCGGAGAGGTCTACACCGAGGAGCGCAACCTGCACCACCTGCTGGGACTGGGGGGAGCCATCATCCCTGTCACCGTGGGGGCGCTCATCTCGGTGGCCATCACCTACGTCATCGCGGTGCGATGGTCCTCCCACATCACCGCCTTCGTCATGCGGCGCATCCCCCATGAGGCGGTCCTGGGCCTGTTCACGGCCTTCATCCTGCTGCTGGCCTACCTGGACGCCGGTATCCCCAACATCTTCGGGGTGCTGCTCATCGGCGTGGTCTGCGGCTCGCTCAACCGCCTCGGGGTGGGCTACGGAGTGCAGTTCATGACGCTCTACGCCGCCCCGGGCATCGTCACCTGGCTCAGCGCCCTGGCCTGAGGGGGGCCTGAGCCGCTGCTCATCCCGCCGGCCCGCCACCGATCCCCTCGGTGGCGGGCCGGCGGCGCGTCCGGATGGCGGGGCCTCATCGCCGGGCGGGGCCGACGGCGGGGCAGCGGCGCGCTCGGAGCCCGCCGCTCAGGCCGAGCGGTGGGCCAGGGCCCCCAGATCGATGCCCAGCAGGCGCGCCTGCTCGGCGGTGCGACCCGTGACCAGCAGGTCGGTGCGGGTCAGGGCCTCGACGTCGTCGGACCCCAGCAGGGCCATGATCGAGCGCAGGTGCTCGCCCCAGGCATCCAGCTCGCGGCGCAGCGCCTCGGGGCCCCCACCGGTCAGGGTGCGCAGGAAGTGCCCCGAGGCCCCCACTGCGCGAGCGCCCAGGGCCAGGGCGCGCACGACGTCGAGGGGGTGGCGCACGCCCCCCGAGGCCAGGAGCTCCAGCCCCGGCCGAGCGGCCTTGCCGCCCGGGCGGCTCCTGGAGCCGTGCATTGCCTCCAGCAGGCACAGGGCGGCCGACTGCCCCCAGCCCGAGAGGTAGGAGTAGCCGCGCTCGGGGCGGCGCTCATTCTCGATCGCGATGAAATCGGTGCCGCCGCTGCCGGCCACATCCGCGCCGGCCACACCCAGCCGGGTCAGGGCGTCCAGGGTGCGCGCCGAGAGCCCGAAGCCCACCTCCTTGACGATCACCGGCACGGGCACGGCCTCGACGATCGCCGCGATCCGCCGCGGCCAATCCCGGAAGTCCCGGTCGCCCTCGGGCATGACGATCTCCTGGGCCGCATTGAGATGGATCTGCAGGGCGTCGGCCTCCAGCATCTCCACCGCGCGCACCGCCTGGTCGGGGGCCAGCGCGGGCCCCGCATTGGCCAGGATGAAGGCGCGCGGGGCCTGGCGGCGGATGATGCGGAAGCCCTCGGCGCGCTCGGGGTCGGTCAGAGCGACGTGCTGCGATCCGCAGGCGATCGCCACGCCCGACTCGGCGGCGGCCCCGGCCAGGTCGGCGTTGATGCGCGTGGTGGCCGGAGTGCCACCGGTCATGGCATTGATGTAGAAGGGCAGCTCCCAGCGGGCGCCGCACACCGTGGTGCTGGTATCCACCTGCGCGGTGGCCGTGCCCGCCAGGGCGTGGTGCATGAAGGCCAGGTCATCGAAGGCATTGGGCCGGTCCTGGCCGTGCAGGCGCAGGGCCAGCTCCACATGCTCGTCCTTGCGGGCCGCGCGCACCGGTCCCTCCTGCTGCGCCGGGCCCCCGGGGGGCGCGTCCCCGACCCGTTCGCCGCCCGGCAGTGAGCCGCCCCGGGGCCGGCCGGGTCCTGGACCACGTGAGCTCATCCCACATCCCTCCGATCGCCGTCGCCGGGGTGAGCGCCCCTGCTGCCCCCATCATGGCAGTGGACCGCCAGGTCCAGGGGCTCGATGCCCCCGGCCCGCCAGCGCGCGCGCATCGCGCCGGTGTCGGTGCCCGGCGGGCACAGGGCGATGCCGCAGTCCCCACCGCCGGCGCCCGAGCTCTTGGCCGCCGCCCCGTGATCCTGGGCGATCTCCACCAGGCGCCGCAGGCCCGGGGTCTCGATGGTGATGCCGCTGGCGCGGCCCAGGTCGGCCAGCAGCCCCCGGTTGCGCCGGATCTGCGCGCCGATCCCCTCATGGTCGCCCTGCCCCACCGCCCGCACCAGGGCGCTGACGCAGTCCTGGCTGGCGGTGAGGAAGGCCGCGTAGCGCGCGTCGCGGGCCACCCGGCCCCGCACCCCGGCCACCAGGCGGGGGGAGGAGGCCGGGGCGCCGGTCCAGCCCACCTGCAGGCACAGGCCCGGGGGCTCCAGCCGGCGGATGCTCAGGCAGGGCCAGTGCGCGGCCAGCAGTCCGCCGGTGCTGCGGCGCCGGCGCTCCCGGCGCAGCCAGCCGCGGTCGGGGGAGGAGTAGGCCACCCAGCCGGTGAAGGCGCTGGCGGCGATATCCCCGCCCGAGCCGATCGGCTCGACGTCGTCGGAGGCCATCAGCGCCAGGCGGTAGACCTCCATGTCATCGAGCCCCAGCCCGTAGAGGCGGGCCACGGCCCGGACAGTGGCCACGGTCACCGCCGAGGAGGAGCCCAGGCCGAGCTTGCGCCCGCTGCCGCCATCGACCAGCTCGCTGACGACCTCCAGGTCGAAGATCCGCAGTCGGCCACCGCGCTCGCGCACGAGCTCCTCCACCACGCGGATCGCGCTGATCACGTAGTCCGCGCCCCGCCCCTCGACCTGCGCCGCGCCGTCCTGGCGGCGGTGCCAGGCCAGCGCCCGCCCCCCGTGGAGGGCCGAGCGGATCCGGCCCACCTGCTGGGCTGCGGTGATGCTCACCGTGATGAAGCGGTCCACAGCCACCAGTATGGCCTGATGGCCCGGCTCGACGACGGCGTACTCGCCCGCGATGTAGAGCTTGCCCGGGGCGCTGGAGGAGGCCCGGGGGACCTCGGGGCGGCTCACCGCGCGGCCCGCCCGGCTGGCGGGGCGGCCGGCTCGAGGCGCACTCCCGCGCCCGGGCGGTGGACGGAGACCCGGGCCCCGGGCAGGCGCTCGCCCAGGGCCCGGGCGACCTGCTCGGCGCCTACCCCCGGCGTCAGGACCTTGACATTGGCCCCGGCGTCGATGGTGGCCCAGGCGGGCATTCCCTCCTCGCGCAGGGCCCGCACCGTGTGGAGCGCCTCCACGGTGCGCGGCATCCAGTAGATGACGGCTGGCCTGCTGGCCAGCATGGTGGCGTGCATGCCCAGGGCATTGGCCTCCACCACCTCCCCGAGGCCCTGGACGTCCCCGCGGCGCACCGCCGCCAGGGCCTCGCCCAGGTCCTGGGCGCTGGCCCGGACCCAGGAGGGGTAGAGGGGGGAGGTGGCCATGGTGCGGCGCATGGCCTGCGTGGAGCCGATGGACTTGCTCCTGTCGCTGAGCACGACCACCACCATGGCCAGGTCCGGCTCGCTGCGGGCCGCGACGGTCCCGCCATCCGACTCGCCACCGGCTCCGCAGGCCAGGCCGGCGGCCTCGACGGGCTCGGCGTAGGAGGACTCGTCGTCGCTGCCGGCCCGCCACAGCACCAGGCCCCCGAAGACCGAGCGCGAGGCCGACCCGGAGCCGCGCCGGGCCAGGCGCGACAGGGCCCGCTCATCGAGCTCCAGGCCGGCGGCCCGCGAGGCCGCGGCGGCCAGGGCCGCGAAGCCCGCGGCCGAGCTGGCCAGGCCCGCGGCCAGCGGCACGGTGGAGGAGGAGGACACCGTGGCGGCCCGGCTCAGGCCCGAGCGGCTGCGCACCAGGTCCAGGAAGCGGGTCACCCGGCCCAGGGCGCCCTGGCCGGGCACGGCGCCGTTGATGGTCACCGCGTCGCGGCCCTGTTGCCCGCCGTCGAAGGAGACGGTGGTGGTGGTCCGGGTGCCGGCCAGGGTCAGGGACAGGCTGGAGGTGGTGGGGATGGTCAGTGACTCATCGGCCTTGCCCCAGTACTTGATGAGGGCGATGTTGGTGTTGGCGCTGGCTGTCGCCGTCGGCGCCTCGGGCGTCAGTGCCATGGCCCGGCCTCCCCCGTCTCACTGGTGCGCATCCGATGGATCCATGTGGTGGCGGCGCCCGCCTGCCGCAGGGCCGAGCTGATGCGCTCGGCCGTGCCCGGATCGTCGGCCAGGGCGATGATGCAGCCGCCCAGGCCCCCGCCGGTGAGCTTGGCGCCCAGGGCGCCGGCCCCGCGGGCGGCCGCCGTGAGCCGGTCCAGGACCGGCAGGCCCAGCTCGAGCTCGGCCAGGATCGTGTGGGCCCGGTCCATGGCCGCCCCCAGGGCCGGCGCATCGCCCTCATCGAGGGCCGTGACCGCCATCGTCGCCAGCTCCCCGAGGCGGTCGATGAGCGCGCCGATGCCCTCGGCATCCTGCTCGTAGCGGGCCCGCAGGCCCTCGACCGCCTGGCGGGTCGAGCCGTGGACGCCGGAGTCGGCGATGATCAGGCAGGCGCCCTCGATGCGCTGGCTCAGCGGGGTCATCCGCCCGCCCTGGAAGCGGATGGGGCCCGGCGCGCAGGTGGCCGCCGCATCCAGCCCCGAGGGCCTGCCGTGGGCCACCTGCTCGGCCATCTGGGTCAGGGCGAAGAGCTCCTCACTGCTGGCCCGGCGCCCGCAGGCATCCAGCACGGCGCGGATGATCGCGCCCGAGGCGGCCGCCGAGGAGCCCATCCCGCGCTCGTGGGGGAAGTCCGATCGGGTGGTGATGGCGAAGGACTGGTCCATTCGCCCCGCGAACTCGCGCGCCGCCTCGAAGGCCCGGGCCACGCAGGCGAAGCCCCGGGGGCTGGAGGCCAGAGGGCCGCTGTAGCCCAGGCTGTGCAGCATCGAGGGGCCGGTGATGGGGGTGGCGGTGGCGCGCATCCGCAGGTCGTGCAGCGGCACGGCGATCGCGGGGTGCCCGTAGACCACCGAGTGCTCGCCCAGGAGGATGGCCTTGGCCCAGGTGCGACCACGCCCCTCGCGGCCGGGGGAGGAGTGGCTGTCCATGTCTTTGTTCCTTGCCTGGGGCCCATGGGGCGGTCATGCTCTGGGAGAGAATAGATGCCCCCTCACCTGCGCGGCAATCAGGTGTCGATCACCCGCCCGAGGCCCCCGCCCCGCCCGACCGGATCGCCCACCAGGTCGACGACGTCGGGGAAGCGCGCAGCCAGCGCCTGGTCGGAGGTGGTGCGCATGATGCGAGGGCACTGCATGATGCCTTGATGCAGCAGGATCGCATCAGATCCTCCCATCGGACATCGGGGCCGTGGCGCGGCGGTCCTCCGCTGGCTCACGGGTTGCCGGTTGCCAGGGGCCGAGCCGCAGCACGTAGCATGTGCCCGTGCTGCACAGACTCTCCACCGCCTTCATCCGCACCCTGCGCGAGGACCCGGCCGACGCCGAGGTCGCCAGTCACAAGCTCCTCGTGCGCGCCTGCTACGTGCGCCGGGCCGCCCCCGGCATCTACACCTGGCTGCCCCTGGGCCTGCGCACACTGCGCAAGATCGAGGCCATCGTGCGCGAGGAGATGGACGCCATCGGCGGCCAGGAGGTGCACTTCCCGGGCCTGCTGCCCGCCGAGCCCTACCAGGCCTCCGGCCGCTGGGAGGACTACGGCCCCACGCTGTTCACCCTGAAGGACCGCAAGGGGGGCGACTACCTCCTGGCACCCACCCACGAGGAGATGTTCACCCTGGCGGTCAAGGACATGTACTCCTCGTACAAGGACCTGCCCGCCATCGTCTACCAGATCCAGACCAAGTACCGCGACGAGGCCCGTCCCCGCGCCGGCATCATCCGCGGCCGGGAGTTCGTCATGAAGGACTCCTACTCCTTCGACATCGACGACCAGGCCCTGGAGGCCTCCTACCGCAAGCACCGCGACGCCTACGAGCGGCTCTTCACGCGCCTGGGCCTGGACTACGTCATCGTCAACGCCATGGCCGGTGCCATGGGCGGCTCCCACTCCGAGGAGTTCCTCCACCCCTCGCCCATCGGCGAGGACACCTTCGTGCGCTCCGAGGGCGGGTACGCCGCCAACGCCGAGGCCGTCACCACCGTGGTCCCCGAGCCGGTGGACGCCTCGGGAGTGGGGCCGGCCCGCGTCGTCGACACCCCCGACACCCCCACCATCGAGACCCTCGTGGCCCTGTGCAACCAGGCCTACCCGCGCTCCGACGGCCGCGCCTGGACGGCGGCCGACACCCTGAAGAACGTCGTGGTGGTCCTCACCCACCCCGGTGGGCGGCGCGAGCTGCTCGTCGTCGGCGTGCCGGGGGACAGGGAGGTCGACATGAAGCGCCTGGAGGCCGCCGTGGCCCCCGCCGAGGTGGAGATGGCCACGGAGGAGGACTTCACGGGCCACCCCGAGCTCGTGCCCGGCTACATCGGCCCCGAGGCCATCGGCCCCAACTCGCCGCTGCGCCGGGTCGAGGTCGATGAGGAGGGCACCGAGCGCCTGACCGGCTCCGTGCGCTACCTGGTGGACCCGCGCATCGTGGAGGGCACCAGCTGGGTCACCGGGGCCAATGCCGACAAGAAGCACGTCCTGGACCTGGTCATGGGCCGGGACTTCGCCGCGGACGGCACCATCGAGGCCGCGGCCATCCACGAGGGCGACCCCGCCCCCGACGGCTCGGGCCCCCTGAGCCTGGCCCGCGGCATCGAGGTGGGCCACATCTTCGCCCTGGGGCGCAAGTACTCCCGGGCCCTGGGGCTGAGCGTGCTCGACGAGAACGGCAAGGCCCGGGTGGTGACCATGGGCTCCTACGGCGTGGGCGTCAGCCGCGTCATGGCCGCCCTGGCCGAGGCCAACCACGATGAGCACGGCCTGGCCTGGCCCATCGCCGTGGCCCCCTACCACGTCCAGGTGCTGGCCACCGGCAAGGACGAGGAGGTCTTCTCCACCGCGGAGGGGATCGCCGCCGCCCTGGACGCCCAGGGCGTGGAGGTCCTCTACGACGACCGCCGCAGGGTCAGCGCCGGGGTGAAGTTCGCCGACTCCGAGCTGCTGGGGCTCCCCTACACCCTGGTGGTGGGCCGGGACCTGGCCAAGCAGGGAACCGTGGAGATCCGCGACCGCCGCAGTGGCGAGCGCCGCAGCGTGCCGGCCGGTGAGGCCGCCCAGGAGGTCGCCGCCCTCGTGCGCGCCGCCCTGGCCTCCTAACCCCTTCCTTTCGACAATTTGCATGAGATCGTACTTCTCCAGGCCTGGAAAAGGCCGATCTCATGCAAATTGTCGAAGGTGGGGAGGCTAGGCGGTGTAGCCGGGCAGGGCCGGGAGCTGGGCGCCCCAGTCGGCGGCGCGCAGCCCGGCATCGATGGCCGCGTCGACGGCGGCCTGGCGCGCAGGCGTTGAGGCCTGGGTCTGGGCCACCTGCTGCGCCTCCGCAGCCGCCACATCCGACCAGGACGCTCCCGCCCAGGCGCCATCCGGGTCGCCATCCGCCTGGGCCGCCGGCTCCGGCGGGGCGTAGGCCGCCAGCCGCGTGTCCTGGCCACCCGCGGCGATCGAGGCGTTGACCACGATCGTGGCCGTGCGCGCATCCTCCATGGCCTGCTCGCGCACGCCCTCGTCCTCGGCGCGCGCCCCGGCCTGCTCGCAGGCGTAGCGGGCGGCGTCGTAGAGCGCGAGCAGCGGGCCGCCCAGCGCCGTCCCGCCCGGTCCTGACGAGGCCCCCGCCGCAGGTGCCGACGACGCCCCGGCCGTGGCCGGGCTCGGCGAGGGCTGCTGGTCCCGCCCCTGCCCGCTGCGCGGCGCGCCCTGGAGCGCACCGGGGGAGACCTCATCGAGGTAGGCGCCCCAGGACACCGCCAGAGCGGTGTAGAGCTGGGCCTCCTGGGCCGAGCCCGCCGACAGGGCCGCCTCTCGCGCCATGCTCGCGCCCTGCTCCAGGGCGGCGCGCAGATCCTCCCCGGTGGCGTCCTGCGCCGCGGTCGCGATCGGCGTCGCCGTGGGGTAGGTGGTGGGCACCGCCGTCGCCCACGGCTCCCACACGCCACCGAGGACCTGGGCCTGGTTCTGCGCATCGGCCTGCAGCTGCGCGGGCACGGCGCCGGGGCCCTGGCCGCCGGAGGCGAGCACCTCCGCCGTGGAGGAGATGAGCACGGCCTGGCGAGCCAGGGAGTCGCGCACCGCCTCGGCCTGGGGCGCCGTCTCCAGGGAGGCGGGCGAGCCCTCTCCCAGGCGCAGGCCGCACCCGCCGCTGGCCACCAGCGCCGCGGCCAGGGCCACCGCCCCCGCTGCGCGCAGGAGAGCGGCGGGCCGGCCACGTTGAACGCGCTCCGCACGGTGCGCGCCGGCCGAGGGCGGCAGGTCGGGGATCAGGGGGCTCGGGGCAGGGCCCGGCCCCGGGAGGCGGTGGGCCGGGGAGCCGGGAGCCCCGGGGCGCGGCGGGGGAGGGCTGAGGGTCATCACGCTCCGATCCTCCCATGGCAGGTAGCATGTTCCCGACCTGACCACGCCCCCAGGGGCCAGAGGGGAGGAGCCCCCACCATGCCGGAGAAGGCGGATAGGCCCGACGCGCTCGCCGGGCGCCTGACCGAGCTCCTGGAGCCCGTGGTCGGCGGCGCCGGCCTCTTCCTGGAGCGGATCGAGACCACCCGGGCCGGGAGGTACTCGGTGGTGCGGGTCGTCGTCGACCTGCCCGACGGGCCCGGGGATCTGGATCTGGACCGCCTGGGCGAGGCCACCGCCGCCGTCTCCCAGGCCCTGGATGAGGCCGATCCGGTCAAAGGCCAGTACACCCTGGAGGTCTCCACCCCCGGGGCCGAGCGCGAGCTGCGCACGGCGCGGCACTTCCGCCGCGCCGTCGGGCACGGGGCCCGGGTGACCACGGGTGAGGAGGAGCTCAGCGGCACCATCTCCGCCGCTGATGACCAGGGCCTGACCCTCCAGACCGACGCCGGCCCCAGGACCCTGCCCCTGGAGCGGATCCGCCAGGCCCGGATGGTGATCTCCGGCCCGTGAGCCGGGACCCGGCCACCACCACCCACGTACCCACCGGTACCCGCACGACCACATGTGACCGCAGGGCCGCCTCCGCGGAGGACAGGACCAGAGAGGACCACCCATGGATATCAATATGCCGGAGCTCAGAGGCGCCGCCGACGAGCTGGGAATCGACCTGGACAACCTCCTGCCCGCCATCGAGGACGCCATCCTGGGGGCCTACTCCAAGGTGCCCGGCGCCATCCGCGGCGCGCATGTGGAGATCGACCGGCGCACCGGCCACATGAGCGTCCTGGCTCCGGAGGTCGACGAGGACGACCAGCCCACCGGGGAGTACTTCGACGACACCCCCGACGACTTCGGCCGCATCGCCCAGGCCACCGCCCGCTCCGTCATCGTCCAGCGCATCCAGGACCGGCGCGACTTCGAGGTCCTGGGGGCCTTCAAGGACAAGACCGGGGAGCTGATCTCCGGCACGGTGGAGCAGGGACGCGACCCCCGGGTGGTCCATGTGCGCCTCGATGAGGAGCACGAGGGCATCATGCCCCCGCACGAGCAGGTCCCCGGCGAGCGCTACCGCCACGGGGACCGGGTGCGCGCCTACGTCACCGATGTCTCGCGCGGCCTCAAGGGGGCCCAGATCGTGCTCTCGCGCACCCACCCCGGGCTGGTGCGCAAGCTCTTCGAGCGCGAGGTCCCCGAGATCACCTCCGGGGATGTCGAGATCGTCTCGGTGGCCCGCGAGGCCGGCCATCGCACCAAGATGGCCGTGCGCGCCCGCACGCGCGGGGTCAACGCCAAGGGCGCCTGCATCGGACCCATGGGCCAGCGCGTGCGCGCGGTGATGACCGAGCTGGGCGGGGAGAAGATCGACATCGTCGACCACTCCGAGGATCCGGCGCGCTTCGTGGCCAACGCCCTGTCCCCGGCCCGGGTCTCCTCGGTGCGCGTCATCGACACCGAGGAGCGCACCGCCCGCGCCGTCGTCCCCGACTTCCAGCTCTCCCTGGCCATTGGCAAGGAGGGGCAGAACGCCCGCCTGGCCGCGCGCCTGACCGGCTGGAAGATCGACATCCACGCCGACGCCGAGACCGGGGAGGTCGCCCCCGGCCGCGTCTCGCGGGCCGACGACGTGACAGGTCCCTCAGAAACGGCGGAGTGATGCGGCCCGTGGCGGGCGGTAGACTCCGGGGCGGACCATAGCGGGGTCGTCGCGCCAGCGCGCTCCCGCGGATGCGGCTGAGGACACGGAAGGACGCCTCAACGGTGGCAAGCCCCCTGCACGTGCCCGAGCGCACCTGTGTGGGCTGCCGCGGGAAGGCTCCCCGCTCCCAGCTGCTGCGACTGGTCCTGGCCCCGGGCCCTGTGCTCGAGGTCGATGCCCGGGCCACCAGGCCCGGGCGCGGCGCCTGGATCCACCCGGATCCGGGATGCCTCTCCCTTGCTGAGCGACGGCGCGCCCTCGGGCGGGCCCTGCGCACCAGCGCGCCGCTTGACGCGGCGCCGGTGCGCCGATGGCTCGAGCAGAGCCCTCACCCGGCCGGGTGAGGGGTTGATCGATTGCGAAGGCGGGTAGGAAGCCGATGGGCACCCGATGAGTACCCAGCGATGAGCTGCCTCTAGAAGCACCCACCCCTGTCCGGGGTGGGTAACCGGACAGGAGAAAAGTGGCTAAACCACGTGTGCATGAGCTCGCCAAGGAGCTCGACCCCTCTGGCAAGAAGGTCACCTCCAAGGTGATTCTGGCCTGGCTCAAGGACCAGGGAGAGTTCGTCAAGGCGGCGTCCTCCACGGTCGAGCCCCCCGTGGCCCGCAGGGTCCGCGAGCACTTCGCCTCCGTGGCGGAGGGCGCGGCTCCCGCTGCCGCGAAGGCGGACAAGGCGGGCAAGCCCGCCGACGGCGCTGCCGCGGCGCAGCCCGCGGCCCCCGCCCCGCGCCCCAAGCCCGGTGCCAAGCCCTCCGCACCGGCCGCCAAGCCCGCGGCGCCGGGCGGGGAGCGGCGCCCCGCGCCCAAGCCCGGGGCCCGGGCGCCCCAGGCCGCCGCCCCAGCGCCGTCGGTCCCCTCCAAGGCCGCCCCCAAGCCGGGCGCCAGGGCGCAGCAGCCCTCCGCCTCCCCCGAGTCCCCCCGCGCCGCGGCCCCGCAGGCCCCCCGGCCCTCCGCCCCGGCTGAGCAGGCCTCGGCCCCCGCGGCCTCCGCGGCTCCGGCGCCCGCGCCGACCCCCGGCCCGCGTCCGGGTGCGCCGCGCCCGGGCAACAACCCCTTCGCGACCTCCCAGGGTATGCCCCGCCCCGGCGGGCGCGGCGGGCGCCCCTCGGGCCAGGGCCCGCGTCCGGGTGCGCCGCGCCCGGGCAACAACCCCTTCGCGACCTCCCAGGGCATGCCCCGCCCCGGCGGTCAGGGCGGTCCGCGCCCCGGTGGCGGTCCTCGCCCCGGCGGCCCCCGCCCCCAGGCCGCGGGCTCCGGCGGTCCGCGCCCCGGTGCGCCGCGTCCGGGCGCGCCGCGCCCCGGCGGTCCGCGCCCCAACCCGGGCATGATGCCCGGCCAGTCCTCCATCGGCCGCCCCGGGGCCCCGGCGCGCGGTGGTGGCGGTGGCCGCGGTGGCCGCCCCGGCGGCGGTGGCCGCCCCGGTGGCGGCGGCGGTGGCGGTCGTCCCGGCGGCTTCGGAGGCCCCCGCGGTGGCCGCGGCGGGCGCGGCTCGACGCAGGGCGCCTTCGGCCGTGGCGGTGGCGCTCCGCGCGGGCGCAAGTCCAAGCGGGCCAAGCGCCAGGAGTTCGAGCAGCAGAGCGCGCCGTCGATCGGCGGTGTCATCGTCCCGCGCGGTGACGGCACCACCCCGGTGCGCGTGCGCCAGGGCGCCACGCTGACCGACCTGGCCGAGAAGATCAACGCCAACCCCGCGGCCCTGGTGACTGTCCTGTTCCACCTGGGGGAGATGGCCACGGCCACCCAGTCCCTGGATGAGGACACCTTCGGCCTGCTGGGCGC
The DNA here is from genome assembly GCF_017592395.1 of Actinomyces bowdenii. GTDB lineage: Bacteria > Actinomycetota > Actinomycetes > Actinomycetales > Actinomycetaceae > Actinomyces > Actinomyces bowdenii. The sequence goes on from NZ_JAGFOU010000003.1 coordinate 134,538, forward strand.
CGAGCTGGGCTACGACGTCCAGATCGTCTCGCCCGAGGACGAGGACCGCGAGCTGCTGGAGTCCTTCGACATCGACCTCGACCCCGAGGAGGACGAGGAGAACCTGCTGCCCCGGCCCCCGGTGGTCACCGTCATGGGGCACGTCGACCACGGTAAGACCAAGCTGCTGGACGCCATCCGCTCCACCGACGTCGTGGCCGCGGAGGCCGGCGGCATCACCCAGTCCATCGGCGCCTACCAGGTGCGCGTGGACCTGGGCGGGGAGACCCGGCCGATCACCTTCATCGACACTCCCGGCCACGAGGCCTTCACGGCCATGCGCGCCCGCGGTGCCGAGGTCACCGATATCGCCATCCTCGTGGTGGCCGCCGACGACGGCGTCATGCCCCAGACGGTCGAGGCCCTCAACCACGCCCAGGCGGCCAATGTGCCGATCGTGGTGGCGGTCAACAAGATCGACCGGGAGGGCGCCAACCCGGACAAGATCCGCGGCCAGCTCACCGAGTACGGCCTGGTGCCCGAGGAGTACGGCGGCGACACCATGTTCGTGGACATCTCCGCCAAGCAGCGCCTGCACATCGACGACCTCCTGGAGGCCGTCCTGCTGACCGCCGATGCGGCCCTGGACCTGCGCGCCAACCCCGACACCGAGGCCCGCGGCGTGACCATCGAGGCCAAGCTCGACAAGGGCCGCGGCGCGGTGTCCACCATCCTGGTGGAGCGCGGCACACTGCGGGTGGGGGACCCGATCGTGGCGGGGAGCGCCTACGGGCGCGTGCGCGCCATGTTCAACGAGCATGGCGAGGCCCTGCAGGAGGCGGGCCCGGCCCGTCCGGCCCTGGTGCTGGGCCTGACCAATGTGCCCAGCGCCGGCGACTCCTTCATCGTGGCCCCCGATGACCGCACCGCCCGCCAGATCGCGGACAAGCGCGAGGCCGCCGAGCGCGCCGCCCTGCTGGCCAAGCGCCGCAAGCGGGTCTCCCTGGAGAACCTCACCGATGTCCTCAAGGAGGGCAAGGTCGACACCCTCAACCTCATCCTCAAGGGAGACTCCTCGGGCGCGGTCGAGGCCCTGGAGGACTCCCTGCTCAAGATCGATGTGGGCGAGGAGGTGGCGCTGCGCGTCATCCACCGCGGCGTGGGCGCCATCACCCAGAACGATGTCAACCTGGCCACGGTGGACTCCGCCGTCATCATCGGCTTCAACGTCCGGCCGGCCGAGCGGGTGGCGGAGATCGCCGACCGCGAGGGCGTGGACATGAAGTTCTACTCGGTCATCTACAACGCGATCGAGGACGTCGAGGCCGCGATGAAGGGCATGCTCAAGCCCATCTACGAGGAGGTCGAGCTGGGCAGCGCCGAGATCCGCCAGGTCTTCCGCTCCTCGAAGTTCGGCTCCATCGCCGGCTCGATCGTCCGCTCGGGCATCATCAAGCGGGGCGCCAAGGCCCGCCTGGTGCGCGACGGCGTCGTGGTCAACGGCGAGTTGTCCATCGAGACGCTGCGCCGCGAGAAGGACGATGTCACCGAGGTCCGCGAGGGCTACGAGTGCGGCATCAACCTGGGCTTCAAGGACATCGCCGAGGGCGACGTCATCGAGACCTGGGAGATGCGCGAGAAGCCGCGCTCCTGATCCGGCTCCCACGGCTGACGACGGCGGCCGGCCCCCCACCCCCCCCGGGGGGGGGGCCCCCCCGGGGGGGGGGGGGGGGGGGCCGGGGGCCCGTCACCGGGCCCCCCGGGCTGCCGCGGGGGCCGGCCCCCCCCCCCGCAGGAGGTGGCCGGCCGCCGTCGTGGCTTTGGGGGAGTGCCGGGGGCCGGAGGGAGGCGGTCAGACGACCTCGTAGCCGATGCCCGGGGCGATCTCGTGCAGGAGCGCGTGGATCGTGGGGTCGGCCAGGGGCGCGCTCTCATCGGGCAGGGCGGGGATGGAGTCGGCGGCGGGCGTGAGCAGGACGGTCATGGCCCGCCCGGTCATGGTCGAGCGCACCCAGAGCCCGTCGAGGCCGGGCAGCTGGTCGTGAATGCAGCGCGCCCAGGCCCGGCAGGTGGCGCGGTCCGCGCTGTCCAGGCTCACCGAGGCGCCGTGGCGCAGTGCCCACGGGCTGGTCATGTCCAGCAGCCTCAGGGGCCGGGTGGGCTGCCAGACCTGGAGCACTGGGGCGTCGCTGCGGGTGTCGATCACCCGGGTGCCGGCGAAGACCTCGGCGGCGCAGGTCGCCAGGTCGCAGGCGGTGTACAGGACGCCATGGCCGCGGTGCTCCCCGGGTGGGGGAGGGTGGGGGTCCCAGCGGCAGTGGCTCACCGGGCCCCAGGTGCGCAGCCGTCCCCAGGCCAGGGCGTGGGGGCTGGTGGTCGGGGCGATGCGCGCCAGGGGCTGGCCGGTGAGGGTGTGGATCTCGTCCTCACGCAGGTCCAGGGGGCCCGGGGGAGCGATGGGGTTCTTCGCGCGGGGGCTCACCGGTGGTCGGCCTCGTCCAGGAGCCGGACGACATCGGCGGGGTCCCCGCCCTGGGCGAGCCACTGGACGGGGCTGAGGCCATCGAGGAGCTCGGCGTCCGCCGTGGTCATGCGGGCCTCCACCGTCGCCGGGCTCAGGGCGGCCCGGATACTGGGGACGACGGCGTCCAGGCCCGCAAGGGGGCGGCCGCCGTCGAGCTGCCAGGTGGGGAAGCGCAGGGAGCGGCCGCGATGGTAGGCGTAGAGGGAGCGGCCCGCCGCGCGCGTGATGGTGGAGGGGCTGCGGCCCAGCAGGTCTGCCATCTCCTTGGTGGACAGGGAGCGCGCCAGGTCCCGTGCGGCGCCCAGGGCGCGGTGCTGGGCCGAGAGCTGCTCGGCGTAGGAGCGGTCCTGAAGGATGCGGGCCGCCTGGCGCCCCCGCGGGCCTGAGGGAAGGCCGCGCGACAGGAAGTCCGACATCCCGGAGGTCAGGGGGGCGGCGCCCGCGCGCTCGCGAGCCGCCGACTCGAGCGCCAGGGCCTCGGCGAGATCCCGGGGGGTCAGGGACAGGTCGGCCAGGACGTCGTGCAGGTCCACCGCAGTCATGCCCCCAGGGTAGCGCATCGACAATGCATGCGCATGCATGTCTGATGCAAGGGGCGTGGGGGCCGGTGGTCTCGCCGGCCTCAGCCCCTCAGGCGGGGGCGGCGGGCCAACTGGTGCGCGGCGTCGACGATGAAGAGGGCGACCGCGGCCCACACCAGCACCATGGCGGCCCACCGGGCAGGTGGGATCTCCTCGTGGAAGACCGCCCAGGCCAGGATGAACTGGATGATGGGGCCCAGGTACTGGCTGATGCCCACCACCGACAGCGCCACCCGGCGGGCACCGGCGGCGAAGAGCAGCAGGGGCACCGCCGTCACCGGTCCGGCCACCACCAGCAGCACGCCCAGCAGCGGTGAGGCCTGGGGCCCCTGCATGGCCGAGGCCCCCTGCCAGGCCAGCCACCCCAGGTATCCCAGGGCCAGGGGCGCCACCGTCAGCGTCTCGGCGCACAGGCCCGTCAGGGCGTCGACCTGCGCCCCCACCCGCTTCTTGACCAGCCCGTAGAGGCCGAAGGTGAGGGCCAGCGCCAGGGAGATCCAGGGCAGGGAGCCCTGCGCGAGCACCAGCACCGCGACTCCCGCTGCGGCCAGGGCGATGCACAGCACCTGGGCGCGGCGCAGCCGCTCGCCCAGGACCAGGGCCGCCAGGGCCACGGTCACCAGCGGGTTGATGAAGTAGCCCAGGGCGGCGTCGGCGGTGCGCTCGGTGCTGACCCCGTAGACGTAGACCAGCCAGTTGAGGGTGACCAGGAGGCCGCAGGCGGCCAGGGGCCCCAGCAGCCGGGGCGCGCTCAGCACAGCGCCCAGCGCCCTCCAGCGCCGGGACGCGGCGATGAGCACCAGGCAGGTGACCAGGGTCCACACGACGCGGTGCCCGATGATCTCCACGCTGCCGGCCGCGGCGAGCAGGCGGAAGTAGAGGGGGAAGAAGCCCCACAGCAGGTAGCAGCCCAGCACCATGGCCAGGCCCGGGGCGGAGGACCCGGGGGAGGGGCGCCCGGTGGGCGCGGTGGTGGAGGGCATGCGGTCTCGGCTCGGTACTCGGGTGGGCGGGGCGTGATGCGGTCTCCCTGATGCTAGCGCCGCCCCGGTGCCGGCTGCGGGAGCGGGCGCCCATGCGCTGGTGCGCGGGGCGCTGCACATCTTCAGCGCCCCTGCCCGCCGGAGGCCCCGACTTCTCCGCATGATCCCGTCGGCGCCTCATCTGAAGATGTGCAGCGGCGGCGGTTCTGCACATCTTCGGCGGCGCGCGGCGCGCCAGTTGCGGGCGCATTGGCGCGATGACGCGGATGCGCTGGCAGGCCAGTCGGTGAAGATGTGCAAGGTCGTGCACAATGGTGGCTGCTTCTCGCCCCGACGAACCCAGGAGGACCCCATGGCTGACGCCGCACGCGCCCGCAAGGTCGCCGAACGCATCCACGAGACCGTCGCCCGACTCCTGGGCGGCCGCATCAAGGACCCCCGCCTGGGCTTCGTCACGGTCACCGATGTGCGCGTCACCGGGGACCTGCAGCAGGCCACCGTCTTCTACACCGTCTACGGCTCCCAGGAGGAGCAGGACAGCTCGGCCAAGGCGCTGGCCTCGGCCAAGGGCCTCATCCGCTCCGAGGTGGGCAAGGCCCTGGGCATCCGCCTGACCCCGACCATCTCCTTCCAACTCGACGCCCTGCCCACCACCGCCAAGACCTTCGAGGACGCCCTGGCCCAGGCCCGGGTCCGCGACGAGCAGATCGCCCGCAGGGCCCAGGGCGCCACCTACGCGGGCGACGCCGACCCCTACCGGCACGATGACGACCCGCAGGAGGACTCGTCGGAGGACCCGGCCCCGGGCGCCGGGAGCGAGGCCGATGCCGCCGGCGCTCCCGAGGCGCCCTCCGGGGCTGCGCCCGGGTCGGGCCCCGAGGACCTGTGAGCCGAGGCGTGAGCACCACTGGTCAGGGAGGCCACGGCCGCGCGCGGCCCCGGGTGGCGCGCGGGGCGGTCGGCGCCGCGGACGGGCTGCTGCTGGTCGACAAGCCCGCGGGGATCTCCAGCCACGACGTCGTGGCCGCCGCCCGCCGCCTGGCGGCCACCCGCAAGGTCGGGCACGCCGGCACCCTGGACCCGATGGCCACCGGCCTGCTCGTGCTCGGGATCGGGCGCGCCACCCGCCTGCTGACCTACCTGGTGGGCGCTGACAAGGACTACGAGGCCACCCTCCGCCTGGGCCAGGAGACCCTCACCGAGGACGCCGAGGGGGAGATCACGGCCGGCGCCGGCTGCCGCCCCGAGGACCTGCCCGCGGCGCTGCTGAGTGCCGCACTGGGGAGCCTCACCGGTGAGATCATGCAGGTGCCCAGTGCCGTGTCGGCCATCAAGGTCGGCGGAGTGCGCTCCTACGCCCGGGTGCGCCAGGGCGAGGCGGTCGAGCTCGCCGCCCGCCCGGTGACCGTCAGCTCGCTGGACCTGCGCGGGCAGCCGCGCGGGGCCACGGCGGCGGACGGCACCGCGGTGGTCGACCTGGATCTGGGCGTGTCCTGCTCCTCGGGCACCTACGTGCGCGCCATCGCCCGCGACCTGGGTGCGGCCCTGGGCTGCGGCGCCCACCTGACCGCTCTGCGCCGCACACGCGTGGGGCCCTTCGACGTCGGGGAGGCTAAGACCCTGGAGGCGCTCAGCGCCCAGGTGGAGGCCGACGCCGCCAGCACCCGGCCCGGTGGCCTGAGGGTGCTGGGCCTGAGCGAGGCGGCCCGCCGCTGCTTCCCGGCCGTGGAGCTCACCGAGGCCGAGGCCGGGGCGCTCGGCCACGGCCAGGCCCTTCCCGCCTCCACCCTGGAGCGGGCCCAGGCCCCCGCCCACCCCATCACCCCCAAGAGCGAGGCCTCACCGGGCCACCAGGACTCCCAGGAGGCGGCTCCGGGGGATGCCGGCCCGGGGCCGGTGGTGGCCGGATTCGCCCCCGACGGCGCCGTGGTGGCACTGCTGGCCGCCAGGGGCTCACGCGCCCGCCCGGTGCTGGTCCTGGCACCGGCCTGAGCCGGACCGAGCCGAGTTGCACATCTTCAGCCGCCCTGGGAGGAGCGGCCGCTGAAGGATTGGCGTCATTCTGCGGCTGGGGTGCGTGCCGCCCGGGTGAAGATGTGCAGCGGGCAGGGGGCTGCACATCTTCAGCGGCCCTGTGGGCAGTGGTTGCCCCGGCACCCGCGTGATTCTGCGGCTGGGGTGTGCGCCGCCCGGGTGAAGATGTGCAGCGCGGGGCTCGGCGGGGGAGTGCGGGCGCATCAGGAAGACCAGGAGTTCAGAGATCCAGGAATACAGGGGCCCGGCAGATGCTTGATACTGGCTGACGGTGCCTGCCAGTGGGTTGGCCACCACGGCCACGTCAGCCACGAGCAGATCCAGCGACAGACCCATCTCAGTCACCCATTCTCAGTCCACCCATCCGAGGACACCAGCACCAACCAGGGGAGCCCCTCCTGCGCCCAGCGCCGGGCGGGGGCCGGAAAGGCGGCATCAGTGAGCGAGACGAGCACCGGGACGACCCAGCCCACCAGCCAGGCCGGCGACCAGGCCCGTGGCGGTGGGTGCCGCTGCGGCTGCCGCGGGCACGGCCGGGCCCGCGACGACGAGAGGCTCCCGGCCCCCACCGTCGCCCAGCCCGTGGCCCCCGGCAGCGCCGCGGCCACCGAGGCGACGGCCTCGCAGACCGAGGCCGGCGGCACCGGTCGCGCCAGCGCGGCCGGCCTCAGCGATCCTGCGGCGATCGGCGCCGCGGTCGGCGCCGCCATGGGGGCCGCGCTCCCGGCGCAGGACCAGCTCAGTGGTCAGTCCAGTGGTCAGTCCAGCAGGCAGTCCAGCAGCCGGAGTGCCGCCGGCGCCGGGGTCGTGCCCGGGCACAAGGCCGGCAACGCCCTGGGGCTCAGGGACGTCTCCGCTCGGCCCACCGAGGGCTGCGGCTGCGGCTCCCACTGACCGCCTCCGGCCCGGGCCGGGCGGCCCGCCCACCCCACCCGGGCCGGCCCGTCTCACACCGACTGGCGCTGCAGGGCCTGGGAGACGATGGACAGGCGCGCGGCGACCTGGGAGCGCTCGTAGCGGCCCAGGGCCAGGTCCTCGACCACCGCCCCGTCGACGAGCACCAGGACCCGGTCGGCCCGCACCGCCACGTGGGCGTCGTGGGTGACCACCATGAGGGTCGTGCCCGAGGCGTGGACCTCCCCGAGCAGGTCGAGGATCTGGGCGGCGGAGGAGGAGTTGAGCGCCCCGGTGGGCTCATCGGCGAAGACGATGCCCGGGTCGTTGATCAGGGCGCGGCAGATCCCCGCGCGCTGGAGCTGGCCCCCGGAGACCTCCGTGACATCGCTGCCCGCCAGCCCGCCGATGCCCATGCGCTCCATGAGCTCGCGGCCGCGGGCCTCGACCAGCGGGCGGGGGCGCTCACCGGCCAGGAACCCGGGCAGGACGATATTGTCCAGCAGGCACAGCGTGGACAGCAGGTGCGCCTGCTGGAAGACGAAGCCGAAGCGGCTCAGGCGCAGCGCCGCCAGCTCCCGCTCATCCAGGGCGGCCAGATCCACCGGCGCCCCCTTCCCGCCCTGGCGCGGGCCCTCGTCCGCATCCCCCGAGAGCAGCACCTGGCCGCTCGAGGGCCGGTCCATCCCGCTCAGGCAGTGCAGGAGCGTGGACTTCCCCGAGCCCGAGGGGCCCATGACCGCCACGAACTGGCCGCGCCCGATATCCAGATCCAGGCCCTCCAGCACCGGGGCTCCCTGGGCGTCGTAGGCCTTGGTCAGGCCCCGGGCCCGCAGCACCGGCGGCGCCCCTGGCGCCTGCCCTGCCCCTGCTGATGGAGTGCTGTCGCTGCTCCTCATACCAGTTCTCCTTACCGTCAGTGTGCTCATGGTCGTCGTACCGATCGTGCTGGTCATCGCTGCGCCCGGGGCCGTGCCCGGTGGGCGGCTGCTCCACGGTGCGGTGGTCCTCCTGCCGGGTGATGCCATGGCCCGCCCCATCACAGCGGGCTCGAGACCCTGGCGCGGGACAGGGCCAGGACCACGGCCCCCGTCACGGCGGCCACCAGGGCCGCGGGGAGCACCAGTCCCACCAGCCACGGATCGGCCAGCAGCTCGACCGTGGGCGCCCCGCGCGAGCCCAGGACCGCGCCGATCGCGGTCTCCCCCAGGGTGAAGGCCAGGGTCATGCCCACGGCCAGGCCCATCAGGGCGAGCGCCCCGAAGCGGGTGAGGTACTGCACGGCGATGGCGCGGTGGGTGCAGCCCAGGGCGCGCAGCACCCCCACCGCCGCGCGCTCGCGGGCCAGGACCAGCACTGCGAAGAGCACCGTGATGAGGAAGGACAGCCCCAGCGCGATGATGCAGGCCATGGTGGCGATGAGGCGAACCTGGGAGCCGGTGGCGCCGAAGAACTGGGAGGCGTACTGGCTCATGGCCGTGACCTGCACGCCCTCCAGGCCCGAGCCCAGATCCTCGACCACGGCCTGCTCCTGCTGCCCCTCGCCCAGGTCGGCGTAGATGAGCTGCCACAGCGCGGGGGCGCCGTCGTCGAAGGTGGCCTTGGCGGTCAGCCCATTGTTGGTGATGTCCTGGTAGATGCCGGTGACGCTCAGGGATCGCTCTCCCTCGGCGGTGGTGATGGTCACCGTGGAGCCGACCTGCGCGCCGGAGGCCTGGGCCTGGTTGTAGGACAGCGAGATCTCCTGCGGCCCTGTGGGGGCGCGCCCCGAGAGGTAGGTCATGGGGAAGGCCGTGTGGTCCCCGATATCGATGAGCACCGGCTCCCACTGCCCGCCACTGGTCTCCATGGTGTACTGGCGGCGCAGCACCGTGGTGTGCCGCGAGATGCGCGGATCACTGGCGACCCGGTCCTCCACGGCCCCGATGTCCTGGACGCCGGCGCGCACGTCGATCCGCAGATCCGACTGGCCCGAGCCCAGGTAGGTGGCGATACGGGGATCATCCAGGGTGGTGGCCACATTGACCGGAAGCACCATGGTGAAGGTGCACAGCGTCAGCACCCCCATGAGCAGCGCATTGGAGGGGCGCAGCGCCTCGCGCATCCCGAGCCACAGCTGGACGGGCAGGCGCCGTGAGGACGACAGGCGCCAGCGGTGGCGCCGGCGGCGCAGCGCACCACTGGTCCCACTGCGCAGCGCCTCGACGGCGGAGATCCTGCCCACGCGCCGCAGCGTCGCCAGGGTGAAGCCGATGATGGTCCCGGCCAGGACCAGGGCGGAGGCCAGGGGCAGGCCCAGGCTCCACACCGTGGTGGGGGGCTCGCCCAGGTAGAGGACCGCCGGGGCCTCCAGCGCCCCCGCCAGGGGGATGGCGGCCGCATATCCCACCGCCGAGCCGATCAGGGCCAGTGCCGTGTACTTCAGGGCGTACAGGCGGCGGATCCGCCCCTGAGGCGCGCCGATGGCCTTGAGCACCGCGATCTGGGGCAGGTCCGCCTCGATGGCGGCCAGCACCGTGTAGCGCAGCGCCAGCATGGCAACCACCGCCAGCACCAGGGCCACCACCAGGGCCACCGCGGCGATGAGCATCGTGCTCAGGGCGTTGATGAGGCTGATCATCGAGCCGTCGATGCTGATGCCCGTGGCGGGCAGGCCAGCAGCCTTGTAGGCCTCGGTGACCGTGCCGGGACGGGCGGAGTCGGCCAGGTCGAACTCGATGAGGTACTCGGGCTCGGTGATGCTCTCGGCCAGGGCGGAGAAGTCCTGGGCACTGACCACCAGGCGCTTGGAGGGGACCATGGGGGCGTTCATCTGGGCGTCGCGCACGAAGCCCACCACCTCCAGGTCCATGCGCCGGCCCTGGCTCTCCACCGTGATCGTGTCCCCCACCTCAGCCAGGCCCGCCGCCTGGTAGTGGATGGGCAGGAAGACCTCGCCGGGGCCCGGATCAGCCGGCTCGCCGTGGTCATCGAGCAGCAGGTCGATGCGGGTCGGCGCGGTGACGAAGGCGGGCTCGTAGTAGGAGTCGGCCTGATTGGCCCCGTCGATCCACAGCTCGTGGCGCGGGACCGGCAGGGTGGTGATGATCTCGTGCTCGAGGATGTCGCTGCGACCATCGGCCCAGGCCTCGATCGCCGCGGGATCCGCATCGCCCGTGTGCATCTGGATCAGATCGGGGACCCTGGCGCGCTCGGCCAGCCGGTTGGTGGCCGCCGTGGTATCCACGATGAGCCAGGTGCTGGCCGAGGCCAGGGCGGCGGCCAGGGCGATGAGGGCGGTCAGCGTCATCGCGACCACCGGGCTGGCGGCCAGATCGGCCCGGAGCAGTCGTCTCACCATGAGGCCGCCTCCTGCCGGATGCGCCGGTCCGCGGTGCGGATGCGGCGCGGTGGGCTCGTGGGTCGGGATCCGCCGCGGCCCCTGCCCCGCTCCTGAGCCTCAGCGGAGGTCTCGGAGGACAGGGCCAGTGCCCCGCGGTGCCGGTGGATGACGAGGGCCAGGACCATCGTGCCCAGTCCGGCCAGGGCCACCAGGAGGGCGGCGCCGCGGCCCGCCCCGGTTCCCAGCAGCACCCCGAGGCTGGGCGCCAGGGCCCCGGTGGGGCTCAGGAGCGGTTCGAGCACGGCGTCGCTCAGGGCGCCCGCGCTGAGGTAGGCGGCCAGATAGCCGACCTGTGTCACCAGGCTGATGACCCCCCAGACCCGGGCCTGGTGGTCGGTGGCGACGCTGCGGCGCACCAGGGTCTCGGCCCCGGCCTGGCACAGGGACAGGGCGGCGAAGACGGCGAATCCGCTGAGCGCCACCCACCAGGTCCACGAGCGCAGCGAGAGCAGGACCATGGCGGTGCCCGTGGCCGCGGTGCCCGCGCTCAGCAGGGTGGTGGGCCGGGCCCGGGCCAGGAGGGCGACCAGGGCCGCACCGGCCAGGATGCCGGTGGCGGCCAGGGTCTCGACCCGGCCCATGGTGGTGGCGTCCACATGCGGCAGGAGGATCGGCTTGAGCAGGACCTGCACGGTGCCGATGGCCAGGGTCATCATCGTCATGAGGCCCACGATCGCGCGCAGGCCGGGGTGGCGGAGCAGGGTGCGCCACCCGCCCATGAGGTGGCCGGCCACGCCGTCGGGATCGGTCGGTGCGCCGCTGCGGCCCCCGGCGCCGCCAGGGGCGGCGCCGCGCACGGCGCGCATGACCACCACGGAGCAGGTGACGGTGACCAGGCAGGTGGCCGCGTCCATGACCACCAGGACGCGCAGCCCCACCAGGGGCAGGAGCAGGCCGGCCAGGAAGGGGGAGATGAGGTAGCGCGCGGCGGTGGCGGCCTGGAGCAGACCGGCGCTGCGCACATGCTCCTCGGCGGGGACCAGGTCGGTGATCGAGGCGCGCAGGGCGGGCTCGGTCAGCGCCGCCAGGCAGGAGGAGGCGCCCACACCCAGGAGGATGGCCTCCAGGCGGGGCGAGGGCGAGCTGAGCACCACCAGGACCGCCCCCAGTCCCAGGATGGAGCCGCCGTCGCCGATGGCCATCATGAGCCGGCGGTCGAAGCGGTCGGCCAGGGCGCCCGCCAGCGGGGCGAGCAGGATGATCGGCGCGAAGGCGCACAGCTGGACCAGGGCCACGGCCGTGGCGGTGCCCTCCAGGCGGTAGGCGAAGACCCCCAGGCCGAAGGCCGTCAGCCCAGTGCCCACGGAGTTGATGAGGGCGCCGAGGAGCAGGATCGTCAGGTTCCTCATGGCTGCACCGCCTCCGGCGCCGCGCCCGCTGCGCGTACTGCTCCGGCCCCGGCCCCGGCCGCGGCGGGGGCCAGGGCGCCGGGCTCGCAGCCCAGCAGGACCTCCGCAGCATGCACGATCGCCATGGTGCGGCGCGGGGCCTCCTGGGCCTCGCCGGTGAAGATCCCGTCGTCGAGGAGCATGCCCGCGCTGGTCAGGAGGATCTCGATCATGTCGCGGGGCTGAGGGGCGTTGAAGGCGCCCTCGGCGTTGCCCTGCTCGACGATCCCGGTGAGCACCGGGGTGAGATGGCGGACCATCTCCACGATGCTCAGGACGTGGAACTCGGCATTGCCCGGGGCGTGGAGCTGCTCGGCCAGTTCCCGCTCGGGCTGATCGACGCGGGCGGAGGCCATGACCGCCAGGAACCTGTCCACGGCCGGACCCGGTTGCTCGGCGATCGCGCGGGCCCGGTCGACGATCCGGTCGGTGGTGCGCGCGATGAGGGCGGTGAGGATCTCCTCCTTGGAGGAGAAGTGGTAGTAGAGGGTGCCCTTGGCGATACCGACCTCCGAGAGGATGTCCTGCACGGAGGTGGCCTGAACGCCCTTGGCGATGAACAGCCGCTGGGCGGCATCGAGGATCTCGGTGCGGCGCTGCGGGGCCGGCTTGGCGGTGCGCGGGCTGCTGGTGGTGTGGGGCGGGCTTCCTGGTTCCGGCGGCTTGTGCGGCATCGGTGCACCTCGATCGTGGTGGTGTTCGGCTCTGGTCGGGCGGGAGCGGCGGGAGCGGGCGGGGCCCGCCCAGGGCGGTCGCCGGAGGCGGTGCTCCAGGTCGGGACCGCTCCCGATCCCTTGTCTCGACCGACCGTCGGTCGAGACAAGGGTAGTCCCGCTCCCGCCGAGCGGTCAAGTGCTCGGCGGGTCGCGCGGCGCGGCCGGGTCGTGGCAATCTTTGACCCGCAAGGGCGGCAGGGCCTCCGACCTGCCGGATGAATCGAGAACAGGACGTCCCTAGTGCAGATCTGGTATGGCGCCGAGCAGGTGCCCGCGGCTCTCAGGTCGCCGGCAGGGCCGGGCAGCGTGGTGAGCATCGGTGTCTTCGACGGGGTCCACCGCGGGCACCAGGCCATCCTGGGCCGGGTGGTCCAGCGCGCGGACCAGATGGGTCGCGACGGCGCCCGGCCGCTGGCCGTGGCGATCACCTTCGATCCCCACCCCCGCCACGTCCACCAGCCCGACCAGCCCTTCGCCCTGGTCACCTCCCTGACCGACCGCCTGGCCTCCTTGGAGGCCATCGGGCTGGACGCCGTTCTCGTGGTGCCCTACGGACTCGACTTCGCCGCCCAGGGGCCCGAGGACTTCGTCTCCACCTGGTTGCACGGCCTGCTCCGGGCGCGGGCCGTGGTCGTGGGCCGTGATGTGCGCTTCGGGCGCGGCAACAGCGGGGATGCCCGCGCGCTGGAGCGCATCGGCACCCATCTTGGCATCGAGGTCGAGATCCTCGACGAGGTCTGCTCGGGCCAGGGGCGGCGGTGGTCCTCGACCTGGATCCGCCAGTGCCTCAAGGACGGCAGGGTGCGCGAGGCCGCTGACATCCTGGGCCGCCCCCACCGCCTGCGCGGCACCGTCGTCCACGGGCTGCGCCGCGGGCGCGAGCTCGGCTTCCCCACGGCCAACCTGGAGGCCGCCACCGCGGGCGTGGTGCCGCCCGACGGCGTCTACGCCGGCTGGCTGGTGCGCGATCAGGAGGAGGGGCCGGCTGAGCGCCTTCCCGCCGCCATCTCGATCGGCACCAACCCCACCTTCGACGACGTCCCCCAGCGCACGGTCGAGGCCCATGTGCTGGGCCGGGCCGATCTCAACCTCTACGGCGAGGAGATCGGCGTCGAGCTCGTCGAGCACCTGCGCCCCATGCTCGCCTTCGACGGTCTGGAGCCGCTGCTGGCCCAGATGCGCACCGACATCGAGGACACCGCCCGCATCCTGGGGGTGCCCGAGCCCGGCCCCATCCGCCCCGAGGACGTCACCGCTCACTAGGGCGCGTATACCTCAGAGGCTCGGAGGCTCGGAGCGCGGCTGGCGGGGGCTGGCCCGGGGCTGCGGGGCCGGTGGGGCTCACGTTGGGCGTCGTTTCGCGACAAGTGCGTCGTTTCGCGACGTGGACGGTACTTGTCGGTGTCGCCTTCGTCGCGAAGTGACGCGTCTGTCGCGAAGTGGGGTTCAACGTGGTGGCCGGGAGCGGCGCCGAGGCCCTTCGCCGTCGCCTGCCGCCACCGGGGCCCGGTCTGGGCTGAGTGGTCGTGCGCGTTCCCGGGGCGGGCTCGCGGCTGCCGGTGGGGACTCCGAGTCGCCGGGGTCGGCTGTGCTTTGCGGGGTTGTTTGCGGGGTTGTCTGCAGATCGTAGGGCTTGTCAGTGTTTCAGCCCCCTGGGGCACCTCCGGCATGCCGACATCCCCGGCGATTCACCGACAGCCCCGTGATCTGCAGGAAGCCCCGGTGATCTGCGCCCCCACCATCTGCCCACCGGTGAGGGGGCCTGTGCCCGTTCCCACAGCAGCGCCCCTGGTCCGCGGGGGCCGGGGCGGCGGGATCGCTGGTAGTGTTGGCGGGCCGTCGATCGGCCACGGATGAGTCATGCCCGGGAGAACATGCCCCGGCGCTCCGTGCAACGAGACCAAGGAGCCCGCAATGTCGGTCACCCCGCAGCGCAAGCAGGAGATCATCGCCGAGTACGCCACCCACGAGGGTGACACGGGCTCGCCGGAGGTGCAGGTCGCCGTCCTGACCGAGCGCATCACCAACCTCACCGAGCACTTCAAGGGCCACACCCACGACCACCACTCGCGCCGTGGCCTCTACCTGCTCATCGGCAAGCGCCGCCGCCTCCTGGACTACCTCATGAAGGAGGACATCGAGCGCTACCGCTCCCTCATCGCCCGCCTGGGTATCCGCCGCTGAGGTCGGCGAGCAGGGCCTGAGCGCGGCGGCGCGGATCGCGTGCGCCTCGGATCATCGCCTCGGCCCCACTGCCCCACCGGGCAGTGGGGCCGAGGCGCGTTCCACTGCCTCCGAGCATCTCCTGAGGCATCCCCGGCAGGGGCCTGACGGGGACTGGGGACCGAGGGGCCCGACCTCTGCGCGCGTCCCATCTCACGTGGGCGCGAGCCGCGTCAACCGCCGCAGTATTGTCTCCCGGGGTAAGATTCGGCGCGGCTGCCTCTAGGCGGACGACCGCTTGAGCGCCTCCCAGGGCGGCCCCGCGCGCAGGCAGACTCCTGATGCGCAGCCGGCCCCGTCGGTTTTCGGTGGTGGCCTCCGGAGCCGCGCCGCGCCCGGGCAGGGCGCGGCCGACGCCGCTCCGTGGGCCTCGATCGAAGGCCACGGCCCCGGCTCCTCGACCGAGAGAAAGAGACTCCTCACAGATGTTCATCGATGACCCCGAGGTCACGGCCGCCGAGGCAGTGATCGACAACGGCCCCTTCGGCAAGCGCGTGGTGCGCTTCGAGACGGGCCGCCTGGCCAAGCAGGCCGCCGGCAGTGCCATGGCCTACCTCGACGGCGAGACCGCCGTGCTGTCGGCCACCACCGTGGGCAAGCACCCCAAGGACCAGTTCGACTTCTTCCCCCTGACCGTGGACGTCGAGGAGCGCCAGTACGCCGCTGGACGCATCCCCGGCTCCTTCTTCCGCCGCGAGGGCCGCGCGGGCACCGCCGCCATCCTGGCCTGCCGCCTCATCGACCGCCCCCTGCGCCCCTCCTTCGTCAAGGGCCTGCGCAATGAGGTCCAGGTGGTTGAGACCGTCCTGGCCATCCACCCCGACGACGACTACGACGTGCTGGCCATCAACGCGGCCTCCATGTCCACCCAGATCGCGGGCCTGCCCTTCTCCGGGCCGGTGGCGGGCACCCGCCTGGCCCTCATCGACGGCCAGTGGGTGGCCTTCCCCCGCTACTCCGAGCAGCGGCGCGCCACCTTCCAGATGGTGGTGGCCGGCCGCGTCCTGGACTCCGGCGACGTTGCCATCATGATGGTCGAGGCCGGCGCCACCGAGGGCGCCTGGGACCTCATCCAGGCCGGCGCCGTGGCCCCCACCGAGGCCGTCGTCGCCGAGGGCCTGGAGGCCGCCAAGCCCCACATCAAGGCCCTGTGCCAGGCCCAGATGGAGGTCGCCGCCCACGCCTCCAAGCCCACCGCCGACTTCCCGCTCTACCTGGACTACTCCGATGAGCAGTACGAGGCCGTGGACAGGGCCGCCGCCGCCCACGGGCTGGCCGCCGCCATCGCCACGGAGGGCAAGCAGGAGCGCGACCAGGCCATCGAGGCCGTGCGCGAGACGGTGCTCGGCGAGCTCGCCGAGGCCTTCCCCGCCGAGGAGGACGCCAAGGCGCTCAAGGCGGCCTTCCGCTCGGTGACCAAGCGGCTCGTGCGCCACCGCACCCTGACCGAGGGCGTGCGCATGGACGGCCGCGGCCTGAAGGACATCCGCACCCTGGCCGCCGAGGTCGAGGTGCTGCCCCGCGTCCACGGCTCGGCGATCTTCGAGCGCGGCGAGACCCAGATCCTGGGCGTGACCACCCTCAACATGCTGCGCATGGAGCAGCAGATCGACGACCTCTCGCCGATCACGCACAAGCGCTACATGCACAACTACAACTTCCCGCCCTTCTCCACCGGCGAGACCGGGCGCGTGGGCGCCCCCAAGCGCCGGGAGATCGGCCACGGCAACCTGGCCGAGCGGGCCCTGGTCCCGGTGCTGCCCAGCCGCGAGGACTTCCCCTACGCCATCCGCCAGGTCTCCGAGGCCCTGGGCTCCAACGGCTCGACCTCCATGGGCTCGGTGTGCGCCTCCACCCTGGCCCTGCTCAATGCCGGCGTGCCCCTGCGCGCCCCGGTGGCGGGCATCGCCATGGGCCTCATGCACGAGGAGATCGAGGGCAAGACCACCTGGGCCACCCTCACCGACATCCTGGGCAGCGAGGACGCCTTCGGCGACATGGACTTCAAGGTGGCCGGCACCCGGGACTTCATCACCGCCCTGCAGCTGGACACCAAGCTCGACGGCCTGCCCTCCGAGGTGCTGGCCGGGGCTCTGGGCCAGGCGCGCGACGCCCGCCTGTTCATCCTCGACGTCCTGGCCCAGGCCATCGACGCCCCAGATGAGATGGCCCCCACCGCCCCGCGCGTGCTGACCGTGCGCATCCCGGTGGACAAGATCGGCGAGGTCATCGGCCCCAAGGGCAAGATGATCAACCAGATCCAGGAGGACACCGGCGCCGACCTGACGGTGGAGGACGACGGCACCGTGTACATCGGCGCCTCCGACGGTCCCTCGGCCGAGGCCGCCCGCGACGCCGTCAACGCCATCGCCAACCCGCAGATGCCCGAGATCGGCGAGCGCTTCGTGGGCACCGTGGTCAAGACCACGACCTTCGGGGCCTTCGTGGCCCTGTCCCCGGGCAAGGATGGCCTGCTGCACATCTCCCAGATCCGCCGCCTCGTGGGCGGCAAGCGCGTGGAGAACGTCGAGGACGTCCTGGGCGTGGGCGACAAGGTCCAGGTCGAGCTCGCCGAGATCGATCAGCGCGGCAAGCTCAGCCTGCACGCGGTGCTCTCCGAGGAGCAGCTGGCCGCCGAGGCGCAGGGCGAGGCCACCCGCAAGGCCGGCCGCCCCGAGCGCGGCGAGGGGGAGGGCGAGCGCCGTGAGCGCCGTCCGCGCCGTCGTCGTCTGCGCACCATGGAGGACGAGCGCGAGGACTGACGGAGCACTGGCGGCGGCCGCCGCTGGCCGCGCCCGGCCTGAGGCGCGGCGACCGGGCTCCTGGTCCTGGGGCCGG
>NZ_JAGFOU010000030.1 GCF_017592395.1 Actinomyces bowdenii
CTGGGGCGTCAAAGGTGCGTTAGCGTGAGTCATGGAGGCCTCCGGTACAGATGTGAACGTGCACACCCACATCATGCCGGAGGCCTCCTCCTCACCCCCGACGTTCACAACCTCCCGAGGAAGTACACCTAGCGGTGCGGCCTCCGTTGCACATCTTCAGGTCCCGGCCCGCCCGCTGGTCCCTGCTTTTCCGCGGGATCCCGCCGGGTGCTGAGGCCGGCAGGGGCCGAAGATGTGCAACAGGCCCCCCGCTGCACATCTTCAAAGCCGATTGTCGGGATCCGGGATGGGTGAGCCGCGGAATCATGCGGATCAACCTGTCGGTCAATACTTGAAGATGTGCAACAGCGGCTGCGGTTGCGGGTGCGGCGTCGGATCCTGGGCGCCGGCACGCGGACGGGTAGGCTTGCCGGCATGTCGAAGAAGAAGCGCCAGGGGCGCCGCCGGGACGCTGGTGAGACCAAGGCCGCCAAGCCCAAGAAGATCGAGTTCGTCGCCCGCCCCTTCGCCGGGATCCCGGGCGAGGAGGGCCTGGTGGCGATGATGCAGATCATCCCCGCTGCCACCGCCACCGTGCGCCTGGCCCAGGAGCACGGAGGGGGTGAGGTCCAGCTCGTCACCCTCCTGCCCGAGCTCGCCCAGGCGATGCGACGGGCCGACGGCGAGGTGCTCGTGGCCCTCCAGACCACCATGCACTCCGGGGACGCCTCCCGTGACGTGGCCGCCGCCCTGCTCGATACCCTGCAGCTGGAGGCCGGCCAGGGGCTGGCGCGCCAGGGCCTGCCCGAGCCGGGGCCGCGCCTCCAGGACATCCTGGACCTCAGCGTGGAGCCCATGGTGGACGTGCGCGAGGCCCTCGACTTCTGGGTCGACGCCGAGTCCGCCGCCGATGAGGAGACCGCCCGCGCCATCGAGGGCTCCAAGGACGAGCTGCCGCCCACCCGCCCCGTGCCCGGTGTGGACCACGCCTACTGGTGCCGCATCAACGGCAAGGAGTTCGTGCGCTGGGTGCGCGGGGAGGATGAGGACGAGTTCTTCAACGCCTTCGCCCGCGTGCACGCCGCTCGGGAGTCGGACCTGGAGGAGGGCGCCCGCTTCATCGGGGCCTTCCGCGCCTGCGGGCTGGCGATCCCCGTGTGGGAGCTGGTGCCCGGCACCGAGGCCGAGGAGCTGACCGGGCCGCTGAGCGCCATGGGCGAGCGCCTGGACGCCGCGCTCGCGGAGAGCGGGCCGCTGGATGCTGCCGCGCGCCGCGCCAGGGCCGGCATCATCTCCCGCCAGGTCAACCTCTGAGGGGCTGGTCCCGGAGCCCTGATCACTGGAGCCGCGCCTGCCGTCGGGCACCCCGATGTCAGGCGCGGCCCTGCTTGCGCGGCCCTGCCCGTCGGGGGCGGCAGCGCGGCTCAGGAGCGCAGTGAGCGCAGGCCCCGCGTGACGATCCGGCGGGTCGCCGGGCCGGGATCCTGGCTCAGCCACTGCCGGCACAGGCCGCTGGCCCAGTCCGGGCGGGTCTTGGCGGCGTCGTTGATCCAGTTCGCCACCGAGTCCTGGACGTAGCGGGACTCATCGGCCCGCAGCGGCTCCAGCAGCGCGCGCCCCCGCTCCGGATCCTCCTTGAGCTCGGGGATATGCGGGGCCCAGACACCCCGTGGTCGCAGGGACTCGCTCGCGAAGCGGCGGATGCGCTCCGAGGGGTCGGAGGTCCAGGGGACCAGTGCGGCCACAGCCTCGTCCAGGCTGCCGGCCAGCTGCGGGCGCGCCGCCAGCCAGGCCCACTCCCTGACGCCGAAGTGCGGGTCGTCGGCAGCGCCGCGCACGGAGGCCAGGACCTCCGTGACCGGCTCCGCCCGCTCCTCCAGGGCCGCCGCCTGCGCGAAGACGGCCCAGCCGCGCACGGTGTCCGAGGGGTGCCCGGCCAGGGGCCCGAGGGGCTCCGGACCCAGGTGCGCCTGCAGGGCCCGCCCCATGGCGCGCATGCGCGCCAGGATCCCCAGGGAGTCGGCGCTCCGAGCGGCGTCTCTGAGCCCTTCCGGGGCCTCGGGCAGGACCGCCGCCAGCAGGCGGGCGTGGCTGATCGCCAGGATCTCGCCCAGGATGCGCGATTCGCCGCCGCCGTTGAGCTCCGCGAGTCTGTCGGGGCTCAACGAGGTGCGACTCATGGGCTCATCGTATCGTCGGGGCGGTCGAGCCAGGGAGCCGTCGCACCGGCGGGCCTGCCGGGCTGACAGCGGCGTGGCGGGCCGTCCCGGGTTGGGGCCGGTTCGCCGGACTGGGCTGGGACGCGCGCCGCGCTCGGCGGCGGCTCCCCGCTCAGGGCGCCGGGGCTCCTCGCCCTGCTGGCTCCTGGAGGCATCAGCCCCGCGCCAGGCGGGCCACCCGCCTCAGGTGCTTCTTGCGGCGGGAGGCCCCGCCCTTGTCGACCTTCCCGTAGTTGACCCACCGGCGCCCGCCCATGCCCAGCTGCTTGATCACCGACCCCAGGAAGACCCCGTTGACCGCGTTGCCGGCCAGGCGCTTGAGGAACCAGGTGGGGGCGGTCGAGGTGGTCAGCACCAGGACCTCCCTGATATGCGTCAGCCGGCCCTTGACGCCCGTGCGGGTGGCCGTGTATGCCCAGTTGTGCTTCATCACCTTGTCCACGAAGCCCTTGAGCACCCCGGGCAGCTCGCTCCACCAGATGGGGGCGATGATGATGAGGCGCGTGGCGCTGTCGATGAGGTCCTGGTAGCGGGTGACCAGCGGGTCCAGGGTGCCGCCCTCGCCGAACAGCGCCAGCTCCTCGGTGGTGTAGCGGGGGTCGAAGCCGTCGGCGTAGAGGTCGATGACGTCGTAGGGGCGGCCGGCCTTGTCCAGGGCGGTGGTGGCGGCCTCCAGCACGGCATGGTTGAAGGAGCCCTCGTAGGGGTGGGCGTAGATGATGAGGGTGCGGTCGTTCTTGCGGCTCATGGGTGGTCTCCTATCGTGATGGCGGCGTGCAGGGCCCGGCGCATGAACTCCGGGTCCGCGGTGGTGGCCCCTGCCGCGATGAGCTGGGTGTAGCCCTGGAGGCAGGACCAGATGATGAGGTGGAGGGGGTCGGGGTCGGCTCCTCTCGTTGCGGCGAGGCGCTCCACCTCGCGGCGTATGGTGGCCAGCAGCGGGTGGTGTGCGGCCGGATCGGCCACCGCGGCGATGGCCACGGGGCTGAGCTGGTTGAACTCGAACAGGCGCGGGTGGTCCTCGGCGAGCTCGACCAGGAGCAGGCCGATCGCCAGCAGTGATTCCGCGGGATCCTCCTGGAGGGATCCTGCGGCGCGCTCGCCCAGGTCCGTGGACAGCCGCTTCAGGGCGGCCTGGAAGAGGCTGGTCTTGGAGGGGAAGTGCTTGTAGCAGGCGGGCGTGGTCAGCCCGCAGGCGCGGGCCACCCCGGTCAGGGTGACGGCCGGCCAGCCCTGGGCGTCGATGAGCTCCAGGGTCGCCGTGATGAGCCGCTCGCGCGTGCTCGTGCTGCCGCGCTCCAGGACGAGGGCCACACACTGAGGTTAACGGCATTCACTTACCTGTCAAGAGCGCTGTGGGGCGCCACGGCTGTCCAGATCCCTGACAAACGAGCCGAGCGGGTGCGCCGTGATCATAGGGATCCGCATGATTCCGTGGATCACCGTGGGTGCCTCGGGGGCCTCGGAGTGCCTTTGTCAGCGTTTTGGACACGGCGGCGCCGCGAACCCGGCCTCCTGGTCGCCCGGGGCCGCCTCAGCCCTTGACGGCGCCCTCGGTGATGCCGGAGATGAACTGGCGCTGGAGGAACAGGTAGAGCACCACCACGGGCAGCGCCACGAGCACCGCCCCGGCGGCCAGGAGGGTGGAGCCCTGCGTGTACTGGCCCTGGAAGAAGGCCAGCCCCAGGGGCGCGGTGCGCACCGTGCCGGAGGGGGACATGACCAGGGGGATGAGGAAGTCGTTCCAGGTCCACATGAAGGTCAGGACGATCTGGGTCACGACGGCGGGCCTGCCCAGGGGCAGGAGCACCGACCACAGGATGCGCAGGTCCCCGGCGCCGTCGAGCCTGGCGGCCTCCAGGATGGAGGGGTCCACGCCGCGGAAGAAGGCCCGCATCCAGAAGGTGCCGAAGGCCAGCGACTGGGCGATCTGGGGCAGTGCCACCGCCCAGATCGTGTCGATGAGGCCCACGGCGCGCAGGTCGAAGAACAGCGGCAGGATGATCGCCTCGGAGGGCACCATGATGCCCACCAGGAAGACGTAGAACAGGGCGTCGGAGCCGCGGGGCCTGAGGATCCCCAGGACATAGCCGCTCATGAGGGACAGGGCCAGGGCGGCGCTGACCACGATGAGCGCCACGGTCACGGAGTTGGCCATGTACTGGGAGAACCGCCCCCGCTCCCAGGCGGTGGCGAGGTTCTCCACGTGGCCCCACGAGTCGTCCCCGATCCGCTCCGAGCCCAGGGCCAGGATGAGGATGTAGGCCACCGGCAGGAGGGCCTGGAGGGCGAAGACGGCCAGGACGACGTAGCTGATGGTCCTCTCGGTGCGGGAGATCCTCATCGGTCGCGCTCCCCCAGGAGGTTGATGGACAGGTTGATGAGGAAGATGACGGCGGTCAGCACGACGGCCAGGGAGGAGGCGGTGCCCACCTGCCCCAGCCGGAAGGCGTGGTTGTACACCTCGTAGGAGGGAACGGTGGTGGCCGAGCCCGGGCCCCCGGAGGTGGTGACGTAGACCAGGTCGAAGGTCTTCAGGGCGGCGATGATCGTCAGGGTCAGGCACACGAGGATCTCCGCGCGCACTCCGGGGATGGTCACCGCCCGCAGGCGCTGCCACCATCCGGCCCCATCCAGGATGGCGGCCTCGTAGTAGTCCTTGGGGATGCGGGCGATGCCGGACATGAGCAGCACGGTGACCAGCCCGGTGCTCACCCAGGTGCCGATGAGGCCGACGGCGATGAGGGCGGTGGAGAAGTCGCCCAGCCAGGTGCGGGTCAGGGCGTCCAGGCCCACGGCGCGCAGGACGGTGTTGATCAGGCCGTCGGGGGCGTAGATCCGGCGCCAGGCCACGGCCAGGACGACCATGGCGATGACCTGGGGCAGGAAGACGGCGGTGCGGAAGAAGCCGATGCCGCGCAGGCGCGCCCGGGTCAGGAGGCTGGCGAGCACCAGTCCGATGCCCAGGGGCAGGACGGCGTAGAAGATGATGAGGATGAGGGCGTGGCCGAAGGCCTCCAGGAGACGGGGGTCGGTGAAGGTCTCCACGTAGTTGCCCAGTCCCGCCCAGGTGCCCGTGCCCAGCCCGTCCCAGCGGTAGAGGGACAGCACCAGGACGCGCCCCAGGGGGTAGAGCATGAACAGCCCGTAGACGAGCAGGGGCGGTGCCAGCAGGCACAGCGAGGCGAGCCGGCGCCCGGCGCGCGTGGACAGCTGCCGGCCGGCGGGCCGACGGCGGGGGCCGGTGCCCGAGGGCCCGGCCGTGGGGGAGTGGTCGGGGGTGGTCATGGTGCTCCTGGGTGGGGAAGGCGTCGCCCGCGGCGGTGACCGGGTGGGGGCACCCGGTCACCGCCGCGGGCGCGGCTGCTGCTCCGCGGGGCCCCGACGGCGGTGCGCGCCCGGGCCCCCGGCCGGCCCTTGCCGGTGAACTCGGTGTAGGCGGCCTGGAGGGTGTCGAGGAACTCCTGGGGCTTGGTCCGGTTGTCCAGGAGGCTCTGGAGGGCGTCGCCGATGACCTGGTCGAAGGTGGGGGTGGCGTAGTCGAGGTAGGGCAGGACCTCCCCCTCAGTGGTCAGAGCGGAGAACCCCTTCATGACGTCGTTGGTCACGCTGGCCTCGCCGGTGGCGTACGTCGCGGTGTCGTTGACCGGGACGTTGCCGTTGTCGGCCAGGACCTTCATGGCCTCGGCGCTGGTGATGAAGGCGATGTAGGCGGCGGCCACATTGGGGTCCTTGGCCGCGGAGGTGATGGCGAAGGGCAGGCCGGTGCCCCCGGTGGAGGCCGTCTTGCTCATGCCCTTGGCCTTGGGGGGCAGGAGGAAGGCGACGTCCTGGCCCATGGCGCTGTGCAGGTCCGCGGCGAGCCAGGAGCCGGCGATGAGGTAGATGCCCTCGCCCTGGGAGAAGCTCTGCCAGGTGGCGTCGTAGTCGGCGCCGTTGAAGCCCTCGTTGAAGTAGCCCTTGGTGGCCCACTCCTGGATCTCGGTGGCGGCCGCGAGGTTCTCGGGGGTGTCCCAGGAGGCGCCGGCGTTGCCGAAGCCCAGGGCCCGGATGGTCTCGGGGTCCACGTGCGCGCCCTGGACGGGGCCGAAGACGTGGAGGGCCGGCCACTTCTCGACGTTGCCGAGCATGAGCGGGACCTTGCCGGCCTCCTTGATGGTGGGCAGCTGGGCGGTGAAGTCCTCCCAGGTCGCGGGCGCGCTCAGGCCCAGCTCGCTCAGGCGCGAGGGGGAGTAGTAGATGCCCACGCTCTCGCCGACCTGCGGCAGGCCCCACAGGCTGCCCTCGCCGAAGGTCGTGGCGTCGGCCGAGTAGGAGGAGTAGGACAGGATCGACGGCGAGTAGGCGGAGTCCCAGCCGTAGGTGGGGATCCACGGGTCCAGGGAGATGACCTGCCCGGCGGAGACGAACTGCCCCAGGGTGGCGCGTCCGTTGTTGGCCTGGACGACGTCGGGGGCGTCCTCGCCGCTGAGGGCCAGTCGCAGGGTGCTCTGCAGGTCCTCGAAGGACTGGGAGTTCCGGGAGATGGTGATGTTGGGGTACTTCTCCATGAAGGCGGCGTTGAGCTGCTCCATCTGGGCGTTCTGCCCGCCACGGGTCTCCTGGTCCCACACGGTGAGGGTCTGCTTGGGCAGTGAGGCGATGTCGGTGGAGACGGCGACCGGCGTGCTGCTGGTGGTGGAGGTGCTGGAGCCCTTGGGGGCGCAGGCCGCCAGCGCGCCGGCGGCGGCCAGGGCGCCGGTCCCCAGGAGCAGGCCGCGCCGGCTCGTCCGGGGCAGGGAGGTCAGGGGCAGCGGGGAGGGAGGGGTCATTGCGGGGCTCCTTCATGGGTCGGTGACTGGTCCGGGCACAGAGTGGTGCTCTGCGGCAGGGGGGTGGCGGGGGCGTGGCAGGCCGGGGTGCCCTCCGAGAGCCCCGCGCCGGTCTGGGCGAGGTCGTCGAGCAGGTCCAGGAAGCTGAGATCGTAGGAGGGGTCCAGGTCGAGGCTGCGGGCGTGGGCGGCGACCTGGGCCGCGGTGGGGGCGTTGATCGAGCCCCCGGGGCGGCCCACGGTGAAGGAGGCGGTCAGGCAGGCGGCCGACAGGGCGGCGCGCAGCGGCAGCCCATGGGCCAGGGCCCAGGTGAGCCCGGCGGTCAGGGAGTCCCCGGCGCCAGTGGTGTCCACGGCCCGGACCGGCGCGGCGGGCAGGGCGATCTCGTGCTCGCCGTCGCAGGCCACCAGGCCCCGCTCCCCGCAGGTGACCACGGCCAGGCGCACGCGCTCGGCCAGCGCCCTGGCGGCCTGGGAGGCGGTGGAGGTGCGGGTGTAGTGGGTGGCCTCGGCGTCGTTGGGCACGAAGACGTCGGACAGGGACAGGGACGCGAGGTCGGCGGGGTCCCAGCGCCCGGTGGGGTCCCAGCCGACCTGGCCGATGACGGTGGCGGGCGTGTGCGAGCGGCGCCAGGCGGTGACGGTGGTCCGGTTGCGCTCCAGGGTCTTGAGGTTGGCGATGAGGACCGCGGGCGCCAGCGGGGCGCTGCTCAGGGGCGGGGCGTCCTCGGAGCCGCGGGTGACCATCGCCCGGTCCCCGTCGTAGGCCAGGGAGACGGTGACCGACTGCCGCTCGGCGTCCTGGGCCCAGGCCAGGTCGATGCCCTCCTCGGCGAGCATGGTGCGCACGAAGGAGCCTGCGCGGTCCTGGCCCAGGTAGCAGCACAGGGCCACGGGCAGGCCGAGGCGCGCCAGGGCGACAGCCTGGTTGGCGTTGCCGCCGGGCATGATCTCGCAGCCGGGGACCCAGTGCTCCTCCCCGGGGACGGGGGGCTGGGTCAGGCCGGTCATGATGACGTCGAGGAAGACGGGGCCCAGGACGCAGACGGGAAACTCACGGGTGGGGTGCGGGGTGGTGATGGTTGGCCCGCCGGTGGGGGGTATGGGGCTGGGAGGCTCTCCATCGTTGGAGTGACTGGTGTTCGCCACGGTGGTCTCCTTGGTCGGCGAGGGGCTGGCTCCGGTTGGGGGGAGCCTGCGTGCAACGGGAAAAAGTATACGACACGGCTGCGGGATCCTTGGGTGGAAATGCGCAGGTATGATCACTAGTGCGCAACGTGCGGTACTCTTCGAGCATGTTGGTTCCGCAGCGGCATTCCGCCATCGTCGACCTGGTGCGTGAGCACGGGGGTGTGTCGGTGGAGGAGCTGGCTGCCCGCCTGGAGGTCTCCCCCTCCACGATCCGCCGTGATCTCAATCACCTGGACCGTCAGGGCAGGTTGCAGCGGGTGCGCGGAGGGGGCGCGGTGGAGGCCGATGAGACGCCCTTCGCGCGCGTGGCTGCTCACAGGGCCGAGGAGAAGGACCGTGTGGGCGCCCGTGCGGCCGCAGTGGTGCGGGAGCGCGACGTCGTCCTGCTGGATATCGGCACCACCTGCGCGGCCGTGGCCCGGCACCTGCGCGGCCGGGAGGTGACGGTGGTGACCGCCTCCCTGGCGGTGGTCGATGAGCTGCGCGCGGATACCGCGGTCGAGCTCATCGTCCTGGGCGGGCTGCTGCGCCCCTCCTACCTGTCCCTGGTGGGGGCGCTGACCCAGCAGGCGATCGCCCAGCTGAGCGCGGATATCGCCTTCATCGGCACCTCGGGGGTGCGCCCCGATGGCACGGTGCTGGACTCCACGGGGGCCGAGGTCCCCGTCAAGCACGCCATCGCCGCCTCCTCCCAGCGCACCTGCCTGGTGGCGACGTCGGACAAGTTCCCCGGTTCTGGGCTCCTGCCCGTGTGCGCGCTCAGCGACGCGCACATGATCATCACCACGGCCGACCCCGCGGCCGATCCCCTGCCCGCCCTGGAGGGCACTGCTACGGAGGTCCTCTTCGCGTGAGGCTAGTTATTGCAGGGGGAGGCGGCTTCCGCGTCCCCCAGATCATTGATGTGCTCGCAGCGGCCCGCTCGGGCACCGGTCCCTACCCGGGACTCGTGGTGGATGAGGTCAGGCTCTACGACTGCTCGCGGCGGCGCCTGGATGTCATCGCCTCGGTCATCGCCGACCTGGATTACCCGGGGGCGCCGCGGGTGACCTCGACGACGGATCTGCGTGAGGCCGTGCGCGGCGCGGATTTCGTCTTCTCCGCCATGCGGGTGGGGGGAGCTCATGGCCGCGTGGTTGATGAGCGCGTCGCGCTGGCCCAGGGAGTGCTGGGCCAGGAGACGGTGGGCGCCGGCGGCTACGCCTACGCGCTGCGCACGATCCCGGTGGCCATGGAGCTGGCCCGCGCGGTGCACGATCTGGCCCCGCAGGCCTGGGTCATCAACTTCACCAACCCGGCGGGCATCATCACCCAGGCGATGCGCACAGTGCTGGGGCCCAGGGTGGTGGGGATCTGCGACACCCCCATCGGCCTGGTGCGGCGCACGGCCGCCGCCCTGGGGCTCGATCCCCGCGATGCGGCCTCGGTGGGGGAGGGCGCAGCCGGTGGGGCCGATGGGCCGCTGGGCTTCGACTATGTGGGGCTCAACCACCTGGGGTGGCTGCGCTCACTGGAGGTGGCGGGGCGCGATCGCCTGCCCGAGCTGCTGGGTGACGATGCCCTGCTGGATCATCTGGAGGAGGCCCGCACCCTGGGGGCGGACTGGGTGCGGACGCTGGGCATGCTGCCCAATGAGTACCTCTTCTACTACTACCTCAACCGGGAGGCGGTGCAGCGCATCCGCGAGGAGGAGCGCACGCGGGGGGAGTTCCTGGTCCTCCAGCAGGGCGGCTTCTACGAGGCGGCCGCCCGTGAGCCGGGGCGTGCCGGGGAGCTGTGGTCGCGCGTGCTCGATGAGCGCGAGGCCACCTACATGGCGGAGACGCGGGAGGACTCCCAGCGCGCGGGCCGGCGCGAGGAGGACCTGGCGGGCGGCGGCTACCAGCAGGTGGCCCTGGACCTCATGACGGCGGTGGCCACGGGCGCCCCGGCCCGCATGATCCTGGATGTGGCCAATGATGATGCCCACGGTGCCGATGGCGGTGGGCTGCTGGTGCCCCAGTTGCGTGAGGATGCGGTGGTGGAGGTGCCCTGCGTGGTCGACGGCGAGGGGGTGCACCCCCAGCGGGTGGCGCCCCTGGGTGGGGCGGAGCTGGGGCTGATGGCCACGGTCAAGGGCTGCGAGGAGCTCATCATCGATGCGGCGCTCCACGGGGACGCCTCGCTGGCGTGGCGGGCGCTGGCCTCCCATCCGCTGGTGGACTCGGTGCAGGTGGCGCGCCGCATCCTGGAGGGGTACATGCAGGAGCACCCGCAGGTAGCGCGGATCCTGGGCCGCTGAGTGCGGGATCATGCGGGCTTGTGCCATGGCGGGGCCCGCTTTGCTGAGCGTCGGCGCCCGATGCTCACTGCACTCCACTGATGGTCTCAGTGTATGCACTGACAGCCTCAGTGCATACACTGAGACCATCAGTGAAGCGAATGAGGGCCTCACTGTAGGTAGTGAGGGTGTCAGTGATGTGCACTGGGGCCAGTGGATGAGGAGGTGGCGGTTGCCACGGCGCCGCCGACGAGTCGGAACCGGGCCTGCCTCGTGGCGAGGTGATGGCCCTGCGGGCGCTATCGCCTGGAGGCGGGCACTCGGCCGAAGCTCCTGTCCCGTGTGCAGAACTCTGTGAGTGAGGCCAGGAGCTCGGCCTCCCGGAAGGCGGGCCATGGGACCTCGGTGAAGTACAGCTCGGCATGCGCGAGCTGCCAGATGAGGAAGTTGGAGATGCGGAGCTCTCCCCCGGTGCGCACGTAGAAGTCCACGGGAGGGATGTCGGGGTGGTAGCCGAATCTGCTGGCGGGGCTGTTCCAGTCGATGCTGTCGTCCTCGAACTGGGAGCGGCACTCGTAGATCTCCTGCCGGCCGCCGTAGTTGAAGCAGAACTGGAGGGTCAGCCCGGTATTGCCGGCGGTCCTCTCCTCCAGCCCGTGGAAGAAGTCCACGACTGAGGCTTCGAGATTATTCGTGGTTCCGGCCCAGGTGAATCGCACCTGGTCGCGCATGAAGGATGGCTCCAGATGGGTGAGAGCCCGCTGGACGAGGTCGATGATGTACTGGATCTCCGCGGTGTTGCGGCCCCAGTTCTCGGGGGAGAAGGCGTGGATGGAGAAGTACTGGACCCCCAGCTCCCGCAGGACCTTGAGGCAGGCCACGAATGAGCGGATGCCCTCCTCATGACCCACGGATCGCTTGAGCCCCTGAGTTGTCGCCCATCGTCCGTTCCCATCTGCGGTGAGGGCAAAATGCCTCAACTTGCCGTTGGCGACGCTCTGTCTGATCAGATCATAGTCCGCGGCGCTCGTCACATCGCTCATACTCGCTCCTCTGCCTTGTTCACACAAACACTGCTAGATATTCGATCCATTGAAGGCTGTCGGGATTGATTCGTGACGGCGCTCGGGGTGTTTAGTGAGAACTATGTGTCATGCAATGCGTGGTGGCCTGCTCGTAGGGGAATCGGATGTCCTCAGCCGATTCGGCCAAGGGACAGGCCGTTACCAGAACTATAGCATGCCGGCTTGCCCGCCAGTGGGCTCCTGTCCCGCCGGCACCCCGGCGGCACCCCGCCGACACTGCCAGGCCGGCTCCCCGATGGCGGGTGGTTCAGCCGCACAGTGGGTGACGCTTGGGAAGGGGGACTTGAGTCCTACTTTCTCATATGCGGTCCGATTGTGTCGTGATGCTGGGAGGGCACTACTGCCTGAGCCGAGGCTCAGTACTTGGTGGGTGGCAAGTCGTCGCCCGGATCGCTGGATGAATCCAGATCTTGGGAGCTACCTGAAAGATAACTGAATGATGTGGCTGTTGCGATAGTTCAGCCGACCGACGATGTTGGGGCGACACGCCACCATTCATGTGGGATAATTCACCTTTGAATCCAAAGGTGTAGGTGCAGTGTTGGGTGATGTGTGGTGCGCCTCTGCCACTTAATGATTCATTGCTTGCTCTGTCTTTAGGAAGCTGGTGAATCTGGCGTTGAGACGGTCCTGGTCGGGATGTAACCTCTTGCTCCTTGGAATGTGAGTCAATGGCTTCCTGTCGAAGGGGGTGAGGCTGATGCGATGAGTGTCTTTCTCCAACTTTTGAGCCCTTGACGCCACGTGGATGCGGTAGTCTGTGTCGATCCCAATGAGATTGCGGTCATAAGCTGTATGGTGAGTGCGGCATAATGCGAGGCCGTTACTGACCTCGGGAACGCCGGATTCCTCCGAGTCCGGAATGATATGTGCCGCTTCGAGTAGCTGTGCGTGTGGGAGGTCGCAGATGGCGCAAGAGATCTCATAGGCACTAATGACGTGCTCGCGAAAATCGTGTTGGTGAACGCGGGCTCTTGTCCAACGGGATACGTACTTGCGTTCGATCATGGGTGGCTCGTGATTGCTGATTCCTGTGTGTTCCAGAACCGTCTCGTGAATACTGACGATGAACTCTCGGCGTCGATGATCGACCCGCTCGATGTAGACGGGAAAGCGGGCGTAATAGTATAGAATATTGCCGGGCCTTACTCCTATCAGCCATGCGAGTGGATAATTCTGCTGGGCGGCGTTGATCATGGCGTCATTCGTCCAGTTCTTACTGGGTTAATCGGCGAACTTGTAGCGGAGCAACCCATCAGCATCGATGCGATCCTCGTATGGTGCCTCCTTGTTGGGTGATCGCGCTACCGTTTTGAAGGTAAAAGCAGCGTCGAACCCTTGGGGTCTCCATATCCCTTGAGTTTGGTGGGTGAGCGCGATGCGGTGACCGTGCCACATCATCCCTTGCATGAGGTCTTTGTGGGTGAAGAGCTCGTGCCCGGCCAGCCGTCGTGATTCGAACCACTGCATTGCCGCGAAGTGGGCATCGCGCTCTTCTTCGATCGTGTATTGCGGTTGAGGCGACACGAAGCCTGACTCCTCGCCTAGTATTCTTGGGAAGTGCTTAGAATTATTCTGAGATCATGGTGGGGCTGGTTGTTGTGCTTGTTCGGTTCGTGTGTGCGCTGAGCGAGTGTATCATTGGTGACCCTGGTGGGTCGGGTGTGTTGGTGAGGTCGGGGTGTTCCTTTGCAATGTGCAATAGAGAGCGTTGGTCCGTTGAGGTGACTGAAGCCCGGGTGAGTCCCTGGGTGTGGTGGCAGTCCCCGCGGGCCCGCTTGCGCTGGTCGGGGCTGGGGGCGCATCTGGGCTGTGTGCGCCCCGGTGGATCCGCTCCGGCTCGGGCGGCGCCGATCGCGCGTGGCGGGAGTACGCCGTGTCGGCCTGGAGCAGAGGCGGCCCAACTGGCATCCCACATGCACCACACCAAGAGGCTTGATCCACTGGCGGCTGCTGCCCGTCTCTGAGCAGCTGCAGATCGCCGCCGCCCGCCTGCTCGCAGGCTGAGAACTTCGGGGACTTTCAGCAAAAGCCTGGACCCCGCGTCGCGAGCCTGGCAGGCTGGGGTGATCAGGGCCTCAGCCCAGTCCACCAGCCACCTCGACCCCCAGAGCAGCGCCGCTGGTGAGGCTCGGAAGGCCACCATGAACCCGTCCCCGGACCCGAGCACCTCCTGGATCACCCCGCCCACTCCGGGCAGGGAGCGCCTGCCCGGGACCGGATCCGCCATTGTCACGGCCGACCGCGTGCTCACCGGCCGCCGGGACCCCAGGGGCGGCGAGGCGGGCCTCGAGGCCCTGGCCGACCCCCTCCACGGCGTCGGCGTCCTGCTCCGGGACTCCACCATCGCCGCCGTCGGCCCCGTGCCCGAGCTCGAGGCCGCCGCGCCCGCGGGCCCGCCCCCCACCAGGGTCGACCTCCCCGGCACCACGCTCATGCCCGGCCTCATCGAGACCCACGCCCACCTGGCCACCTCGGGCACCGAGGAGGAGTACCCCGACTACGGGCCCCAGGAGATCGCCCGCCTCACCCTCAATGCCGCACGCAGCGCCCGCGAGCTGCTCAGCGTCGGCGTCACCTCCGTCCAGAGCCTGGGCGCCCGCCACTACGTGGACGTCGCCCTGCGCGAGGCCATCGCCCAGGGAGAGCTGCGCGGCCCCCGCGTGCGCGCCAGCGGCCCCCAGATCACCACCACCGGCGGGCACTCCTGGCACGCCGGCAGCGAGGTCGACGGCCCCGACAGCATTCGGCGCAGCGTGCGCGAGCACCACAAGCGGGGGGTCGACACCATCAAGGTCATGGCCACCGGCGGCTTCACCACCGACGCCTCCGTGCCCTGGAACGCCCAGTTCACCGCCGAGGAGATCGCCCTCATCACCGCCGAGGCCCACCGCCTGGGGCACCTGTGCGCCGCCCACGCCCACGGCACCCAGGGCATCGAGCGGGCGGTGGCCGCCGGCGTGGACTACCTCGCCCACGCCTCCTTCATCTCCGCCCGGGGCCGCACCGAGCTCGACCCCGCCCTGGCCGACCGCATCGCCCGGGCCGGCATCTATGTGGATTGCACCATCACCGCCGACATCCCCGCCATGGTGGCCCATGACGACTCCTTCGCCCCGCCGGTGCGCGAGCTGTGGGAGCGCGGCGTGCGCATCGTCGCCGGGCACGACGCCGGCATCCCCCAGGTGGCCAACCGCGCCTACGTCGGCGGGCTGGAGGCCTTGGAGACCATGGGCCTGCCCCGTCACGAGGTGATCCTGGCCGCGACCTCCCGGGCCGCCGCCGCCATCGGCCTGGCCGGGGTCGCGGGGGTCCTGGCCCCGGGCTATGACGCCGACCTCATCGCCGTGGCCGGCGACCCGCGCAAGGGCCTGGGCGCCCTGCGCGACCTGCGCCTGGTGGCCACGCGGGGCCGGGAGTTCATCCCCGATGCCGTCCCCGGCCTGGCGCGGCGGCGATGGCCCGTCCCGGGCCGGGATCCCGAGCACGCCCTGGACCCGGGGCCCGCCGGGGTCCTGGCCGCCCACCGAGCCGGCGTCGAGCGCGCCGCCACCCATCCGGATGTGTGAGGAGAGCATGATGCCCAGTCACGAGTCGCCCGAGTCGTCGCCGCGCAGCGCCCGGGGCGGCCCGGTGCTCGCCCCCTCCCCGGCCTCCTCCGGCGTCCCGCCGCCCGGGGTGCCCCCCGCCTCCGGGCCCCCGGCCAAGACCCTGCGCGATCTCGCCGATGAGTACGCCAGGCTCCTGTCCGCGCACGACCCCCGCGCCGCCGCCACTACCGGCATGCCCGGCCAGGCCCTCCTCCCCGACTTCTCCCCCGAGGCCCTGGCCTCCCGTCTGGCCTGCGAGCGCAGCCTGCGCGTGAGGGTCGAGGCGGTCGTCGACGGCCTCGGCCCCTCCGACCAGATCCTGCGCGACCAGCTGCTGGACCGGCTCACCTCCTCCATCGACCTCATCGACTCCGGTGAGGAGGGAGGCAGCCTGGGCTCTCTGGCCTCCCCCTTCCAGCGGATCCGGGAGGAGCTGATCTCCCCCAGGCTCGCCCCCGAGCCGGGCGGCCCGGAGGAGGCGGACCTGGCCGAGGCCGAGGCCAAGTGGGAGGACGCCTGGAACCTGCACCGCATCCGCCTCGAGGCGCTGCCCGCCTCCCTGGAGGGTCTGAGCGCCTCCCTCGAGGCCTCCGCCGCCCGGGGTGTCATCGCCCCGCTCAGCCAGGTCGACGTCGTGGTCGGGCAGGCGCGGGACCTCGCCCAGCGCACCTGGTGGCACCCGCCCGAGGACCTCCCGGCCACACTGCGCGTGGGGATCCAGGACGCCGAGGTCCTCGCCCGGCGGGCCATCACCGACTTCGCCGATCACCTGCGGGCCAACCTCGCCCCGCGCGCCCCGCGGGCCGAGGGCGTCGGCCCCCGGCGCCACGCCCTGTGGATGCGGCGGCTCCTGGGCACCCGGGTGGACCCCGAGGAGACCTACGCCTGGGCCGAGCAGGAGCTGGAGGAGGTCATCGCCGAGCAGGACGCCGTGGCTGCCGACATCCTCGGCCCCGGGGCGGTGGCCGCCGACCTGGACGCCCACCTGCGCTCCGACCCCTCCCAGGGGCTGAGCCCTCGGGACTACATCGCCTGGGCCCAGGAAACCGCCGATCAGGCCTGGGACGCCGTGGTCGGCACCGTCCTGGACCCGCCCGACGTCCTGGGGCGCCCCGTGGTGCGCCTGGGTGAGCCCGGGGGCGGCGTCCACTACGAGGAGCCCGGGGAGGTCGGCGGCAGGCGCCGGCCCGGGACGATGCTGCGCTCCCCGGCCCAAGGGGATGAGGTGATGTGGCCGTGGGCCGAGCGCACCACCGTCCTGCACGAGACCGTCCCCGGCCACCACGCCCACTCCGGGTGGCACGCCGTCGACTCCCGTCTGAGCCCCTGGCAGCGCCATCTGGGGCGGGTCCCGGGCTGCAATGAGGGCTGGGCCCTCTACGGGGAGTCCCTCGGGCGCGAGATGGGGCTGCTGAGCGACCCCGCCGACCACTTCGGGTGGCTGGCGGCCCGCCGCTGGCGCCTGGCCCGCACGCTCGTCGACCTGGGGGTGCACTCCCACCTGTCGGTCCCCGCCCACGTCTCCGCACTGCCCGGCGCCTCGGGGACCTGGGACCGGGCGACCGTGACGGCCCTGCTGCGCCACCACACCGTGATCTCCGAGGGCTTCCTGCGCTTCGAGGTGGCCCGGCAGCTGGGCTGGCCCGCGCAGGCCCTGTCCTACGTCCTGGGGGAGAGGGTCTGGCTCGCGGGCAGGCGCGCCGCCGAGGCGCGAGCGCTGTCCGAGGGGCGCCCCTGGGGGCGCGCGGAGCTGTGCGACTTCCACAATCGCAGCATCGCCCTGGGCTCCCTGGGGCTGGATCTGCTCGAGCGCAGCCTGTGAGCGCGGGGGCCGCTCGTGCAGCGCCGGGGCGGGTCGGCGGAACCCGGCGCCGTTGACGGGTCCCTGAGCCCAGCGTGCCACGAGAAACAGCACCTGTGTGTGAAGCAACTCACTCCTATGAGACGACACGCCGACAGAATCGGATTCTGCAACCGATGTACGTTTCCCCGGGGACCTAGGTCCTGGTCCGTCGTATGGTTGTGATGACGCCGTTTCGCGTGGTCAGGGGATTTCTTCCGGTCTGCTGTGAGGCTGGTAGAACCTCGGGCTTCGTCTAGGAATTGGCTGATAGGCGCAAGGTTGCAGATCGGTGACTGCTGCCAGTGCGGCGATTTTGCAGCGCCCAGCCCTCCGGCTCTGGCTACCCTGGTGGCGTGAGCTCAGCTAAGCGCCCCGACCAGCGCGTCGCAGTCGTCATCCCAGCCAAGGATGAGGCCAAGCGCATAGCGGCCACCGTCCGCGCCTGCCGCTCCATACCGCGGGTGGATCTCGTCGTCGTCGTCGACGACGGCTCCACCGACGGCACCCAGGACCACGCCCGCGCCGCGGGGGCGGTCACCGTGCGCCACTCCGTGACCCGGGGCAAGGCCTCCGCCATGGAGACCGGCGCCAGTGTGGTGGGCATGCGCGACTACGTCGACGGCCCTGCCCGCCTCCTGCTGTTCATCGATGCCGACCTGGGCGACTCCGCCGCCGCCTGCGCCGAGCTGGTCCCGCCCGTGGTCGACGGCGTCGCGGACATGGCCATCGCCGTCCCGCCCAAGCAGGCCGGCGCCGGCGGGCGCGGACGAGTGGTGCGGGCGGCCCGCCGGGCCATCGCCAGGGCCACCGGCTGGGAGCCCGTGGCACCCCTGTCCGGGCAGCGGTGCCTCACGCGCGAGGCCTACGAGGCCGCGATGCCCCTGGCCGAGGGCTGGGGGGTCGAGGTGGGCCTGACCCTGGATGTGCTGGTCTCCGGGCTGGCCGTCATCGAGGTGCCCTGCGACATCACCCACCGCGTCACGGGCAACGACCGTGCCGGGGTCATGCACCGCGCCTCCCAGTACCGCGACGTCGTGCGCGCGATCGCGGCCCGCCGCTTCCGGCGCCAGCACGTGTCCTCCTCCCACTACGAGAAGGCCGCCGAGGAGCAGAGCCCCTTCCACGCCTACCGCTCCTGGGCCAGGGCCGCATCGGCCGGCTCCTCGGAGCATCCCGCGCAGGAGCGCCAGGGGGCCACCGCCCCCACCGGGGACTAGCCGTCCCTCCCCGGGGAGGCGCGACCGGGGCGGTGGGGCCGCAGGTTGGGCGTCGTTTGGCGGAAAGCGCGACACTTCGCGACGTGGACGACACCTGTAGGTACCGTCCACGTCGCGAAGTGATGCCTCTGTCGCGAAGCGACGTCCAACCGCACCGCAGCCCACCACCAGACCTGGTGGGCTACCAGCCCCCACACCCTACGGCTACAGCCTCATCACCCACCACACCTAGCGGTCCCGACCGGATCCGGGCGGAGGGCTGTCGGCGCCCGCGGGCCCGAGGACATGCGGTGGGGCGGGTGCCAGGGCGATGGCCAGCGCCGTGGGGGCGGCCGCAACCAGGACGAAGCCGGCCATCGTCACTCCCGAGTCGTTGAGTGCGACTGCCACCACCGTGAGCACCCCCAGGGCCCGCAGCGCCGCAGGCCACCACGGCGGAGGCAGTAGGGCCTGCTGGGCCAGCCACCCGTAGCGGCTCGTCCCCGCCCGCCACTGGCGCCGCTGCGCGTGGCCCCACAGCACCGCCGCCGCGAGGGCAACCGCGGCGAGGACGAGGAGCAGCAGGGCCGGCGGATAGGCGAGGAAGGGCCGCACCAGCGCAGAGGCCTTGCGGGCGATCGTGCTCAGCGCCGAGCCGTCGAGGACCCCCAGGGCGAAGCGCCCCAGATGCGTGCGCTGCCCGTCGGGGCGCGCCAGGTCCAGTGCCGCGAAGCCTGCGACGGTCCCACAGGTCACGGCCCCGACCAGCAGCCACCGCCGCCAGCCCAGGCGCCAGCCCATGAGGGCCGCCGCCAGCGCCACGAGCGCCGGCACCAGGGTCAGGGCCCCACCCACATCCGCGCCCAGCTGGGGGGCGCCATCGAGGACCAGCGCCGCCCCGCCCAGGGCCGCCACCACCACCGGGGCCAGGATCCTGCGCCGGCGCCCCGCCTCATCCGCCACGACGGCGATGAGCACCATCAGCGCGCCGCCGGCCAGGGCGAAGGCCGTGTTGGACATCCCGTAGAAGCGCCCGGCCACTACCGCGTTCATCCCCAGGACTCCGTTGAAGGACAGGTGGGCGCCGGAGGCGCCATCGATGAGCCATCCCAGGCAGGTCGCCGCCGCCAGCGCCAGGCCCAGGGGGCCGCTCAGCCCGCTTCTGGTGCCGGCGGCACCGGCCCGGCCGTGCCCACTCATCGCCCTGGCCGCACTGCTCCCCCCGGCTCCGCGCAGCCCCGGCAGCGATCCCAGGCCCAGCACTGCCACCGCGAGGAGCCCGAGGACCGCCATAGCCATGAGGAGGAGGGCCCCCATGCCCGAGAGCAGCGCCAGGGCGGAGAGGACTCCATCCCGGGAGCCGGCGCGCCACCACGGCAGGAGGTTGGACAGCAGCGCGCCCGCCGGCAGGGCGGCCACCACCAGCGCTCCCGCCCGCACCCCTCCCAGGGCCCGGCGGCGGCCCGCCTCCCCGGCCCCGGGCCTGCCCAGGGCCAGGGCCGCGGCGACCAGCAGGCCCAGGGCCGCCGCCATCAGGAGCGTGCTGGAGGGGATGACGGAGGCATGGGAGGCACGGGCGTGCAGGGCGTCGTCGAGCAGCCGGTCCAGTCTCGGGTCGGAAGGCAGGCCCGCCCCGGTCCCGCCGGGCGCGCTCCCCGAGCGGGAGGGGCCGGGGGGCGCCGTCGGCCCCGGGGGCAGGCGCAGGGCATGCCCGTCGAGGCCTGAGGCCGCCTGGCCGGTGAGGGACTCGATGAGGGTCGGGGCCAGGTCGGTGAGCTGGATGAGGCCCGGCCGGTGGGTGGAGTCCCCGACGATGAGGCCGCCCTGCCGGCCCCGCGCGCCGGTGGTGCCGGCGGGAAGGACCGCGATCTGCGGGCCGGGATCCTCGTCGTCGGCCAGGGAGACCAGGAGGATGCGGCTGTCGGCGCGCGCCAGGGCCGCGCGCAGGGCCTGAGCCAGGGAGGCCAACTGGCCCGCATCGCCGATCCGGCCCTCCTGGAGGGTGGTGTCGATGAGGGTGAGGTCGGAGTCCGCTGCGCGCACGGCCTCCTGCGCGCTGGGCCCCGCATCCGGGGCGGCGGTCGATCCCCGGTGCTGCCCGGGATGGGGCTCCAGCGCCAGATACGCGTCCTGGCGCACCGCGCTGACGCTCAGGCCCCGCGCCTCCAGGGCACGTGCCAGTGCTCCCGGGGCCGTGCTGCCGGCGGGCTCCAGGCGACGCTCCGCGCCCTGGCCGAACCAGCCCATGCGCGTGCCCGCCCCCAGGGTCGTCCACCCGTCCTGCAGACTCGTCCTGGTCCGCAGGCTGCGGGGCACCAGGTTGACCGGCTCATTGGCCCGGGCGAAGTCCAGGACCATGGCCGCATCCTCGGCCGAATCGGGCTCGCGGGACAGGACCGCCAGGTCGGACCAGGTGAGGTTGTAGGTGGCCAGCACGATCGTGGGGGTGGGCCGCTCGGCGGGGCCGGTGGGGGAGGCGGGCGGCCCCTGGGACGGCCTGACCTCGCCGGGGGAGCGCGCGGCCGGAGCCCCCGGCCCCGCTGGGCCGCCGGCGCTCGCGGGGGCGGCCGGGCCGGCCAGTGCCGAGCCGGCGATGTCCAGGACCATGCCGACCACCATCATCACGATGAGGGCGTGGGCCGTCGCGCGGAGCGTCGCGCGTCCGCGCCGGGGCTTGGAGGGACTCACGCCACCAGCCTAGGCGTAGGCCCGGGCCGCTCCCACCGCTTCGGCGCCGTACCCGCCACCGAAGAGGCAGGCATGGATCATCAGGATGTGCAGGCTGTGCAGGCCGATGCGCTCGCGCCAGCCCTCGGCCAGGGGGGAGACCTCGTCGTAGGAGCGGTAGATGAGGTCCAGGTGGCGCTGGCCGAAGACCCCCAGTGCGGCCAGGTCGGTCTCGGCGTGCGCGCCGTGGGCCATGGGGTCGATGAGGACCCCGACCGGGTCGCCGCCGCGCGCCCCGACCGGGGCCGCCCGCCCAGAGGGCCCAGGGCCGAGCCCCGCCCGCGGCGGAGCCCATGCGCGCACCTCATCGGCAGGCACCCACAGGATGTTGCCGCACCACAGGTCCCCATGGGTGCGCGCCACCACCGGTGCCCCGGCTCCGCCGGCACGGCGCACCAGCGCCGGCTGGTCGGCGTCCAGCACGCCGTCGGCCAGGCGCGAGCACAGGCGCTCGATGACCGCCGCCCCGGCCGCACTGATCGAGCCGTTGTCCCGGGAGGGCCCCAGGTAGGGCAGGATCCTGTCCTCGGCGTAGAACTCGCCCCACCGCCGCGGCCCGCCCCCGGTCTCACGGGGATCGGCCCCATGCGGCCGCAGGCGCAGGTTCGAGCGGCCCATCCGCGCCCTGCCGTCCCAGCCGGGGGGCGCGGCCCCATAGGCCGGGGCGCCCGCGGCATGCGTCACCGCCAGGGCCCGCCCGAAGGCCCGCGCCGCCCCCGGCGTCACCCGCGTGGTCGCCAGTCGCGGCTCCTCCAGCCAGCCCGGGCCGGTGGTCACCGGCACCACGTGGGCCCCGCCCTCGGGCATGGCCCGGGCCAGCCACTCCAGGCCCTGGGCCTCCAGGCGGGTGGAGACCGGGCCGTCGTCGTGCTTGCGGAACCGCTGAGGGGGATGCGACATGGCACCAGCGTGCCAGCAGTCCGCCCCCGGCGCAGCCAGGGCCCACGGCGCCGGTCCGAGGCCCGGGGCGGGCGGAAGTCCCCCCACGGCGCCGGTCCGCGGACCCCCGGGGCGACCCGCCCGCCGGATCGCTACCCTGTGCCCATGACGGAAAACCTCTGGTCCTTCCTGGGGCCCGCCGGCACCTTCACCGAGATGGCGCTGAGGCAGGTCGCCCCCGTGGATGTCGAGCTCGACCCCTGCCAGGACGTCCCCACGGCCCTGGACCGGGTGCGCTCGCGCGCCTCGCAGGCCGCCGTGGTCCCGATCGAGAACTCGGTGGAGGGCGGGGTCAACGCCACCCTCGACAACCTCGTGGCCTCCACGCCCCTGGTCATCGCCGCGGAGATGGCCGTGCCCATCACCTTCGTCCTGGCGGGCAGGCCCGGCACCCGCCTGGAGGATGTCACCGCCATCTCCACCCACCCCCACGCCTGGGCCCAGTGCCGCGGCTGGGTCCACCACAACCTGCCCGAGGCCCTCTACGTCGCGGCCACCTCCACCTCGGCCCCGGCCCAGGCCCTGGCCGACGACGGGGAGCCGGGCTTCCAGGCCGCCCTGTGCAACCCGCTGGCCGCCCAGGCCTACGGCTTGGAGGTCCTGGCCGCCGGGGTGGCCGACAATCCCGAGGCCGTCACCCGATTCGTCAAGGTCACCCGGCCCGGCCGGGTCCCCCAGCCCACCGGTGCCGACAAGACCACCCTCATGGTCCAGCTCCCCCACGACCGCTCCGGGGCGCTGCTGGGCATGCTGGAGCAGTTCAGCGCTCGCGGCGTCAACCTCTCGCGCATCGAGTCCCGGCCGGTGGGCGACTCCCTGGGGCGCTACCGCTTCTCCATCGACGTCGAGGGCCATGTGCGCGAGGAGCGCGTCCAGGCCGCCCTCATCGGCCTGCACCGCACCTGCCCGATGGTGCGCTTCCTGGGCTCCTACCCGCGCCTGGACGCCCGCCCGGTCATGGTCCTGGCGGGCACCAGTGACAAGGACTTCGTGGTGGCCCGCTCCTGGGTGGCCGACGTCCTGGAGGGCAGGGCCCGGTAGGCCGCGGTGCCACGACGAGGCGTGCCGGGCCTCAGTGCAGGCGGGCGGCGAGGCGGGCGGCGGCGTGCAGCCACGCGCGCTGCGTTCCCGGCGCCAGGGACCGCAGTTGCAGGGGGCGCCCGGCCATCATCGGGTCGTAGGGGATGGCGACGGCCTCGTGGCCGATCTGCTGGAAGCGCGAGACCAGCTCATCGGGCCCCGGCTCGGCGGCCGAGCTCTGCGAGACCACGACGAGCGCCCCGGAGGCGAGCTCGGCCCCGTGGGCGTCGCGCTGCGCGAGCTCGCTGAGCAGCAGGCGGGCCGACTCCGCGTGCTCGGGGCGGGTGATCGTGGGCACCACGATGGCATCGGCCCGCGCGATCATGGCCCGCCAGGCCGGGGAGCCCTCATCGTTGCCGCTGTCGACGACGACGAGGCGGTAGTACCAGGACAGGACGCCGTGGACCCGGGTGAAGTCCTCATCGGTGGGGCAGTGGCCGTCGGCCAGGAGCTCGGGGCGCGAGCGCAGCACGTCGAAGCCGTCGTCCTGGTGGTGGGTGAATGCGGAGATCTCCACCGGGCCGGCCTCCGGGGACAGGAGGCGGTCGATGCTGGGCAGCAGGTCGATGACCGTGCGCCCATGGGGCCCCTGCTCGGTGCGCCAGCCCAGGGTCCCGCGGGCGGGGCTGTTGTCGAAGGCGACGACGCCCGTCCCGCCATGGCGGGCGAAGAGCGCGGAGAGCAGGATGGTGGTGGGGGTCTTCATGGACCCGCCCTTGCCATTGACCACGGCGATGGTGCGCGAGCCGCTCCAGTGGGCCGCGACAGCCGCGATGTCGCGGCGCTGGCCCTGCTCGCTGCGGGAGGGCCGCAGACTCAGGCCCACCCGGTTCATCGCCCCGCGCAGGCCGGTGCGGGCCGGGGCCCGGTCCTCTCCCAGGGGGCCCGGCCATTGGTCGGCGGGCCGGGGGCCGGCGGCGGCTCCCGGTGCGGGATCCTCCTGGGGGGAGGGCGGGACCCCCTGCTGCCAGGAGGCGGTGTCCGGGCTCTGGTGGAGCAGGCTCGGGGCCTGGCCGGCCGGGGCCGGCTGCCCAGGGGGATCGGACTGGGCGGCTGCGCCCGCGGGCCAGAGGGCTGGACCGCTCTGCCCGGCCGGGGGCGGGGAGGCGGCGGGCGCCGCGGGGCCGGCCTCCGCGGTGGTGGACGGGATCGTGGCGGCCCCGGTGCTCGCGGCGGTCTCGAAGGGCGAGGCGGGCAGTGCCTCTGGGAATGCCGGTTCAGCCGATGGCGCTGCCGGCGGCTCCAGGGCCTGGGGGTCGGCCGGCACCGGGGGAGGCCCGGGAGCGGCTATGGACGGGGGCGTCTCCACCGAGGCCGTGGCGGTGTCGTGCCGGGCCGATCCGCCGGGCGGGACCTGGAGGGCCTGGGCCGGGCCCGGGGCTGATGCCCGCTCGACCGGGTGATGGGCCGGCGCGGTCGATGGGGGGATCGATGGAGGGATCGATGGCGGGATCGATGGCGGGGCGGCGCTCGGGCCCGCTGGGGCCGCCTCATCCAGCGGGCCGGTGGCCGGGGGAGAGTCGGGGGCCGCTGCGGGGACGTACCCGTAGCCCGCGGTGAAAGGATCATCCGGCTGGGCCGCCGGCTCCATCGGCGGTCCCATCGGAGGCTGCACCGGCTGCGCGGCGCCTTCGTCGGGCCGCCCCGGGCCCTGCGAGTCCTGCGAGGTCAGAGGGCTCTCAGTGACCATGCCATCGGGGTGGATGATGATCTCCCAATGATCATCGGGCTCGGTGATCGAGGCCGGGATCTCACGGCCCAGCACCAGGGCCCGCTGGACGATGAACCTGATGACACTGGTGCGGACCGCATCGGCATCGCCCTCCTCGAAGGAGGTGACCACCCCGGAGAGGTTGACATGCGCCCGGCCCGTGGCGTCCATCGTGACGACGGCGCGCGGCCACCCATTGGCAGTGCTGCTCATCGAATCCCCTCGTCCCTCTCAGTGGTGCGTGAGCCGATCAGCCCCATCGAGCCCCCGCCGGTCCGCCGCCGCTCCCCGATGCCGCGGGCGCGGGGACGGAGGCGCGGAGGGCGCCGGTGCTCTTGGAGGATCTGA
The DNA here is from genome assembly GCF_017592395.1 of Actinomyces bowdenii. Lineage (GTDB taxonomy): Bacteria > Actinomycetota > Actinomycetes > Actinomycetales > Actinomycetaceae > Actinomyces > Actinomyces bowdenii. The sequence continues at coordinate 24,979 of NZ_JAGFOU010000030.1, forward strand.
CGGCGGCCCACGATACCCGCCCCGAGCCCTCGGATTGCGATGAGGTCACGGCCGGAGGCGGCTGCTGGCGCGCAATCCCCGGTGGGGGTCGGCCGCGGGCCCCGTTACGCCCGGGGCGGGTCACAGGCCGGGCACGGGCCGGTGCGGCCGGCCCGATGGGCCGCCCCTGGTGGGCGCCGGCGCTCAGGGCCGGCGGATGCGCAGGGCACCGGCCTCCAGGCGCACATGCACCCCCCGGGTGGGGGGCAGCAGATCGCCGTCGACCTCCACCAGCGCGGGGGCCGCCAGGCGCACTGTGACGTCATTGCCCTGGCGCAGCAGCACCCTGCCGGTGGCGCGCTCGGGGTCGGCGTAGGCGGCGGCATAGGGCGGCAGCACCTGCCTGGCCAGGGAGCCCCACCCCACCAGCCCGGCCACGGTGTCGATGGCGGCGATGTCCAGCAGGCCGTCATCGAGGCGGGCCCGGGGCAGGAGCGTGATCCCCGCCGGCAGCCGGCCCCCGTTGGCCACCAGCAGGCTGCGGGCCGTCAGCCGCTCCACGCGCCGCCCCGCCTGGCCGGGAGCGCCGCCCCGCGCCGCGCCCTCCGGCCCGGTGCCCGACGGCGCCGCCCGCCCACCGGGTGCGGGCGGCGCCGCGGGCGCCTCCGGGCGGTGGGCGCTGCCCGGCTCGCCCGCCAGGCTGAGCACCAGGTCCATGCGTGGGGAGCGCAGATTGCCCATGGCCGCCAGGGCGTAGGCGCCCCAGCCGAGGCGGGCCTTGAGCATGGGGCGGGTCGCCGCCACCAGCCCGGCGTCGAAGCCGATCCCTGCCACCACCATGCAGGCGTGCTCGCGGCCCAGGGTCGGGCGCGCCCAGGAGTCGCAGCCGGCCGGGGGCGGGGAGCCGCCCGCCCCGGCGCTCGTGGCCGTCTCCCCGGCCGGGCCCCCGGGACCGCCGGGAGGGGCCCCGTCATCGGCCCCGTCATCGGCGTCGGTGGAGACCCAGGCCAGGTCGCAGGGGCCGGCCGAGTCGCAGGCGAGGACCTCGGCGGCCTGGGACAGGTCGGTGGTGGGCAGGCCCAGATTGCGCGCCGCCAGGTTCGCCGTGCCCAGCGGCATGATCCCCAGCTCGGCGGGGGTGGAGGCCAGCCCCGCCGCCACCGAGCGCACGGTCCCGTCTCCACCCGCGGCCACCACCAGGCGCGCACCGCTGGCCACCGCCAGGCGCGCCTGGGTGGCGCCGGGCTCGGCGCCGGAGGTCTCCAGCCAGACCGGACCGCGGAACCCGGCCTCGCGCAGTCGCCTGCCCAGCAGATCGCCCACGGCGCGCGTCGCCTTGTGCTTGGAGGGGTTGACCACCACGCAGGCCAGGGGGCGGTCCGTCTCGGAGCCGCTGTGCCCGGTCCGGCCCGTCCGCCGCGCTGCAGTCATGGGCCAAGGCTAGCTGGCCCGATGGCCGCGCTCCTGCCGGCCCCATGCGGGCTGGAGCACCGGGGCGATGAGGCGCTCGGGTGCTCAGGACTCGATGGGCATCATGGGCAGGCCGGCCTTGCACACCAGGTCGGTGATGACCTCGGCCAGCTGCTTGAACTCGGCGCCGCGCGAGGAGGAGGTGCGGTGGACCAGGTTCATGTGGCGCACCGGGCCGCGGCCCTCGAAGCGCACCACTGCGTACTCCTCCTGGGGCGGCAGCATCCGCAGCGCGCCCTCGGGGATGACGGTGATGCCCGAGCCGTGCGCCACCATGCGGATGACCGTGGACAGGGTGGTGGCCACGGCCAGGGGCGGCTGGGAGCCGTAGCGCTGGCACAGGGCCAGGGTCTGCTCGCGCAGGCAGTTGCCCTCGTCGAGCAGCAGGACGGACTGCGTTTCGAGCTCCTCGGGCCGGAGGTCCTCGCGCCCCGCCCAGGGGTGGTCCGCGGAGACCAGCACCACCAGGGGCTCATCGAACATCGGCACCGCCGTGGAGCGGTGCACCTCCTCCTCTTCCAGGGAGATGATGGCCGCGTCCAGGCGGCCCTGGCCGAGCAGGTCGAGGATGTCGCCGGTGACCAGCTCGCGCAGCTCGGGCTTCATCTGGGGCAGGGCATCCATGAGCCCGTCCAGGAGGATGGGGGCCAGGTAGGGGGCCAGGGTCGGGATGATGCCCAGGCGCATGGATCCGGTCAGTGCGGCCCCCTGATTGGTGACCGCCTCGCGGAAGGCCTCGGCGGACAGCACCGCCTCGCGGGCATAGGGCAGGAGGGTCTCGCCCAGGGGGGTGACCAGGACGCGGCGGGTGGTGCGCTCCACCAGCTCCCCGCCCACGCGCTTCTCCAGGGCGGTGATCGCCTGGGAGAGGCTGGGCTGGCTGACGCCCAGGGCGGTTGCGGCCTCACCGAAGTGCTGGTGATCGCACAGCGCCACGAAGGCTCTGAGCTGGGAGAAGGATGGCAGGCTGGAGGTCGGCATGAGAGTGTTCCTGTGGTCGATGGGATTCAGGGACGTGATGACAAGTGATAGTGAAGGGCTCTGGAGGTCCTTCTTACGGAAGAGCACTATAGGTCATCTCCAATCAATCGGATCAGCCTCAGAAGCGATATCACGCTCATGTAGCGCAGGTAACGATCGTGAGGCGATCCGGACGCGACGGCGGCCCCCGTCCGGCCGGGTGGGGCCGGGAGGGCCGCCCCGCCGCGGCCCGGCCGCCCCTCGGCGGCCCTCGGGGCCCCGGGCGCCTGTGCTCAGGACATCTTTCTCACTGCCCCCGACTTGGGTAAGGTCCGGGGGAGAAGGAGAATGGCGGGGCTGGAGCCCTGGTATGGCCGGCGGTGGGCGCTTCCGCGCCTCCCGCTCGGAGGAGTGATAATGAATCCCGTGTTGAGTGCCCTGGCTGGTCTGCGCGCTGCGCTGCTCCCCGACGGGGGTCGGGGTCGGCCCGCCTCGGCCGAGCAGATGGGGGCCGGGGCTCCGGGGCAGTGCGTGCGAGCGCCCCGGTTGGCCCGTCCACCGGCGGTATGGGATGCTTCTGCGCCCGATGCCGGTCCCGAGAGCGGCCCTGTGCCTGACCACGCCCGAAACGAGAGAGTCCATCGTGAGTATCGCCCAACGGCTCGAAGAGCTGTTCGCACAGACCACAGGCCCGTTGGGGCGACCCGTTACACTGCAGGAGATCACCCGGCGGATGGAGGAGCGGGGGATCTCGACGATGTCCGTCAGCTATCTGCACCAGCTGCGCACCGGGCAGGCCCAGAACCCCAGGCTCCAGCACCTGCGGGCCCTGGCCGACGCCTTCGAGGTGCCGCTGTCCTTCTTCATCGACACCTCCGAGGAGGGCGGCTCGGTGGAGGAGAGCCTGACGCCCCAGGAGCGGATGGTCGCGATGCGGGTCCACGGGCTGAGCGACGAGGCGCTCAGGAGCATCAGGGCGATCGTGGAGCTCGCGCGCCGCAGCGAGCAGCTGGACGACCCCTCGCAGGGCTGACCGGCCCGCAGCCCTCCGGGGACGACGTCGAGAGCATCGCCTGGCCCGAGGAGCCCTCCGTCCAGAGCCTGGGCGAGGCCATCGGGCGGGTGCGGGGCATGCGCGTGGTCCTGACCCCCATCCCCGAGGAGCTCCAGAGCGCGGAGGTCAACGGCCTGACCGTCTCGGTGGGCAGCACGGCCAAGGTCTACTACGACCCGCGCCTGTCCCCGCTCAACCGCACCCAGACCATCCTTCACGAGTTCGCGCACATCCTGCACGGGGACCTGTGCTCGGAGAAGAGCGCGACCAGCTACCGCACCACCTTCGAGACCCCGCAGGAGCGGCGGGCCGAGCTGACCGCCATGCGGCTGATGTTCGAGCTCCACCGCCGCTGCCACAGCTCCGACCTCCTCGATTTCCTGTCGGGGAGCGCGGACGACTCACTGAGGCACTGACGCGCCGTGATGACATCGGCCCTCATCGTCGGCGTCTGCGCCGCCCTCGTCGTCGTCACCCTGATCCACAGGGGCACGGGCACGCGCACCCTCCTGCTGCGCTGCATCGCCGTGACCCTCCTGGCCTCCGCCCTGCTGCGGGAGCTGGAGGGGATCGATGGCGGCCCGCCCCTGGCGGACCTGCTCAAGCGGCTCATCTTCCTCGTCGCCCTGGCCGCCGTGGTGGTCCTGGTCCTGACCTTCCGCCGCCCCGCCGTCTCCCCGCGCGCCGTCCGCCGGGTGTGGGCGGGGGCGGCGGTCATCGGCCTCATCGAGTGCGCCCTGCTGGCGCTCATGCCCGCCGCGCCCAGCGACCTCCTCTACGCCCACGCCGACACCTCCGTGGCGGCCTTCCTCTACTACGCCATCTACGAGGCCACCATCGCTGGGACCGCCGTCTTCTGCGCCCTGGGCAGCGTCGCGGCCCTCGTGCGCACCCGTCAGCCCTTCATCGCCCGCCTGTCCCTGGTGCTGCTGACCCTGGCCGCCGCGATCTCACTGTGCTATGTGGGCGTCGGCTGGCTCTCCGTGGGCCAGGGCTCCGGCCTCGAGCTCCTCGTCCTGCGGCGGCGGCTCTTCCTGGCCACGATCACGCTGCTGCTGGTGGGCATGACCGCCTCAGCGCTCCATCGGCTCATGGCGGCCGTCCGGGCGGCGGTGACCATGAGCGTGGCCGCCGACGTCGTCGAGCCCCTGTGGCGCGAGGTGGTGGCGCTCCACCCCGGTGTCAGGCTGGCGGTGGACCAGCCCACCCGCCGCGAGCGGCTCCTGCGCCTGGTGGTGGAGACCAATGACGCCCTGCACCGCATGCGCCGCGGCGCCCAGAGCCCGCCTGATCCGCTCGACCCCCGGGCCATGGCCCAGATGGTCGTCGACGTGCTGGGCGAGCAGGCGGTGCCCGGTCCCCTGAGCCGGCGCACCCGCGTGCTGGTGGGCCTGGGGGCGCTGCGGGCCGATGATCCCCTCGTGTCGTCCATCCGGGACTTGTACGATATGAGGATCGCCCTCGCCGCCCGCGATCATCGGAGCCCACGCCCGACGACGATCGTCCCGGTCCTCCCGCCCGAGACGACCGGATGGATGCGGACGGCCCCCTGATGGCAGCGCTCGACCGCAACCGACCACCCCACCCCCGCGGGCGCATCCCCCGGGGCCCGCACCCCGGGTCGCCCGAGTCCCCGGACGCACAGAAAGCGTGAGAATCATGATGACGTCCATGACATCCTTCCTCGGGATCGGTGTGGCAGTCGGGCTGGTCGGTGTCGTCACCCTGCTGCACAAGGGCCGGGGGCCGCGCACGGTCCTGCTGCGCGGGGCGGCCATCACCCTGCTCCTGGCCACGCTCCTGCGCGAGGCGGAGGCCCTCTACCCGGGCCTGGCCCTGCTCGACCTCCTCAAGCGCCTGGTCTTCCTGGTGACGCTGTCCTCGGTGCTCATCCTGGTCCTGACCTTCCGGCGGCCATCGATCTCCAGGAGGGCCGCCCGGCGCCTCTGGATCAGCGCCGGGGCCATCGGCCTGGTCGAGTGCCTGCTGCTCGCCCTCATGCCCGCCGGCCCCTGGGGCGCCCTGCCCCCGTATGAGGCCGCGGCCCAGTCCCCTGCGGTCTTCCTGTACTACGCCCTGTACGAGACGACGATCGCCGCGGCGGTCATCACCTGCGCCGTGGGGAGCACCTCCGCGCTGCTGCGCACCCGTCAGCCCTTCCTGGCGCGGCTGTCCCTGCTGCTGGGCACGCTCTCGGCGGTGGCCGCGGTCGGCTACGTCGTCGTGGGCTGGCTCACCCTGCTGGATGCCCAGGGGAGCGGCTCGGCGGCGCTGCGCCACTACCTGTTCCTGAGCACCATCACCCTGCTGCTGGCGGGCATCGCCGTGGGCGGTATCCGCAAGATCGTGGTGGAGGGCCAGGAGGCCCTGACCACGAGCCTGGGCACTGACATCGTCGAGCCCCTGTGGCGCGAGGTGGTCAAGCTCCACCCCGGCGTCATGCTGCCGGTGGACCGGCTCACCCCGCGCGAGCGGCTCCTGCGCCTGGTGGTGGAGACCAATGACGCCCTCCACCTCATCCGCCGGGACTCGGCCACCAGTCCCGACTCGTTCCAGGGGCGCGATCCGGCCGATCCGCGGCTGACGGTGGACCTGCTCATCCACTTCCTGGGCGAGAGCGTGGTGCCCGGGCCCCTGAGCCTGCGCACCAGGCTCCTGGTGCGCACCGGTGCGCTCATGGCCGACGATGAGATCGCCTCCTCGGTCAAGGACCTCTACGAGCTCAGAGTCGCGTTCGCCACACGCACCAAGTGGCGCAGGCGCCTGTCCCTGGCCGAGCCGCTCGGAAACCGATTGTGAAACCTGCGTTCCAGGCGGTGGCGGTGTTGCGGAGTACGCTCTCACCGGGGGAGGCGCGTTCGTCGCCAGTGGAAATTTTTATATTCCAGTGACATGATCTGGGCACGGCAGAGGGCACCCGATCCGGTGGCTGATGCCGATCCGAACGCCACAGCAAGGAGTTCACTGATGATCCACGCCCGCCCCATGCGCACCCATCGCCTCCCCGGCCAGGCCCGGGGCCGCGATCTGGACAACTGCGCCGTCCTGTCATGACCGCGCACATCTCGGTCTGCGACCAGGCCGGAGGGGTCTCCCTCATCCGCTCGGTCACGGATGGCCCGGACGCCCATGAGGGGCGTGGCCAGGGCACCCGGGGCGCTCCTGCGGTTCAGGCTGTTTACGAGGTGCTGGACGGGCAGGGCCGGCAGGACGATGAGGTCGTGGTGGAAGCAGTGGTGGATGAAGTGGTGGATGAGGCGGCCCGTGCCGCCCAGCGCGCGCGCCACGCGGTGGATGTGGCCCACCTGGCCCACCTCATCGACGACCTCCTGGACAACGCGGGCGCGGACGACGCCGATCGCCGGGCCATCGCCGAGCACCTCACCGGAGGGCGCCGCCTGGCGCTGGACGGCTCCTGCCACGACTCCTGGATGCTGACCACCGCGCTGGCCCAGTCGTGGCACGCCTACAGCCAGCGCGCCCAGCTGTCCGCCGGCGCCCTGCTGAGCATCCTGGATGGGGCCTGCGGCATGGTCACCGACTACATCGATGCGGAGGCGGTCGCCCGGATCCTGCGCAGCACCCAGGAGGAGGTCGACGCCGAGCAGGTGGTCGAGCTCATCCACTGGCTCGAGCGCGGCGACGTGTGGGACAACAAGGTCACCGCCGAGCAGATCCGGGTGGCCTGGGCCAGGTACCGCGACCGGCGCCACGAGTCCGCCGGCGCGGCCTGAGGGAGCGCCGTCCCGGTGAGCCCAGTGCCCGATCGGATGCCGTCCGCCCGCCTCCTGCGCCCCCGGCCCGTGCCCCCGGGGCCGGGCGGGGCCGGCTTCCTGGCTACACTCGCCCCATGATCGACCTGCGTGCGCTTCGTGAGAACCCCGAGCCCTTCCGCGCCAGCCAGCGTGCCCGCGGCGCCGACGTCGAGCTCGTCGACCGCATCCTGGCGGCCGACGAGGCCCGCCGCAGCTCCCTGAGCGCCTTCGAGGGCCTGCGCGCCCAGCAGAAGACCATCTCGAAGTCGGTGGGGCGGGCCTCGGCCGAGGAGCGCCCCGCGATCCTGGCCCAGGCCAAGGAGCTGGCCGAGCAGGTCAAGGCCGCCGAGGCCGCCTCCAATCGGGCCGCCGAGGCGCTCGACGAGCTGGCCCACCAGTTCGCCAACCTCATCGCCGGTGCCCCCAGCGGCGGCGAGGAGGACTACGTGGTCCTCCGCCACGAGGGCGGCCGGCCCCGTGACTTCGCCGCGGAGGGATTCACCCCCGCCGACCACCTGGCCCTGGGCGAGGGCCTGGACATCATCGACACCCGGCGGGGCGCCAAGGTCTCCGGCGCCCGCTTCTACTTCCTCAAGGGCTGGGGCATGCGCCTGGAGCTGGCCCTCATGACCGCGGCGCTGGACAGGGGCACGGCCCATGGCTTCATCCCCATGACCACGCCCACCCTGGTCACCCCCCAGGTCATGGGCGGCACGGGCTTCCTGGGCGCCCACAGCGACGAGATCTACTACCTGCCCGCTGACGACCTCTACCTCACCGGCACCTCCGAGGTGGCGCTGGCCGGCTACCACACCGATGAGATCCTCGACCTGTCGGCGGGCCCCCGGCGCTACCTGGGGTGGTCGACCTGCTACCGGCGCGAGGCGGGGGCCGCGGGCAAGGACACCCGCGGCATCATCCGCGTCCACCAGTTCAACAAGGCCGAGATGTTCTCCTACTGCCGCCCCGAGGAGGCCGAGGCCGAGCACCAGAGGCTCCTGGCCCTGGAGGAGGAGATGCTGGCCCTGGTCGAGCTGCCCTACCGGGTCATCGACACCGCCGCGGGGGACCTGGGGTCCTCCGCCGCCCGCAAGTTCGACTGCGAGGCCTGGCTGCCCACCCAGGAGCGCTGGATGGAGGTCACCTCCACGTCCAACTGCACCACCTACCAGGCCCGGCGCCTGGCCGTGCGCGAGCGCCGCGAGGGAGGCACCGCTCCGGTGGCCACGCTCAACGGCACCCTGGCCACCACCCGCTGGCTGGTGGCACTCCTGGAGAACCACCAGATGGCCGACGGCTCCGTGCGGGTGCCCGAGGGCCTGCGCCCCTACCTGGGCGGCCTGGAGGTCATCGAGCCTGCGGGGCGCTGAGATGTCCCGACCCGCCTCCCGTGCCGCCGACGGCGGTGGCGCCCCCGCCTCGGGCCCGGCCGTCGTGCCCCTGGGGCTGCCGGCCGAGTGGACCAGGAGCCTGCGCCGCGACCCGCTGGGCCACGAGGCCTACCACGCCCTCATCCAGGAGCGGATGGCCGACCTGGAGCGCCTGGAGGAGCAGGGCGGCGCGCCCCTGACCCCGGGCCCGGGCCTCCTGGTGGCCCTCGATGTGGACGGCACCATCCTGGACCTGGACGGCGGCGTCTCGGAGCGGGTCATGGCCGCCATCGCCCGCCTGAGGGCCTGCGGAGCGGCCGTGGTCATCTCCACGGGGCGCGGCATCGACGCCGCCCTGCCGGTGGTCCGCCACCTGGGGATCTCCGAGGGCTGGCTGGTGTGCGCCAACGGCGCCCTGACCCTGCGCCTGGACCCGGGCGCCCCCGACGGCTTCGAGATCGTCGATGAGCGCTCCTTCGACCCCACCACCGCGATCTCCACCCTTCTGGCCGCCGTCCCCGAGGGGATCGTGGCCGTGGAGGTCCCCCGGGTCGGGTTCAAGGTCTCCCGGCCCTTCCCCAATGGCGAGCTCATCGAGGACCAGGTCGTCGTGGGCCTCGATGAGATGTGCTCCACCCCGGTGACCCGCGTGGTCCTGCGGGCCCCGGGCATGTCCGTGGACGAGTTCTCCGCGCTGGTGGCCGGCTCGGGACTGCACTCGGTGGAGTACGCCATCGGCTGGACCGCCTGGCTCGACGTGGCGCCCGAGGGCGTGACCAAGGCCTCAGCCCTGGATGCGCTGGTGGCGCGCCTGGGCCTGGATCCGGCCCGCACCCTGGCGGTGGGGGACGGCTCCAATGATGTTGAGATGATCGAGTGGGCCGGGGTCGGCGTCGTCATGGGCAGCGCACCGCAGTGGGTGCGCGAGCGCGGCGACATCCTCACCGAACCGGTGTGGCGCGAGGGATGCGCCGCCGTCCTGGACGCCCTCGTGGAACGAGTAAGGCAGAACGACTGATGCTCCACCTCCCCGCCCGCCCCTCCTCCCGGCTCCTGGCCGCGGGCTGCGCCGTGGCCCTGGCCGCCGCGGGCCTGGCCGCCTGCTCGCCCTCGGCGGGCTCCGATGGTGAGAGGGCGCATGCCTGCGCGGCCTTCGAGGCCTACGACGTGGCCCCGGCGCAGGTCACCGTGGCCTCCTCCCTGGGCGGTGCCGAGGCTGAGCGGTTCGAGGCCTCGGTGGCGGCCTTCGAGCAGTGCACGGGCATCGACATCGTCCACACCGGCTCGGACTCCCTGGAGGGGGACCTCCTGGCGGCCTCGGGGGCGGACACCGCCACTGAATCGGGGGCCTCGCCCGCCAAGCTCCCCAGCCACGAGGGCATGCCGGACCTGGCGATCATCCCGCAGCCGGGACTGGCGGCCGAGCTGGTCGACACCGGCGTCGTCCAGCCGCTGCCCGACGCGGTCAACGCCAATGTCGAGCTTGGCTGGGACCGCCAGTGGGGGCAGGTGGGAATCCACGCCTCGGTCCCCTACGCGGCTCCCCTCATGGCCTCGGTCAAGTCACTCGTGTGGTACTCCCCATCGGCCTTCGCGGCTGAGGGGTACACGGTGCCGACCTCCTGGGCCGAGCTGGAGTCCCTGACCGCGCAGATCGCCGCCGACCATCCCGACGGCCGGGTCGCCCCCTGGTGCCTGGGCGTGGCCGACGGCAAGGCCTCGGGCTGGGTGATGACCGACTGGCTGGAGGCCGCGCTCCTGTCCACCCAGGGGCCGGGGGCCTACGAGGCCTGGGCCGACCACAGCGTGCCGCTCGACGACCCCTCCGCCCTCAGCGCCCTGGGGGAGGTCGATCAGATGCTCATGGCCCCGGGCCATGTGCCCGGCGGTGGCCAGGCCGCCGCCGCCCGCAGCGCCGTCGAGGCGGGCGCCCAGCTGGTGGAGGGGCGCTGCCTCATGCTCCTGGCCTCCTCCTCCTTCGAGTCCGAGCTGCCCGCGGGGACGATGATCACCGACCTCAGGGGCGGGGAGGCGGTCCCCGCCCCGGTCGCCTCGCGCAGTCCCTCGGCCCCGGGCGCCGGGACCGACGGCAGTGGGCAGGCCGCCTCCGGTCAGGCGGCCTCCCCGGCCACCGCCAGTGCGAGCCCCGGCGGTGCGGACATGGGCGGCATCAGCACCAAGGGCGCCGTCTCGGCCTTCCTCCTGCCCACCGATGAGCAGGGGGGCGACCCCGTGCTGGTGGGGGCCGAATACCTGGTGGCCTTCTCCCGGGGGGAGGCCCAGACCGCGGTGATGGCCTACCTGACCTCCGCCCAGTGGGCGCAGGAGCGCACCGCCCTGGGAGGCATCGCCACCGCCCACCGGGGGGTCGACCCCTCCCAGATCCCGAGTGATGTGGCCCGCCGCTCCAGCGCCCTGCTCCAGTCCCGGGAGGCGGCGGTGCGCATGGACGCCTCGGACCGCATGCCCGTGGCCGTGGGCACCGACGCCCTGTGGTCCTCCCTGGAGCAGTGGACGACCGGCTCCCTGACCTCCGAGCAGGCCCTGGGCCGGGCCGAGGAGGCCTGGCCCCAGAAGTGAGGGCGCCGCCGTCAGGGCATCCCACGACTGAGAAGTGGCGCTGGACACGGGGGGAGGACTTCCTGGTAGCCTGCGCTCGGACGGCGGTGGTGCGACCTCCACCACCACCTTGCGCCACCGCCGTCCCTTCATCCGCGAGGTCGAGGAGGACCCATGGGACTGGGATGGTTCGGTGCTCCGGAGCACCATCGTTGGCTCGCCCAGGAGACCCACGCCCTGCTGGGCTATGCGCGCGCCGCCGCCGTCCCGGCCGGCTTCGGCTGGATCGGACCCGACGGCGCCGTGGACGCCTCGCACCCCGTGGAGCTGTGGATCACCGGCCGCATGACCTTCTGCTTCTCCCTGGGCGCCCTCATGGGCATCCCCGGCTGCCGCCGCTACGCCGACCACGGCGTGCGGACCCTGAGCAAGGTGCTGCGCGACCACGAGCACGGGGGCTGGTACTCGGCAGTGGAGCACGAGCTGGACTCCGAGGGCCACGGCGTCCCCGTGGACCCCAGGGGCCGCAAGGAGTGCTACCAGCACGCCTTCGTCCTGCTGGCCGCGGCCACCGCCACGGCCGCGGACCGCCCCGGGGCGCACGAGCTGCTGCGCGAGGCCATGGCGCTCCAGGAGCGCCACTGGTGGGATGAGCGCCACGGCCTGCCGATCGAGTCCTACGCGGTCGACTTCACCGATCCCGAGGACTACCGCGGCATCAATGCGGCCATGCACACGGTGGAGGCCTACCTGGTCACCGCCGATGTCACGGGCGATGTGCGCTGGCTGGAGCGGGCCGTGCAGATCATCGACTTCGCGGTCAATGTTCAGGCCCGCGGCAACGACTGGCGCCTGCCCGAGCACTACGACACCGCCTGGCGCCCCCAGCTGGAGTACAACCGGGACCAGCCGGCCCACCCCTTCCGCCCCTACGGGGTCACCCCCGGCCACGGCCTGGAGTGGGCGCGCTTGACCGTCCAGGCCCGCGGCGCCCTGGTGGCCCGGGCCCTGCCCGTGCCCGAGTGGATGCTCGACGCCGCCGAGTCCCTGTTCGACCGCGCCCGCAGTGATGGCTGGAGGGTCGACGGCGAGCCCGGCTTCGTCTACACCACCGACTTCTCGGGCAAGCCGGTGGTGCACGAGCGCATGCACTGGGTGGTGTGCGAGGGCGTGAGCGCGGCGGCGGCCCTGCGCCGGGCGCTGCTCGACGATGGCCGGGGCGAGATCGACGTCGAGCTGTACGAGCACTGCTACCGCTCCTGGCTGGACTTCGCCGAGGAGTACCTCATCGAGGCCCCCGGCGTGTGGACCCACGAGCTCGACGCCGGCAACGCGCCCTCGACTCGCACCTGGGCCGGGCACCCGGACATCTACCACGCCCTCCAGATGACCCTCATGCCCCGCCTGCCGGTGTGGCCGGCGATGGGCCAGGCGCTGGCCGAGGGGCGGCTCGACGACCCCGCCTCGGCCCTGCCGGTGCACGCCCAGCAGCCGCGCCGCCGGGGCTTCTTCGGGCGCAAGTAGCAGGAGCCCGCCGGTCGCCGCAGCCGTGCGGCTGCGGCCCGGGCCCGGTGGTGGTAGTCTCGGGCCTCGTCCCGCCACGGCGGGGCATGGAGAGGTGACAGAGCGGCCGAATGTGGCGGTCTTGAAAACCGCTGTGCGCCTGGCGCACCGGGGGTTCGAATCCCTCCCTCTCCGCCATACCCTGCTTACTCGAACCCCCGACGGTCCCCGGACTGCCGGGGGTTGTGGCGTGTCTGGGGGTGGTGTGGTCGGTGGTGTCTGGCTGGGATGGGGAAGTGGGCTCGGTGTCCGGGTAGGTGGGGGTGAGCAGGCTGGCCAGTGGGGTGGTGGGGGTCTGGCTGGTGGGGCTGTCTGTGGGGTGGGGGTAGCAGGCAGACTGGGGCGCGGTTGGATGAGCAGGATGCGGCGTGGTTGTTGCGTGAGTTGGCCTGGTTGCGCAAGCGGGCGGGCTTCACCGCGGCGCGCCTGGCGGGCGCACCGTTGGTCGATGAGGCGCTGCGTGCCAGCCTGGAGGATTCTTCTGAGCGGTTGCGTCATCGCTTCGTCTCGGCGATCTGATCCCTGGAGGAGGACGATGCCCAGTTGCCCCAGGTGCTGTTGGATGCCTATGGGCTGAGCCAGGCCACGGCCGGTTGCGGTGGGCTGCTGGCGCGGAGGCGTGTGGTGGCTGATCGCCTGGGGTGCAGCATGGAGACCGTGGCTCATCGTGAGGAGGCGGGCATGCGGTTGCTTCATGCTCGGCTGGTGGCGGGCCGTTACGCCCAGGCTCCGTTGGTGCTGGATGTGCCTGAGATGCATGGTGGGGTGGTCTATGAGGAGACCAGTACGCTGGTGGTGGTGGCCCAGCGGCGTTGGCGGGCCACGGTGGAGCGCTACCGCCTGGCCAACATGGCCGGGGAGGTGGACTACCTGACCATTGCCCGTTCCTATCCCGCCGTTGTGAGTGCCGACCCGGCTGGGGAGTTCGTGGTGCGTTCCCGGGAGGTGGCCGGCTCGGGGTGGAGTGATCACTTCTGGCACATCGACCCAGCGAGTGGTCAGCCGGCCCCGATGCGGGATGCCACTCGCTACCAGTTGGCCTTCCGCCTGGAGCCCGATCCTCAGGATGAGGCGGTGGCTGAGCCGCTGCTGCTGGCCAGCCGGGCCTTCCATGCCCGTAGCCTGCTGGCCACCATCCGGGTGCGGTTCATCGGGGAAGCGCCCCGCAGCATCTGGGCCTATGAGGGGGCCAGCCCCTTCGCCCGCCCCCAAACCGCCAGCCGCTACAACCGCACCGGCCTGGACGCCCACCAGCAGGCCACCCTGGTGCTGCGCGACGTCCACGGTGGACTGTTCAGCGGGTTCGGGTGGGAGTGGTAGGGGGAGGCGGCGGATGATCTCTGGCCGTTGGCAGTGTGCTTGAACGGCCTACTGGAGATGCGTGGTCAGCCAGCCCAGGAGACCTCAAAGGTCACATGTATGGGGATCGTCACACGACTTGCACCATTGGCTTCGATGTCTTACGCTGAAAGTGCAAAGCCTGGGTTACCCAAGGGGTAGTCCAGGCTCGTGTCGTTTTATCACCGCTGCTGCTTGGGTTTCTACAACTCTGTTGTAGGATTCCGAGAATCTTGCTGGCGAGAGAGAACGGCTACTTGGATCGAAGCTCATGCATCGTTAGGGTGGGCAACGATCGGGACGCCGAAAGGCGTGGTACTGGATGAGGAGTCATGCGCCACGATGTGAGTGCGCACTGGGTCAGCGAGGCCCAACAGATCAAGCGGTCAGCAGATTGGGCGCTTGCCAGTACCCCACGCACACGTGGTCCTTTTAGTTTCTGGTATATCCCTGCAGATATTCTAGTTGGTATTGCTTTGGTTGTTGCTGAGCTGGGCCAGTCCCTGTACGTGCTTCTTCCGCGAGCAGAGACTCAGGTGACGCCCTCAGTCGAAAAAAATTATGCTTCCCCTCGTTCTGCCTTGGCGCGCTTGCAACGATACGTTCGGAAGGCGTATGCCTCGCGGCATCGAATATGCCGAGGATCTGGCTGGTGGCTCACTCGACCTCAAAGGCGCGTTAATCCGCGTTGGCATTTGATGTTCCGACGATGTTGACCAGCGGCCAAGTGCTGATTTGCTCGCACGGCACGCTCCGAAAGACGCGGCGCATGATGTACACCGACGGTTAGAACGTGCCGAGCCATAATGGGCAGATAGCACCCATTGGACAGAACTCCATACGGTAGTGCGCGCATAATAGACAATAGACAGCGGCGAGGACGAACAGAATACCCCAAAGGTATTGCCTTAATCTGCCATCTCGTTTACAATGCAAGGAGATCATGTAATTGTAAACAGGAATGTCTATGACTGAGTTTGAACACCCCACAAACTCCAGCGAATACCAGCCTTGCCAAGGGACGGACGCAGCACCACTGCACCACGAGGTAGCAGACTGCAGTGAACAGGTTGTAGTGCCGGGTGAGGTAGCAGCACAACTTGGAGCGACTGCCTGCCAAGAGGCGTTATGCCAGATGCGTACACACAACCGTGAAGCAACGGCAGAAGAAAAGGATGACACCATGGCAACTGTAGCGATCTATCCAACGAATCCAACCGCAAAAAAAATGGAAAAGTTGCGGACTCGGATCTCGCAATGGTGGGCGAGTGTAACTTGGAAACCGGGGGACGACATCATCGTGACAGGAGACCCTGTCGATCCGCTTGATCCCGTGGCCTGCATAGGGCCAAAAGGTGCTAGAAAGTATTTTAATCGCTACAACATAATTGACGACCCCGACAATATAACCACAGATTAGTGGGTCTCGCTGCACCCCTCGTGATGGCAAGCCCTGTTTAATATTAGACTTTGATTCGCATCATAGAGTTTGGTCTAATCTAAGTTTCTAAGTTCTGTTGGCCCTGTTTGTCATACAGTTACGTCTCGCTTCTAAGTTAACCAGCATTTTGCGGGTATGTACGGCAGTGTGTAAAGGTGTTGATACAAAATGTATAATGAAAATGCCACCTCAAGCAACTTTATTCCTAAAGACGATTCGGATAAAGAAGAACTTCTTGAGGATCGTTCTACTATCTATTCTCAGATAGAAGCATTGGAAAATAGTTATGTTTCATGGAGAAGTCGCTCTATTATAACTCTCGATTTTGCTGATGGAGCGGGCACATATGTAGAGCACCTTAGTATTGATATAGATAAGGCTAAATTTGAAGAGAGTATTAATCACGAACGCTCTGAGCATTATTATATACCACTTGGATGGCGTCAAAGACACACTTTTTTGGAATTCGACTGCAAGGCCAACTCCGGAGAATCGTTGCAACTGATGCCTCTGTCATTCAGGCATGGATACACGGAGTGGCGGTTTTTAAAATCATGCCAGAGAAAACTCTCTAGTTCTTCCAGTCTTCCAAGTTGTATTAGAGACCATATAGTTGCCGTAATTAATGGGACAGCAAACCTAAGACAAGGAGTAAAATTACGTGGTCAATCATGCGCTAACCATTCTACTCAGTGTGAAGAATTATGGAATTCATTAATGAGCGATCCTGAAATCTACTCAGATTTTCTCAGAATGAGAAGCCGTGAGCCTCTAATTCTCAAGGCGAAGAAGAGTTATGATTTTTCTATACTGAAGTTACGCGAACGGAGAACTCTTGACTTTCCGCACAGAAAACTGAAGCAGGCGATGTTGGCGACGGGGCCTGCAGCCTTGAGATCAAGAAGAGCCTCCAGTATTAAAATCGTAGTTCCTCCAGATGTACGTATAAAGTCAGCTGCTTTATATGATATGCAACAACCGACGCCGTATCAAGCGTCACTATATGGAGACGGAAGTTGGGCACATATAAATGAGAATCATTCTAGCGATATAATCAAGTGGGCTATAACATTCTACCCTCGTCGCGCACATACTGTCACTCCCGGATTATTGATACTATTGTTCGGAATTTGCTTGTGCATTTATTGGTACTTTTCTACACAAAGAACGCCTCTCAGCGACTGGAACGAACAAACCGTAGGACTTTTTGCTAAGCGCCCTTCCTACGCTTTTCTTCTAGCCTACTATACCGCTAATATCCCGACATTATTTTACAGGAATCATGAGCGATCTTTCCTATATGGTTGGATGGTAAAAAGAATTCAATGGGGGTTGGGAATAGGGATGTTTTTCGTAGTGGCCTTCCCTTTCTTACCTCATGCAGCAATTAAGCTTGGTGAGTTGTTTGGTGTGCACGATCGAAGTGTGGGCTTTATTCCTGACATCCTCCAGTACTCTAGAATTGGTGTTGGCGTGTACTTAATTATGCTTACAATTTGTTTTTTTGTGATGTTTATTCGCCCTAAGGGAAAAGTCGGAATAAAGTGAGTAAACTCAGCCTGTCTTCAGCGATTTAAAGCCTTAAGAGTGTTGGCTCTCCGATTGGGGACGCTCAGACAGGCCTGAAGGGTGCTGTAAAGGGTCTTCTCTAGACAGACCGCTACCGCCGAAGTGTTGTTATCACGTGCCAGATTAATATCGGTGGTATCGGTAAGCCGGTGTAGCACTGGTGCTGCCTGAATCCCAGGCCTAGCAGTCCGCTGGCCGGGCCGGCGACATAGTCAAAGATGTGGACAGCGGTATGATGATATGGCTGAAATTAAACAAAGCCGTATCCTAGGAGTCTTTCGGGATGGAAATGATGGCGCCGGTCGTTGTAGAATACCTGCATGCAGGTAGATATCACGGTCGAAGAGCGGCAGGCCCTCCTCGGATGGAAAAAGCGCAGCGACAGCCTGATCCTCATTCGACTGAAAGCCGAAGCTATTCTCTACGCCTCGCACGGCGTTGACCTGGATTTCATCGCGGAGATGGTGGGCCGAACCGTCAGGACGGTTAAAGAATGGTTGTCTGCGTGGCGTGCCACCAGGCTGCACTCGGTGATCACCGGTCATGCGGGTAATGAGAACGCCGCCAAGCTTACCCGAGAACAAAAAGAACAACTCAAAGAGGTCCTGAGCAAGCCACCCTCGCAGTCCGGCATCAGCGCCGACTTCTGGGACGTGCCCGCCCTGGCCGATGTAGTGAGGACCATATTCGATGTCGAGTACAAGTCGGACTCCTCCTACCGACTGCTCATGCGCTTCTTGGGCATGACCTTCAAGCTGCCCGACCCGTTCGACAAGCGGTGTGATGAGAAGGTCATCAACAAGCGGATGGCGCAGGTCACAGACCAGGTCGAGGACCTGCTGGCCCAGGGATGAGAGGTCTACGCCGTCGATGAGGTCCGGGTTGAGCACGAGACGGAGACCAGGAGGATGTGGCTCCCTGCCGATAAGCGCACAAAAATCTATGTCGACCGCAGCAAGGCCGCCCAGTCGTTCTTCGAAGGTTATTCAGGGGTTGGTGTAGGTGTATAGGGCTAGGGTGGCTGTGATGGTTTCTTTGAAGGTGTCCAGTGGGCGCCTGTAGTCGTGGGATAGGATCTTCCATGATTTGATGTGTGCGATGGTTCGTTCGACGACGTATCGGATGTTGTTCAGGGATTTGTTGGACTGCTTCTGGGCCTTGGTGAGATCGCCGTTGG
>NZ_JAGFOU010000031.1 GCF_017592395.1 Actinomyces bowdenii
GCAGGGCCGCCAGCTCGGTCTTGTTATGGGCTGAGCCCAGGTGCTCCACGATCCGGCGCACGCCGTCCTCCTTGACCGCGATCTGCACCGCCGTGGCCCCCGAGGAGATCCTGACCCTGCGTAGAAACGGGCTCATACCACCGCACCATATGGTCTCTTAGTGCCCCACCACCAGACCCCCGACACCGCAATAACAACGAAAACTCACACCAGCCCACCCACAACCCACCAAGGTGTCACGAGTCAGGGCAGGGCCGCCAGCTCGGTCTTGTTATGGGCTGAGCCCAGGTGCTCCACGATCCGGCGCACGCCGTCCTCCTTGACCGCGATCTGCACCGCCGTGGCCCCCGAGGAGGTCCTGACCCTGCGTAGAAACGGGCTCATACCACCGCACCATATGGTCTCTTAGTGCCCCACCACCAGACCCCCGACACCGCAATAACAACGAAAACTCACACCAGCCCACCCACAACCCACCAAGGTGTCACGAGTCAGGTCATACGACCGCAGGTCGCTGGTTCGTGTCCTCGCAGTCGGTCAGCGCCTCAGGATCTACCGTCACTGGCGACGGTGGAAATCGGCTTCGTCGACGATGCAGCAAAGGCTCCCTCTGGCGTCCTTCTAGATTCTGCGTCCGCCTAGTCCGAGCGGGTTGTTGTCACAGAGACTTGTCCAAGGCGATCGTATGCGGTCCAAGTAGTTACTCTCCTGAAACTGATCGTAACGATCTAACTCACCATTGTTGCCTCCACGTCGGTGATGCTGCTCGAAAATATCGATGGTGACGCTAAGAGTCGCAAGATTCCCGCAAAAATGGTTGTCTTTTGAAGCGGATCCTGACGGAAAGAAACACTTCCTGCACAGTGGGTGTTGGTATGCAATTGAAAGCGACTACGCTGAAGTAGCTCTGGGACGTGTTCGAGAGATCTTCAGTCGACCGAACCAGATGCAGATGATTCCGTGGGCACAAGAGTATGATGACGAACTGACGTACAATCAGAAACTAGCTGAAGTGAATGATGGAGTCTGCCTCGATCGCGCTCTGATATCGATAAGGTCAAGGAAAAGTCGAATTGAGGATTGTGATGCTCTCCTAGAAAGGGGAGTATTCGTTCACGTGAAGCGGACCGACGGCTCGGCATCCGCTAGCCACCTGATTGCGCAGGCGCACGAAGGGCCCGGTGAAGACCCCGCGCTCGGGGCTTTGGAGGAAATCGGCCAGGGCGCTGCGGGACTCGGTATCGGTCAGCGCGAAGGTCGTCGACAGGTAGTCGACGATCGAGGCGCGGATGCGCTCGGCCTGGAGACTGGGGCACAGGATGGTCATAGGGCTGAGATATATGAACTAGACGTCACTCGGGCTCACTCGCTCGTGTCAGCCTCGTATCCTGTTTCGTTTGAGGAATGAGAATCCATCTCAGCGAGAACTTCATCCCAAGGCCACGGGTCTTCTCGGAACTTCCTATAGAGAAGGAGTTGATGATCTACCACTGACACCTTGTCGTCGTCTGCATTATATTGAATGATAAGCCCTCGACCTTCTGAGTCCGTGTGGAGTGTCTCCAGTTTTCCAAGAATGTTCCGCAAGTTATTAAGCTGGATCCTGTTCTGGCGCGCGTGTGCGACCTTAAATATGTTGTGAGTACTTACTCCTGCCATCAGTTGATCATCCGAGCATTCCATGATTGCCTTCATGGCATGCGCATAGATTCCGGTGGAATTCTTTCGCTGCCGAATTCCGTTTGTGACCTTCTTTGCAAAGTCCCCGTAAATTGAGCGGATCTGTTGTGCGTAGCCTGCTGCCGCTTCAGAAACCAGAGCGAGATCTGTGATCTCAGTCAATGCTGCTTGTTTGTGGAATATTCCTGCAGCGTCGAGCGTCTTTAAAGTAAGTGCCTGAAAGATGCCAGCACTTCCGTAGCTTAGACCTATTAGTTCATCGACCACCTTATCGGAAAATCTCACATCCAAGGCTGCACCCCCTGATGTGAGGATTGCTTTCAAATCATCGTGCGTCCAGGTGACCGGCACCTCCTCGACCTTGGCTGAAAGATCATGGTTCAATGAGAGTAGGTAGTTTGTTTCTTCCCAAACTCCTACAACAATCACAAACACGCCGAGTTCCCATAACGCCTTCAACTCGAAAGCAAAAAGGGATCTCTGCTCTCGTGAAAGATAGTGAAAATCCTCAACCACCAGGCGGCGTCCAGATTCTTTGATGCATTCTGCTATGAAATCAAGGTTCTGAATGGATTGTTTGAGTTCTTGGTGCTCTGTGGTGGTTTCGTGTGCGGCACTCCCGAATAGCCTTGCTCGTGCGGCGGCAAATAACTTGAATCCCCCCTCAGCTTCGACCTCTGCATGGCCAGAGAAGGAGTTGCGTGTTGTGCGATTGATGGTTAGTTTGATGCCGAGTGTGGATAATGCAGAAATGTAAATATCGTCGACCTTCTGGTCGATCCTACACTGTACTTCGATCGGGTTAAGAAGGACTTTCTTGCGTAGCCATGTTTTACCCGCCTTGGAGGGGGCCTTGAGTGCGATATGCTGTGGTCGAGCAAGCAATACCCCCATTTTCTCATCAAGACTACCTCTATCGATATATGAATCGATGTGAATTGTATTTGAAATTCCAAATACGTCACTTGATTTCTTCGCAGTTGGAGGAGTTGTCATGATGCTTCCTGCCTGGGGGAGTTCTGATCTAATCTAAAGGGAATCTGGTGGGTTGCCTAGAGTGCTAAAGATGGTGCGGAAGTCGGATTCGCGGTCGCGGGTGCGGAAGGGGAGGGAGTAGACGTAGGAGACGCCCGAGCCCGGGTGGGTGTGGGTGCGCTCCTCCAGGGGAATGTCCGCATCCGAGGCGGGGCGGTCGCGCTTCTCCCATGCCTTACGAACGGGCGTGGGCACCTGGCGGCCATTCGCGTCATACACGTACGCGCCCTGGCCCCGACCATGATCATAATCGTAGAGCACCGCGAACTGGGTGCGGTAGATCGTGCACAGATCCTCCACCGGAACACCCAGCATCACCGCCACCATGACATCGATCTCCACCTGAGCATTCCGACGATCCTCCGCCCGGCGCAGCGGCACCCCAGGAGACCACAACGGCCCCACCGGACGCTCATCATACCGAGGAAGAATCGGAGCATCCTCTGCGAACCCATCCTGCCAGCACGACTCCCACAAACCCGCATACGCCTCCGTCAGGCAATTAAGGCGCAAAGCCCGAAGGATCACTCGCGAAGCGAGCGGCTGGTCCAAACTGGCAATTGCGAGCGATTCGACCGCTGTTCCTCGGACATGGCTGAAGCCGCGCGAGCGAACCGAGAAGTCAAGGATCAATGACGAAAGTGAGCCTGCGATGAGTGACAGCCGCTCTAATGAACTGCCATCAAACCCTGTAGCGAAGAGTCCATCAACGTGCGCTGAGCCAGTAGGGATGATCGCGGGGGTCAAAGTGCGTTCGCCTGTTGTGGGGACTTGAGTGCGCCACGCGATGCGGTAGTGGCTGCGGGCTGAGATCTCGCCCCAATGCGTGTAGAGGCGGTCGTAGGTGGCACGGTCGCCCGCAGGTTTGTAGGCCGTCACCGGCTCGGCACTCGGCGGCAGCGCCTCCACATCCACCGAGGTCCAGTCCTTATTGCTGCGCATCGTGGAGTTGGGCTGCTTGTACAGCGGAGTCGAGACATGCAGATGCGGGCCCTGCAGGATGGCATCCTCCCAGGAGGTCGCACCCCAGTCCTTGACGAACCGCCCCTTGGTGAAATCTGTAGTCTCATTCCATCCGGAGGAGAACTGCAGGCCCACGCCCGCGAGGCGCGGACTCTCCGCCAAAGTCGCCAGCGTGCGGGCGGCCGCGGAATTGACCGTGTAGACCATCGGCGTGGACTGCCACTCCTCCGCCTGCGTTACCGACTGCCAGATCTGCAGCGTCTCCCTCGTCACCTGCTGGATACGGGAGGCATGCGGCCGCAAGTCCCACCTACCTGTGTGAGGATCCTTGAAACCGGGCTCCTCCCCCGACCCATCATGAGCCAGCGACCGCAGCACCGTATCGGGGTGGTAGAGCGATGTCGCGTGCAAGAATGATGGATGATGCTCTACGCCATAGATGTTAACTCCGTAACTCACCAGATTGTGAATGTCGAAGAGTTGGAGTTCGTTGATGAACTGCCAGTGCCGGCGCAGCCTGCGATAGGTCGCCGCCCGCAGGCCCGGGGTCTTGGCGTCAGTGAAGTGGCTCTCCATATGGATGAGTCCCGAGACGCCCTGCGGTGCCTGATGCTCCCACGCGGCGCACATGAAGGCCCGGTAGAGATCGGGCCGTCCCTCCATTACAGGGTATGCGGTTGTGTCACTGATGAACTCCCCGAGCACCTGAGTCTCAGTCGCGGCGCTCAGAACCACATCGCGGACTCCGGGCCGATTCAAGGTCGAGGAGAGCCGCGCAGTTTTCTCCGTCACCGATGGCTTCGTCGTCAATACCCACCACGGGTCTCCCTCAGCGAGCAGGTGATCGAGCTCCACATTGGGCCGCACCCACGGCGGGTTGCCCACCTGCAGGTCAAAGCCCCCACGGGCGAAGACCGGGGCGAAGTCCAGCTCCCAGTGGAAGAAGCCCTGCTGCGCGGCCACCTCCTCCACCACGCCCAGCCACGGGTGGGCCCGCCTCACCTCGCTCACGCGCAGCGCCCCACTGAACTGGATCTCCGTGCGCTCGGCCACCTCCAGCTCGTCCCAGGAGCCCGCATCCGCCAGGCTCGCCGCACCCGCAGGAACCAGGCGGTTCGCCTTCCCGCCCGTGCCCAGGACCCCTTCCAGGGCCCCGATCCAGTCCTCCAGGTCCGGGGGCGCCGCCTCGGGCCGGTTCAGCGGCCAGAACCACAGCGCGCACCACGCATCCATCACCAGCCGCAGGCGCCGGTACGCCGAGGACTCATCCGCCAGGAAGTCCTCGATCTGCTCCCGGCTCACCCGGGAGGCGGGAGCCTCCTCCTCGGCCCCCCACAGCTCGATGCGCCGGGAGGCCTCCGCCTCCGCGATCCACAAGCGCCGCAGCGTCATCTCCCACAGCACCTCCACCCGGGCGGCCAGCGCCGTCAGGCGCCTGGCCTGCGCCGCCGTCGGTGCCTTGGTCACCGAGCGGCGCCAGGCCTTGAGGGCCTTGAGAGCCTTGAGATGAGCCGCGTCCATCAGGTCGCGCACCTGCTTGGGGACCTCCACCGCCGAGCCCCAGCCCGATGCAGGCAGCAGGAAATGATGAATCCGGTGCGAGACCTCCACCGCCGAGCCCACGCGGCGCACCGCATCCGGGCCCGCCGCATCAAGGGCGCTCCCCACCCGGGACAGCGGCTCGGGCACCGGCGCCGTCGAGAGCCACGCCCTCTTCCTCAGCGCCGCCACATCGTAGAGAGCCCGCTTGGCCCCCACCAGGGAGTTGCCGCGCCGCAGCCGCAAGCCGAACCACGGGGCGCTGAGCCCCTCCACCATCGTGTCCAGCCACAGGGACACCTCCGCCAGCTCCACCGCCGTCGCATTCAGGTCCACCCCATAGACCCGGTGCAGGGCGATGAAGGCCTTGACCTTCGCCAGCTCCCGGGGCCGCTCCTCCGGATCCACCCGGCGCCCCAGCTCCCGCTCCCGGCGGGAGAGGTACTGCTCGGCCAGCTGGCGCACCGCCTCGATCGCGAAGGCCCCCGAGCCCAGCGCCGGCTCGCACACGCTCAAGCCCAGCACCTCCCGGGCCGTGGTCACCCGGCCATCCTGATCCAGCAGCTCGGCCAGCGCCTGCTGCACCGTGAAGCGCGTGAGCACCTCCGGGGTGTAGTAGCTCGCCGAGCGCTGCCGATCCCGGCCCGAGAGGCGGAACACGAAGGTCCCCGGCTCATGGATGACGCTGCGGCGCTCACCGGTGACCTCATCGACCCTCGTCACCATATCCGCATCGCTCAGGCCCTCGGCCACCTCACGAGGCACCACCCACGAGCCCTTCGAGGCGTCCCCGCCCGGGGCCACCTCCCACAGGCGCTCCGTGGCGAAGGAGCCCGTATAGCTCATCAGCCCCTCGTAGACCGCGCCCAGCTGGTTGATGCCCAGCTCCACATAGCTGATGAAGCCGCGCCCCGCACCCGACTCCCCCCGGGTCAGCAGCAGATGGCGCAGCACCCGCAGCATCGCCTCGTTGCCCAGGCCCACCTCATCGATGAGCGCAGTGCTGGCGGGGCGGAACAGGTCCGCGCGCATCGGCTGGAAGACCAGCCCCGAGAAGGGCTCGGCCTCCTCATCCCCGGGCCAGGGCCCCGACGCGGCCCCCGGCCCACCCGCCTCATCCGCAGCGGGCGCCGCCGCGCCCCGCGGGCCCCCAGCACCGCCAGCACCGCCAGCACTGCCCGCATCCGCATTCCTGCCCTGGTCCACCAGGGCGAACAGCAGCTCCAAGGACTCATAGACATGCGTGCCCGAGCGCGCCGACTCCTCATGCAGCTCGCGCAGCACCAGCTCGCGCAGACGATCCAGCCCATAGCCCGCGTCATACTCCTGGGCCCCCACCGGCAGCACGCCCAGCTCCGGGCTCGCCTCCGCATACAGCAGGAAGATGATCCGGTACAGGTAGCGCAGGCACTGCAAGGCCAAGGGCTGGGCCTGCCCCTGCTCCAGAGGCTCCAGCCCCCGGGCCACCCGACGGCGCACCACCTCATTGGCAAGGATCTCCACCGACAGGCGCACCCCCTCGCGCAGGTCCTTCGAGACCCCCACCGTGTGGGCCGCGGAATCCTCCAAGGTGGTCGACCACCACGTCTCGCCCTGCGCCGTCGGCAGCAGCGAGCGCGCCTCCAGGCAGGCCAGCGCCCGCTCCACCTCCCCGCCCCTGGTCAGCTCACTGCGCTCAGCCACCAGCTGGACATCCACCGCCAGCCACCGGCCCTCCGGCCAGCGCTCCCGCTCCACCACCAGCGCCCACCGGCCCGCCAGCACCAGGGCGAAAGCCGGACCATGCTCATCAGTCATCAGCACCGACAGCGCCCGCGAGACCGAGACCACCGGCTCAGCGCCCTCCAGGGGGCCCGAGGCCGGATCGGCCAGATCCACCGGTACCCACGGCGCCGCCAGGCTCGGCGCATCCTTGACCAGCAGATCCTCCACCGTGGCCGCGGGGCGCGCCCGCACCAGCGCCGCCGGCGCCGGCCCCTCCGCCCCCACCGGGCGCACCAGCGTCACCGGACCGCACTCCCACAGGCCGAACTCGCCTGTGGAGTAGCCCAGAACCTCACGCAGCAGCCCATCGAGCTCCTCCGCCGCCCGCTCGCCCGGGCCATCCGGTGCCCCACCGGCCAGCGCCGCCGGCGCCGTCGGGCCAAGGCCCGCCGCGCCGAGGCCCGCCGCGCCGAGGCCCGCCGCGCCGAGGCCCGCCGCGCCGAGGGCCCCCGGGTCCTGGCCCGGCGCGCCCTCAGGCGCGGGGAGCTCGGCCAGGAGGGACTCCAGGCGGGAGCGCTGGGCCCGGAAGCGCGAGCGCGAGGTGGCCACCCCCTCGGCCTCGGCCGCCGCCCACTCCTGGCGCCGCTCCAGCACCCGCGCGGCAAACGAGCCCTTGGCCGCCTGAGAGGTGAAGTAGTGTTCGCTGATCCAGTCCTCGCCCACCACCAGCGCATCCGACACCGCCATCAGCGGCCCCCTTCCCTGCCGAAGTCCTGCGGAACCACCACCAGCAGCGGGCGCACCAGGGAGTGCGCCGGCCGATGCTGCTCCACCAGCCGCCTCTCCTGGGCCACCGAGACGCGATGAGAGCGCAGATGCCGGTTCTGAACCAGCACACCCGCCTCATCATCCCAGGCATCGGCCCGCATGCCCCAGGACTTCACGCGGTCCTGGGCATCCCGGCGCGCCACCTCCATGGTCATCCGCATCTGGGCCGCGGCCGCATCCACCGCCGGGCCCACCAGCGCCGTCAGCAGATCCAGATGCGGCACCGGGCCCTCATTGGTCAACGGCTCATCGACCCCCACGGCGCGCAGCATCTCCTCGGCCGAATCATGCACGCTGACCGTGGACAGCTCCCTCACAGGCCGCCCCGCCGCCACATCCGCCAGGGCCGCCGCCGCATCCATGAAGGGGAAGGCCACCGAGGCGCACACCATGCTCACCGTGCGGCCCGCCAGGTTCGTCAGCGTGCCCAGTACCAGCACCGTGGGGGCCTCCACCGACCCCGGCCTGCCGCGCACCGCGAAGACCGAGCCGCGGCCCAGGCGCGCCAGCACACGATCCCCCGCCCACTCCAGCACCGGGTGCAACGGGCCCAGGTAGTGGGCCTCAGGCCACGACGACCTACTGGGGTCGCGCAGGGCCTCCGCCAGCAGGCGCGCCCCCTTGCGCTGAGAGGTGGCCAGGCGCAGCAGATCATGGACGCGCCGCTGCCGCACATAGCTCTGGGGCAGCACATCCAGGCGAGCGCGCAGCCCCGGCGGCGGAACCAGCTCCGCCACATGCTCACTGCCGTGCTCCCGCCAGGACACGCCCCCACCGCCCGAGGCCAGTGCCGGCTCCTGGGGGCGCTCATAGAGCTCGGTGAGCGCCTCGCGCAGGAAATCCACCTGGGAGCCATAGAGGATCGAGGCCGGCAGGGGCGCGCGATCCGGTGCCCGCTCATCGCCCGCGGCGGGGGCGGCAGGCGCGAGCGGGTCCGGGGTGGTCATGACGGACCGAGGCGCCGCGGCGCCGTCGGGCCCAGTGGGGCCGGCCGGGGCCGTGGGGCCCAGCGGGGCGGCGGCCTCGGGACCGGGATCCCGGCCGGGGGCCGCAGCCCCAGTCAGCCGGGCGAACAGGGCCGCCATCGGGTCACGGGTCAAGGCCTCCTCAACCCCCGGCACCACCTGGTCGATATCGCTGCCCGACTGCAGCGCCTCCCGGATCGCCGCCTCCTCCTTCTCACCCGAGTACAGGCCCATGAGGGACGCCGCGTCCCCCAGCGCCCGATGCGCCTCATCCTCCTTCTCCATCAAGCGCGCCAGCACCCGCACATCCCCACTGAAACGCGCATCCGACGGATTGAGCAGAAGCGTCGTGATCTGCGGGGAGACCTCCTGGCCGTAGCGATCGATACGGCCATTCCTCTGCTCGATGCGGATCAAGGACCAGGGAATGTCGTAATGGATCAGCTCATGGCACTGGCTGTGCAGATTCACGCCCTCCGAGGCCACATCACCGGTCACCAGCACCCGGATCGGGGAGTGCGCCTGGCGGAACTCCTCCACGATCGCCTGCTGCTCCACATCCGACAGCCCGCCATGGAGCACCCTCACCGCGCCCGAGGGCATGCCCAGATCCTCCTCCAGGCGCTCGCGCAGCCAGGTCAGCGTCGCCACCCGCTCGGCGAAGACCACCGCCCGCTCCTCACGGTGCGGCCCCACCCCGATGCGCTCCAGCTCCTCCAGCAGCGCCCGGTACTTGCCCGACTCCGCGGTGCTGGCCGCCTGCGCCAGCTCGCGCAGGCGCACCAGCGCCCCATGCTCGCCACGGCCCTGCGCGGCCTGCGGGTCCGAGGCCCGCGCTGCCCGCGACCCGCGCCGACGCAGGCGCTCATCAATCGTCTGGATCAGCGCCGCCGGGGAGGACAGGAACGCCTTGGCCAGCGTCCAGGAGAACAGGGCGTCCCCGCGGGCCCTGCGCCCCGAAGGCGCGCCGGGCGCTCCGGGCGCCGCGCCCCCGGCGGAGGAAGGGGAGGCGGGGGCGGCGCCCCCGGCGGGAGCGGCCGTCTCATCGTCGCGATGAAGCCAGGCCCGCGAGAGCTCCGAGGCCACCGCATCCTCCGCGGGGGAGGGCGCCACCAGGCGGTTGACCGGGGCCAGGCGCTCCTTCCAGCGCCCGCCCACCACATCGCGCACCTCCTGGGAATGCCGGTGGCGGCGGATCACCAGCCTCCTGACCGCCTCCTCATCGAGGGTGCCATCGGCGTGCACCGCCGTGGGCTCAAGAAGGCGGATCAGCTCCGCGAAGCTCCTGGGATCCCCGTTGTGGGGCGTGGCCGAGGCCAGGATCAGCGCATCGGCCTGGCGCGCCAGCAGGTCAGCCAGACGATGGTTGAGCGTCCCCTTGTTCGTGACATTGTGGGACTCGTCGATCACCACGGCATCCCAGCTCTGCTTGCGCAGATGCGCCAGGTAGCGGTCATTCTTCAGCGTATCGATCGAGATGATCGCCCGGGGGTAGACGCTGAAGGGATTGCGGGTGGCCGGGACCCTGCGGCGCACCCGCTGGATCCCCTGGGAGTCCAGTCGCACGAAGGGCAGGGCGAAGCGGCTCCACATCTCATGCTGCATCTGCTCCAGCACATGACGAGGAGTGACGATGAGCATGCGATCCCCGCGGCCCCGGCGCACCAGCTCGGACAGGATCATGCCGATCTCCAGGGTCTTGCCCAGGCCCACGGCATCAGCCAGCAGAATGCGCGGGCGCAGATGATCCGGGTCCAGGGCCTGGCGCACCGCCCGCAACTGGTATGCGAGCGGATCGGCCAGCACATCGCCCACCACCGCCAGGTGGGGGCTCGCCGCAGGCAGGGCCGTCTTGCGCAGCGTCGCCTCCAGCCACAGGCGCGACAGGCGATGACGCGTCGAGGTATCGGCGATCACCCGCGTGCGGCGGGGGTCCACCGGCTCGATCCGGTCGATCCCCGCGCTGAACTGGGCAGTGGTATCGCGCACCAGCTCCGAGAGGCCCTGGACCGTGACCAGCAGGCCATCGGAGGTGGAGGAGACCTGGGTCACCAGCCAGTCCTCATCGCGCACCCGCACCACTGATCCGGGAGCCACATCGGGGCCGGAGGAAAGGGCCGGGGACGGAGAGCCCGGGCCCACAGCCGCGGCCGGCGTCGGCGGGGGAGCGGGGAGTGCGGGGGGAGGCGCCGATGAGGCCGCAGCGGCGGGGGGAGCGGCGTCGGCCGGGGGCGTGGATGGGCCGTGGGGCGCGCACCGCCCCAGGGGGCCGGAGGGCGCGGCATCACACGAATCGGCACTGAAAGGCACGGTCGGGATTATAGGTTCGCCCAGGAGCGCCCCGGGCGCAGGAGGAAGGTGCCCAGCGTGGGCAAGGCGTGAGGGGCTGGAGTGGTCAAGTCCCAGGATCCTGCGGCGTCGGCGCGGTTGAGACCGGGGACCATGACCGGGCGGCCCGAGGCCGAGGCCAGCGCGTCGAGGTAAATCGTGACGATACCGTCACCTTCCGCCGGGCTGCTACGAGGCCTGTCATCTCGCGGCTCATCCCTCCGGCCCACGCCCGGGGCGCCGAGGCAGAGGGGCCCGGCACGGGACGGCCAGTGCGGCGGTGGCGGGAGGCGGCGGGTGCCGGCTGCATCGCCGTCGGGAGCACGGCTCAGTGATCGGGAGCACAGTACTCATGGCTGCCACGAAGTAATCTTGGATGTATGACCGCAACCAGCCCCTGGATGGGGCACCAGGTCGCCGACGTTGGGCAGGAGACCGGGCGACTCACGCGGCGCGAGCTGCGCGACGAGCCCGCTCGGGTCCTCCAGGCAGTCCGAGAAGGCGGCGCCTTCCTCCTCACCGACGATGGGGTGCCCGTGGGCAGGATCATCCCCCTCAACCCTCCGGACTCCCCAGACACGCCCTCGCCGGCGCTGACCATCACCCGCCCAGCCGTTCGCCAAGGAGGATGGGCTGAGTTGGGCATCGTGCGCAAGACCAGTGCGCGCAGCCTCCACGAGACTCTCGACGACCTGCGTGAGGAGCGGAACCCCACTGCTCGCGGCGACCATGATCGTCTACGTTGACACCTCGGCCCTCGGCGCACTGCTCGTCGACCAGCCCGAGAGCCCAGCCCTCATCGCATGGCTCGACCAGACTCCAGACATCCTCGTCTCCAGCGATCTGCTTGAGACAGAGCTGCGCCGAATCGCGATCCGGGAGAATCTCGACCAAGCCGACGTCACCCGCATCCTTGAAGGAGTCGGACTCGCCGCCCTCGACCGTGCCGTGTACCGCGGTGCAGGCCTCCTCCCTATGCCCTATCTCAGGACCCTCGACGCACTCCACCTCGAAGCGGCCATCCGACTCGAGGCGGCGGCTGTCCTCACCTACGACCATCGCCTCGCCGATGCCTCCAGATCCGTAGGACTCAAAGTGATCACGCCAGGCGCACAAGGGGAGCACCACCACAACTGACCAGCGGGGCCACTCGCCGCAGCGCGGTACTCGCCCCGAGGCCCGCCGGCCCGCGCCCGGGGCGTCTGAGACGGAGGGGCCAGGCACGAGACAGTGAGTGCGGCGGGCCCTGGCTGCACCGCCGTCGGGAGCCCGAGCCCGGTCAGTGAGCGGCCACGCCGGGCTGCCCGGGGCCGTGGGTCTCCTCGGGGCCGCTGGGCTCCCCGACGCCGCTGCGGAGGCGCTCCAGGTTGCGGCGGAAGACCAGCAGGTAGGGGTGGGGGCCGTGCAGGGCGCGCTCGGCGTCGTGCACCAGGCTTTCGTAGATCTCCAGTGCGCGCTGCTCCTGGCCGGCCGCCTCCCAGGCCCGGGCCAGGTTGTTGCGGGCGGAGAGCGCATCGGGGTGTGAGGGCCCCAGCAGGCGGGCGGCGTCCTGCGCCATCTGCTCGTAGAGGGCCACGGCCTGCTCGGGCCGGCCCGCGTCGGCGAGGGCCCCGGCCAGGCCGGAGCGGGCCGTGAGCACCTGCGGGTGGTCGGCTCCCAGCAGTTGCACCGCTCCCTCGACCACCTGCTCGTAGAGAGCGGCGGCCGCCGCCGGCTCCACCTGGCGGTAGGCGCCCGCCAGGGTGAAGCGGAGGGTCAGGGTGTCCGCATGCTCGGCCCCCAGGGCGGCCGCCACCGCCTCCACGGCCTCGGTGAGCGACAGCGCCACCTGCGGCTCGCCCAGCCTGGTGGCCTGGCGGATGACCTCGGCCAGGGCCGTCACCACCTCGGCCTCAGCCAGGATCGCGTGGGACTCCTCCTGCTGGCCGACGGCGCTGAGCATCTCGGCCAGCTCGCGCACCTCCCGCAGCTGGGCCTCGTCGTCCCAGACGCCCTCGCGCCCGGCCCGGGCCGCCCGACGCCGGCTCCGCGCGATCCGTTCCAGGACCGCCTCACGGCCCAGGGGCGCGCCGGGCCCCGCCGTCGTGCTGCCTGCTGCTGCGCTGTCTGTGCCCTCAGGCATCCGGGTCACAGTCGTCCTCCTTCGTCGTCATGCCCGCCAACGAGCCTCGTGGGTGGCAACAGCATAGGGACGAGGGGCCAGGGCTCCGAACCCCGGTTGGCGACAGGAGGAGCATCGCTACCACGACAGGATGGCCTCCCGCTGCTCAGTCGTGTCAGGAGCCTCACGGACAGGGGCCGGCGAGATCAGTGACGGCCAGTTCCTGAGGCGGGCATCGGTGCAGAGCAGCGGCATCACCTGTCCCGGGGCGGGGCTACCCTCAAGGAGCCGGTCGCGAGGATCTGCATGGCGGTGGTCAAGAGACTCAGGGTGGTGCCGAAGGGAGCACTGTGCTGAGCCTCCGCCTCGGGCAGGGGCTTGCGCGGTGCGGTGAGGAAGGAGCCATCTGGGAGGAGGATGTCCAGATCCCTGACAAACGTGGTTCCCGCGCCTGGAACTGTGCTGCAGAACCCTGGAATCATGGGGATCACGGATCTCGAACGTCATCCACGATCAGGCCTTTGTCATCGTTCTGGACACTCGCACTTGGAGCGATCCTAGAGGCCGAGAACACTCGAGACTCGTTCCCACGTGCTCCCGGTGCCACGGGGCCTCCTGCTGTCTCAACCACCTGCCGAGACGAGAAAAGCTCGATGAAGATCCCCGTCCGGGGCGGGCTTGTGGAACATGAGTCAGGATCGGGACGCTGGGATGCTGCTGGGTGACTCGTATCCTGTTGGCCAAGGAGGTGCTGCCTTGGTCAACAGGATACGAGTCACCCAGCACAATGCGGGCGCTCCGGCAGGGCATGGCGGCGAAGGACCGGATGACCAGAGAGATGATCGGTGATGCCACAGAGGGCTGCAGGGCGCTGCTCGTGATCGACGCCTACGGTCCGCAGGACCGCGAGGAGATCCTGGAGATATCGGTGCGGGCCTGGGGTCCCGTGTTCCCGCGAATGCAGCAGGAGGTCCCCGGCTTCGTCTACGAGTGCTTCTATCCCCGCGGTTGGCAGGAGCGGCAGGTCGCCGACCTCGCAACGGTGCTTGACGGGGAGCCTGAGAATGTGGATATCGCGCGCCTGGAGGGGCGGCCAGTGGGATGGGTGTGCACTCGACTCCATCCTGAGGACAATATGGGTGAGGTCTTCATCCTCGCCGTTGACCCGAGGTACCAGCGGCGAGGGATCGCACGGGCGCTCATGGACCGCTCCTTTGACAGGGTGCGCCGGGCCGGGATGCGCATGGTCATGGTGGAGACCGGTGGGGACTCTGGGCACGAGCCCGCGCGCCGGGCCTATGAGGCGGCCGGGTTCCAGCGCTGGCCTGTGGCCAGGTACTTCAAGGATCTTCACGTGTAGGGGCTCGGAGTTCCAGCCGGTCGCGGGTCGGGGGGATTGGCCCTATGGTGGACGCGCAGGCGCCTTGCACTGTTGGGCAGCGCTCTGGCCGTTCCTGCGCATCGTCACTGAGACTGCCTGCGTGACCTGGTACGTGATTCCGGGGAACGTCTGCTTGGCCCAGTCCGGAGAGCGTTGAAGATGTGCAGACGGGATCGTTCTGCGCATCTTCAATGTTACCCAACGCTTCGGCTCAGCATCGAGGCTCTTCGCGACTCCCCGCGGGCTTGCGCGAGTATGCCTCGCCCCGCCACAGCCAGCGGGGGACCCGCTCGCAGTAGTCCGCGTACTCCTGGCCGAAGCGCTCCGCCAGCGCCTCCTCCTCCGCCGGGATCTGGAAGCGGTCGATCACCCACCAGAAGCCCAGCGCCGGGAGCAGCGCCGCGCCGCTGCGCCGCGACACCGCCCGGGCCACCAGGAGGCCGAGCATCCCCGCATACATCGGATTGCGGGTCAGCGCGCTGGGGCCCGTGGTCACCAGGGCGCTGGCGCGCTCCACGCCGCCAGGATCAACGGTGGTGCGGTGGCGGGCGAACTCCGCGACCCCCTCCAGGGCCAGCGCCCCGCTGAGGCCCGCAATCGCAGCCGATGCCAGCACACTGCCCGCCGTGCGCCTGCCCCGGCGCGCCACCACCCGCTGGCCGGCGGCCGCGGCCGCCAGGACCACCGCCGGTGGAATCCTCATACCCATGGCATCCCCTGAGGCATCGCTCGATCCGTGCGGACGGCTCCACCACCGCCCGGCGGCGAGCCTATCGCGCGCTCTCCAGCCCCTCGGATCTCTATGATGAGCCGCATGATCCTGCACATCGCCCTGGCCGAGGACTGGGCCCAGGCGCAGCGTCGCGGCACCTACCCGTGGTCCACGCGCGGCGTGCTCGCCTCCCAACAGGGCTTCGTGCACGGTTGCGCCACCATCGAGCAGGTCCGCGCCGTCATGGACGCCATCTACCCCGACCGCCCCGACCTCGTCCTCCTGGAGGTCGATGAGGCGGCACTGGCCTCCCACGGCCTGGAGGTGCGCGAGGAGCCGGGCGACCCCACCGATCCCGGCTCCGAGCTCTTCCCGCACATCTATGGCGGGCCTCTGCCCTGCCTGCTCCTGCGCCCCTGCCCGCTGCCCCTCCCGCCGGGCACGCCGCAGTGATGCCCCCGGCCCCAGGCACCCTCCGGGGCCCCCACGGCCCGGGCGCGTCGGACTACGATCCGCGCGTCGTCGACCTCTACGACCAGGACAACCCCGACGGCCCCGACCACGACTTCTACCGAGCCCTAGCGGATCGGGTCGCCGCCCGCGACATCCTCGACCTGGGATGCGGCACCGGGCTGCTCACCGTCACCCTGGCCGCGCCCGGCCGGCGCGTCGTCGGCGTCGACCCCTCGGCGGCGATGCTCGACCACGCCCGCAGGCGGCCCGAAGCAGCCGGAGTGACCTGGGTGGAGGGTGACAGCCGAGCCCTGGAACACGGGCGGCATGAGCGCTTCGACCTGATGATCCTCACCGGCAACGCCGCCCAGCACATCCCCGACCCCGAGTGGCAGCGCACCCTGCACGACCTGCGCCGGTGCTGCCGGGACGGCGCCGTCCTGGCCTTCGAGACCCGCAACCCCGCCGCCCGCGCCTGGATCGGGTGGGGTCGGGCCGAGCCCAGACGTCGGAGCACCGCCCATGGTGCGCTGACCGAGTGGTTCGAGATCGACGAGCTCGATGCGGGCAGGGTCCTGCTGCGCAGCTGCGCGCGCATCGAGGGCAGTGGCGAGCGCCTGGACCACGACCAGCTGCTGACCTTCCGGGATGAGAGGACTTTGCGGGGCCAGCTGGCCGACGCCGGGTTCGAGACCACCGCCGTGTGGGGCGACTGGCGGTGCGCGCCCTTCACCGGGGAGCAGGCGATCATGGTCGTCGAGGCCCGCGCAGCCGGGTGATCCGATCCTCGCTGGGTCACCCGCATACTGCTGGCCCAGGAGGCGCTGTGTGGGCCAGCAGGATGCGGGTCACCCAGCGAAACGCGGGAACTCCAGCCGGGTGCGAGGGGCGGAGGTGGGTAGCGATCGCGCTATGGGTAGGGTTATCGGGTGGTACAGGACGAACTGCGCCGCGTTCTGGCAGCATCCATGGCCTGTGAGCGCTGCCGGGCGATGGAGCCCGGGACATGGGTAGACCTGGCCACCTGGCTGCTTGCCCGTGACGAGGGGGCAGCAGAGGTCGCGGAGGTCGTTGAACTCGCCTGCCCGCCCAGCCCGTGCGGTCTCAGACCGCGCCGATCGTTGAGCGGCTCATCGAGCGCTGCGGCATCCCGATCCCTGACAGTCAAGCGGCTGTAGAGACCCTGACAAGGCTTCTGGCGGAGGACCTGCGAGCAGCGCCGGCGCCGGTGGCCTTCCCGATGATCCGCATGCTGGGAGAACTAGCAGCATGGGATCTCGACTCGGATCTCCTGGAGACATGCGCTCTCCATGCCGAGTACCTTGACTGCCTGTGCCGCCCCCAGGTGGGCGCCGAGTCCCTGGAGCATCGGCTCCAAGCCCTGACGGCCATCGGGCTGCCCCGGGAGGCGGCCACCATCCTGGCCCGTACGTCCCGGGCCGGACTGCCTACCGCGCAGCTTAGGTGCGGGCGCGGCGGTTGATGAGGACTCGCCTCCGGACGAGTCCGTCCAGATCCTGGGCCGAATCCGCTGACAGCCTCGCGCCGGGAGAATAGGCTGGTAACGGCTAGATAAATTCACCTTCCCGGGAGATGGTGTTGTGATCAACCCGAACGAGATGCTTGTGGTGGCTCCTCAGGGCAAGGGCGGCCCACTCCGTGACTGCACATGGAAGGCTACGACATCCGTGTTGATGCCGACAGAAAGCAACTCATGGTGACCTATGCCCGAAAAAACGGATCCGAAGGGAGGTCGCGTGGCTATAGGCACCCCTCTGCCCGGCGGCTCGTGCCCCGCACCTCCTTCGAGCTCCCTCCCGATGAGGTGGCGGTCGTCTCCGGCGAGTACTGGACCCCGCCCCTGACCGTCACGGTGTTCGTGGACGAGTGGGATGATCGGTTCTCGATGGTTCGCGTCAGCCGTCATCGTAAGGGACGCGCCCCAGCAAGCAGGACCTGCCCCATTGAGAAGTTCTCCAGGGTGCGGTCAAGTGCCCATGCCGGTGAGCCGGCGCATGTGCTCGACTACTTGCGTCGCGCCGTTGAGGTGCTTGAGCCGAGAGGCTCCGCGAATGCAGGGCGCTCAGGGGGCGATGATAGATGTACTGGCCGGCTGCGCGCCTCCTATGAGCGCATGCGATTCGTTCACCCGGAGAGCGCCCTGGCCGCCTACTTGGAGGGCCGCAACTCCACGACCTCCTTTCCTGGAGGTCCCGTCATCCTCCCCTTCCGCAGTAACGAGGATCAACGCAATGCCGTCGTCAAGGCTCTGAGCCACCAGGTCAGCGTCATTGATGGGCCGCCCGGAACGGGGAAGACTGAGACGATCCTCAATCTCATCGCTAATATCCTCCTGGAACCCGGAAAGACCGTCGGCGTGGTGTCCTTCGGAAATGCTGCCGTCGACAACGTGAGGGACAAGTTGGAGGATCTGGGAATCGACTTCGTCGCCGCCCGCGTGGGAAGCTCCAAGAGGGTCAAGAAGTTTATTCAAGATCAGGATCGTCAGGATCAGGAGACCGGCAGGGAGGCTCGGAATGTCAGGCTGGCGCGATGGCTTGAGCAACCACCCCGGCCTCTTCCGGCGCCGACTGCGGGCGCCGGCGCCGGTGAGGAGGGGGCGTCGCATCCCGCGGCGAGTCTTGTCGATCAGGTATTGGCCTCGGAGCGGCGGCTCCTGAACGTCTGGAGGGGGACTCGCGAATTGGCGGTCCTGCGCAACCTCATTGACGCCTATGCCCTGGAGGCGGCGCACCTCGACCGTCACTCCGCAAATGATGAGCTTCCGGATCTTACCTCACTGCCGCTCTTGCGCAAGGACTCTGAGCGCATCCTCGATTATCTCGCCGAGACGCATCTTCGTCCGGATCTCCCTCGTGGAATCGCTGGCCTCATTCCCCGGGTGCGCAGATACTTCCGGTATGGCCGACTCGGGGATCTTGACCCGACCGACGCTGCGACCGTCCTGCGACTGGAAAAAGCATTCTACGCCAATCGGATCGAGGAGTTGAAGGAGGAGGAGATCCTGCTGCAGGGCGAGTTGGAGGATCTGGATGCTGATACTGTCAGGGCGAATCACGAGGCCCTGTCGCTCGGACTGCTGGACCGAGAGTTGAGGCGCCGCTATTCAGGACGAGCCAGGGCGTGTTTTGATGAGAGGGAGGGGGCGATCTTCAAGCGGACCCCTGAGTTCATCGCGGAGTATCCGGTGGTGCTGACCACATGCCACTCCATCCGTTGGAATCTGAGGGAGGGGACCCTCCTGGACTGGGTGGTCATCGATGAGGCGTCCCAGACCAATCCGCTTGCCGCTGCTGTGGCCATGAGCCGTGCGCGCAATGTCGTGATCGTCGGGGACCTCAAGCAGCTCGGGCCTATCCTGGACAAGAAGAGCATGAGGTCGGGGGAGAGGCTTCCTGTGCCGCCTGCGCCAGGATATGATGTTGAGGTGCACTCAATTCTGTCCTCCGTGGCTGACATTTACGGTCCTGCACTGCCCCGCACGATGCTCAAGGAGCACTTCCGGTGCGTGCCGGCGATTGCTGAGTTCTGCAACCAGATGTACTACGACGGCGCACTCATCCCCTGCCGGTCCGCTGATGATGCGAAAGCGGGCGCCCCGCTCGCCGTCATCAGGACTGCTCCAGGAAATCATATGCGGTATTTCAATCGAGGGGAGGTGAGGGGGACGGATAATCGCCGCGAGATCAGTGAGATTGAGGAGTATCTTAATGGAATCCTGGAGGACTTGGGGATTGATCCTGGCCGTCAAGACAGGATGATTGGGAACGATCGTGATCTTGGAGTGTGCACCCCTTACCGTCTTCAAGCGAATAGGGTCGCTGAAGCGCTGGGCGAGCGCTTCGGAGACGTCGGTGAGCGGTACTGGAGTGTCCAGACCGTGCACAAATTCCAAGGGCGCGGTGTTCGGGAGATGGTGTTCAGCACGGTTGTCGATGAGACCAGGCTCGGGCATATCAAGCTCCGCTTCGTCGATGACCCCCGAATCCTCAACGTTGCAGTCTCCAGGGCCAAGGATCGATTCGTCCTCGTGACGAATCATGATGGGGTGCCTCGCAGCACTCACATCAAGGCCCTTATTGATTATATCCGATTCCAGGACCCGGATCAGATCGTCGACGGGCAGGTCCTCTCTGTTTTCGACCTCCTCTATCGGGAGTACTCGCAGAGGCTCGCGCACTTCGCCGCCCGGGTGGATGGTGGGAGCAGGTTCCTCTCGGAGAACATCATATGGACCCTGCTGGGGGACATTCTCTCTGATCCCGCCTATGAGCACCTCGCAGCCCTGCCGCAGGTGCGATTGCGCGATCTTCTCCCCGACACATCCCTGCTTGATGACCGGCAGCGAAGGTTCGTTCGCTCGGTCTCCGCAGTGGACTTCGCCGTCTACCACAAGGTCTCCCGCAGGCTCCTGCTGGCCATCGAGGTCAACGGTACGGCTTTCCATGAGAATAACCCGGCCCAGTTGGAGCGTGACAGGATCAAGAGATCGATCCTGAAGGCCTATGGTGTCGAGGTTCTGGAGCTGCCGACCAATGGTAGTGATGAGGAGCGGCGCATCAGGGACCGGTTGAACATGCTTCTTCCCCGGCGCGGCGAGCGGGCTCGGATGTTTTAAAGGAGGATGTGGAGGCGGGCGCGAGCGCTATTCTCCAAGCGGTTGCGGCCCCTGATGGGTCCGGTGCTTCTCCATCGTGATGAGGTGCTGTTCCACGGCCGGGGTGCAGCGAAGGGGCTGAGGGGGCCGCCAGTGGCGCACCCCATACTGAGGAAAGGCTGACCTGAGCAGAATTCCCCTAGTCTAGGCCGCGCCCGGGTCAATGGGGCCGCAATTGGCCCCGTGGCCCCGTGACCCCGTGGCCCCGGCACCGCACCGACTGCCCCGTCAACGAACAGGAAGACCCTTCTCCATGACCAGCAACACCGCCGGTGGCCCCATCGTCTCGGTGGCCCGTCGCCTCCTGGCCCTCGACCGCCTGTCCCTCACGCTCCTGCGCCTCGGCGTCATCGTCGTCTTCCTGTGGATCGGCGGGCTCAAGTGGTTCAAGTACGAGGCCGACGGCATCATCCCCTTCATCGCCAACTCCCCCCTCATGCGCTGGATGATCGGGGACCCGGCCGGCTACAAGCCGCACATGAACCCCGAGGGCGTGCTCAACGAGGCCAACCGGGCCTGGCACGAGGCCAACTCCACCTACCCGGTGGCGATCTTCGTGGGCGCCACGATCGTGGCCATCGGCCTGCTCCTGGCCGCGCACTGGATCCGCCCCGAGCTGGGCATGCTCGGCGCGGCGGGCGTCATCGGCTTCTCCGTGGTCACTCTGTCCTTCCTCATCACCACCCCCGAGGTGTGGGTCTCGGCCCCCGCCCAGGGCGCGGCCGACGCCGACCTGGGCTTCCCCTACCTGTCGGGGCGCGGGCGCCTGGTGGTCAAGGACTGCATCCAGATGGGCGCCGGCTTCGTGCTGCTGGTGGACTCCGCCCGCGCGACCCTGCGCCGCCGCGGCGTCAGCGCCTAGGCCGCCGGGAGGCGCGAGCCCTCCCATGCCCATTCGCACCCACTCCCACCCAGAAGGGGTCCGCGAACGCCTGTGCGCTCGCGGGCCCCATGGGTAGGCTGACGGGCAGGACCGGGGCGCTCGCGCGCCGAAGGGGCACACCCGCCCCACCGGCCCTCGCCGCTCACAGGAGAAAAGCCATGACTGCACCGCCCGCATCCACCTCCCCCTCCGCCCCGGCGTCGCCGCTGGAGGTCCTGGAGGCGCTCTTCGATGCCGAGAACGCTCGCGACTGGGAGGCCCTGGCCGCTCGCCTCCATCCCGAGGTGGAGTGGTGCGTCGAGGGGCGGGTCGTGCGCGGCCGTGAGGCCTATCTGGCCGCCCTCATGGGCTTCTACGCCGGCGCCGACCCCTGCGCCACTCGCTTCCGCCTCCACCAGTCCATCGACTCGGCCGACGGCTCAACGGTGATCGCCCTGCTCGTCAACGGGGCGGGGGAGCGCTCCCTGGAGGTCTTCGAGATCCGCGACGGGCTGGTGCGCCGCGAGTGGGAGTTCGAGCTGGGCGCCGGTGCCGACTGGAACGGCGCAGTGCTCCTGCCCGCCCGTGAGGCCCCGGGCCACAACCGGGTGGTGATCCGCGGGCTGCTCATCTGCTCCGAGGAGGATCAGGCCGACGCCGTGCGGCGCCTCCTGCCCGAGCACATCGCCGCCTCCCATGCCGAGCCCGGGTGCGTGTCCTTCGACATCCGCCAGACCCAGGACTCCCTGGTGTGGCAGGTCGAGGAGGTCTTCGCCGACGTCGCCGCCTTCCGCTGCCACCAGGAGCGCGCCGCCTCCAGCGAGTGGGGGAGGGCGACACGCGGGGTGGAGCGCCGCTATGAGATCAGCGGCGCCCTGCGCGATGCGGGCGAGCGCCACTGCGCGTAGGAGCCGGTCTGCCCGCGCCCCGATCGGCTCCGCCCCGTCGGGGCCGGCCCGCCCCGGCGGCGATGGGACCGCCCCGGAGGCGCCCCCGTCCGCACCCGTACCGCCCGCCGCTGCCGCGGCCGCCGGCCCCCACCGCGCCGTGAGGAACCGTGAGGAAAGGGATCCGATGACTCGCCGCGCCCGCCCGACCCGCCGATCCCTCCTGGCCGCGCCCTGGCTGGCGGCGGCCTCCGGCGCCGTCGGCCCCCTGGCGCTGACGGCCTGCACGGCGTCGTCCCCGGGCCGGCCGGCCAGCGGGGGCGCCGGTCTGCCGCCCAACCCCTTCGACGGCCTCTACCCCGATGGCTTCGCCCTCACCGAGCTGTCCGCCGACCCGATCGAGCCGCTGGAGCCCCCGGCGCGGCCCACCGGCCTGGAGGACGCCGTTCTCGACCCCGCCTACTCCACGCGCCTCTACCGGGCCACCGACGCCGGGGACGGCAGCGGCGGGCGCATGCGCCACGAGTACAGCCGGCGCCAGGCCTTCAACGCCGACGCCTCCCGCTACCTGGCCCAGGACGGCACCGGGGCCTGGCACCTCTACGACGGTGCCGCCTTCGCCCACCTGGGGCAGCTCCCCGAGCTCATCGGCGACTGCGAGCCGATCTGGCACGCCACCGACCCCGCCCTGCTGTACTTCACCGACCGCAACGGCGGCACCCTCTGGCGCGCCTACGACGTCGAGGCCCGCACCACCAGCGAGGTCATCAACCTCAAGGACGCCTCCCCCTGGCCCCAGGCCACCTCCTACTGGACCAAGGGGGAGGGCACCACCAGCGCCGACGGCCGCTACCTCACCCTCATGGCCACCCGCTACGACGAGGGCGCCCAGACCACGACCGCCTACGGCTTGGTGGTCGTCGACCTCATCGAGCGCACGGTGGTCTCCACCCTGGACGCCGCGGACTTCCCGGTGCCCGGTGCGGTGCCCGACCATGTGAGCACCTCGGCCTCCGGCGACTACGCGGTGGCCTCCTGGCTCGACGGCCAGGGCGGCACGGTGGCCTTCACCCGCGACTTCTCCTCCTCCCGCCAGCTGGCCCCCGGCTCGGAGCACTCCGACCTGGCCTTCGGTCCCGAGCGCCAGGACTACCTGGTCCACGCCGACTACGGCCAGGGCGAGCTGGTGGCCATCGACCTGGCCACCGGGCAGCGCACGCCCCTGCACACCCTCTACCCCGCCGAGGGGGAGGCCTACGCCCTGCACATCAGCGGCCAGGCCTTCGACCGCCCCGGCTGGGCGGTGGTCTCCACCTACGCCGACAGCGCCGATCACGGCCAGCGCCGGCCCGCCCCCGAGCTGCGCGCCGAGTACCGCAAGGTCTGGCTGGTCGAGTTGGTGGCCGGCGGCCGGGCGCTCAATGTCGCCCACACCCGCGTGGGTGACGGGCAGCAGTCCGCCGGCGGCGGTGAGGATGCTGGCAGTGCCGACGGCGCCTACTTCGCCGAGCCCCAGGCCAGCGCCTCCCGGGACCTGAGCCGGATCATCTTCGCCTCCGACTTCGGCGGCCAGGAGGTGGAGAGCTATATCGTGGGCCTGCCCGGGGGCTTCGATCGGTGAGTCGCGCCGGAGCCCCGGCTCACCCCCCGCTCCCGGCCGGCCCCGATGGGCCCCGTCCGCCCGCCCTGCCAGGGCCTGCTCCGGCCGTTGCACATCTTCGGAGTCTGCGCGTCGATGTCCGGCTTGTCGATCCGCATGATCCCGGGGAACGGTCATGCGTCGAGGCGCTGAAGATGTGCAACGAGGCCGGTGTTGCACATCTTCGGGGCCTGTGCGTCGATGCCCGGCTTGTCGATCCGCATGATCCCGGGGGTCGGTCCTGCGTCGAGGCGCTGAAGATGTGCAACCAGGGGGCGGGGGAGGGCTGAGCTACTGGACGGCAGGGGGCCACTCCCCGGAGTGGACGACGCTGCTGGAGGCCTCATCCCAGGTGAACACGGACACGGAGCGGCCGCTGGCATCCGCGGTGCTCTCGCCCTCGCGGGTCCAGGTGTAGGTCACCTCGATGCTGCCGTCATCGATGCGCACCACCTGGGGCGCGAATCCGATCGCCTGGTCGGAGGTGACCCCGATGTACTGCCCGTGGTGGAAGAGCATGATCTGGTAGGGCGAGGAGCCCGTTGGGCCGTGGATCCCCAGGACCACCCAGGACAGGGCCGCGCACTCGTCATAGGTGCTGGTGTCGGCCGCCTCCAGGTCCCACTGCCACATGGGGTCGGCCTTGACGGCCTCCACCTGGCCGCCCCAGGTCTGGAGGGCCTCCTCGCCGCTCATCCCCGAGCAGGCGGGGCTGGCCTGCGGAGTCGGGGTAGCCGGATCGGTCTGGGCCGCCGGGTCGGACAGGTCGGTCTGGCTCCCGGGCTCCGTCAATCCGCCGGACCCATCCTCCTCCCGGGTCAGGGAGGTGGAGGATGGTGACTCGGCTCCAGTGGGGTCCGAGCCGCCAGTGCTGGCGGTGTCCTGGCAGCCGGTCAGCATGAGGGACAGGGCCAGGGCAACTGCTGCTGATGCTCGTGTGGTGAGGTGGTGCGTCATTGCAGTGTCCTTCCATCGGTGCTCGTGGACTGTGCCCATGGAGGCACCTCCATCACCTATTACTGTAGAAGGAGGATGAGGGGAGAACGATGGGGACGGCTGCCCTCCTGTGATGAGCGGTACGCGAGGAGCGGGGAATGAGGACCGGCACCAGATAGTTGAAACCTGTATGAAGGCATTCGGATTCCTCAGCTTCGGACACTACGGGCACGGCACCGGACCCGGCGACCCTGACGCGGGCCAGGCCCTCAAGGACGCCGTCGAGATCGCCGTCGGCGCCGATGAGATCGGCGTCAACGGCGCCTACTGGCGGGTGCACCACTTCGCCCGCCAGGCCGCCTCCCCCTTCCCCCTCCTGGCCGCGGCCGGCGCCCGGACCTCGCGCATCGAGGTGGGCACCGGCGTCATCGACATGCGCTAGCGCATATAGCGGCTGCAACACCCGTTCACGTAAGCTTGGTTGCATGGTCGAACTGGTATCGCTGAGGAAGACGAACGAGGTTGCGGCGTACGTCCGCGCCTCGATGGACCGCAAGGGCGACCGATGGACCGTCGAGACCCAGCTGAGAAAGATCAGGGCGCTGGCCGAGGCCAAGGACTGGAAGGTCGTCGAGGTCTACGACGACAACGCGGTGTCCGCGACGAAGAAGCGCCGTGCTGGCACTCGGTGGGCCGAGATGCTGGAGGACGCCCGTGCGGGCAAGTTCTCGATGGTGGTCGCCGTGGACATGGACCGGCTCCTGCGTAGCACGAAGGACCTGAACACACTGATCGATCTCGGCCTGCGTGTCGTCACCGTTGACGGCGAGATCGACCTCTCGACGGCGGACGGGGAGTTCCGGGCGACGATGCTCGCCGCTCTCGCCCGGTTCGAGGCACGACGCAAGGCCGAGCGACAAATCAGGTCGAACGAGCGCCGACGCGCCGAGGGCATCCCCACGTCCGCCTGGAAGGCGTTCGGCTGGACGAGGGACGGCGAGTTGATCGAGGAGGAGGCCGCCGCCGTACGGCGGGCCTTCGATGCGTTCCTCGGCGAGCCGTCCCTGTCGATCCGGCGAATCCGCGAGGACCTGAACAGCGCCGGTCACTTCACCGCGCGTGGGTCGGAGTTCTCCGTCGATGCTGTGCGCTACCTGCTCGCGAACCCGCTTTACTGTGGCTACATCAAGCACTACGCGTCGGGCGAGCTGTACCCGGTTCAGGGCGAGGCGTTCCCGCCCATCGTCGACGAGCAGACGTGGCGGGCCGCGGTGGCGAAGCTGGAGGACAACGTGCGGAGGTCGGCGAGGCAGGGGAACCAGCCGAAGTATCTCCTGTCCACGATCGGGCTGTGCGGGAAGTGCGGCGCGACGCTCGTCTCGGGGACGAACAGCCGCAAGCAGCCGACGTACCGCTGCGGCGAGCAGTTCCATCTCACCCGCCAGCGCGAGCCCGTCGATGCGATGGTCACCGAGGCGGTGCTCACGCGTCTGTCCTCGGTGGACGTGCACGACCTCGTGATGCCACAGGAGGACGATGGGCCGGATCGCGAGGAGCTGCTGACGGAGCGGAACGCCCTGGTCGATCGGGTGAAGGAGCTGAGCCCGCTGCTGCGCGACATCCATCAGCCGGTCCTGGAGATAACGGCAGCGATCAACGACGTGAAGGCCCGCATCGACGAGATCGACGCGGAGCTGCTCGACCGTTCGGTGTCGGCGGCGGCGAAGCTGCTCGCGGACGTCGAGGAGCCGGTCGGCACCGCGGAGCGCCGCGAGGTGGTCGAGGCGAAGTGGAAGGTGTTGGATGTGGACCGCCGCCGGATGCTCGTGGACGAGCTGGTGACGGTGACCATCGAGCCCATCACGCCCGGTCACGTGAAATTCGACCCCGACCTGATTCGGATAGAGCCGCGTCGCGAC
Source organism: Actinomyces bowdenii (assembly GCF_017592395.1). Classification (GTDB taxonomy): domain Bacteria; phylum Actinomycetota; class Actinomycetes; order Actinomycetales; family Actinomycetaceae; genus Actinomyces; species Actinomyces bowdenii. Next base: position 26,611 of record NZ_JAGFOU010000031.1, read on the forward strand.
TGACTCATGAGTCGACTCGTCATTGCAATGGTGAGTCGACTCGTGGGAGAATGGTTGCAGACAAGAAGATCCCACCGGGGCCGCGACTTAGAAGCGCGGGGTTCTGCTCCCGGATGAGTAGCCGGTCAAACAGCCCAATTGCCGTGGCGGGGAACCGGAAGATACTCATGTCTGAGGACTTCCGATGTCTGTCGTTATCGACGTTCCCCGCGCATCCGCGCTCGACCGCCCTGGCCTCGATCAGGGCTCCACTCCTTCTCCGCAGGCAGACGGCCTCGATCCCGTCATCGCCGCCGCTCGTGCTGCTGGTCGTCTGGCCGGTGAACGCCTGGCTCGCACGCCCCTGACCCCGCGACAGCGCGCCGCGGTCGCCGCCGTGATGGGCGGTGGTCACTGATGAGCGCCAACTCCGCCGCCTTCGACCACGTGAACGGCTTCCGCTGGCGACAGGGCGACCCCTCCCTCGCCGAGTCCGAGGCACGTCTCTACGACCTCGGCGTGCTCCGCTCCGTGCTGGAGGAGTCCGTCGAGATCGCCGTCGCCGACGCCCGCGCCGATGGGGTGACCTGGGCGAAGATCGGCGACGCCCTCGGCGTCACGCACCAGGCTGTCATCAAGCGCTACGGCCGGGGCGGTGGTCGCTGATGCGCGCCGACGCACGCAACCTCAGCACCGCTCCCGCCGACCTGACCCCGCCCGGAGGGCCTGGCCTGGCACCCGCCGAAGGCGGGCTGCCCGTCGTCGTGATGACGGTCCGCAGCCGTGCTTCGCACTCTAAGAGTTTCGGGAGCCTCATTCGTTCCTACGGGCGCGGCAAGGGCTTGTCGATTGCCGCGTCCTGCAACAACGTGCCTGGTCAGCGGTCGGTTCCGCCCGCGCTCCGTCGCGTGGCCTCGTGGGATCATTTTGGGTCTCATTTGGGGGTCAATAGGGGGTCATTTGGGCGCCGCACTCTCTCTGAGGCCCTCCGCGCTGTCCGCGGCGGGGGTGGTCGCCGTGGCTAAGCAGGAGAACAACCCGACGAGCATCGGGCTCACGCAGTACCTCGATCCGTCGTACTGGACCTGGGCTGCCGAGGACCCGAACGGGGCCGCGCTGCTCCAGCAGGGAGCCGAAGCGATCCTCGCCTACGTGGTGCAGCGGCTCGAGGCCACCGGCTGCGAGGTCGTCGAGGCCTACGGCATCGTGCATGACAAGGACGAGCGCGAGGTCTGGAGCGACACGGAGAAGGCTCTGGTGATCGAGCCGAAGCCCGATCACCTGCACGCGGTCATCAAGTTCGCCAGCCGTGCGAAGAGCGCACCGCTGGATCGGCTCGCGTTCGGCATCGGCGTCGAGCCCCAGTACGTCGAGAAGCCGGGCCGCGGGCGGTACGCCTACGACAACATGCTGTCGTATCTGACGCACGTGAAGTACGCGGACAAGCACCAATACGCGCCTTCGGAGGTCGCTACGGTGCGTGGGCCTGACTACCTCGGGATCGACGCCCAGCGTCGGGAGACCTGGCTCAAGGGGCGCGCGCACGTGAAGAAGAAGGTCGTCGCCGAGAACTTCGAGGACATGCGCGAGCGCGTGCTCCAGGGCGAGTTCACGCGGGATCAGATCATGCTCACGGACGAGCTGTTCGACATCTACTCGCGGCATCAGCGGGAGATCGACGACGCGCTGTCGGCCTACGGCCAGCGCCGCGCATACCGGGCGGCGGCGAAGCTCCGCGCCGGTGAGTTCTCGACGCACGTGGTGTTCGTCCATGGGGATGCCGGGATCGGCAAGACCCGGTTCGCCACGGACTTCATCACCGAGGCGATCAACGCGGCGAACGCGCACGGCGAGCGGTGGCAGGTCTACCGGGCCGCGACGGGGAACCCGCTTGATGACTGGCGAGGCGAGGAGGTGCTGCTGCTGGACGATCTGCGGGCCTCGGCGATGGATGCGAACGACTGGCTGCTGCTGCTTGATCCGTACAACGCCTCGCCTGCGAAGGCTCGGTACAAGAACAAGGGCGAGGTGGCCCCGCGCCTTATCGTCATCACGGCGACGATCGAGCCTGTCGAGTTCTTCTACTACGCCCGCCAGAAGGGCAACGTGGACGAGGCGTTGGACCAGTTCATCCGCCGCTTGGCCTCGGTCGTGAAGGTCTATCGTGCCGACGACATCAATCGTTACCTCGTGCAGCACATTGGGAAGATCGAGCCCTACGAGTGGCACCAGTGCAGCATCCCGACCGCCGCACACACGCCCGGCATGTACGGCAACGCGTATCACCAGAACGTCGGGTCGCGGGAACTGACCTACGGTCCGGAGACCTCGGCGGAACATGACGCTGAGGGCGCGGTTGCTGAGCTGCTGGGCGGGCTCGCGGTGCGGAGCCCTGACGTGCCGCTGGCGCTGATCGGAGGTGCCGCATGAGCACCGAACGCGATGCGCTCTTCCAGGGGGTCGAGGGGGCCGGAGGCCCCTCGCAAGCAGCCGGGGAGGACATGAGCGCCAGCGAAATGTCCGACACGGCTACTGCTTGCCACTCTGGCGTACAGGTGGAGCAGCAGACCGACTCCCAGGTGAACACCGGTCGGGCTGATGCGGAGGCTGTGCGTCAGAGTCACGGCGGCGCGAAGCGTCGTCGTGGGGGCCGCGCGAAGCTCGATACCGACTTCGGAGAGGAGACGCTCGCGGCGCTTCGCACTCGTGCGAAGCGGCTCGGGCTGGCTCCGAGCACGTGGGTGCGGACCGTCGTCCGGGATGCCCTCCACGCCTCTCGGAGCGAGGAGTTGGACGCCGCCGTGGCCGCGCACCTGCTCGGGGTCGAGGCGCGGGTGCAGGCGTCGGCGGATGCTCGCGAGCTGGCCGCGCAGATTCGCCCGCTGGCGATCAACGTCAACGACCTCGACCGCCGGGCGCGGGCTGGTGAGTCAGTGGCGCTGTCGGCGGAGGTGCCCGAGCTGATCGAGTTGCTGCGCGAGGTCCGCGCCCTGCTCGGGGATCGGGCGGCCTCATGAGCACTACGCACTACAGCCCGAGCGCCAGCGCCGCCGACACGGAGCGCTATATCCGTGGCAAGGAGGACGAGCGGGGCATCGCGATCACGTGCGATGTGCCGGGAGGCCCCGGCGCGTTCTCGGCGCGCGCTCGGTCGCTCACGCAGAACACGACGCGCGAGGTCGAGGCGGTGCATTACCGCCAGTCGTTCAGCGACGAGGAGTTCGACCCGAAGAGTCCGGAGGACGTGCAGCGGGTGAACGATCTCGGTTATCAGCTCGCGAAGAAGATGCACCCGGATTCCGACTGCCTCGTAGTCAGTCATGTGGATGGGCGGGGCAAGAAGCCGCACAACCACATCTTGGTCATCAACCACAACAACCGGACGGGGAAGGCGCTCTCGGACTATCGCACGTTCCACGACCGCAAGGCCGGGAATCAGCGGGGCGTCCAGTCGGCGAACGACCAGCTGATGCGAGAACACGGGCTCTCGGTCGTGAAGCGGCTGGAGCACGCACCGAAGGACTGGGAGCTGCGCCGCGAGGACTTCGCCGAGGGATCGCTCGACCGCGAGATGGGCGACCGGATGAGCGCGGCGCTGGCCGATCCCCGGGCGGTGGACAAGGCCGGTCTGGTCTCGGTGATCGAGGAGCAGAACCAGCGGCTCGGCGATGACGGGGAGCGGGTGCCGCGGATGCGGTTGCACAGCCCCGTCAGCAAGAAGGGCAAGCGCGCCGGGCAAGAGACCTGGACGCTCTACATCGAGGATCGCCGCGGCGAGTCCGGCCGCGCCGAGCGCCGCAAGCGCGCGAGCGCCCTCTCGGCGGACTTCACCCCGGAGGGCGCGCAGGCGTTCTTCGACTACCACCAGCAGCAGAAGGAGAAGGAACATGAGCGCAGCGCTCGACAGGCTGAAGCAGCAGAACGAGCCCGAGCAGTCGCAGCAGCAGCTCGGCAGTCCGGAGACGATGGAGCTGTTGACCTCGATCCTCGCCGCCGTCGAGGCGCAGAACACGAGGATCGCCACGCTGACCGAACAGCAGAAGAAGCTCGCGGGGTTCGTGAAGGTCATGGACGAGGAGACAACGAGGCGGCTGGAGCGGATCACGGCCCCGGCGTCGACCTCCTCGCCCTCCAGCGACGTGTCCGCGAGGATCGCGAGTATCGAGAGCAGGCAGAACGAGATCGCGAGCACGCTCGGCGAGTTCGCGCAGAGTCTCAACGGCGAGAGCTTGAACGCCGCTTCGCGGAGCTTGGTCGCGGAGGCGCAGAAGAATCGCGCGGCTACGGCCTCGGCGATTGAGGGTCTGAAGGCGCAGGTCACAGCGAACCAGAAGCTCGTGAGCCAGGTCGGCGGCGCGGTCCAGCGGATCGAGAAGCGCACCGAGGAACGGGTCGAGAAGGCTGTCGAGCAGGTCGCCGGGGAGGCTTCGGCCACGATGACCGCGAGCCTCGACGCCTCGAACGCGCGGGCGGAGCGGATCATCGCCGCGACGGCGAAGCTGGAGGCGCGACAGCTCTGGTCCGCCGCCGCCGCGATGTGCCTCGTTCTCCTGCCGGTGGCCGTGGTCGTCGCCGGTCTCTGGATGGGCATCGCCGGGCTCATCACGGGTGTTCAGTGGGCGCTGGACGTGGACGGGAGCGTGTGGCTCGGCATCGGCCGGTGGCTCGTGGTCGGCGCTGGCCTCGCCGGGGCCGGCTACGGGCTCTTCGCGTCCGTCAGCTGGGTTGCGGGTCTCGTGGAGACCTGGAAGGGCCGCGGGATGCCGAAGTGGCCCCGCTGGCGCAAGAGGTGATCACGCCTCACGAGGGCAAGCGCGCGCAGCGCGTGCGGCAGCCGCGACAACTGGACATTAGGTCAGCGGCTGCTGTATAGTTCAGTGCATGCTGACCATTGCTTCGCGTCTTGACGTCATGAACCGGCTCGGCCGGGCCATGGCCGACCCGACGCGCTCCCGCATCCTGATGTCCCTGCTCGACAGCCCGAGCCACCCCGCGGTGCTCTCGCGCGAGCTGGGGCTGACCCGCTCGAACGTGTCCAACCACCTGACCTGCCTGCGCGACTGCGGGATCGTGGTCGCCGAGCCCGAGGGCCGCCAGACTCGCTACGAGATCGCCGACCCGCACCTGGCCGCGGCGCTGACGGCACTGGTCGATGTGACCCTCGCCGTGGACGAGAGCGCGCCGTGCATCGACCCGGCCTGCTCGGTGCCGGGCTGCTGCGCCGCGAGCAGTTCGGGGGACGCCTCGTGAGCGCCGCCTGCGGCTGCGACGAGCCGACGACCAGCCCCGCGGACGAGGCAGAGGAGGCAGAGCGCCCGTGGTGGCGTGATCCCGGCCTGGTCGTGCCGATCCTCTCCGGCGTCGCGTTCGGCACCGGCCTGGCGCTGGAGTGGTCGGGGCTGCACATCGCGGCGCTGGTCGCGTTCTGGGCGGGCCTGCTGCTGGGCGCGTACACGTTCGTGCCCGGTGCGATCCGGAATCTCGTTGTGAAGCGCAAGCTCGGGATCGCGCTGCTGATGACGATCAGCGCCGTGGGCGCGGTGATCCTCGGCTACGTCGAGGAGGCGGCCGCGCTGGCGTTCCTCTACTCGATCGCCGAGGCCCTGGAGGACAAGGCGATGGACCGCGCCCGCGGCGGGCTGCGCGCGCTGCTGAAGCTCGTGCCGGAGACCGCGACCGTGCTGCGCGACGGGACCTCCGCCTCGGTCCCGGCCAGGGAGATCGCTGTCGGCGACGTGCTGCTGGTCCGCCCTGGCGAGCGGGTCGCGACCGATGGGCTGGTCCGCTCGGGCCGGTCGAGCCTGGACACTTCGGCGATCACCGGTGAATCGATCCCGGTCGAGGTCGCGCCCGGAGAAGCGGTGTTGGCGGGCGCGATCAACAGCGCCGGCGTGCTGGAGGTCGAGGCGACCGCCGCGGGCACCGACAACTCGCTGACCACGATCGTGGAGCTGGTAGAGCAGGCCCAGGCCGAGAAGGGCGACCGAGCCCGGATCGCTGACCGGATCGCCCGCCCGCTGGTGCCCGGCGTGATGGTCCTCGCCGTCCTCGTCGGCGTGCTCGGGTCCCTGCTCGGCGACCCGGAGACCTGGATCACCCGCGCCCTGGTCGTCCTCGTCGCGGCCAGCCCCTGCGCGCTGGCGATCGCGGTGCCCGTCACCGTGGTCTCCGCGATCGGCGCGGCGACCAAGTTCGGCGTCGTCATCAAGAGCGGGGCCGCCTTCGAGCGCCTCGGCGGCATCCGGCACCTGGCCGTGGACAAGACCGGCACTCTGACCCGCAACCGGCCCGAGGTAACCGCCATCGTCGCCGCCCATGGGTTCGACGATGCGCAGGTGCTTGCTTGGGCTGCCGCCGTGGAGCAGCACTCGACGCACCCACTCGCCGCCGCCATCGCCGCCGCGGGCCGGGGAACCCCCGCCGCGCAGGACGTGGCCGAGGAGGCCGGGCACGGCATCGGTGGCCTGGTCGACGGCCGCAGGGTGGCGGTGGGCAGTCCGCGCTGGATCGACGCCGGTCCGCTCAAGGCCCGGGTCGAGGACCTGGAGGCCGAGGGGCAGACCTGCGTGCTCGTCACCGTCGACGGCTTCCTGGCCGGGGCGATCGGCGTCCGCGACGAGCTGCGCCCCGAGGTCCCCGAGGTCGTGCGGACCCTGCGCGACCAGGGCGTCGAGGTGAGCATGCTCACTGGCGACAACTCCCGCACCGCTGCTGCGCTGGCGAAGCTGGCCGGGATCGGCGACGTGCACGCCGAGCTGCGTCCCGAGGACAAGGCTCGCATCGTCGCCGGGTTCTCGGAGACGTCGCCGACCGCGATGATCGGCGACGGCATCAACGACGCGCCCGCCCTGGCCGGGGCGACCGTGGGCATCGCGATGGGCGCGACCGGCTCCGACGCCGCGATCGAGTCCGCCGACGTCGCCTTCACCGGCCACGACCTCGGCCTCATCCCGCAGGCTCTGCGCCACGCCCGCCGCGGCGGCAGGATCATCAACCAGAACATCGTGCTGTCCTTGGCGATCATCACTGTGCTGCTGCCGCTGGCGATCACCGGCGTGCTCGGCCTGGCAGCGGTCGTCCTCGTGCACGAGGTCGCCGAAGTCGTCGTCATCGCCAACGGACTGCGGGCTGCGCGTGCCCGCAAGCAATAGGTGTTCCGTCCAACGCCATAACTCAGACATGCGCTACGAGAACCCCCTGTACATGGCCGAGGAGGTCGCCGCCCTCGACCTGCTCACCGACCAGCGCATCGCCGTCGGCATCTCCCGGGGCTCCCCGGAGCAGGCCAAGCGCGGCTGGGAGGCCTTCGGCTACACCGGCAGCACCGACCCGCGCGGCGCCGACATCGCCCGGGCCCACGCCGCCCAGTTCCTCGACGCCGTGCGCGGCGTCCCCCAGGCCGAGCTCGACCCGCGCAACGGCGTCATCCCCGGCGAGCCGCTGCGGCTGCGCGTCGAGCCGCACTCGCCCGGGGTCGACCGGCGCCTGTGGTGGGGCGCGACCACCCGCGAGACCGCTGAGTGGACGGCCCGCCAGGGCCTCAACCTCATGAGCTCGACCCTGCTGTCCGAGGTCACCGGCAAGAGCTTCTCCGACCTCCAGGCCGAGCAGATCCAGCGCTACCGGGAGGCCTGGCGCCAGGCCGGCCACGACTGGTCCCCGCGGGTGAGCGTCTCGCGCTCGATCTTCCCCATCGTCTCCGAGACCGACCGGAAGCTCTTCGGCCTGCGCATGGGGGATGAGCGCGACCACTACGGCATGATCGACGGCCTGCACTCGACCTTCGGGCGCGTCTACGCCGCCGAGCCCGACGTCCTCATCGAGGAGCTCTCCCAGGACGAGGCCATCCGGTCCGCCGACACCCTCATGCTCACCATCCCCAGCCAGCTGGGCGTCGACCTCAACCTCCACATCCTCCAGGCCTTCGCCGAGCACGTCGCCCCGGCCCTGGGCTGGCGGCCCAACACGCAGGGGCCCGTCACCGGCGAGCCCGTCGAGTAGCCGGGCGCTCGCCCGGCTCCGGGCGCCCGCGCCAGGAGGCGACCGGGGCCGGGCCCGCACGACGGGGCGTCCGGGCCGGGCCGGAGCGCTGCCGGCGCCCAGGCGCCCCGCCCGCCCCGGTGGCACGGGCCCGGATCTGGTGGGCGAGGGGCTACGGTTCACCCGTGAGCGCGGCGGCACCAGGAGCACAGGAGCGGACCCGGCTCCCCATGGCGGGGTGGGTGCTGTGGGCGGAGCACCACCAGGCGGCCCTCTACCTGGCGGCCCTGGCCCTGGGCGCCGTCGTGGGACTGGCGCTGCCCCAGTGCGCCGGGGCCTTCGAGGCCGCGGTCAATCCCGTGCTCGTGTCCCTGCTCTACGCCACCTTCCTGGGGGTGCCCATGGCCCGCCTGCGCGAGGCCTTCGCCGATGGGCGCTTCATGGCCGCGATCCTGGCCGTCAACTTCCTCATCGCCCCACTGGTGGTCCTGATCCTCTCGCGCCCACTGGCCGATGCGCCCGCACTCCTGGTCGGGGCCCTGCTGGTGCTGCTGGCGCCCTGCGTGGACTACGTCATGGTCTTCACCCGCCTGGCCGGGGGCGCGTGGAGCCGGATCCTGGCCGCCTCGCCGGCCCTCATGCTCCTCCAGATCATCATGCTGCCGCTGTGGCTCACGGCCCTGGCGGGCGGCACCACGATCAGCTGGCGGCCCTTCGCCTGGGCCTTCGTGCTCATGATCCTCACCCCGCTGGGGCTCTCCGCCCTCACCCAGTGGGCCTCTGAGCGCTGGCGCCGGGCCGCCCGGCTCCAGGAGGGGGCGACGGCGCTCATGGTGCCGCTCATGATGGCCACCCTGGCCACCGTGGTGGCCTCCCAGACCGATGCGGTCAGCGCCCGCCCGGGGCTGCTGGCGCGCCTGGTGCCCATCTACCTGCTCTACGCCCTCATCATGCCGGCGGTGGGGGAGGGGGTCGGCCGGCTCCTGGGGCAGGATGCGGCCTCGCGCCTGGCCCTGGCCTTCTCCGGCACGACCCGCAACTCGCTGGTGGTCCTGCCCCTGGCCCTGGCCCTGCCCCCGGGCATGGAGCCGGCGGCGATCGCCGTGGTGGCCCAGACGCTGGTGGAGCTGGTGGTCATGGTGGTCTGCACCCGGGTGCTGCCCCGGCTCATCAGGTAGCCGCAGGACAGGACATGGCCCGCGGGTCCGGGCTCTCGCCCGGCCCCGCGGGCCGTTGTCGTTGAGGAGGCCCTCAACCCGGATTCCCTTAGTCCGGGGAGGCCTTCCTCCTTCGCCAGAGCGAACGGTGCGGGCTCCCAATAGACCCGCTCCGTGTCTCGGAGGCCGATCGGTCATCGGGCTCCCCAACCCTCTCGACCGGTTCCGTCCGGCGGCAACAACTATGTAACCCCCCTCTGCTGTAGAAGCACTTCACTGGGCCTGAGAACAGTCTGGGAAGTTTCTCCCAGGCTGTGGCCGGGCGCACGGCGGGACGAATGGTGCCGCCGGTCGGGGCCCGGGGCCGCGCGGGGAGTGCCTTCGGTGACACAGGAAGAAGTCCCCACTTCAACGGCGTTATGATTCCGTGACTGCCGAGGCGGCCGACATCGTGACAGTGCTGGTCGGGCCCTGGTCGCGATCCCCTCCTGCGCCGCTGCCGGGTGGGGCCGGCGGAGCCGGCGCCCGGGCCCGTCCCGATCGTCGGATGCCCGATCGCCCCGGGCCGGATCCCGGCAGCCGCACCTGTCCACCAACGAGCCACCTCAAGGAGTTCTGTCCCATGCCTGCTGTGAAGGTCACCGGAGCCACCCACGAGGTCGGAGTCGACCAGCTGTTCTTCTCCACCACGGATGCGCGCGGCGTCATCCGGCACTCCAACAACGTCTTCATCGAGCTCTCGCGCTACCGGCGCGACCAGCTCTCCGGGGCGCCCCACAACATCATCCGCCACCCGGAGATGCCCGGGGGCGCCTTCAAGGCGATGTGGGACACCCTGCGGACGGGCAGCCCCTTCGCAGCCTACGTGCGCAACCTCGCGGCCGACGGCAGCGAGTACGACGTCTTCGCCACCGTCACGCCGCTGGCCGACGGCGGCTACCTCTCGGTGCGCACCCGCCCGGTGTGCACCGACCTGTTCTCCACCGCATGTGACATCTACCGCGACGCCCGGGCCGTGGAGGACGCCGCGCTGGCCCAGGGGCGCAACCGGCGCGAGGCCTCCCAGGAGGGGCTGGGCCGGATCGCCGAGATGCTCGCCCAAGCGGGGCTGTCCTCCTACGAGGAGTTCCAGAATGCGGCGCTGCCCGCCGAGGTGGCCCGCCGCGAGGAGCTCTCCGAGGGCCTGCCCCAGCGCCCCGGCGCCACCGGTGAGCTGCGCACCATGCTGGAGGCCGTCACCGCCATCATCGGCGGGCTCGACTCCTGGATGGCCAGGCAGGAGGAGCTGGCCGCCCTGTCCGCCTCGCTCAAGGCCGCCGGCAGGGGCCTGACCGAGACCCTCCAGGACCCCCGCCTGAGCGCGGAGCGGATCGCGGCCCTGGACCGCGGCGACCCGCGGGTCGCGCCCCTGGCCGAGCTGCTGGACCTGTGGGGGCAGATGCAGGGGATCGTCAGCCCCCTGGTGGCCCGGCTGGTCGATGTGCTCGCCCAGCTCGACGCCAACAGCGCCCGCACGCGCTTCCGCATCGCCCTGGCCCGCCTGCACGCGACCATCACCGCCCTGTTCACCATCGAGCTCATCGACGGCGTCGGGGATCGCCAGTACTCGGCCGAGGCCATCCCCGATCTCATCGAGACCCTGGTCCAGGGGCTGGCCGAGATGGAGAGCCAGGCCCATGCGCACCGCGCCCTGGCCGACCAGGCCCAGTCCTTCATCGGGGAGGCGAGCCGCATGATGACCATCCCCCACCAGCTGCTCATGCTGTGGACCGGCTCGCCCTCCGCCGGCGACCCGGCCCTGCCCGGGCCTGCGGCCGAGCTCTCCGGTGCCGCCTCGGGCGTGGTGGAGTCCGTCGGCCAGCGGCTGACCGAGCTCGATGAGGCCGCCGCCCGCTGCGGCGCCGTCGAGGTGGTCACGGGCGCCTCCCACATGCGTGAGCACCTGGAGCGGCTGACCGCCGCGGCCGCCGCCCTCGCCCCGCACTGAGAGCTGAGGGCGGCCGGCACCCCGGCACCCCCGGGCTGCGCTGAGAGGCCGGCTGGACGCCGATCCCCGCCTGCTCCGCGCCGTTCCTGCGCCGAGACGCCGTGGTGCTCCGGGGCCGCTGCGACGGCCTCGGAGCACCACAGTCATATCTCGGGCACGCCTCAGGACTCAGGCCCCGTATCGGAGCCCGGCCCCGAGGGCGGCCCGGGATCCGGGTCGGGGGCCTGCCCGGCCCGGTCGGAGCCCGCGACCCCGGTGGGCGCCGCGCCGTGGCCGGTCGTGCCCGCCGTCCCGGCAGGGGTGATGCCGTAGCCCGCCGGGCTCGCGGCGGAGGCCCCCGAGCCGGGCGCGGCGCCCGGGCCGGTCGGCGCGCCCGCGGCCCCGCCGTCGGGCGCCCCGGAGCCCACCCCGGGACCAGCCGGCTGCGCGGCCCCGGCGAGGGGCACCGGCGTGGGGTCGCTCAGGCGCAGCGCGTCACGGGGGAGGTCGTAGGTCAGGCCCGGGTAGCGGCCGAACTGCTCCTCGGCGTGGAGGCGCGGCGCCGTGGAGTCCAGCTCGGCCAGGACCTCGGACGGCGTGGGCCAGTGGTGGGAGAACTCGCTGCCCGCGCGCCGCACCGGCGGGAACCAGGCTGTCGACTCCGGGGGCCGGATCATGAGCCGCCCGTGGCGGCTGCGGTCGCGCAGGGCGTGGGCGCGCCAGGTCAGCACCGGGTGGGAGCTCAACCAGTTGGCCAGGTGCAGCCACCAGCCCCTCTCGCGGGTGGCGCGGTCGGCCACCGCGTGCAGGTTGACCTGGGCGCCCAGGTACTTGCCCGCCCCCAGCAGGCCGATCGCCCCGGCCACGCCCTGGGGCGCCTGGGAGTAGCCGTGGTTGTCCGCCGTGTACTCCTGGGCCCGCGAGAGCGCCGGGCCCAGCAGCGGGATCTGGCCGATGAGCACCATGAGCAGGGTGCGCCCGAAGGAGGTGTGCCCAGCGGCCAGGTGCCCCACCTCGTGCCCGATGACGAAGCGCAGTGCCTCGGGGTCGCGGGTCTTGCCGCCCACCTCGAACAGGTCGGAGTTGACCGCCACGAAGCGGCGGAAGCCGTGCCCGGATGCGAAGGCGTTGATCTGGCCCTGCCCCAGGACGACGTAGGCGTCGGGCACCCGCCGCAGGCCGTAGGCGCGGGCGGCCTCGACCACCATCCGGTAGCCCTCCGGGAACTGCGTGGGGCTCATCTGCACCGAATGCGCCCGCAGACCGGCGTAGAGCATGGCGCGACCCACCCAGATGATCAGGGGCAGGGCCGGCAGCGCCAGGAGCACTTCGGAGCCGGTCCCGCCCGACAAGATGGTCTCGCGCACCTCGGCGGCCATTCCGCTCGGCTCGGGGACGGTGATGAGCCAGACGATCAGCGCGATCCAGGCGGCGTAGAGCAGCACCGCCACGATGGAGTCCGCGATCACCAGGGGGATCTCGCAGCGGTGCCGCAGCTGGCGGATCCCCATCATGCCGTGGGTGGTCGCACCGTTGAACAGCGTGGGCCGCTTGATGGCGGGTGAGGACGGGCCGGGAGTCGGGGTGGCGCCCGGGGTCATGGGCGCCGGTGTCGGGGTGAATGTCATGGGGGGAATCTAGTGCGCGGCGGCGGCCATGCCCTGCGGCTGGGGGAGGAGCCCCGCCCGCCCCTCCTCCGACTGCAGGAGGAGGTCGCTCCAGGGGCTGGGCCCGCCGAGCCGGGCCGTGCTGCACATCTTCGGCCGCGTTCGGAAGGGTCCGGCCTCCGGCAGGCGCGGAATACCAAGGAGCGTGGTGGCGGCGGTGGGGTGAAGATGTGCAACGGGGGCCGTGCTGCACATCTTCGGCCGCGTTCGGAAGGGTCCGGCCTCCGGCAGGCGCGGAATACCAAGGAGCGTGGTGGTGGCGGCGGGTTGAAGATGTGCAACGGGCCAGTGCCGCGGCCCTCAGGGGCGGTGCGGGCGCAGACCGGGCCCCGCACTGGCGCGCAGAGGGCTCGGCATGCCTGCCGTAGGCTCGCGACCGTGCCCGCTCCAGCAACGCCATCGCCCGCCCCGCACCCCGAGCGCCCCACGGCTGAGCGCCCCACCACCGCGCCCGCTGCGCCCTCCGCCGGGGCTCCTGCTCCCGGCGCCCCGGCGGCTGGTGACCCCCTCCCCGGGACCCCGGGCGCCGACCACCCCGTGCCCTGGGGGATGCAGATCGCCGTGCGCTACGACAAGGTCCACCCGCCCCGCCGCATCGACGTGGCCGAGGCCGCCGCGCGGGCGGTCGTCTCGCTCCTGGCCGCTCCCGAGTCCGCCCCCGGCGGCCCCTGGCACGACGACGTCGCCCACTGGCGCGATGGGCGCATCCGCAAGCTCGTGCGCCGCGCCCGCGGCAGGCGGTGGGAGGAGATCGGGCAGCTGCCCGGGATCACCGTCGCCCAGGAGGGGCCCCGGGGGTGGGGAACGGCGGCCGCCCGGGCCTTCGTGCCCGGCCCTGTGCGGCCACTGCCCGGGGCGCTGGCCAAGACCCAGGTGGAGGGCACCCACTTCCCCAGCGGTGAGGAGCCGCCGCCCCCGCCCGCGGCCGTCACGGCCGGCCTCGCCGACCCGGCGCAGGCGGCCGGGGTTATCGCCCTGGGGGCGGAGTCGGCCGCCGTCGGCGCCCTGGTGACCATCGAGGTCACGCCCTGGCATGAGATGAGCTCGGGCAAGCTGGCCGCCCAGTGCGCGCACGCCGCCCAGCTGGCCTGGGAGAGCCCGGCCATGGGGGAGGGGCTGCGCCGGGCCTGGGAGCGCGACGGGTTCCGGGTGCGCGTCGTGCTGCCCTCGCGCGAGCAGTGGGAGGCTGCCAGCCGCCCCGTCAGCGTCACCGATGCGGGCTACACCGAGCTCGACGGCCCCACCCTGACCACCCGCGCCTACTGGTGAGGGCCGGGATCCCGCCGGTCGCCGTCCGGGCCCATGACGGGGCCGCGCCTCAGGCGCGCTCGGGCTCGGGCACGCCGCGGAAGACCCACAGCCTCATGAGCACGTACAGGTAGACGCCCTCGCAGCAGGCCGATAGGAACCGCGCCAGCTCGGCGTTCATCCCCAGCCAGTGCAGCAGGGAGGACAGCCCCAGGATGAAGATGACGTACTGGCTGATCAGGCCCACCACGTAGCGCGAGCCCTGGGCCACCAGGTGGCCATGGGCCTGGAAGTTCAGCCACCGGTTGAGCAGCAGGGAGTAGAGCCCGGCGATGGCATAGCCCACGGTGACCGCCAGCGGGTAGAACCAGTGCAGCTTCTCGTAGAGGAACCACAGGAAGGCAATGTCCAGCAGGAAGGCCGAGCCGTTGATGATCGCGTAGCCGATGAAGGTCACCGGCACGCGGCGGCGCAGCACTGCGGGCAGGCGGCGGTGGACGGCGTGGATGAGGGCCTGGAAGCGCATGGGGGCACGACGCGGGGAGCCCGGCTGCTGGCTCTGCACCCGCAGCCCCTCCAACGGCACCGGGTCGGTGTGCGTCGTGGTCGCCATATGGCCTCCGTTCCCTGGACTGTCCTGAGCCGCCCCCGCCTGCGTCATCCCCGCGTCCTCGGCCATCGCGGCACCAGGGGCGGTGCGGGGCGCCCGACGCGGGCGAGGCGGGCACTGCGGGCGAGTCTTCCTCCCGCCCGGTCCCGGTGGCAAGTCTCCCTCAGGATGAGTTCGGCGACGCCGGCTCCTCCCTGGGGAGGACGGGCCCCCTCAACGCGCCGCGCACGGCAGCCCGCCCGGCTCAGGCCCGGCCCAGCTCAGACCCGGCCCAGCTCCTCAGCCAGCTCGCGGCGCAGCTCCTGGCCCCCGGAGTCGGCCGGGTGGTGGATGGTGCGGATGCCCAGGGCCCGGGCCGCGGCGATGTTCTGGGCGTTGTCGTCGACGAAGAGGGCCTGCCCGGCGCCGACCCCCGCCAGATCCAGGACCGCGCGGAAGTAGGCGGGATCGGGCTTGGCCGCGCCCACCTCGCAGGAGTAGGCGTCGATATCGCACAGGCCGTCATAGCCCAGCACGGTGCGCATCCAGTCCCGGCGCTCATGCTGCTGGTTGGTGGCCAGGACCGTGAGGTAGCCGCTGGCGCGCAGGTCGCGCACCACCTGCCAGGCGGCGGGGTCGGGTGTGGCCCGCCACCACAGGTCCAGCAGGTCCTCGACGCCGGTCTCCAGCCCCAGGCGCTCGATGAGGCGGGCCAGCAGGTCGCGCAGGTCCTCGCGCCCCTCCAGCGCATCGGCCTCCCCGGACAGCAGCGCCTCGGCGAAGTCCGGACCGCCCCCGGCCTCCAGGGCCTCCTGCCAGGGGGTCCCGATGAGCTGGAGGACGCCGTCGGCATCCAGCAGCACGGCGCGCACGGCGCCGGAGGGAGGGAAGGCTGCGGGGGAGGGGGCGTCTGCTGCGGCAGGGGGCATCGGAGTCATGGACGAAGTCTCCCACCCCCGGTGGTCCGGGCCCTCTGCCCTCGGATCCGGTCCAGCACGTGGCGCTGGACTACCGCCACCGGTGGGACGGGGTGCTCGTGGTGCGGGCCTGGAGCGCCGGGCCGATTCACCGGGGCCGGGTCCGGCCTGGAGCGCCGGATCGGCTGGGCCGGCTGTGCCGGTGGGCGGCGCCTGTGCCCAGGCAGGCGCCGTGCCCCGGGATGGCGGGCCGGGGCCAGTGGGCCAGGGCTGGCGGTGGGATGGGTTCGATTGGGCGTCACTTCGCGACGGAGGCGTCACTTCGCGGAAAGAGCGACACCTACAAGTACCGTCTAAGTCGCGAAGTGACGCCCTTGTCGCGAAGCGACGCTCAACCTGCGGCCCCACCACTCTCCCGGCCCCTGGCCCTCCGGTCAAGTCTCTTGGTGTGGTGTTCTTTGTGTTAGGTGGTGATGGTCATCAGGGGGTGGTTGTCGGGGGTGGTGTGGGTCAGGGTGTGGGTTAGTTGCTGGAGTGAGGTCTGGGATAGGTAGCGGCG
>NZ_JAGFOU010000032.1 GCF_017592395.1 Actinomyces bowdenii
GGCCGGGGCGGGTACGGTATGCTTTTTGCGTGTGGGGGTTGCAGTATGCGAGTACCCCGCACTCGCATCCTGCACCCCGCACTCGCATGGTGGCGGCGGCCCATGCCCACCGTACCTGGAGCACCCGGGCCCGGCCTCCGATCCGCCAGGGTGCGCGGGTTCACGGGCGCGAGCATTGTGCCTCGTGAACCCACATGGAAGAATCACCGATCGGCCTCCGGTTCACCTGTGCCCCCGCATGGGACCCGGACCCTCTGATCGCTTAAGGAGACACCGATGAAGCAGGGTATCCACCCCGACTACGTGGCCACCACGGTCACCTGCACTTGCGGCAACACCTTCGAGACCCGCTCGACCGTCACCTCCGGTGAGATCCGCGTCGACGTGTGCTCGGCCTGCCACCCCTTCTACACCGGCAAGCAGAAGATCCTCGACACCGGTGGCCGCGTGGCCCGCTTCGAGGCCCGCTACGGCAAGCGCAGCAAGTAGCCCTGCCCCACGACGCCGACGGACGGCTCCACGCGAGCCGCCGTCGGCGTCGTCGTGCATATGCGGCCCGCACCGGCCCCACAGGCCCCGCGGCCCCGCAGATGGCGGCCCCGGGCACGCCAGCCCAGTGGCCGACCACCGACAACCAGCGCAGCATTGAGGAAAGGTGAGCCGTGAGCGACTTCCAAGCAGCCGCCCCGCTCCTGGAGGAGTACGCGGCCATCGAGGCCGAGATGTCCGGCCCCGCGGCCTCCGACCCGGCGGCCATGCGCCGACTGGGGCGCCGCTACGCCGAGCTCGGGCGGGTGGTGGCCGCCCACCGCGCCTGGCGGGCCGCCAGCGCCGACCTGGCCGACGCCGTCGAGCTGGCCGAGGAGGACGCGGACTTCGCCGAGGAGCTCCCCGCACTGCGCCAGGCCGAGGCCGAGGCCGCCGAGCGCCTGCGCGAGGTGCTCGTGCCCCGTGACCCCGACGACGCCCGCGATGTCATCATCGAGGTCAAGGCGGGGGAGGGCGGGGAGGAGTCCGCCCTGTTCGCCTCCGACCTGGCCCGCATGTACACCCGCTACGCCGAGCGCCAGGGCTGGGCGGTGGAGGTCCTGGACGCCACCGACTCCGACCTGGGCGGGTACAAGGACGTGCGCCTGGCCATCAAGTCCCGCACCCCCGTGGAGCCCCAGGAGGGGGTGTGGGCGCACCTGAAGTACGAGGGGGGCGTGCACCGCGTCCAGCGCGTGCCCGTCACCGAGAGCCAGGGGCGCATCCACACCTCGGCCGCCGGGGTGCTGGTCATGCCCGAGGCTGATGATCCCGGTGAGCTGGAGATCGACCCGGCCGATCTGCGCGTCGATGTCTTCCGCTCCTCGGGGCCCGGTGGGCAGAGCGTCAACACCACCGATTCGGCCGTGCGCCTCACCCACCTGCCCACCGGCATCGTGGTCTCCATGCAGAACGAGAAGTCCCAGCTGCAGAACAAGGAGGCGGCCATGCGCGTCCTGCGCGCCCGGCTCCTGGCCGAGCGGGCGGCCGCCGCCGCCGCCGAGGCCGCCGAGGCGCGCCGCAGCCAGGTGCGCACCGTGGACCGCTCCGAGCGCATCCGCACCTACAACTTCCCCGAGAACCGGATCGCCGACCACCGGACCGGATTCAAGGCCTACAACCTCGATGCGGTCCTCGATGGCGACCTGGGGCCCGTCATCGCCTCGGCCATCGCCATGGATGAGGCCGAGCGCCTGGCGGCCGTCGGGGACCAGGGGTGACAGGGAGCCGGGGCGGCGTCCGGGCCGGGAGCCCGCTGCTCGACCGGTCGCAGGCCCCTTCACGTTCTCGGGGGGCTCCCACCCAGCCGCTTGACCGCTACGCCTTCCGCCGCCTGGTCCGTGACGCCTCCCGGGCTCTGGGGCAGGAGGGTCTGAGCTCGCCTGAGAGCGACGCCCGGGCGCTGGCCGAGTTCGTCGTGGGGAGGCCTCTTGTCATGATCGACGGCGTGGGGGCCGACGACGTCGCGCGGTTCCTCGGGCTTGTGGAGCAGCGGTCCTCGCGCGTGCCGCTGCAGCACCTCACGGGGCGCATGTGGTTCCGGGGCCTGGAGCTGGTGTGCCGCCCGGGCGTGTTCATCGTGCGGCCCGAGACCGAGGTGGTGGCCGGCGCCGCGATCGAGGCGGCGCTTAAGGCGGCTCCGCCCTCGCAGCGGCCTGCGGTGGTGGACCTGTGCGCCGGCTCGGGTGCGATCGCCGCGGCGGTGGCCGTGGAGGTGCCCGCGGCGCGGGTGGTCGCCGTCGAGATCGACGATGCGGCTGCGGGCCTGGCGCGGGAGAACTGCGAGCGCCTGGCCCCGGGAAGGGTGGAGGTGGTGCGCGGCGACGCGACTGCTGAGGGGAGCCTCACCGGCCTCGACGGGGCGGTGGACGTCGTCGTGTCGAATCCGCCCTACGTGCCGGCGGGCGCGGTTGAGGATGCGGAGACCGAGCAGCACGATCCCGATCTGGCGCTCTACGGCGGGGGAGTCGATGGCCTGGCGGTGCCCCGGGCTGTGGTGGGGCGCGCGGCGGTGCTGCTGCGGCAGGGCGGCACCCTGGTCATGGAGCACGACCCGGGGCAGGGCGCCGCGCTGCGGGGGGCGGCGCTGGAGGCGGGCTTCAGAAGCGTCGCCACCGGTCAGGACCTCGCCGGCCGCGACCGCTACCTGCGGGCGGTGCGCTGAGGGGGGCTCGGGACGAGCGCGAGCCAGGCATTGGTGATGCCCTGCGAACGGTTGGGGTTCGCCTGGGCGCGCGACCCCTAGGCGGGCCGCGATCTCGGGGCGGGTGACCAGGTCGGGGACAGGCGGATGATGCACAGCCTGTGGGACTGCAGCGCGGTGATCATCGCCTGCGCCGCTGAGTCAGGGCTGGGGCCCATGCCGAGGAAGGTCACGAGCTCCTGGCCGGTGTGATCAGTGCTAACGGTTCCCCCGTAGTCGTCGATGAGCATGTCGACGAGGCTGTCGTCAACGTGCTCCACATGGAAGGCCATTGTTGACTGACAACGGGCCAGTAGGGCCTCCTCACTAAGGAGCGAGGGCGAGTGGGCGTCGCAGGAGCGCATCATCACGAACGTGTCGCACCAGGAGACACCCATCGCATTGCAGGCATCGGGGATCTTGACCCGCTTTCGACTTCCCGAGTCTGCAACCTCGTGAGTGACGACGGTCAATCCGTAGGCCGCGGCATGTGCGACCAGGAGGAAGTCGGCGTTGGATGCTGTGAACGCATTCAAGGCGGCAGGCGTGAAATGCTGTTGATGAGCCCATTGGATGAGAGGCTGGAACCAGGAGATCGTCCGCTGATCAGGGGAGACGAAGAATCCCTTGTGGCTCCTTGCCCAATCTGAGATCTCGTCCTGGCCGGCGAGCAGTTCCCGATGAACTGCATCAATGCTGCACGCCTTCCCCGAGGCCTCGACGTGCTCGAGCCAATCCCAGAACCCCGGCGCCACATCGAAGGCATAGTATGAGTTCTTGGCCGGGATGAAGACGTTGGCGTCGAGGAGGCAGGTCATGCTGCGACTGCCGTCCCTCCCAAACGGGCGAAGGTCTGGTGGCTCTGAGTTCCTAGTAGTCGGTAGGCGTCTCGGTAGAGGGTCTGGCCTTCATGCGCACTGGAGACGACTGCCTGGATGAAGGGGAGCCCGAGCCGGTACCGCTGCGTTGCGTAGAAATCTCCACCCGACGAGCCAGTGCTGCGGTGCTCCTCGAGGAGCTGCTCGCTGCGCTCCCGCTCGTGCTCCAGCAGTGCCTGGAACCGATCGGGAGTGAGAAGACTGTGGTCGCGAAGGCAGCAGAGAAGCACCTGGGAGCTGATTCCGTAGGACTCCGCGTGCCTCCGCAGGGCATGGGAATCCTCCAAGAGCTCAAGTGCGCCATCACGTGCGGACTGGGGGACGAGGACCTCCGCGGCAACTCGGTTGCACCACCGCTCGGCCGCAGGTGCGTGCTCGGCGAACGGGGTCGCATCGGATAGGGCGGAGCCCCCAAGCCACAGGTGAGAGAGCTCGTGAACCAGGGTGAAGACCTGTGCGGTCTTCGCGTCGGCGCCATTGATGAAGATGAGCGGGGCGAGGTCGTCGGTGAGGGTGAAGCCGCGGAACTCCCGCACGTCGAGCGGTCGGTATCTATTATTGCCGACAATGCCGCTGACCATCACCAGGACCCCCACCTCCTCCAGCCTCTCAACCAGCGCTCTGCGAGCACTGCTGGCATTCTTGAAGCCTCGGGCACGCAGGGTGCTGATCTGCAGAGACTCGCTGATCCTGCGTGCCGCATCAGTGATGGGTGTTTCCGTTGTCAACGAGCCGATGAATGCGGGCCCCGGTCCACGGCTCGCTGCCACGTAGTCCCGGTACCAGTCCTGGCGGAGCTGGCAGGTGTGGATTGTGTCGAGTAGATTGGCGGAGGGCTCTCGGAGTGCCTGATCGCCGAGCGTTCGCATATCCGGGATGGGGATCTCCTCGACGGGCGGCTCGGGTAGGAACAGGGTGCCCAGGCCGACGTGAGTGGCCTTCGCGAAAGCCTCGAGCTGCTTGAGGGTGGGCCTCCTCGTGCCCTCGAGCCATCGGGGGAGCTTGTCCCGAAAGCCTGATGGGATATCGCGCGACTCCCAGCCGGCTCGTCGGGCTGCCCACTGCAGGAGGTCAGGCTCAACATCGACCCTGACGGTCATGGCTGCCCTCCTTCATGCCCGTGCATGCGCAGCGCGGGTGCTCCACTGCCTTGCATTCAGCGTAGCAGGGGGATCGGAAGCCCAAGGCCCACCCCCGTTCGGACATCAGCCGTCGGCGATGGCGCGCAGGGCCTCCAGGTGCGCCTGCCACTGGGTGCGGCCCTCCTTGGTCAAGGACATCCAGGTGCGGGGGCGCTTGCCGACGTAGCCCTTCTTGATGCGCACCAGGCCCAAGCCCTCGAGCTGGGAGGCCTGACGGCTGAGCACCGAGTCCGAGACCTGCAGGGTGTCGCGCAGGGTGGGGAAGTCGATCTCCTCGGCCGAGGCCAGAGCAGCCGCCAGGGAGAAGCGCACAGGGTGCATGAGTGCGTCATTGAGCCGGTGGCGCGGGTGCTGATCGTATCGCCCGGTGCTCACTGCCGCGCCTCCCGCCAAGCGCCCCACGTCGTCACCAGGGTGATCGCCCCGATGCCGGCGAGGGTGAACCAGAGCTCGCCCCTCCACAGCATCGTCATGCCAAGGATGATGAGCAGCCACAGGACGCCCCAGGTCGTCATCACCTGGATCCATCGTGCGGCGAAGCCGGCCCTGGTCGACCGCTGGAAGACCCCGAAGGCGATGAGGAGGACAACCATCCAGAGCATGGAGACCGCCAGTGGCAGCCATATGAGGCGCTCGTCGGTGAGGGAGGCCAGGTGCAGGGCGACGAGGGACATCGAGCACAGGCATCCCAGGGCCAGCAGGAAGAGGCTCGGGACCACGATCGCGCGCGAGCGCGTGGAGGCGCCCAGGCGCTCGGCCCGCATGAGGAGAGCCTGGGCCTGAGCGGCGTCGAGCTGCTGGGCTGAGAGCGTGGGTGGCAAGAAGGGGTCCTCCTCCTGCGCCTCACCGACCGTCTCCTCCATCTGGCGGGCACGGCTGGCGGAGGCGGCGGTGAGGACCGCCACGGCATTCGCGACCACGAACACGCCCAT
Source organism: Actinomyces bowdenii (assembly GCF_017592395.1). Taxonomy (GTDB): domain Bacteria; phylum Actinomycetota; class Actinomycetes; order Actinomycetales; family Actinomycetaceae; genus Actinomyces; species Actinomyces bowdenii. The sequence continues at coordinate 5,663 of NZ_JAGFOU010000032.1, forward strand.
CGCGGCCAACTCCGGGCTCCTCCTCACGACACTGATGACGGTGAGGACGGCGAGCGCGGCGATGCCCAGCGCGAGAAGGATGCGCCCCGCCGGCCCCTGGAGGAGGGGTGACCGGCCTGGGGCCCTGTTGGTGCTCATGGTGTGCTCCTACGGGTTGGTGCGGCTGATGACGGAGCGTTCTCGCCCCATGCCTGAGATCTTAGCAAATACTTTCCGTATCGGCAAGTACTTGCGTGTTGGCACCTGCGGTCCGGTGGGCCGCCGTTGCACATCTTCAGGTCCCGGCCTCACCGGTCCGTTCCGGTTCTTCCGCATGATCTCGCCGGTCTGCCAGGCTCGGTCGGGCTGAAGATGTGCAACGAGGGGGCTGCTGCACATCTTCAGTGCCCATTGGCGGGGCTCGGGTTGGATGAACCGCGGAATCATGCGGATCAACCATTCGGTCGATTCTTGAAGATGTGCAGCGGGGCTGCGGTCGTCCTGCATCGATGATGCGGCACCGGCTATCGTGACGGCATGAGTCCCCTGGCGGATACCCGGCTCGTCGAGGAGACGGACGTCCTCATCCGTGACCTGCGCGAGGCCCTGGCCGCAGCCGGCGATCCGGCGCGCGCCGCCCAGCAGCGGGCCTACCTCAAGTCCGAGATGGAGATGCACGGCGTCGGCGTCCCGGCCACCCGCCGCATCGCCCGGGCCGCCGCCGCCTCGCACCCCTCCCTCTGGCAGGAGGCCGCCGACTGGCGGGCCGTCCTGCGGCGGGTGTGGGATGGTGCCGAGCGCCGGGAGGAGCGCTTCGCGGTGCTCGCCATCATCCGCTCCAGGCGCTCGGCCCCGCACGCCGATCGCATCGACTCCCTCGCCCTGTACGAGCACCTGCTGCGCACCGGCCGGTGGTGGGACCTGGTGGACGAGGCCTCGCACGCCGTCGGCCTGGTGGTCCTGGCCCACCCCGCCGCGGCCGCCCGGATGCGGGCCTGGGCGCTTGACTCGGACCTGTGGGTGCGCCGCAGTGCCATCATCTGCCAGCTCCAGCACAAGGAGCACACCGACCTGGACCTCCTGCGCGACGTCATCGAGGCCAACCAGGACGACGACGAGTTCTTCATCCGCAAGGCGATCGGCTGGGCGCTGCGCGACTACGCCCGCACCGACGGCGAGTGGGTGCGCGCCTTCGTCGAGGCCCACCCGCGCCTGTCCCCGCTGAGCCGCCGAGAGGCCCTCAAGCACCTGTGAGCGGCCGCGCCTCTTTTCGCTGGGTGGCCCGCATCCTGACCGCCCAGAAGGTGCGGAATCAGCAGGCGGGCAACGGGTCACCGGGCAGGAAGCGGGTGAGCCCGCAGCGGCCGGAGTGAATCAGTCCTCGCCGGAGGCCGCCTCGCCGCTCTCGCCGGGCTCCTGCCCGCGCGCCACCGACAGGTCCAGGTCCCCGTCCTTGGCATCGACCATCACGGTGTCCCCGGGCTGGGCGGCGCCGTCCAGCAGCAGGCCCGACAGTCGGTTGTCGAGCTCGCGCTGCACGGTGCGCCGCAGCGGGCGCGCACCGAGCCGGGGGTCGAAGCCCTCCTGGACCAGCAGGTCCTTCGCCGCATCGCTGACCTCCAGGGAGACGTCCTGGGCGGCCAGGAGCCGCTGGGTGCGAGCCAGGATGAGGTCGATGATCTGGCGCAGCTCGGCCTGGGTGAGGCGGTGGAAGATCACCGTCTCATCGATCCGGTTGAGGAACTCGGGCCGGAAGTGGCTGTGCACGATCTCCATGATCCGCGGCTCGATCTCGGCCAGGTCGCCCTCATGGTCCAGGATGAGCTGGGCGCCGAGGTTCGAGGTCATGATGACGATCGTGTGGGTGAAGTCCACGGTGCGCCCCTGGGCGTCGGTCAGGCGCCCGTCATCGAGCAGCTGCAGCAGGGTGTTGAAGACATCGGGGTGGGCCTTCTCCACCTCATCGAGCAGGATGACCGAGTAGGGCTGGCGGCGCACCCGATCGGTGAGCTGGCCGCCCTCGTCGTAGCCGATGTACCCGGGAGGGGCGCCCACCAGCCGCGAGACCGTGTGCTTCTCCTGGAACTCCGACATGTCCAGGCGGATCATCCGCCCCTCATCGCCGAAGACCGCCTCGGCCAGGGCCTTGGCCAGCTCGGTCTTGCCCACCCCGGTGGGTCCCAGGAACAGGAAGGAGCCCAGCGGGCGGCCCGGGTCGGACAGTCCCGCCCGCCCGCGGCGCACCGCCGCGGCCACGGCCGCGACCGCCTCGCCCTGCCCGATGACGCGGTGGTGCAGGACGTCCTCGAGCCCCAGCAGACGGGTCCTCTCCTCCGCGGTCAGGTCGGCCACCGGGATGCCGGTGCGCCGCGAGACCACCTCGGCCACATCCTGGGTGTCGACCACGGGGGTGTCCTCCCGGGCTCCGCCGTCGAGCTCGGACTGGGCCTGCTCGCGCCGGTCCTTGAGCTCACCGGCCTTGGCGAAGTCCTCGGCCGCCACCGCCTCGTCGATCTCCCGGCTCAGGGCGGCGATCCGCTCCTCCAGGGCCCTGGTGTCGGCGTCGGGCGTGCGGGCCTTCAGCCGCGCCCGGGCCCCGGCCTGGTCCAGCAGGTCGATGGCCTTGTCCGGCATGAACCGGTCGGTGATGTAGCGGTCCGACAGCTCGGCCGCGGCGGTCAGGGCCTCATCGGTGTAGGTGACCCCGTGGTGGGCCTCGTAGGCGTCGCGCAGCCCGTGGAGGATCTCGATGGTGTCCTCCACGCTCGGCTCGCTGATGAGCACCGGCTGGAAGCGCCTCTCCAGGGCCGCGTCCTTCTCGATGTACTTGCGGTACTCATCGATCGTGGTGGCGCCGATGGCGTGGAGCTTGCCCCGGGCCAGGGCCGGCTTGAGCAGGTTGCCGGCATCCATGGAGCCCTCGCCCCCGGTCCCGGCCCCCACCACCGTGTGCAACTCGTCGATGAACAGGATGATGCGCTCCTCGCTGGCCTCGACCTCATCGAGGATCCTCTTGAGCCGCTCCTCGAACTCCCCCCGGTACTTAGCCCCGGCGACGACGGCGCCCATGTCCAGAGCGATGACGCGGGCCCCGGCCAGGGAGGAGGCCACGTCGCCGTTGACGACCCGCTGGGCGATGCCCTCGACGATGGCCGTCTTGCCCACGCCCGGGTCGCCGATGAGCACGGGGTTGTTCTTGCGGCGCCGCGCCAGGATCTCCACGGTCTCCTCGATCTCCTGGGCCCGCCCGACCACGGGGTCGAGCTCGCCGGCCCGGGCCTGCGCGGTCAGGTCGGTGCCGTACTCATCGAGGGTCGGCGTCTGGCCCCCGCCCTGGCCCCCCGGCCGGCCCCTGCCCGACCTGCCGGCGCCGGCCGCGCGGTCCCCCCTGCCCGGCTCGATCGGCTGATGGGTCAGCAGGCGCGCCGCCGGGCTCTCCGGGTTCGAGGCGATGCCGATGAGGAGGGACTCGGGGCCGATGTAGTCCGCGCCGGTGCGGGCGGCGTGCTGCTGGGCGACCTGGATGGCCAGACGCAGGCGCGGGCCCAGGCGGGGCGCGCCGTCGTCGGGGGTGGGCAGCCCGTCGAGCCAGCCGTTGACGGTCTGCGCCACCGTCTGGGGCGCCAGCCCGGCCTCGGTGAGGATCCTGCGCCCCTCGGGGGACTCGGCGGCGGCCAGCAGGACGTGCTCGGGGGTGACCTCCGGGTTGCCGCGCTCGGCGGCCTCACCGGCCGCCTCGGACAGCAGTGCCTTGGAGGCCTCGGTCAGCAGGCGGGAGACGTCCACCCGCTGCACCGGCTGGCGGCTGGGGCCGGAGGTGCCGAAGAAGCGCTCGAAGATGTCGTCGAAGGGTGATCCGGGGCCGATGGGCCACTCGCTCATAGTGGTGCCTTCCTCTGGTGGTGCTCATGCTGATGGTGTGCGGGCGGCATGCCGATGGCGCTCGGCGGCATGCCCGACTGCCGGCGAGGGCGGCCTCGGGCCCCTGGCGGCAGTGCCGACAGCCGCCGACAGTGCTGAGGCGTGGGCGGTACCAGTGCCAGGACGATTCAAAATGTGACGGCCATCCCATAGTAATGGTGGCTCGGCGTGCCACGAGGGCTTCGCCTCTGGGCGAATGCACATCTTCAGGGGCCCCGGGCAGGGTGGACTGGGACCTTTCCGCATGATCCCGTCGGGGGCGGCGGCCGGGGCGCGGTGAAGATGTGCAGGAGGCAGCGGTCTGCACATCTTGGGCTGCTGTGACGGGCTGCGACCACCGTTTTCTCGCATGATCCGGTGGATGGTGGCCGTGAGGATGTGCAAGGGGAGGAGCGGGGCGGAGACGGGAGCGGGGCCGCCCCAGCAGGTGGGGCGGCCCCGGCGGACGAGAGTGCAGCGGCGCTGTGCTGCTGCGGTCAGTTCCTCGTGTAGTGGGCGACGTAGTTGATCTCGATGTCGGAGACCGCGGGTGTCAGGGGCCCGGGCACACCGCCGTCGACGGTCTCGGTGCTGCTCTGCCAGCCATTGGGATCCATGGCGCCGGTCTGGAAGCCGATGAACATCTGCTTGTCCGTCACGCTGGGGTGCTCGATGGTGCCCCAGGGCTGGCCGTCGAGGGTGAAGGTGATGAGATCGGGCTCCACGATCACCCCGTAGGTGTGCCAGCCGCTCATGTCGTGGTGGTCCATGAAGCGGTGCTCCTGCTTGTTGTCCGGATCCCAGTGGTAGACGCCCATGACCTGGGGGCCGTTGACGCGCCCCTCGGCGAAGTCGATCTCCGGGGGCCAGCCCTCGTCGGCGGGCCACAGGAGGAAGGCGTAGCCGATCCCCTTGGCCTGCGGGAACCTCGCGCGGACCTCCCACCGGCCGTAGGAGGCGGTGTGGACGAACTTCGAGCCCGCGCCCCCGGCGCTCCACTGCCCGTTCTCGTACTGGGTGCGGATGACCAGGCTGCCGTTGCGGGTGAAGGAGTTGCGCTGGGACATCACGCCCATGGCGCCGTGACCCACCGGCGGGTCGCCCCAGCCGTAGCGCTCCCACTTCGTCTGCTCCAGCGGGGTGTCGAAGCCGTCGAAGAAGTCGATGCTCCAGCCCTCGATCTGCGCCTGGGACTGGTCATGGCCCGCGCCGGAGTCAGGTGCGGGGCTGGTGCTGGGCTCCTGCGGCGCCCCGGGCGCGCCCGACGCCGACTGATCGCCCGGAGCCGAGGGGGACGACGGCGCTGGGGAGGTGCTGGGTGCCCTGGGTGCCAAGGACCCCGCCGGCGCCGAGGGGGCGGCCGATGCCGGTGGGCCGGATGCCGCCCCGGGCGCGGGGGCCTCCAGGGAGGGCGCGGGCGCCGTGCCCCCGCCCTCATCGGCCGGCGGCTCCTGGGGGTGCCCCGGGGCGCCGGGCTGCTCGGCCGTGGCCGTGCTCGCCGGTCCGCCGGCTCCCGTGTCCCCGGGGGCCGGCCAGCAGCCGGCCAGGCAGGCCGATGCCATCCCCGCCGCCGTCAGGGCGGCGATTCTCCGTATGCCGTAGCGCGTCATCAACAGTCCTCTCCTCCTGATCGCTGCACGGGTACCCTAACCACTGCACGGGGAGCGCGGGCCGGTTCGGGCGGGCTCATGTCCGTGCGGGGCCGGGGTGGACGGGTAGTGCTGCCCGTGCGGCCAGGCCCACGAGCTGATCACCCCGCTGATCGGATGGGCCCGTCTTGCGCTGATCGGCTCCACGCATCATTGGGGGCGCGCTCGGCGGGGCGCTCGCTCCCATCCCCTCCTGTGCGATCCCGGTTCTCGCGGCAGGCCTGCGTGAGCCGGGCGATGAGGCCGCCCAGGAGCGCCAGGTCCGCCTGACCGATCCGGGCGCCGACGGCGTCGGCCCAGGCGTGCTGCTCGGCGGCCAGGGCGCTCACCGCCGTGCGGCCGCGCTCGGTCAGTGTCAGCAGCCTCTGCCCGCGACGGGCGGGGTTGGGCTGCCAGCTCGCCCACCCCTGGGCGACGACATCGTTGGCCACCCGCTGGACGCTCTGGCGCCTCAGGCCCAGGCCGATGCGGCGCGCGATCTCGGCCACGGGCAGCGGCTCCTCCAGCACGGCGCCTAGCACCTGCCATCGGGCGGGGGTGAGCTCGTGCGGGGCGGTGATCATGGCGGCGGCTGCCAGGATCTCGCCGTGGAGCTCGAAGATGGGCAGCACGAGGGAGGTTAGGGCCTGGCCTTCAGGAGTTCTGCCAGGCATCGACCGCCTCCAGGAGCTCGGTGTAGTGCTGGGCCCGGCCGGTCAGGTAGAGCCTCTCCCAGGCGTCGGCCACCGGCGCGGGCGCCAGTCCGGTCAGGCGCATGATCTCGGCGGTGAAGGGGATCGGATCGGTCCCCGCGGCGGTGGTGATGCCCTGGTCGGTGACCACGGGGGCATCCACGTAGTGCTCGGCGCCCCTGTAGTCGCTGGCCTCGAGGAAGGAGGCGGCATTGGAGGTGTGGGCCCGCGTATCCAGCAGGCCGGCGTGCGCCAGCAGGTAGGTGGCACCGCAGATCGCGGCTACCGGCACGCCATGATCCACCACGGCCCGCACAGCCTCCACCAGCCGCCCGTGCGGTCCGCGTTCCGCGGATGCGGCGGACGTATAGGTGTCTCCGCCGGGGATGACCAGGGCGGCGAGCCGGCCCTCCCGCGCCAGCGGCGCCAGGGCGTCGAGGTCGGAGGCCGGGGTGAGGGGCAGGCCGCCCAGGGAGGTGACCGGCCCCGTGCCGTCGCCGACCAGGAGGAGCTCGAAGCGCCCGGGCCGCAGGCGCTCGAGCACCGTGATCTGGGTGGTGAGGTAGGCGTACTCCCAGTCCGCCATGGTGTTGGTGGCGTAGAGCGCGATCGTCCGCATGGTGTCCTCCTGTGAATGCATCCCGCACTGGACCCGGGCCGGGCGCGTCTGCCCCTGCGCGGTAATCAGTGGCCTCAGTGGGCGGCTGCGGGGTGCTGCCACCATAGGTTCATTGACAGCATGCTGTCAATCATGGTGCCCTCCCCGGAGTTGCACATCTTCGCGCCCCGATGGCGCTCCCAACCCCGACTTCTCGGCATGCTCGCGTAGCCGCCGCGGCTGAAGATGTGCAGCGCCGCCGTCGTTGCACATCTTCAGGGCCTCACGGAGCCCCCAGTCCCGACTTTCCCGCATGATTGCGTCGTTGGCCCAGTTGAAGATGTGCAACGGGCGGGGAGCGCCGCGGTGTGATGATGCCGGTGCCCTGACCTAGGCTTGGCGTGCCATGAGTAACGCGATGAACACCCTCTTCGGTGGCCTGTCCATGCCCGGCGGCAACCGCCCCCAGCCGCCCTCCGGGGCGTCCCTGCCCGCCCTGGCCCCCAGCGGGGGCCCCTCCGATGCCAGGGAGGACGACTCCTGGGCTCAGGTCGAGGCCCCCGACGAGGACTGGGGGCCCGAGGAGCCGCCCGCACCCGAGGACGAGGAGGCCGTGGCCCCCACCTGGCAGGAGCGCCAGGACGAGGTCGCCGCCCTCGTGGCCCGGGCCCAGGCCAACGCCGCTGCTGCCCGGGCCCGCCAGGACGGGCAGCCGCGGGGCCAGGCGGCCGGTGCCGGCGGCACCGCTACGGGCGCCCCGCCGTCGCCCCACCCGGGCGCCCCCTGGGGGGTGAGCGTGGCCGACCCCGCGGAGCTGGTCAGCGGCCTCAACCCCGCCCAGGCCCAGGCGGTCACCCACGCGGGCTCGCCCCTGCTCATCATCGCCGGCGCCGGCTCGGGCAAGACGCGCGTGCTCACCCACCGCATCGCCCACCTCATCGCCACCGGCCGCGCCCGCCCCGGGGAGATCCTGGCCATCACCTTCACCAACAAGGCGGCCGCCGAGATGCGCGAGCGCGTCACCGCCCTGGTGGGCCCGGCGGGGCAGCGCATGTGGGTCTCCACCTTCCACTCCGCCTGCGTGCGGATCCTGCGGCGCGAGCACGAGGCAGCCGGCCTTCGCTCCACCTTCTCCATCTACGACGCCGCCGACTCCACCCGCCTCATCACCCTCATCGTGCGCGAGCTGGGCATCGACCCCAAGCGGTTCACCCCCAAGACCTTCGCCCACCGGATCTCGGATCTGAAGAACGAGCTCATCACCCCCGCCCGGTTCGCCGAGCGGGCCGTGGCCTCCAACCCCCTGGAGCGCCACCTGGCCGAGGTCTACCCCGCCTACGCCGCGCGCCTGGCCGCGGCCAACGCCCTGGACTTCGACGACATCATCATGCGCACCGTCCAGCTCCTCCAGACCAGGCCCGCCGTGGCCGAGATGTACCGGCGCCGCTTCCGCCACATCCTGGTCGACGAGTACCAGGACACCAACCACGCCCAGTACGTGCTCGTGCGCGAGCTCGTCGGCGGCGCGGGCACCACCGGGGCGGCCACCACCTGGGATGCCGGCCCCGCGGGGGGCGGGCCGGCCCCCGGGGAGCTGACCGTCGTGGGCGACTCCGACCAGTCCATCTACGCCTTCCGCGGCGCCACCATCCGCAACATCGAGGAGTTCGAGGAGGACTACCCCACCGCCGAGACCATCCTGCTGGAGCAGAACTACCGCTCCACCCAGAACATCCTCACCGCCGCCAACGCCGTCATCGCCCGCAACGCCGGGCGGCGCGCCAAGAACCTGTGGACCGACTCCGGCCAGGGCGAGCCCGTCGTGGGCTACGTGGCCGACTCCGAGCACGACGAGGCCCGCTGGATCAGCCAGGAGATCGACCGCCTGTCCGACGAGCACGGGCTGCGGCCCGCCGACATCGCCGTGTTCTACCGCACCAACGCCCAGTCCCGCGCCCTGGAGGAGGTCTTCATCCGCTCCGGGCAGCCCTACAAGGTCGTCGGCGGCACCCGCTTCTACGAGCGGCGTGAGATCAAGGACGCCATCGCCTACCTGCGCGCCGTGGACAACCCCGACGACGACGTCAACCTGCGCCGCATCCTCAACGTGCCCAAGCGCGGCCTGGGGGACAAGGCCGAGGCCGCCCTGGCCGAGCACGCCACGCGCCACGGCATCTCCTTCGGCCTGGCCATCGCCGACGCCGCCGGCGCCCTGCGCGAGGATCCGGGGAGCCCGGGGGGCCCGGCTGAGGCGGGCGGCGGAGCCGTCGAACCCCCCGCCGTCGAGGGCCTGACCACCCGGGCCCGCAACCAGGTGCGCGGCTTCCACGAGCTGCTCACCACCCTGCGCCACATGCTGGCCGCCGGCGACGGCGTGGCCGACATCCTCGACGCCGCCCTGGACGCCTCGGGCTACCTGGCCGAGCTGCGCGCCAGCGACGACCCCCAGGACGCCACCCGCGTGGAGAACCTCGCCGAGCTTCACTCCGTGGCCTCCGACTTCCAGGCCGCCAACCCCGGCGGCACCCTGGCGGACTTCCTGGAGCGCGTCTCCTTGGTGGCCGACTCCGACCAGCTGCCCGACGCCGATGCCGAGGGCCAGGAGCAGGGCCAGATCACCCTCATGACCGTGCACACCGCCAAGGGCCTGGAGTTCCCGGTCGTCTTCGTCACCGGCATGGAGGACGGCACCTTCCCCCACATCCGGGCCATGGCCGAGGACGAGGACCTCGCTGAGGAGCGGCGCCTGGCCTATGTGGCCCTCACCCGTGCCCGCGAGCGCCTCTACCTCACCCGGGCGGCGGTGCGCTCGGCCTGGGGCGCGGCCAACGCCATGCCCGCCTCCCGGTTCCTCGACGACATCCCCGCCCAGACCATGGAGTGGAGGCGCCTGGCCTCCTCCATGGAGGCCTTGCGCGGGGGCGGCACCGGCTGGGGCGGGTCCTGGGGCGAGGGCGGCCTGGGCTCGGGGGCGCGGCGCGGGGAGCGCGGCCCAGCCCGCTCCGGTGACCGCGACGACGACGACTTCGCCCCGCCTGTAGGCGCCGGTACCCGGCGCACCGGCAGGCTGGGGCGGGTCGAGACGCCCAAGGACCGGGCCGAGGCCCGCCGCGCCAAGCGCCTGTCCGAGCGAGGCGGGCCTGTGCGCCTGGACGGCAGTGCGGGGCGCAGCGAGGACTCCAGCAGCGCGTCAGAGGCGGTCGCGGGGGAGGGGCTGCCCGCCTCGGTGGCCGGGATCCGGGTCGGGGACGCGGTCCTTCACGACTCCTACGGCACCGGCACCGTCGTCGGCCTGGAGGGCCGGGGCCGGTCCCTGACCGCCCGCGTCGAGTTCACCATTGACGGCGCCCCCGCCACCAAGCGCCTCATGCTGCGCTACGCCCCCGTCACCAAGGTCTGAGGCGCCTGAAGGAGCGCCGGTTGGCGGAAGCGGCGTCGCCTCCCGGGATGGACGCACCTTCTCGGTGTCGTCCTTTCCGCGGGGTGACGCCCGATTCGCGAACCGAGGCCCATCGTGCGCCTGACGACGGAGCCGGGATCCGAGCATGGCGGTGGACCCAGGATCGGCCCCGGGGAGGAGCCCGGGGCCGGGACTCGGAAGGATACTGGGGCAATGAGCGCGCACCATGACCGCGGCAGTGCGGAGGCCGGCACCACCATCAGTCAAGCCGACGGCGCAGCGGATGCCATGGGCGGGGTCGGCGCCGGGCGCCCGGGGGCCGGCCGCCTGCGCCGGCTCCTGCCCACGGCCCCGGCATGGCGGAGGCCGGGCCCTCGCGCCGAGCGACTCGGCTGGCTCCAGCTCCTTCTCGGCATCGCCCTGATCCTCATCGCCCAGGTCCTCGGCGGACTGGCTCAGGGGCTGGTCGCTGTCGCCGCAGGCCCCGACAGCCGCGGCCTGGCCCCGCTCAGCGGTGCCCTCGTCATCGCTGCGGTGGCACTGGGGGCCTACTGGTGCCTCATCCGTCTCACAGGGCGCCGGGACGTCGTTGAGATCGGCCAGGGCGGCGCCTGGCGGGAGCTGGGCGTGGGACTGGCCATCGGGGCAGCGCTCATCAGCGCCGTCGTTGCCGTCCTCGCCCTGGCGGGCGCCTACCGGATCCACAGCGTGGGCTGGGACGAGGGCATCGTCCTGGGACTGGCCTCAGGCATCTCAGCCGGTGTCGCGGAGGAGATCCTCTCGCGCGGCCTCCTGCTGCGCCTGCTGGAGGACTGGTTGGGCACCTGGTGGGCGCTGGGGATGACCGCCGCCCTCTTCGGCGCCGGCCACCTGGGCAACGCCGAGGCCACAGTCCTGGGCGCCGTGGCCATCGCCCTGGAGGCGGGCATCCTGCTGGGGGCCTGCTACCTGCTCACCCGCCGCCTGTGGCTGGCCATCGGAGTGCACCTGGCCTGGAACTCCGTCCAGGGCGGTGTCTTCGGCTCCGACATCTCCGGGACGGGCAGCGGCCGCGGCCTCATCGAGGCCGGCTTCCCCGGTCCCGACCTGCTCACCGGAGGGCCGATGGGGCTGGAGGGGTCCCTCGTCGCGGTGCTGCTGTGCACCGCTGTCGGGGTGGCGATGATGGTGGAGGTGCGGCGCCGCGGCCTCATCGTCGCACCCCTGTGGCGCCGCAGGCACCGGGCCGCGGAGGGTGCCGGTCCCACCGGGCGGCCCCGCTGACCAGGCGCACCGGCGGGGCCCGCTGGCCTGCCGTGCCCACCGGCGGTCGGGCCCGTCCCACAGGGGTGCTGCACATCTTCAGAGCCGTGACGGGCATGAGAGCCGCGGAATGCTGCGGAATGGCCCAGTGCTGCCCGCCCGGCAGGGGCTGAAGATGTGCAGCGGGCCCGGCGCTGCACATCTTCAGCGCGAGCCCCACCAGTCGATTGGCGGCATCCCGCGGATTCCTGTGTGCTGGAGCAGCGAGACTGCCGTGAAGATGTGCAAGGGGCACGGGAGGTGCAGGGGCACGGGCCCGCTCGGCCAGGAGCTGGCCCGGCCCCGGGGCGCGGGAGGCGCGGGGCGCCCGGAGCTGTTGCGACAGAGGCCGGGCCGTGGAGGGGCACCGGGGGCCGCATGATTCGGATCCCTCGCCGGTGGCGCTGGGGAGGACGTCGGCGCGGCGTGGAAGCGATGCTCAGATTTGCTCCCTCGCCGGTGGCGCTGGGGAGGACGGCTTCGGCGCCTCAGTGGCGCGGGGCGAGGGGCGAGTCCTCCAGGGACCGGATGACCCGGGCCGGGTTGCCCACAGCCAGGCTGTAGGGCGGGATGTCCTTGGTGACCACCGAGCCCGCGCCCACCACGGAGCCCTCCCCGATGGTCACCCCCGGGCACACGATCACCCCGCCTCCCAGCCACACATTGTCCTCCAGCACGATCGGGTCGGCCGACTCCAGCCCGGCCCGGCGCGGCGACGGCTCCAGGGGGTGGACCGGGGTGAGCAGCTGGACATTCGGCCCGATCTGGCAGTGGGCCCCGATGGTGATGCGTGCCACGTCCAGGGCCACCAGCCCATAGTTGACGAAGGTGCCCTCACCCACGGTGATGTTGTCCCCGTAGTCCACCCGCACCGGAGGCAGCAGCCGGGCCCCCTCGCCCAGGTCGGGGATCGCCGAGCGCAGCAGCGCCCAGCAGTCCTCCTCACCGCGGGCGAAGGCTCCCTCGAAGTCGTGCAGCGCCCGGCGGGCGTGCGCCGCGATCCGGGCGCTGTCCGGGTCATCGGCGACGTACCAGTCCCCGGCCAGCATGCGCTCGCGGTTGGTGCGGGTATCGCCCTCGAAGTAGGGCTCGGCCTCGGGGAAGGCGGAGGCGGCGGGCTGCTCGTTGCGGCTCTGGGCGGTGGGCGTGCTGCTGGGATCGCTCATGACCCGAACGTACAGGGCCGACGCCGCAGTGGCCGAGATCTGGAATGCGAGTGCGGGGTGCACATGGCGAGCGCCCCGCACTCGCATTCTGCACCCCGCACTCGCCTTCTGCGCCCTGCGCTCGCTTGGAGGCCTGCGCTCGCCGCTCGCGCAACCCGCTAGCGGTTCCTCCAGGCCTTGCGCGCCTCGTCCACCAGCTCGCCCATGGCGTTCTCGCCGACCTTGGGAGTCACGGCGTTGGCCACCGCATTGCCCTGCTCATCGAGGGAGTCCACGCGCCCCGTGGCGGTCGCGGCGACCATGGCCTCCATCGTGTCGTGGGCCTTCTGGGCGGCGGCCTCGTCACCCCGGCGCAGCGCCAGGATGAGGTCGATGGCGGCCAGGTCGGCCTTGGCCCATTGCGAGGTCACCTCGATCCACGGCTTGGCGTCGGTGTAGAAGCCCTCCTCCTCCACCGAGGCCAGCGTGGTGGGGGCGGTGCTCAGCAGCTGGAGGCGTGCGCGCAGCACCGTGGCCCTGGCCGTGAGGTCCGCGTCATCCTGGCCCTGCGAGGCCCAGATGAACCGGTAGATGTCGCCCCAGGCGTCCGTGGGCTTCCAGCCGGAGTACTCCCACTGCTCCTGGACGTCGACGAAGGCCTGCATCGTCTCCCAGGTCGCCCCGGAGCTGTCGCCCACGATGTCCGCGATCGCGGCATCGCGCGCCGCTTGGGGGCTGTGCGCCGCGGGGTTCCAGGAGTAGCCGGCGTAGTCGGCCATGGCCAGGCGCGAGGCATAGGGCTGGATCATCGGGTTGATCGTGATGCCGGCGACGGCGCTGCTCAGGTCGGTGCTGCGGGCGGGCATCGCCCCCAGGAACAGGCGCGCCTGATTCTCCCCGTCATTGGCCGGGAAGTTGTCCCAGATCACCATGCTCGAGGTGTCGTAGTTCTTCTTGGCCTGGGCCGCCTGGGCGGTGGTGATGGAGTCGGTGACCACGGCGCGCCCGGTCCACTGGACCCGGATGCTGTCATCCAGGGCGGAGCCGAAGGCCGTGATGTAGGGGGTGGCCTCCATGCCGACGTAGTGGGTGGGCACCGTCCACAGGTCGGGCAGGCCATGGGGCCGGATGTACTCGTTCTGGACCCGGTTGAGGAAGTGGGCCTGGGCCCCGGCCAGGGCCACCAGCCGGTCCTGGCCGAACTGGGCCGTGTCGGACTCGCAGAGGGGCGCCGGCAGGCCATCGCCCCCCAGCAGGTCGTCGAAGGCCAGGTAGAAGCTGGTGATACCGATACCGCGCAGCTGCTCGAGGACCGCCACCGCTGCCTCGTAGTCCTCCTGGGAGGTGTAGCAGATGGAGTCCCCGGGAGACAGGGCGACCACCAGGTCCACATGCGCCTCCTGCGCCGCCCGGGACAGCTCCTCCATCCGCCCGAGCTCGCCGGCCGGGTAGGGCTCGCGCCAGTTCTTGCGCAGGTAGGGGTCGTCCTTGGGGGTGTAGATGTAGGTGTTCATGCGCTGGGTGCCCATGTAGGAGATCGTGTCCAGGCGGGCCTGGTGGCTCCAGGGCGGGCCGTAGAAGCCCTCGACGACGCCGCGCACCGCCATCGTGGGCCAGTCCCGCACCTGTGCGCCGGTGATGGCGCCCTCCTCGATGAGCTGGCCCAGGACCGTGGTGGCGTGGAACAGGCCATCGGCGTCGCGGCCCAGGAGGACCGCGGTGGGCACGCCCCTGTCCATCGTGGCCAGCAGGTAGCCCTCGGCCTGCTCGGGCACGCTCTGGGAGGCCGGAAGCCAGGCGCTGAGGTCGGCGTCCGCGCTGCCCAGCACGATGCGGGCCGAGGCCTTGGCGCCCGAGGCGGCCACGGTGCCGCCGGCATCGGTGACCAGCTCCCGGACCGCGGCGACGTCGTCGTCCCCCGCGTCACGGCCGAGGGTGACGATCTCGACACTGCCGGTCAGCGGGACCGCCGGGCCCTGCCAGGCCACGGACTGGGGGACCGGCAGCAGGACGGGGCTGTCCTCGGGGGCCTGGTCGGCCAGGGCCACCGGTGGGCGGGCCAGGAGGGCCATGATCAGGGCGCCCAGGAGGATGCAGGACAGGAGTGTGAGGCGGACGGTGGACTGGTGGGTGCCCGCTGCGCGCGGGCCCAAGGGATGGGATCTCATCCGTTGCGTGAATGACATGGACGGCATTGTCCCGCTGACCAGGCAGAACCGCAGGTCGAACGGGGTCTTGCGACAACTTTGCGACACGGCGGCCGGGCCCGCCGCGCCTCACCACAGCTCGGTGACCGCGCTGCGCAGCCCCTCGGGAAGCCCCAGGGTCTCCATCTCTGCCAGCAGCGCGGTGCCGCTGAGCCCGCGCTCCACCGCCGCCCAGGCCTGGTCCTTGGCCAGGTAGGGCAGGCGCGCCGGCTCCAGGATCCCGTAGAGCTCGCTGCGCCAGTCGGCCGGCGCCTCGACGACGCCCTCCAGGACCAGCTCGGCGCCGTCGACCAGCTCCTGGCGGCTGAGCTCGCCCAGGTCGATGAGCGCGCCCGCCCCCAGGGTGAAGCCGTCGGAGGCCACGCTCCGGGGGCTCAGCCCGCGGCGCCGGCCCGAGGCCCCCACCTCCAGCGATGCGCCCGAGCACTCAGCCGACAGCAGCCTCACGCGCAGGCGCCGGGCCTGGGGCGCCACCTGCCCGGCCCCCTCCAGGCGGATGCGCAGCCGCGCCCGGCCGCCCTCGTCCCGCGGGCGGCCCTGCCGGCCCTCGGGCCATTCCACCTCCAGGACCGTGCGGGCCGTCTGCTGGGGCCCGGGGTCGGCCGAGCCGTCGTCCTCCTCCAGCACGAAGACGCCGTCGCCGCCGGGCACCACCACGATCTCCAGCTCGCGCGGGTTGTCCCCGGCGGCCTCCGACAGGCTCCCGGCCAGGGGGATGATCGAGCCCGCCCGCGCCAGGACCGGGAGGCGGTCCAGGGGCCGGGACAGGCTCAGGGCGCGGCCCGCGGGCCCTGCCTCGTAGCGCCTGCCCGTGGGCAGGTCGTACCAGGTGCCCTCGGGCAGCCAGGCGGTCTCGCGGCCCAGGCCCGTGGCCCCGTCGAGCGGGGAGGTCATGGGCACCACCAGCAGGTCGCCGAACAGGAAGGTCCGCCGGTAGGCGTAGGCGCCCTCCTGGGAGGGGTGGTCGTGGTAGAGCGGGCGCACCGGGCCCACCCCCTCGCCCGCCGCCCGCCGGGCCCAGGTGTACAGGTAGGGCACCAGGCGATGGCGCAGCCGCAGATGGGCCTCCATCGTGGCCCGCGCATCGCGCGAGTAGCGCCAGGGCTCCTTGGAGTTGAACACCGAGCGGGTCGAGTGCAGGCGGTTGATCGGCGAGAAGCAGCCCAGCTGCACCCACCGGGCCGCCATCTCGTCGTCCCTCACCCCGAACATGTGACCGCCGATGTCATTGGACCACCAGTAGTAGCCGATATTCGCGGCCGTGGCCGTGAACTCCGGCTGGAAGCGCAGGGAGTCCCAGGTGGTGATGGTGTCCCCGGAGAAGCCCACCGGGGTGCGGTGGCTGGAGGCGTCGGCGAAGCGCGAGAAGGTCACCGGGCGACGGCGACTCCCGCCCCGGCCGCCGCCCGCCTGCTCCCCGTCGGCGGCCGGGGCGGGGCCGCGCTCGCGTCCGGAGTCCAGGTGATGGATGTGGTTGAGCATCCACAGCGGGTCCAGGCCGGGGATCGTCGTCGTGCCGCCCTGCTGCCAGTCCAGCCACCAGAAGTCCACGCCCTGATCCTCCAGGACGTGGTGGATGCGCGAGAGGTAGGACCCCACGAAGTCGCGGTCCCCGACGCTGAAGGGCACATCCGCCCCCTGGGAGGCCTCCAGGCCCAGGTCGGAGCACACCGCCTCGTAGGCCTCCTCGTGGCGCCGGATGCCCTGGGCCGGGTGGACGTTGAGGGAGACCAGCATGCCGCGCCGGTGGAGGGCCTCCAGGAAGGCGGGCGGGTCGGGGAAGAGCTCGCGGTTCCAGGTGTAGCCCGTCCAGCCCGTGCCGATGGCCGGGTCGATGTCCACCAGGTGCCAGTCCATGTCGATGACCGCCACGGACAAGGGCAGGTCCTCCGCGGCGAAGCGGTCCATGAGTGCCAGGTACTCCTGGTCGCTGTAGGCGTGGTAGCGGCTCCACCAGTTGCCCAGCAGGGCCCGGGGGATGAGCGGGGTGGGTCCGGTCAGGCGGAAGAAGTCGGTCAGGGCCCCGCGGTAGTCCTGGGCGTAGCCGAAGAGGTAGAGGTCCTGGGCCCCGTCCTGGAGGCGGTTGCCGCCCTGGCGGGGCTCGACCCACTCATCCCGGGTGAGCAGCAGGGATGAGGAGTCGTCCAGGACGGCGATGCCGGTCAGGGCCAGCAGTCCCGGCTCCAGGGCCGTGCGGCCGTCGACCTCATCGAGGGTGCGGGTGGTCCCGCCCAGGTTGGTGGGGAAGGCCTCCTGGGGGTCCCAGGCGTCGCCGTGGTACCAGGCGCCGCCGTGCGGGGAGAGGGTGGTGGTGCGCAGGCGCACATTGAGCCCGGAGCGGGTGAAGCCCAGGGAGGGCACGTGGGTCAGGTGCAGGTGCTCGGTGATGATCTCCAGGCGGTCCTCGCCCCGCACCACCTGGAACGGGCCGGGATCGCCCAGGTCGCGGTCGAGGACCAGCTGGGTGGCCTCATCGCAGAAGACCCCGGTGGGGGAGTGCTCCATGCGGATGAGGCGGCTGGTGAGCACGGTGAAGCGGAAGGCGGGGCCGGCCACCACGGCGTCGGGGCGGGCGGGTGCGGGGCGCGGCTGGGCGGGGGCCGGGGAGAGCGGAGAGGTCATGGGGGCAAGGGTGGCACCGCACCGGCCTCGTCGCATCCGACCCGCCGCTGCGCATCGTCGGTCCGGCGGGGCCGGGGGGGCGGGTGGGGCTGGGCGCGGCGGCAGTGGGCTGAGGATGTGCAGCGGGGTCTGGCAGACTATGGCGCTGGCCGCCTGCGTGGCAGCCCGGCCGCTCACAGCCCCATCGCACCCTCCGCCGTCGTAGGAAAGGACCTCCCATGCGCTCCCAGGCACCATCCCTCGTCGTCTCCCCCCGGCACGTGGGCACCCAGGAGGACTGGTGGCGCCACGCCGTGGTCTACCAGGTCTACCCGCGCTCCTTCGCCGACTCCAACGGCGACGGCTACGGCGACATCCCCGGCATCACCTCCCGCCTGGACTACCTCGACGCCCTGGGGGTCGACGTCGTCTGGCTCAGCCCCGTCTACCGCTCCCCCCAGGACGACAACGGCTACGACATCTCCGACTACCAGGACATCGACCCCATGTTCGGCACCCTGGAGGACATGGACGCGCTCATCGCAGGCCTCCACGAGAGGGGCATGCGCCTGGTGATGGACCTGGTGGTCAACCACACCAGTGACGAGCACGCCTGGTTCGCCGACTCCCGCTCCAGCAAGGACAGCCCCAAGCGGGACTGGTACATCTGGCGCCCGGCCCGGCAGGTTAAGGGCCTGGAGCCCGGGGCGCCGGGCACCGAGCCCACCAACTGGGGCTCGGCCTTCTCCGGGCCGGCCTGGGCCTGGGATGAGGCCACCGGCGAGTTCTACCTCCACCTGTTCTCCACCAAGCAGCCCGACCTCAACTGGGAGAACCCCGAGGTGCGCCGCGCCGTCCACGGCATGATGACCTGGTGGCTGGACCGGGGCGTGGACGGCTTCCGCATGGACGTCATCAACCTCATCTCCAAGACCTACCCGCTGGCCGACCGCCCCCGGGGTGAGGGCCAGCTCTACGGCTCCGGCTTCGATGCGGTGGCCAACGGCCCGCGCATCCACGAGTTCCTGGCCGAGATGCACCGCGAGGTCTTCACCCCCCGCCCCGGGCACATCCTGACCGTGGGGGAGATGCCGGGGGTCAGCACCGGCCAGGCCCTGCTGTACACCGGGCCGGAGCGCTCCGAGCTGGACATGGTCTTCCAGTTCGAGCATGTGGGCCTGGCCGACGGGCCGGGAGGCAAGTTCGACCCCGTGCCGGTGGACCTGGTGGCGCTCAAGACCAACCTGGCTTCCTGGCAGGAGGCGCTGGCCCCGGCCCCGGGCGCCCAGGGGCCGGCCGAGCGGGGCTGGAACTCCCTGTACTGGGACAACCACGACCAGCCGCGCGCGGTCTCGCGCTTCGGCGACGACGACCCGGCCTGGCGCGAGATCTCGGCCAAGACCCTGGCCTCGGTCCTGCACGCCCACCGGGGCACCCCCTACGTCTACCAGGGCGAGGAGCTGGGCATGACCAACACGGTCTTCCACGGGATCGGCGACTACCGGGATCTGGAGTCCATCAACCACTTCCACGAGCGCGTGGGGCAGGGGGACGATCCGGACGCCCTCCTGGCGGCCATGCCGGTCAACTCCCGGGATAATGCCCGCACCCCCGTGCACTGGTCCGAGGCCGAGCACGCGGGCTTCACCACCGGTGAGCCCTGGATCGCCGTGGCCCCCAACTACCGGGAGGTCAACGCCGCCTCCCAGGTGGGGGTGGCGGGCTCGGTGTTCGAGCACTACCGCGCGCTCATCGCCCTGCGCCATGACGAGGGCGTCCTGGCCCTGGGGGCCTTCCGCCTCCTGGCCGCCGACCACCCCAGCGCCTGGGTGATCCTGCGCGAGCTCGACGGCCCGGGGGGTGCCGAGCAGCTCCTGCTCATCGCCCAGTGCGGACGGGAGGAGCTGGTGCTCAGCGGGCCCGGCGGTCTGTGGGAGGCGCTGGCCGCCGAGGGCCTGGAGGCCGGCGACTGGTCGGGCGCCGAGGTGCTGCTGCGCGCCGGGGACCCGCAGGCCCGGCCCGGCTCCGGGCGCACCGGTGCGCCCGAGGCACTGCCCGGCTGGGACTCGATCCTGCTGCGCCGCTAACCCAACCTTTCGACAATTTGCATGAGATCGTACCTTTCCAGCCCTGGAAAGGTACGATCTCATGCAAATTGTCGAAAAGTGCGTTGCGGGCGGGGCTCGGTGCCGCCCTGGTCTACTGTGGTGGCATGAAGCTCCGGCACGCGATCCTGGGCCTGCTCGCTGACGAGCCGCGCAGCGGCTACGACATCAGCAGGGCCTTCGCCGGCTCGGTCGTCCACTTCTGGTACGCCGACCAGTCGCAGGTCTACCGCACCATCAGCCGCCTGGAGGCCGACGGTGCGATCTCCACGCGCGTCATCCCCCAGAGCGGGCGCCCCGACCGCCGCGTCCACTCCCTGACCGACGCCGGGCGCGCCGAGCTCGACGCCTGGCTCACCAGTCCGCTGGAGCCGCGCCAGAACAAGGACACCCTCCTGGCCCGGGTCTTCTTCGCCGCGTCCCTGGGCCACGAGGGGGTGCTGGCCCTCCTCGATGAGGTCGAGCAGATGATCCGCGCGGACCAGGAGGAGCTCGAGGCGGTGGAGCAGACGCTGCTCACGGAGATCGATGGCGCCGGAGAGCGCCTCGACACCGTGCTGAAGATGGCCACCCTGCGCTATGGCCTCGACGGGGCGCGGGAAGAGCTGAGGTGGATCGAGCGCACCCGGCAGGCCGTGAGGGATGACGCGGCGCGGGCTGTCGCCACCTGATACTTGCAAAGTCCAATACTGGTACAGCATAGTATGCGCATGCTGTCCCGCTTCTCGCTGCCCCTGTACATCCTCATCGTCCTGCTCTCAGGCTGGGCGGGCCTGGCCGTCAACCGCCTGGCGGGCATGCCCGATTCCATGGAGTCCCCCGCCTCCCTCATCTGGATCCTCACCCCGCTGCTCGCCGGGGCGGCGCTGGCCCTGTCCGATCGCGCGCGGCGGCGCGCCTACCTCGCCTCCTGGCGGATCGGGCGGCCCAGCGCCCACCTCGTGGCACTCTCCGTCTTCCCGGCCGCCACCGCCGCCGCCCTGGTCGCCGGGTGGGCGTGCGGGGCCTTCGACCTCACGGGCCCGAGCGCCTACGGGCCGGTCGTGGCTGCCGCCGTGGTGCCGACCCTGATGAAGAACATCGGGGAGGAGGGCGCCTGGCGGGGCTACCTCGCCCCCGCGCTCATGGCCCGCGGCCTGCCCGACGTCTCCGTCTGGCTCGTCTCCGGGGCGGTCTGGGGCCTGTGGCACCTGCCCTACTACCTGTTCCTCCTCGACGAGGGGCTCATGCGCGCCGTCTGGGATGTTCCGCGGATCGTCTACGCCCTGGCGGCGATCCCCCTGTGCATGGCCTGGGCCCCGCTGCTCACCGAGCTGCGCCTGGCGGGCCGCAGCGTATGGCCCTGCCTGCTCGCCCACAGCTGCGCCAACCTCATCCAGGTCCCCCTGTCCCTCGGCTGGCTGCCGATGAGCACCCCCGAGGCGCTGCTGTTCTCGCCGATCGTGGGGGTCGTCCACAGCGGGATCATCCTGGGCGCGGGCCTGGCGCTGCGGCACCAGCGGCGGCTGCCACAGCCGTCTCGATGAGGGGGGGCGACGACGTCACCGCCCTACTCTTCGACAATTTGCATGAGATCGTACTTCTCCAGGCCCGGAGAAGTACGATCTCATGCAAATTGTCGAAAAGAAAGGGGAGTCAGGGGCGGTCGGGGTCGGCAGCCTCGTCGACCGCCTCGCCGAAGTCGGGCACATCGTCCATCGGCAGGACCCCCACATCCTGGCTCACCAGGTCGATGGCCCCGCGCATGCCCAGCCACCACTGGTGGCGGGGGCGCCGCTTGGCCAGGTCGAGCTCGTCATTCATCCGGTCCAGGGGCCGGTGGCTGACCTTCCCGCCCACCAGGCCCACGTACCAGGCGGCCTGGATGTCGCGTCCCAGCTCCTTGGCCAGCAGGTCCAGGGCGTAGGCCACCAGCTTGGTGGCCAGGATGCGGTCGAAGGCCGAGGGGCTGCCGCCCTGCTGGAGGTGTCCGATGACGGCCTCGCGCACGTCGTACAGGCCGCGGCCCTCCTCGGCGAAGATGTGGGCCAGCACGTCGGTGGTGTAGTTCTCCGAGGCGCGCTCGTTGCGCACCACCAGGTAGAGGCTGCGCCCGGAGCGGAAGGCCTCCACCATCCGCTCCGAATCGGCGGCCAGCCCGGCCAGTCGGATCCCGTCCTCATTGAGGTAGACCTTCTCCGCGCCGGTGGCGATGCCCGCCATGAGGGACAGGTAGCCGCACTTGCGCCCCATCACCTCGGCCACGAAGCACCGGTGGGAGGCCGCGGCCGACAGCTTGATGGCATCCAGCGCGGCCACCGCGTTGTTCAGGGCGGTGTCCGCCCCCACGCTCAGCTCCGAGCCGGGCAGGTTGTTGTCGATGGAGGCCGGCACGCACACGATCGGGATGCGGAAGGCGGGGTAGCGGTCGCGCTCGGTGACCAGGCGGTGGGCGCTGAGGTAGGCGTTGAACCCGCCGATGATGAGCAGGGCGTCGATCCCGTGCTTCTCGATCTCCCGGCCCAGGGCGTAGAGCTGCTCGATCTCGGGGACCTCGCGGCGGGTGCCCAGGGCCGCCCCGCCGTCGCCCACCCAGCCCTCGACGTCGGCCCAGGTCAGCTCGCGCACCTCGCCGTCGAGCAGCCCGGGGAAGCCGCCGTGGACGCCCAGCATGGTGAAGCCGTGGTCCAGGCCCAGGCGCACCGCGGCGCGCGCCGCCGTGTTCATGCCCGGGGCCAGGCCCCCGGCATGGAGGATCGCCACCCGCTTACGTGCGCCCGCGGCCGCCTCATCCTGGGGGCGCGGCGGGATGGACATGGTCTCGAAGACGCCGATCATCTGCTCGAAGCTGCCGCCGCGGGCCTTGACCGCGGCGAGGTAGTCGCGGGCGGCCACGAGGTCCTTGACGGTGCGCGTGGCCTCGACCTGCTTCATCATCGGCAGGCGGCGGATGCGGTTGTGGCGCTCGGCGATGATGACGGGCTCGGCGCCCGGGCCCATGGTGACGACCTCCCGGGCCGCCGCGCAGCCCAGGAGCGTGGACATCCAGCGATCGTAGGCGCTGGGGCGGCCACCGCGCTGGACGTGGCCCAGGATGGTCACGCGGGCGTCCTCTCCCAGGCGGTCGGCCAGGACCCGCTTGATGTCCTCGGCGGTGATCCGCTTGCCGTCCCGGTCGGTGGCGCCCTCGGCGACGATGACCATGGACTCCCGGCGCCCGGCCTCGCGGCCCTCCTTGAGCCGCACGCACATGTCCTCCTCCCAGTTCGGGCCCGGGGGGAGCTCGGGGACCAGGACGTAGTCGCAGCCCCCGGCCACGGCCGCCATGAGCGCCAGGTAGCCGCAGTGGCGCCCCATGACCTCCACCACGAAGGTGCGCTGGTGGGAGGCCGCCGTGGAGGAGATGTCGTCGATGGCCTCCAGGATGCGGTGCAGGGCCGAGTCGGTGCCGATGGTCATGTCGGCGCCCACCAGGTCGTTGTCGATGGAGCCCACGATCCCGGTGACCAGGAGCTCGGGGTGGGCGGCGGCGGTCTCCGGGGGGATCTCGCCGTTGTCGACCAGCTCGGCCAGCAGGGAGGGCCAATTCTTGCGGAACTCGTTGGTGCCGGTGAGGGACCCGTCGCCCCCGATGACGACAAGCCGGTCGATGCCGTGGGCCAGCAGGTGGCGGGCGGCGGCCAGCTGCCCGTCGCGCTCGCGGAACTCCTTGGAGCGGGCGGTGCCGATGATGGTGCCCCCGCGCTGGAGGATGGAGCTGACCGAGTCCCAGGCCAGGGGCCGGATTGCGTCCCCTCCGGCGACGGCGCCGGCCCACCCCTCCATGACGGCGTAGGGCTTGGCGCCCAGGCGCAGGGCGGTGCGCACGACGCCGCGCACGGCGGCGTTCATGCCCTGGGCGTCGCCCCCGGAGGTCAGCACGCCGATGCGCACGGGCTCCTCGGGCAGGGCTGGGTCTGGATCGGAGGGCTGTGCGGGTGCGGTGGTGGGCTCGGTGCGGTTGGTGGTCTCGTCGTGAGCGGCGTTGCTGGGCATGGCGGGCGGGTCCTTCCGGGGTGCCGGGGTGAGACGTCGCCCCCTATTCTGCCCCGGCCGCCTGCCGGGGTCACCACCCCGGCGGGCTGAGGGTTTCCGCTCGCGGGGCCGACGGCGGGGCGGCGGCGCCTATACGGCCTGTACGCGGGTGCTGCCCCGCCGGGCGGCTGGTGGTGGCTGCCCAGAGCCGGTTCACAGGCCTCTGCCGATCCCCGCGGATGACGGGACTTGGCTACGGATCGCGGGAGTCGGCTGCGGGTGACGGGGGGCTGAGGGTGCAGTGCACCGACAACCCCTTCTATCTGCGGCCGAGGTCCGCACCGTGCGTGCCCGTCCGCCGGGCTAGCAGGGGTGGTAGTACTCCTTGCAATGTGCTACGGCGCAGTAATTGCACCAGAGTAGGACGCATGCGATTCCTAGAGGGACGCCGCCGAACACACACGGGGTGCAGCATTCGAAGAGTCCTTGAAGGTCGTATCGGCAGCATGTGCCGGGAGGGGTTCCGAATTCTCCACAGCACTCCCCGGAGACCTTGATGGGGGCGTCATTCCATCCCGACGCGATCTCCTGCTCATTGAGGCGCTGCAGGTAGGTGCTTCCGTCGGTTCCGAAGGTGAGCAGGGCGGATCTCCTCTCGAAAGAGTGATCCAGTTCTTTCACCATGAGAAATATTGTGCTGCTGTCAACTGATAGTGTTGCCCTGAGAATGGTTGTCCCTCGTGAGGAGAGCCCTACTGTTGCCCCGACGGGGGCGCTGATAGCCATTGATGAGTACTGCTGAAGGGCTGCAACTCGGCGCCTCAGGTCGGGGATGATTCTATTTTGCTCCTCAATGGACGCCTCTCGCATGTCTGCAAGTTGTTCGTCATGCCAAGGGGTGGTTGGTGCTCTGCCTGCGGCGGTAGCGGTAGGCCAGGTTGTAGAAAGAACTAAGCCCATTGCAGTGGTAATGGTCCTCAGTGCGGATCGTCGTGTCGACATTCTCCTCCTCAATGCTGTGCGTTCCTTCGTGTAGTTGGTGTTGCTGAAGTGTTGTTGGCTGATGCGGCGATAACTCGCGTCTGCTCAGGTCAAGGTTATTCATTCTAGTCCGTGAATGATCCTCCTGATCTCTGACTAGGTGTTGTGTGTTGTGTGGTGAGGGCTTGGTGTCGTCTCACCGATACTCCGACGGCGATGATGGCCACCACGGCTGTGGCGATCACCTGGTCCATGCGCGGGGGCGGGTGATCGGCTACCACGCCAGGAGCCAGGGCGGCGATCAGGATGAGGTTGCGAAGAACAAGCGCGGGGCTGACCGGTGATGGTCGCGGTCCGCATCCGCAGTCGCTGGGAGCCTCTCCTCGGAGGATCGTGACGACCATTCCTGCGGAGAAGATGGTGAGAAGGCCGATGAGAATGCTGGCACTGCCTGCGGGAAATGTCTGTGAGGCAAGGAGTAGGCCGCAGAAGAACTCGATCGGCGGGATGGTTGCCGCGAGCAGGCGCGAACTGCGCAGGCCGGTGATCCGGTAGGACATGATCGCGACCCACAAGGGGGTTGGGCTACCTAGTTTCGAAGCGCCGGCGTAGACAAAATAGCAACCTAAAAAAAGCAGAGTAATCGCTGTGCGGCATCTAGATCGTGCATGCTTGAGTCCTCGGTGTTTCGGAGGCCGGAACACGTGTTATTGAGGCTACGTCGCAGCGGCGAAGTGAGGCAAGGGTGTGATGAGATGCTGTAGGATATCTCCAATTGGTGTGAGGTAATGGCGTACCCATCGCCACGGTCATTGTGGATCTCCTGCAACCCGGTCGCTGGTCGACCCGATCAGTGCCGTGTCCGCACGGTGCTCGCCCATCGCCGCCGCTATCACCGGCGACGGCGCATCCGACGGCGCGCCATGCGAGGCGCCCTGCAACCCGCCGAGGCGCCCACTCCTGCTCCTGCCAGGCCTTCTCCTACCAGGCCGCCCGCGTGGCTTCGATGCGGCTCTCCATGCGGCCGTCGGGCCGTCTGCGCCCCGGCCGCTTCGACGCGCAGTCCCATCTCCCTCCCCGCCCGGCGTCGGGACGTTAGGCTCAGTCACGGATGCGCGACCGGCCAGCGCCGGCCGTCGTCGCGAGCAGCAGTCAGCACGCCGGGAGGACATTCCGCATGGATCTGTACGAGTACCAGGCCAGGGAGCTCTTCCGCTCCCACGGCGTCCCCGTCCTGGGCGGGGCCACCGCCGCCACTCCCCAGGAGGCCGAGGCGGCGGCCCAGCGGCTCCTCGACGGCGGCGCCGAGCTCCTCGTGGTCAAGGCGCAGGTCAAGACCGGCGGGCGCGGCAAGGCGGGGGGCGTCAAGCTCGCCCGCAGCGCCGAGGAGGCGCGTCAGAGGGCCGAGGACATCCTGGGCATGGACATCAAGGGCCACACCGTGCGCACCGTCCTCATCTCCGAGGGCGCCGACATCGACCAGGAGTACTACTTCTCCATCCTGCTGGACCGCGCCGAGCGCCAGTACCTGGCCATGTGCTCGCGCGAGGGCGGCGTGGACATCGAGACCCTGGCCAAGGAGCGCCCCGAGGCCCTGGCCCGCATCGGCATCGACCCCCTGGAGGGCCTGACGCCGCAGGTCGCCCAGCGCATCGTCCGGGCCGCGGGCTTCGAGCCCGGCCCGGACGCCGACCAGGTCGCCACCGTCATCACCCGGCTGTGGGAGGTCTTCACCGCCGAGGACGCCACCCTGGTGGAGGTCAACCCCCTGGTGCTCGCCGACGACGGCCGCATCCTTGCCCTGGACGGCAAGGTCACCCTCGATGACAACTCCCGCTTCCGCCACCCCGAGCACGAGGCACTCGTCGACGCCGCCGCCGACGACCCCCTGGAGGCGCGAGCCAAGGCCGCGGGCCTGAACTACGTGCGCCTGGAGGGCGAGGTCGGCGTGCTGGGCAACGGCGCCGGGCTGGTGATGTCCACCCTCGATGTCGTCGCCGCGGCCGGGCAGGAGCACGGCGGTATGCGCCCCGCCAACTTCCTGGACCTGGGCGGGGGCTCCTCGGTCGAGGTCATGGCCACCGGTCTGGAGGTCGTGGCCTCCGACCCGCAGGTGCGCGCCATCCTCGTCAACGTCTTCGGCGGCATCACCTCCTGCGACACCATCGCCCAGGGGATCGTCTCGGCCGTGGAGACCCTGGGCGGGCTGCCCAAGCCCATCGTCGTGCGCCTGGACGGCAACAACGCCGAGGCCGGCCACGTGATCCTGGCCCGGGCGGCCATCGAGGGCGTCACCATGGCCCAGACGATGGACGGCGCCGCCGACGCCGTCACCGCCATCGCCCAGCAGCAGCCGGCCGCCGATGCTGCCGCGATTGACGGCGCTGCGGCCGGCGCCCATTCGCGCACCGCCACCCCGACCACCACCGCAGCCCAGGAGGCCTGAGCCATGAGCATCTTCCTGACCGAGACCGACCGCGTCATCGTCCAGGGCATGACCGGCTCCGAGGGCCGCAAGCACACCGCCCGCATGCTCTCGGCCGGCACTAAGGTCGTAGCCGGGGTCAACCCGCGCAAGGCGGGCACGACCGTCGCCTTCGACGTCGCCCCCGTGGGCCCCGCAGCGGGGGGGATCAGCCCCGGAACCGTCGAGGTCCCCGTCCACGGCACGGTGGCCGAGGCCCGCCAGGCCACCGGCGCCGAGGTCAGCGTCGTCTTCGTGCCGCCGGCCTTCGCCAAGGCCGCCGTCACCGAGGCGGTGGACGCCGGCATGCGCCTGGTCGTGGTCATCACCGAGGGCATCCCGGTGGCCGATGCCACCTGGATGCGCGCCCACGCCGCCGCCCACGGCGTGCGGCTCATCGGCCCCAACTGCCCCGGCATCATCTCCCCGGGCCGCTCCAATGTGGGCATCACCCCGCCCGACATCACCGGTCCCGGGCCCGTCGGCCTGGTCTCGAAGTCCGGGACCCTGACCTACCAGCTCATGCACGAGCTGCGGGACCTGGGCTTCACCACCTGCATCGGCATCGGCGGGGACCCGGTGGTGGGCACCACCCACATCGAGGCCCTGGAGGCCTTCGAGGCCGACCCCGACACCGAGCTGGTGGTCATGATCGGTGAGATCGGGGGGGACGCCGAGGAGCGCGCCGCCCTCTACATCCGCGACCACATGACCACGCCGGTCGTGGCCTACGTCGCCGGCTTCACCGCCCCCGAGGGCAAGACCATGGGCCATGCCGGGGCCATCGTCTCGGGCTCGGCGGGCACCGCCGAGGCCAAGAAGGAGGCCCTGGAGGCCGCGGGTGTCAAGGTGGGGCGCACCCCCAGCCAGACCGCCCGGATCGCGCGTGAGCTCCACCGGGCCAAGGCCGGTGGAGCCGCAGGCGGCGGGCAGGCTGGTCCCGCAGGCGGGTGCGAGTGAATCTCAAGCGGTTGCGCCCCCACGACTGGGGGTGGGCCCTAAGGGCCGGCCTGGAGTCGGTCCTCCCCATCTGGATCCTCGTGGTCCTCATCACCGTCCTGGTGGTGCTGTCGGCCTCCAGCCTGGACGCGGCTGCCGCCCTGAGCGCGGGCCAGGCGCTGCGCGCCGGCACGGGCCTGTGGGGCCTGGCCTTCGGCGGGAGCATCGGCGTGGCCGACTCCGAGGGCGGCGTCCTGGGCCTGCCGCTGCTGGGGATCACCGTTCTGCAGTGGCTGTGGACCCGCAACTGCGTGCGGCGCGCCCGGCCTGCCGGCCTCCTCAGCGGGGTCTGGACCTGGGCCTGCGCCACGGGAATCGCCGCCCTGGTGGCGCAGTCGGGCCCGATGGGCTCACGCACCTGGCCCGCGGTGGTGGGCCTGAGCCTGCTCAGCGGCCTGGTCATCGCCTGGCATCTCAGGACTGAGGGGCTGCTCCCCGCGGTGCTCGACCGGTGGTGGGCGATGCGCCCGCACTGGGTGAGCCCGGGCCTGTCTCTGGCGCGCGGCGCGGCCGCGGCCCTGGGGGTCCTCAGCCTCCTGGTGCTCCTGGCCGCGGCGGTCTCCAGTGCCGGCCGCGTCTCCCAGCTGCATGACTCCCTGGCGGGCGGGGGGATCCTAGCCTCCCTGGGGCTCATCGCCCTGCAGGCCGCCTGGCTGCCCACGGCCCTGGTATGGGCCGCGTCCTGGCTGGTGGGCTCGGGCTTCGCGGTGGGTGAGGGCACTGTCTTCGCCCCTGACCGGGTGGCTCCCGGGCCGGTGCCCTCCCTGCCGCTGCTGGGCCTGCTTCCTGCCGGCCCCCTTGGAGGGGTGGGGCTCTTCCTGCCCCTGGTGATCACCGCGGGCGCCATGGTGGCCGCGTGGCGACGGCGCCGGGTCCTGTACTCCCTGCGGGTGCGCTACGCCGTGGCCGCGGCCCTGCTGGCGGGGGCCGTGGTCTCCCTCGGCATGGGCGCCGCCTGCCTGGCGGCCTCGGGCCCGGTGGGGCCGGGGGCCATGGCGGAGGTGGGGCCCAAGACCGGCTATGCGATGCTGCTGGTCTTCCTGGAGGTCTCCGCGGGGCTGGGCGCGATCGCGGTCCTGTCCCACCCCTACACCCTGAGCCTGGCCTCCGGGGCCGTGAGCACCACCGCCCAGGCGGCCACCGAGGCCGCCACCACTGCCCGCCAGCGGGTGGGGGAGACGATGGACTCCACGGCCGAGTCCGCCCGCGGGCGCCGCGCGGCCCGCGCCCGCAGCGCGACCACTCCCGGCGCTGCCGGTCCTGGGAGCGCGGGCAGCCCCGGCAGCGCCTCCAGCCCCCATGAACCCGTGGAGGCGGGCCAGGCGGCGCAGGGGCGCCCCGCCACGGCGGCGCGCCCTCCCAGCCCGTGGCGCAACTGGCGCGAGCAGGCAGCGGGCCAGTCGTCGGACCGTCAGCCACTGGAGAGCGAGCAGGATGATGAGCAGGCCTGAGAGGGAGCGGGCGGCCGGCAGGCCTGAGCCCGTCGGGGCGGCGCCGGGCGAGTCGAGTGAGGAGCGAGGAGGGGTGCCGATGCGCCCGACCAGGAATGCGGCCCGGGACGCGAGCAGGGATGCGGCCGTGGAACAGCCCCCGGGCTCCCCGGGTCGGGGCGAGATGATCGCCGACTCCGGCCGCCTCGGTCCGGCCAGGCTCGTTGTCCTCATCTCGGGCACCGGCTCCAATCTGGCCGCCCTCCTGCGCGCCTGCCAGGATCCGGCCTATGGGGCGCAGGTGGTGGGCGTCGTCGCCGATCGGCCGTGCGCGGGGCTGGGGCACGCCGAGGACGCGGGTGTGCCCACCGCGGTGGTGCCCCCGCGCGACCACCCCGAGCGGGCCGACTGGGATGAGGCCCTGGCCCGGGCCGTGGCCGTCCACGAGCCCGACCTGGTGGTGTGCGCCGGCTTCATGCGCCTGCTGGGCCCGGGGTTCCTGGGCCGCTTCCCGGGGCGCATCATCAACACCCACCCCTCCCTGCTGCCCGACTTCCCCGGGGCGCACGCGGTGCGCGACGCCCTGGCGGCAGGGGCGCGCCGCGCCGGGGCCACCGTCTTCTGGGTCGATGAGGGCGTGGACACCGGCGCCATCATCGCCCAGGTGGAGGTGGCGGTCCTGGACGGCGACGACGAGGACTCCCTCACCGAGCGCATCAAGGCCGCCGAGACCCCCCAGCTCATCGACGTCGTCGCCCGCCTGGCCCGGCACAGCCGCACCGGAGGACCGGGGGAGGGGGTGTGAGCCGGTGCGACCGGCGGCCCCCGCCACCTCCTGGAGGACCTCGGCCTGGACCTCCACGGCGGGCAGATGCTCGCCGTCACCGGCCGTACCGGCTCGGGCAAGTCGATCCTGCTACGGATCCTCGCCGGCCTCCTGCTGCCCCAGGAGAGCGGCGTGTCATGGGAGGGGACCGCCCTGGAGGCCATCACAGTGGGCGCCGGGCCCCTGCGCCGCTCGAGCACCTCCGCCCTGGATGAGGCCACCACCCACCGGGTCGTCGCCCACCTGCGGGAGCTGGTCGACGACGGCGTCGGTATCCTCACCGCCACCCACGACCCCCTGCTCATTGAGGCCGCCGGCACCGTCATGCCCCTGCACTGAGCCGTCGGGTGGGGCCGTATGGGTCTATCCTGGGCCTGCCGCGACTGGCGAGGGTGGACCACCACCGGGGAGCGGCCCGGACATGCGGAGGGGACGTCGCCCGCCTGGGCGTCCCGCCGACCCGCTGGCACCACAGGAGCATCCCGTGACCGCACACCCCGACCCCTCAGCCGCCCCCTCCGCCACCCAGGACGGGGCGCCCACGCCCCCAGCCTTGGTCCCCACCGCCCACGTGCCCACTGAGGGCCTGGAGAGCCCCGACCGCCTGCCCGTGCGCCGCGCCCTGGTCTCGGTCTATGACAAGACCGGCCTGGCCGAGCTCGCCGCGGCCCTGACCCGGGCGGGCGTGGAGATCGTCTCCACCGGCTCCACGGCCGCGACCATCGCGGCCGCCGGCCTGCCGGTGACCCCCGTGGAGGCGGTCACCGACTTCCCCGAGTGCCTGGAGGGGCGGGTCAAGACCCTCCACCCGCGCATCCACGCCGGCATCCTGGCCGACCGCCGCAAGCGCGAGCACATGGGCCAGCTGGCCGAGTTGGGCGTGGCGCCCATCGACCTGGTGGTGGTCAACCTCTACCCCTTCGCCCGGACCGTCGCCTCCGGGGCGCCCTTCGACGCCTGCGTGGAGCAGATCGACATCGGCGGGCCCGCCATGGTGCGCGCCGCCGCCAAGAACCATCCGAGCGTCGCGGTGGTCACTGACCCGGCCGCCTACGATGACGTCGTCACCGCCCTGGAGACCGGCGGCTTCACCCTGGCCCAGCGCCGAGCCCTGGCCGCGGCCGCTTTCGCCCACACCGCCGCCTACGACGCCGCCGTGGCCACCTGGATGGCCGAGCGCACCGAGAGGGACGGGGGTGCCCAGGTGAGCCGGGGCGCCGGGCATGCTGGGCGCCCCGCCGATGGGCAGCACGCTCACGACCCCGGGCCCGCCGTCCCGCCCGCCTATCTCGGCGCCGGCTACGAGCGCCTCTCCACCCTGCGCTACGGGGAGAACCCCCACCAGGGAGCCGCTGTCTACCGCCTGGCAGGCAGCAGCGGGGGAGTGGCCGGGGCGCGCCAGTTGCACGGCAAGGCCATGAGCTACAACAACTACACCGACACCGACGCCGCCCTGCGCGCCGTGCGAGACCACGGCGAGCAGGTGTGCGTGGCCGTGGTCAAGCACGCCAACCCCTGCGGCATCGCCGTCTCGGCAGCCGGGGACGTGGCCGAGGCCCACCGCAGGGCCCACGCCTGCGATCCCGTCTCGGCCTACGGCGGCGTCATCGCCACCAACGCCACCGTCACCGCGGCGATGGCCCGCCAGATCGCCCCCATCTTCACCGAGGTGGTGGCCGCCCCCGGCTTCGAGCCCGAGGCCGTGGAGATCCTGTCGGCCAAGAAGAACCTGCGCCTGCTGGAGGTCCAGCCCCCACAGCACGAGGACTACGAGATCAAGCAGATCTCCGGGGGCGCCGTCATCCAGCGGCGCGACGCCCTGGACGCCCCCGGGGACGACCCGGCCGCCTGGCGCCTGGTGGCCGGGCCGGCCGCCGATGAGGCCCTCATGGAGGATCTGGTCTTCGCCTGGCGCAGCGTGCGCGCCGTGCGCTCCAACGCCATCCTGCTGGCCAGCGGCGGCGCCACCGTGGGCGTGGGCATGGGGCAGGTCAACCGCGTGGACTCCTGCGCTCTGGCCGTGGAGCGCGCCAACACCCTGGGCGCGCGCAGCACCGGCGACGCTGCCCAGGCGCCCGCCGCGCAGCCGGGCACCGAGTCGGGCGGTGGGCCGGGTGCTGCGGCGGGGGCGGAGAAGGGCGCCGTGGGCGGGGCCGATGCCGCTGAGGTCCTCGAAGCCGCCGTGCCCGAGAGGGCCCGTGGCGCCGTGGCCGCCTCCGACGCCTTCTTCCCCTTCGCCGATGGCCTCCAGGTGCTCATCGACGCCGGGGTGCGCGCCGTGGTCCAGCCCGGAGGGTCGATCCGCGACGAGGAGGTCATCGCCGCGGCCCAGGCGGCTGGCGTGACCATGTACCTCACCGGCGCCCGCCACTTCGCCCACTGACATCCGCTGAGGCCAGCTGTGGCCAGCGGGGGTTGGCGGAGGGCCTCCCTCCCAGTGGGAGGGAGGCCGCGCGATGATGACGTCCTGCTGCACATCTTCAAGGGCCGGGCCGACCGGATCATGCGAAAAGGTCGGGGTTTCAGGGCCGCAGCGGTGCTGAAGATGTGCAGCCCTGTGCCCGTTGCACATCTTCGGCCGGCAATGGCCAGACCGGCCCCCGGAATCACGCCGATCCTGGGGCCGGCCCCCGCCCGCGCGGAGCCGAAGATGTGCAGCGCCGCGGCCCGGAAGCGCTGGATCATCCGGATCGGCCGGGCCTGCTGGGTCTGCCCGCCCCCGGGGGCCGTGGCCCGGGGATGGTGGGCCCGGTCTGGCGGCGGGCCAGGGCGGTGGCGGGCTGCGATGCCCAACCTGAAGCCCCAACCACCCTCCAGGCGCACTGCTCCCGGCCCTGCCCACCCCGACGGTGCTGACCGCTTCCCTGGGGAAGGCCGACGGGATCGCTGATCCCGTCAGGCCGGGGGCCGCAACAGGTTCCCAAGGGCGGCGCTTCTGAAGGCCTTCCAGCGCGATCCACCCCCGGGCGCCTCAGGCATATGGACCCTGACCAGCATGGATACGAAACAGTAGATGCGCGGGGCGGTGGAAGGACCTCCAGGGCTGCCACCAGCGCCCGCTCCAGCACCCCCGGGCCCAGCCGATGGCCCAGCCCGTGGGACATAAGAGGAGATTGGGCACGCCCCCGGAACCCACCCCCAGCCATCAGGGCCAGTCGTCAGGCCCAGCGACCCGAGGGCCCGGCGCGCCGGGCGGGCGCCGGGCAGGCATGCCCAGCAGGCGCTCCGGGGCAGGCCGGCGCCCCAAGGCCGTCCAGCGCAAGGGCCCCACACCCCGGACCACCCCGAACCGGGGAGGGCACCAGGAGCCCACCCACCCCGATCGCAACCTCCCGGGGAAGTGCAACTAGACTGCCGCTGTGAGCCAGGAGGAGCCGCAGCGGTCCGCACGCCATCAGTCCTACCGCACTGTAGGCGTCCTCGTCGTGGCCCTGGGCCTTCTCTCCGTACCGGTCCTCAGCCTTCTGGGCCACCAGCGCCTGGCCGTGCTGTGGCTGGCCGCAGGCCTCCTGGCCCTGGCCCTCATCCGCCTCCAGCGCCCCGACGGCTCCTGGATCGCGGCGCGCGGGCGCGTCTTCGACGTCGTCTTCGGCCTCGTCCTGGCGCTCATCATCCTCCTGCTCTCGCCCAACGTGGACCTGCCCCGCCTCCTGTGAGCGCCGGGGCCGGGCGGTGCGCCGCGGCCCCGGCCAGCCGCCCCATGGGCGGGATGCGCCCGAATGGTGGCCGATATGGCAGGCTGTCCCCATCCGCGACGGCTCTCCAGCGCCGTCTGCCTGACATACGGAAAGGCACGCTCATGTCACAGGCTCCCGTGGGCGGGCGCAGCTCCAGCTCCCTCTTCTCCCGAGTCCCCGGCGGCATGCTCACCTGGGTCGTCCTGGCCATCGTCCTGGCCCTGCTGCTCGGCTCGATCAGGATCGGCGGGCACCACCTCATCCCCGCGGCGGTGGGCAATGCCTTCGCCACCTTCTCCGACCTGTTCAGCCAGTTCCTCACCTTCTCCATCCCGCTCATCATCATCGGCCTGGTCACCCCCGCGATCGCCGACCTGGGGCGCGGAGCGGGCAAGTGGCTGGGGATCTGCGCGGCCATCGCCTACGGCTCGACCATCTTCGCAGGCGCACTGACCTACCTGGTGTGCGCCGCGGTCCTTCCCCGCCTGGTGGGGCACGGCGCCCTGTCCGATGTCGAGGAGCCGGGCAGTGCGCTGTCGAGCTACTTCACCGTGGAGATGCCGCCCGCCGTGGAGGTGATGACGGCCCTGCTGCTGTCCTTCCTCCTGGGCATCGGCCTGTCCATGGTGCCGCGCGGCGTCCTGCGCAAGGGCTTCATCGAGTTCCGCGCCATCATCACCAGCCTCATCGAGCGGATCATCGTCCCCCTCCTGCCCCTGCACATCTTCGGGATCTTCCTCAACCTCACCTACACCGGCGAGGCCTGGCAGATCATGCGCACCCTGCTCAACGTCGTGGTCGTGGTGCTGCTGCTGGAGGTGGTCATCCTGGCCTCCCAGTACCTGGTGGCGGGGCTCATCTCGGGCAGGAACCCCCTGCGGGCCGTCATCACCATGCTCCCGGCCTACGTCACCGCCCTGGGAACCTCCTCCTCGGCGGCCACCATCCCGGTGACCCTGCGCCAGGCCAAGCAGAACGGCGTGTCCGACGCCGTGGCCTCCTTCACCGTGCCGCTTTGCGCCACCATCCACCTGGCGGGCTCGACCTCCAAGATCTTCGCCTTCGCCTTCGCCATCGTCCTGACCCAGGGCCTGGTCGTCACCCCCGTGCAGTGGTTCGGCTTCATCCTCATGCTGGGCATCACCATGGTGGCCGCCCCGGGTGTTCCCGGCGGTGCGATCGTGGCGGCCACCGGCCTGCTGTCCTCGATGCTGGGCTTCGATGAGCAGCAGGTGGCCCTCATGATCGCCACCTACATCGCCCTGGACTCCTTCGGCACGGCCACCAATGTCACCGGTGATGGGGCTATCGCCCTGGTGGTCGATCGCCTCGCCGGTGGACGCATCGGCGCTGAGGGGGACCCCGAGAACGCCCGCGAGCTCGCCTTCGACGGCATGGCCTACCTCGACCGCGTCAGCGTCGAGGGCGTGGTCAGCCCCGAGGACCTCCAGGCATCCGCCCAGGCCGCGGGTGCCGACGGAGCCCAGGAGCGCTAGGTGTACTTCCTTGGGAGGTTGTGAACGGGTGGGGTGGTGGGTGAAGGCCTCCGGCAGGATGTGGGTTAACCAGTCTCGCATCACCAACCGGAGGCCTTCATGACCCACGCTAATGCACCATTGACCCCCAAGGGGCGCTGTGGAGTGCTAGGCGTTTTTCGGACTGTGGTTGTTGTGTGGGTCAGGCTGCTTGTTTGTGGTCTAGGAGTTCGCGTTCGACCTCGTTTGGTGTGCGGTATCCTAGTGCTGAGTGCAGCCTGGTGTGATTGTATGTCAGCTCGATCCATGAGGCAATGTCGTCCATAGCCTTCTTGCGCGTGGGGTAAACCATCCGATACACCCTCTCATTCTTCAATGTGGCATTGAAGGACTCCGCCCACGCGTTATCCCAGCACACCCCGGTGCGACCCACCGAGGCGCGAATGCCGTACTTGCCCAGATGTGCCGAGAACTGCTCGGAGGTGTATTGAGAGCCTCGGTCGGAGTGAAAGATCGTCTCACCCTTCACAGTAGGGCAGTTGCGCACGGCCATATCGATAGCCTCGCACACCAGGGAGGTACGCATATGATCGGCCATCGCATAGCCCACCACCTTCTTTGTGGCGCAGTCCAAAACAGTGGCCAGATAAACGAGCCCCGCCCAGGTGCGGATATAGGTGATATCACCCACCCACTTGGCTCCCGGCGCCTGAGCGGCGAAGTCGCGCTTCAGTAGGTCGGGCCTGGCCTCCAGGTCGGACGCCGGGATGGTAGTACGGACCTTTCGGCACAGCGGGGCCGCAACCAAGCCGCCTTGGCGCATCAGGCCGCGCACGGTGTCACGGTGCACGCTCACGCCCCGGCGCCCCAGGCGGGCCGTGATGCGCCGGTAGCCGTAAGTCCCATCGGAGGCATTGAACTCGGTCTCGATCATGGAGGCTAGTTCCTGCCTCCTGATATCCCGGCGGGACTGAGGCCTATCCCTCCAGGAGTAGTAGCCCGATCGGGATACCTTCGACCAGCGGCACATCGAGGAGATCGGGTAGTTGCCTTCCTCGCGATTGATGAGCTCATACTTCTGGGTCACTGCTGTTCCTTCGCGAAGAAGGCCGCCGGTCGGGTGGCCCGGGGGAATCTCACCCCCGGGCTCCCACGGAACCGTGCGTAACAGTCTCCCGTTACACGGCTCTTGTCATTCCTGGTCACCAAAAGGAGTGGACCCAGGCCCAGTGCGCCATGAGGTAGGGGTACTGCTTGGTTA
>NZ_JAGFOU010000033.1 GCF_017592395.1 Actinomyces bowdenii
CCGCCGCCGTCGGCGCTCGGGGCCGCCCCCCGATCATCCCGCGGTGAGGTCGCGGCGGCGGAACACCGCCGTGGAGGCGGCCAGCAGTGCCGCCGCGGCGGCGCCCAGCCCCGCGACGGCCGGCATGCTGAGGTCCTGGAGCGGCTGGGTGCCCACGAGGTGGAGGGGTGAGAGGTCCCGCGCCCACTGCGGCAGGTCGAGGGCCTCCCCGAGGAGGCCCACGGTGAGGATCCATCCGACAACAGCCCACCCCAGGGCCGGCCACCGGGGGCCCAGCGCCCCCAGTGCCGAGCACAGGGCCACGACGGCGGCGATCGGAGCCGCGTAGGAGACCGCCACGCCCCAGGCCGTGGACAGGTCCCGCGCCTGCCCGGTCATCATCCAGGCGCTCAGCCCCAGTGCCAGGCAGGAGGCGGCGAGCACGGCCAGGGAGCCGAGCAGCGCCAGCGCCCACCAGGCGATCCACAGGCGCAGGCGCGGCACCCGCGTGGAGAGCACGCCGGCCAGGCGGCCCGCGACCTCCTCGGCCGCCAGGCGGGTGCCGGCCTGCACGCCGACGGCGGCTGCGGCCGCGGCGGCCACGATCGTGGCCAGCATGACCAGCACGTCGGTGCCTCGGCGCGCCCCCAGGGCCAGCAGCACGCTCGGGGTGGCATCGGCGATCTCCTCCACCTCCCGGCCCAGCAGGCCCAGGAGCAGGGACCAGGCGGCTGTCAGCGCCATGGCCCCCAGCATCCCCGGGCGCAGCATGCGCCAGGCGTATCCCGCGCAGGTGGCCAGGCGGGGATGCGCCGCCGTCGGCCCCGGGCGGGGCGCCAGCACTCCGGCGCCCACGTCGCGGTGCAGCGCCACCGCGCCCGCGATGATGAGCAGGAGCGCGGCGGCGATGAGGTGGGCCAGGAGCGGCCAGGCCCGCGGCTCCGCGAAGGCCCGGACCTCCGGCAGCCATCCCAGCGGCCCGAGGAGGGCGGCGCGGGAGCCGAAGCCGTCGGCCAGGGCCCGGGCCAGGAAGGCGGCCGCGATGAGGCCCACCCCGATGCGCAGCGCGCTCCGGGCCAGTTGGCACACCTGGCTCAGGAGGCACCCCAGGGCGCCGAAGAGCATGAGGCAGGCCCCGGCGCTGGCCGCGTACCACGCGCAGCCCGAGGCGGGCAGTCCCAGACCGGTGAGGCCCGCGATGATCGCGCCCACCATGAGCACCGCCGTCGTCGCGAGCAGGAGGACGGCGGTGCCCAGAGCGGTGAGGCGCCCCACGGGGGTGGCGGTCAGCAGGTCGGCGCGCCCCGCCTCCTCCTCATGGCGGGTCAGGCGCACCGCCAGGATCAGGCCCGCCATGGGGAAGAGGAGCTGGCCCATGAACCCGACCTCGTAGGCGGTGATCCCGCCCAGGGAGGTCAGGCCGTAGCCGCGGCCGTTGAAGGCGATGATGACCGTGGAGGACCCCATGAGCTGGGCGTAGTGCTCGCGCTCGGCGGCCGTGGGGTAGAGCCCCCGGGCGCTCAGTGCGTTGCCGAGCACCAGTGCGGCGCCCAGCGCCGCCGCGGCCATGAGGGCCGGCCAGGAGGCGCGCAGCGCGATCCGCGAGGCGCGCCCCAGCCCGGCCAGCAGGCGCGCCTGGGGGCCGTGATCGTCTCGCGCGCTCATTCGCGCCCACCCCCGCCGATCGGTGCGGGCAGCGCCTCGGGGGAGGCTCCGGCGCCCGCCGGCGGACCCCCGGCCCGGGGGCCGACCCGGTAGTGCTCCAGGAAGAGCTGCTCCAGGCTGGGGGGACGCACGGACAGGTCGAGGGGGCCCGCCGCACTGATGGCGGCCACGGCCCCGGCGAGCCCGTCGTGCGCGACCAGCAGGGAGGTCTGCACGCCTCGGGGCACGGGGTCCTGGTGGAGGCGGCTGACACCGGCCAGGCGGTCGAGGCCCCGCGGGGCCGTGGCGGTCAGCGCCTCGATGGCCACGGGGGCCCGGGCGCGCAGCCGCGCCAGGCTGCCGGTGGACACCGCGCGCCCGGCCCGCACCACGGTCACCCGCTCGCACAGGGTCTCGACCTCGGCCAGGATGTGGCTGGAGAGCAGGACGGTGACGCCCTGGGCGCTGCGCTCGGCGACCACCTGCTGGAAGACCGCCTCCATCACGGGGTCCAGGCCGGAGGTCGGCTCATCGAGGAGGAGCAGCTCGCAGTGGGTGGCCAGGGCGGCGATGAGTGCCACCTTCTGGCGGTTGCCCTTGGAGTAGGCGCGGATGCGGCGGGAGGGGTCGAGCTCGAAGCGCTCGATGAGCCCGTCCCGGCGCGAGGGGCTCACCGAGCCGTGCAGGCCCGTGAGCAGGTCGATGCACTCCCCTCCGGACAGCCCCGGCCACAGCGCGGTGTCCCCCGGGACGTAGGCCAGGCGCTCATGGATGTCGACCGCCCGCCGCCATGCCGGCATGCCCAGGACCTCGGCGCTGCCGCTATCGAGGCGGAGCTGGCCCAGCAGGGCCCGGATCGTCGTCGTCTTGCCCGCGCCGTTGGGGCCCAGGAAGCCGTGGACCTCACCGGTGCGCACCCGCAGGTCCAGGCCGTCCAGGGCGCGGGTGCGCCCGAAGGCCTTGACCATCCCCTCGGCACGGACCGCAAAATCTGAGAGTGACTTGCTCATGATAGTAACTGTACATGTTACTGTGCGGCTGTCCACCCCATGACAGCCAGGAGCCCGAGTGACCGAGACCGGCGGCGGCCGCCCCCGCAGCGCTGCGCAGCAGGAGGGGGCCCTGGGCCCCAGGCCCGGCCTGCGGGCCCGCAAGAAGGCCGCGACCATGCGCCACGTGCAGGCCACCGCCCTGGCCCTGTTCGCCGAGCGCGGCTACGACGCCGTGAGCATCGAGCAGGTCGCCGAGGCGGCCGAGGTCTCCCCCTCCACCATCTACCGCTACTTCTCCACCAAGGAGGGGCTCGTCCTGCACGACGAGCACGACGACG
Organism: Actinomyces bowdenii; assembly: GCF_017592395.1. Taxonomy (GTDB): domain Bacteria; phylum Actinomycetota; class Actinomycetes; order Actinomycetales; family Actinomycetaceae; genus Actinomyces; species Actinomyces bowdenii. The sequence continues at coordinate 2,954 of NZ_JAGFOU010000033.1, forward strand.
TGCTCGCGGCGGCGCTGGAGCACCACTTCGGGCAGGGCGAGGCCTCCTGGGAGGCCATCCGGGCCTCGATCGAGGAGATCTGGGAGCGGCACGTCGTCACCGATGCCTCCACCACCCTGGCCCGCATGCGGCTGTGGTCCCAGGTGCCGAGCATCCGGGCGGCGGGGTACCTCCTCGTCGAGCAGCGCGCCGATGAGCTCGCCGCCCTCATGGCGGCCACCGGGCGGTGGAGCCCGGGCCAGGCCCGGATCATCGCCACGGGCGCCATCTCCATGTTCGTGGCGGCCCTGCGCAACTGGCATGACACCGATGGGCGCACGCAGTGGAGCCAGCACATCGAGAAGCTCGCCCAGTGGGTGGGCACGATGGTCGAGGCCCTGGGGGAGGGCCCCGAGGTGCCCGGCGCGACCTCGCAGTGACCCTCCCGCGACCGGCTCGAGACCCCTTCGCAACCCGCCCGAGACCCGCCCCCCATCCTCCGCCGATCCCCGTCATCCCAACGGCATGGCGCCCATGCGCCGCGGGCGCGCAGCACTAGAGTGCCCCCATCCCCATGACACCCGCCCGAGTGATCCCCAGGAGGACCCATGCTCATCGACCGGCTGCGCGGCCAGATGCTCGACCACGTCGTCATCTCCGCCGAGAGCGCCCGCAGCGCCGATCCGGCGCTGGCGGTCGCCTCCAACCGGGAGGTCGTGGACTACCTCAGCGACCGGCAGGTGCCCTATGAGGAGATGAGCGCCCAGGCGGTCGGCTCCTACTTCGTCGACGACTACCTGCGCCTGGTCCTGGAGGGCGGCATGGCCCGCTTCGTGAGCCACTCGCAATGGGACGGGCTCATTGTCAGCGCCATCGGGCGGACCCTGCCGCTCATCGGCGCCATCCGCCACGCCGAGGTCTTCGAGCGCCTGTGGGAGGCCGTCGAGGAGCCGCCCGCGGCCGGCCCGCAGGCCGATGCCGCCCTCGAGGCCCTCACCCGGGAGTTCCTGGAGGCCCAGGCCGTGGAGGACCTGGTCGAGCTCAACGCGGCCTTCCTGGCCGCCCACCCCCGCACCGAGCTGGTCGACCAGGCCGATCTCCGGCCCTTCCTCGACTCGCTGCTCGTGGGCCGGTCCCGGCCGCGGGATCCCGGGCAGGCCCGCCCGGGCGCCAGGACGCACTTCGAGCAGGCCATCGACCTCTTCTGCGAGATGCGGGGCATGACCCTGGAGGCCGTCTCCGCCGGGGACCCCTCCTTCACCTACCGGGGCGCTCCCGCAACGGCCTGGCACTTCCTGACCGATGCGGGCCACTTCTCCGTGGTGGACCTGGGCGGCACCGCGGTGCTGTTCGACGAGAAGGACATCGAGGTCGCCACCATCGACACCTCCAGCCTGGCACCGGTGGCCTGAGCAGGGGCCGCCCTCCCGGGGCGGCGGGGCGCGGTCGGCCGGGGGAGCGGGGCGCCCGCGGGCCTCAGGCCGGCTGGTCGACCCCCAGCCACTCGTACCAGCCCCGGTGGAGGACCAGCCAGGCCAGGAGCCCGTACCCGGCCTGACCGGGGTGGGCGCCCCCGGCGGCGGTGACATCGGTGTTCCACTGCTCGTGGTTGCGCAGCGGCTCGAAGGCGTCGACGAAGGGCACCTGCCGGCGCGCGCAGACCTCGGAGGCGGCCTTGGTCAGCTGGGCGGTGGCGTCGGGATCCACTCCCGCCAGCGGGGGAGGCCCGACGACGAAGCAGGCGCGGTTGTCGGAGGCCGCGGTGTCCAGGATGTTGGCCAGTGCCAGGCGCGAGCGGGCGTAGGACACCCCGGCGCGCACATCGGCCACGCCCAGGCCCACGACGAGGCGGTTGCGGCCGGTGGGGGTGGAGCGGCGGGCCACCTCGGCCTGCCATCGCTCGGCGAGCTGGGCGGTGGTCTCCCCGGGCACCGCCAGTGAGGTCCACAGGATCTCGGCCTCCCGCGGGGTGCGTGCCATGACCCGTCCCGTCCAGCCCAGGGCGCGCCCGTCGCCGTGCCCGGCCACCAGCTCGTCGCCGATGAAGCTCAGCCTTGTCTCCTCCATGGCGTGCCTCCTCGTCATCATGGTGGATAGACGCTATCGCGCCGGGCCCCCGTGATGTGGTAGGCCCGCGGTGTCGTGGCGCCGTGGTGGCCGACGGCGAACAGCGCCACTGCGCGCATGGCGGGCGAGCACGGCATGCGCGCGGGCTCAGTCCCGGGCGAAGGCGCGGGCCACCAACTCCTCCTGCTGGGCGCGGAAGGCGCCTGCCGAGCCCACGGCCGGGGCGGCGGCCTCGGGGCGCGAGACCAGGCCCGGCAGGACGCCCCCGGTCAGCTCCATGGGCAGGTGCAGGGCCAGGTAGGGCCACATGCCCTGGTTGGCGGGCTCGTCCTGGACCCAGATCGGCTCCGCGCCCGCGAAGGGGGCCAGGGCCGCGCTGATGGCCCCGGCATCCAGGGGGTAGAGCTGCTCCAGGCGGATGATGGCGGTGCGGGTGTCGCCGGTGGCCTGGCGGTGGGCGAGCAGGTCGTAGTAGACCCGCCCCGAGCACAGTAGCACCCGGTCCACCGAGCCGCCGGCGGCCAGGGCGGCGTCGGTCTCCCCGATGACGGGCTGGAAGGACCCGGAGGTGAAGTCCTCCACGGGGGAGGTGGCCGCCTTGAGCCGCAGCAGCTGCTTGGGGGTGAAGACGATGAGCGGGCGGCGCGGGCGCCGGTAGGCGTGATCGCGCAGCAGGTGGAAGTGGTTGGCCGGGGTCGAGGGCTGGGCGACCCGCATATTGTCCTGGGCGCACATCTGCATGTAGCGCTCGATGCGCGCCGAGGAGTGGTCGGGCCCCTGGCCCTCCTGGCCGTGGGGCAGGAGCATGACCAGGCCCGAGCGCTGCCCCCACTTCTGAGTGGCTGAGGTGACGTACTCGTCGATGACGCTCTGGGCCCCGTTGGCGAAGTCGCCGAACTGGGCCTCCCACATGGTCAGGCCCTCGGGGCGCTCCACCGAGTAGCCGTACTCGAAGGCCAGGGCCGCGTACTCGCTGAGCAGGGAGTCGTAGATCTCCAGGGGCGCCTGGTCGGGGGTCAGGAAGCTCAGCGGGGTCCACTCCGCCCCCGAGTCATGGTCGTGCAGGACGGCGTGGCGCTGGGAGAAGGTGGCCCGGCGCGCGTCCTCGCCGGCCAGGCGCACCGGCACCCCCTCCATGAGCAGGCTGCCCAGGGCCAGCAGCTCCCCGAAGCCCCAGTCGATGCCCCCCTCGCGCGAGGAGGAGCGGCGCTTGGCCAGCATCGCCTCCAGCTTGGGGTGGACGCGGAAGGACGGGGGCCAGGCCACCTGGGCGTCCCCGATGCGCTCGACGACGTCGCGCGGCACCGCCGAGGTCCAGCCGAGCATCATGCCCGAGCCGGCCTGCTGGGAGGCGGGGATCTCCAGGGAGGAGCGCGGGATGCCCACCCTGGCGGGGTCGGAGAAGTCCTGGGTCTCAGCGGCGGCCCGGCTCTGCGGGGCGCCCGCGCCGCCGACCTGGGCGCGCGCCTCGGAGAAGACCCGCTCGAGCTCGTCGTGGTACTCCGCGGCCAGCTCCTCGGCCTCCTGGGAGGTGATGTCCCCGCGGCCCACGAGGGCGGCGGTGTAGACCTGGCGGGTCGAGGGCAGGGAGTCGATGAGGCGGTACATGACCGGCTGGGTCATCGAGGGGTCGTCGCCCTCGTTGTGCCCGCGGCGCCGGTAGCAGATGAGGTCGATGATGACGTCCTTGTGGAAGGTGCGCCGGTAGTCGTAGGCCAGGCGGGCGGTGCGCGCCACCGTGTCGGGATCATCGGCGTTGACGTGGAAGATCGGCACCTGCAGGCCCTTGGCCAGGTCGGTGGCGTAGGTGGTCGAGCGCGCCGAGGCCGCCCCGGTGGTGAAGCCGATCTGGTTGTTGACGATGACGTGGACGGTCCCGCCGGTGCGGTAGGCGGGCAGCTGGCTCATGTTGAGGGTCTCGTAGACCACGCCCTGCCCGGCGAAGGCCGCATCGCCGTGGACCAGGACCGGCAGGACCGTGTACCCCTTCTCGCCCAGGCCGATGCGGTCCTGCTTGGCCCGCACGATCCCCTCCACGACGCCGTCGACCGTCTCCAGGTGGGAGGGGTTGGCCGCCAGGGACACGCGCGTGGAGACCCCGTCGGTGCCGGTGAAGACGCCCTCGGTGCCCAGGTGGTACTTCACGTCCCCGGTGCTGGCGCCCTCGATGACGCTGTTGCCGTCGAACTCGTCGAAGACCTGGCTGTAGGACTTCCCGGCGATATTGGTCAGCACGTTGAGGCGGCCGCGGTGGGCCATGCCGATGACCACCTCGTCCAGGCCGTCATGGGCGCAGGAGTCCAGCAGCCGGTCCAGCAGCACGATGAGGGACTCCCCGCCCTCCAGGCTGAAGCGCTTCTGCCCCACGTACTTGGTCTGCAGGAAGGTCTCGAAGGCCTCGGCCTGCTCCAGCTTGGACAGGATGCGGCGCCGCTCGGCGTGGTCGATCTCCGCCCAGTCGGTCTCCAGGCGCTCCTGCCACCAGCTGCGCTGGGCCGGGTCCTGGATGTGCATGTACTCCACCCCGGCGCTGTGGCAGTAGGCGCTGCGCAGCATCTCCAGGATCTCGCGCAGGGTGGCGCGCTCGCGGCCCCCCAGCCCGCCGGTGGGGAAGGTGCGGTCCAGGTCCCACAGGCTCAGGCCGTAGGAGGCGATGTCCAGGTCGGGGTGGCGGCGCAGGCGGTAGGTCAGGGGATCGGTGTCGGCGGCCAGGTGGCCGCGCTGGCGGAAGGCGTGGATGAGCTCGGCCACGCGGGCGGGCTTGCCGGTCTCCAGCTCGGGGTCGTAGGTGGAGTCGCGGGCCCAGCGCACCGGCTCGTGCGGGATGCGCATGGAGGCCAGGGCCCGGTCCCAGAAGCCGTCCAGGCCCAGGAGCTTGTGCTCCACCAGGCGCAGGAACTCCCCGGAGGCCGCCCCCTGGATGACGCGGTGGTCGTAGGTGGAGGTCAGGGTCAGGATCTTGCCGATGCCCTGTCGGGCCAGGGTCTCGGCGCTGGCGCCGGCGAAGGCCGCGGGGTAGTCCATGGAGCCGACCCCCACGATGAGCCCCTGGCCGGGCATGAGCCGCGGCACGGAGTGCAGGGTGCCGAGCATGCCGGGGTTGGTCAGGGTCACGGTGGTGCCCTGGAAGTCGGCGAGCTCGAGGCCGCCCTGCCTGGCCCGGGAGACGAGCTGCTCATAGGCGGCCACGAAGCCGGCCAGGTCCATGAGGTCGGCCTGCTTGATGGAGGGCACCAGGAGGCGGCGCTCGCCGTCGGCCCCGGGCACGTCCACGGCCAGGCCGAAGGCGACGTGCGCCGGGGTGCTGAGCATCGGCCTGCCGGCCTCGTCCACGGAGTAGGCGACGTTCATCCCGGGCATCTCGGTGAGCGCCTCGACCACGGCCCACCCGATGAGATGGGTGAAGGAGACCTTGCCGCCGCGGGTGTGGGACAGGTGGGCGTTGATGACGGCCCGGTTCTCGATGAGGACCTTGGCGGGCACCGCGCGCGCCGAGGTGGCCGTGGGCACCGCCAGGGACTCCTCCATGTTCCTGGCGGTGCGGGCGGCGGCGCCCTTGAGACGGGTGGCGGCGCCCTGGGCGCTCTGCCCGGAGGCGTCCTGGGCCTGGAGGGCGGCCCGGCGCTGGGCATAGGGGGAAGTGGGCGGAGCGGCGTCCGAGGGCGGTGCGGGCGGCAGGTCCGAGCGGCTGACGTCCTGGACGGCGGAGGGGGAGCGGGGGGCCTGCGGCGCGGAGGGGGCGGTGATGGTCGCGCGCCTGGGCCCGTCCAGGGGACCGGGGGATGCGGCCTGCCCGGGGTCCTGCCCGGCCCGGGGGTCGGTCTCGAAGAGCTCGCGCCACTGCGGGCTCACCGAGGCGGGGTCGGCGGACCAGGCGGCCCGCATCTCCTCCACCATCCACTCGTTGGCTCCGAATCCTGCGCTGGATCGTGGGGCGGGGCGGTCCTGCGTGGCCACAGCGGGTCTCTCCTCGATGAGATCGTCGTTCAGGAGACCTGGCGGCGGGCCCGGCCGGCCTCGTGACGTGCGGTTCTGTCCGGTGCCATGGTACGGGCTCGGCGCCCACTGCGCCGGAGAAACGCGGGACCAAGGGCTCATGCCTCCCGGTGGTGCCGCGCCCCGCGGTCCTGGGAGTCGACGGCGGGCCTCTCCGGGCGCCGTCGGCGTCCCCCTGCCGTTGCGGTCCCGATGCCGCCGGCTCTGCGGCCCGGCCCTGTGGGGCCGTGGGGCCGTGCGGTGATACCGTTCCTGCCACTATGCGATCGGCTTCCCGACGGACCCGCGGGCGCGCCTGCCGCCGGCGCTCCGAGTCCCCACCCGCCCCCGACCACCCCCACTCACCCCGGCCGCCCCGCACCGAGGGCGCTGGGGGAGCCCTGAGGCGGGCATGATGACCGACTGGCTCATGATCGGCGCCGGGGTCATCCTGACCATCGGCACCGCCCTGTTCGTGGCCGGGGAGTTCTCCCTGGTGGCCCTCGACCCCTCCACCGTGGAGACCCGCGCCGCCGCCGGGGACAGGCGGGCCGTCACCGTGCGCCGGGCCCTGGGGCGCCTGTCCACGCTGCTGTCCGGCGCCCAGGTCGGCATCACCCTGACCACCATCCTGCTGGGCTACACCATGCAGGCGGCCCTGGCCGGGCTCCTGGAGGGCCTGATGAGCCGCTGGCTGGCCCAGTCCGTGGCCACCGGCGTGGCCGTGGCCGCCGCCCTGGTCATCGTCAACGCCTTCTCCATGGTGGTGGGCGAGCTCATCCCCAAGAACGCCACCCTGGCCGACCCCATGCGCGCCGCCGGCCTGGTCTCGCCCTTCCTCATGGGCTTCACCGCCCTGCTCAAGCCGCTCATCGTCGTGCTCAACAACACCGCCAACCGGCTGCTGCGCCGCATGGGCATCGAGCCGGCCGAGGAGATCAGCGGCACCCGCTCGGCCTCCGAGCTGGCGGCCCTGGTGCGCCACAGCGCCCAGGAGGGGACCCTGGACGTGTCCACCGCCGCCCTGCTGACCCGCAGCATCGGGGTCGGCCGGCTCACCGCCGTCGATGTCATGACCGACCGCGGCCGCCTCCACACCCTGGAGGCCGAGGCCAGCGCCGAGGACGTCGTCGCCCTGGCCCGCGCCACCGGCCACTCCCGCTTCCCCGTCATCGGCCGGGACGTCGACGACGTCATCGGCATCGTCCACCTGCGCCGGGCCATCGCCGTGCCCCACGACAAGCGCGGCGAGGTGCCGGTGGCCTCCTCCTCCCTCATCACCCCCGCCCCCCGCGTGCCCGAGACGATGCCGCTGGCCGCCCTCCTGGTCGAGCTGCGCGCGCAGGGCTCCCAGATGGCGCTGGTGGTCGATGAGTACGGCGGCACCGCGGGCCTGGTCACCCTGGAGGACGCCGTCGAGGAGGTCGTGGGCGATGTGGCCGACGAGCACGACCGGAGGCGCTCCGGCGCCCACCTCGACCCCTCCGGGCACTGGGTGGTGCCCGGGTGGATGCGCCCCGACGAGCTGGCCGCCCGGGCCGGCATCCATGTGCCCGACGACGGCCCCTACGAGACCCTGGGCGGGCTGGTGATGAGCGAGCTCGGCCGCATCCCGCGCGTGGGCGACGCCGTTGCCCTGCCGCGCGCGGTCCTGCGCGTGGACGCCATGGAGGCCCGCCGCGTCACCCGGCTGCACGCCCGGGCCCGCCGGGATGAGGACGGCGGGGCTGAGCGGCCGGGCGGGCCCGCGGGGGAGGAGCGCTCATGAGCACGCCCCTGGCCCTCCTCATCACCGTCGCGCTCCTGGCGGGCAATGCGTTCTTCGTGGGCGCCGAGTTCGCCGTCACCTCCGCGCGGCGCAGCCAGCTCGAGCCCCTGGCCGAGGCCGGCGATGCCCGCGCCGCCACCGCCCTGTGGGCGCTGCGGAACGTCTCGCGCATGCTGGCCACCGCCCAGCTGGGGGTGACCCTGTGCTCCACGGGCCTGGGCGTCGTGGCCGAGCCCGCCATCGCCCACGCCCTGGAGCCCCTCCTGGAGCGGGTGGGGGTGGGCCATGGCGGCTCCCACGCCGTGGCCGTGGTCGTCGCCCTGGTCATCGTCGTCTACCTGCACGTGGTGGCCGGGGAGATGGTGCCCAAGAACATCTCCATCACCTCCCCGGACCGGGCGGTGCTGTGGCTGGGCCCGCCCCTGGTGCGGATCTCGCGGATCCTGGGCCCGGTCATCAGCGGGCTCAACAGCTTCGCCAACGGCATCCTGCGCCTGGTGGGCATCGAGGCCAAGGAGGAGGTCTCGGCGACCTTCAACGCCCAGGAGGTGGCCTCCATCGTGGAGCGCTCCACCGCCGAGGGGGTCCTGGAGGACTCCACCGGCCTGCTCAGCGGCGCCCTGGAGTTCTCCGAGGAGACCGCGGGCAGCGTCATGGTCCCCCTGGACCGATTGGTGACCCTGCCGCATGACTGCACCCCCGAGGATGTGGAGCGGGCCGTGGCCTCCACCGGCTACTCCCGCTTCCCCCTGGTCGGGCCCGAGGCGGGCCCGGAGCCGGGGGAGGGCGGAGGCGCCGGCAGCGCGCAGGCCCCCGGCGGCGCCCCGGCGCGGCAGGCCGCCGTCCCGGTCATCAGCGGCTACCTCCACCTCAAGGACATCCTCTACGCCGAGGGCCCCGAGCGCGGCGAGCCGGTGCCCGCCTGGCGGGCGCGGGCACTGGTGCCCGTCAAGCGCGACGACGAGGTGGAGGAGGCCCTGGCGGCGATGCAGCGCACCGGCGCCCACCTGGGGCGGGTGGAGGAGCCCGACGGCACGCTGGTGGGCGTGGTCTTCCTGGAGGACATCCTCGAGGAGCTCGTCGGCGAGGTGAATGACGCCATGCAGCGCGAGGAGCACCAGCGCCGCGGCTGAGGCGCCCGGCGGCCCCGCGCCCCGGGATCCTGTGGAATCCTCGCAAGCGGGGCTGCCCGCGCTGTACAGTTCGGGCGGTGGAGGTCACATCCGTGTGTGACTCTTCTCCTGGCACGACCCTGTTCGCCTCGATATCGTTCCGGCAGACAGGCAAGGGATAGCGTCCTATTGTTATGAGGGGCAATCGACAACTCGCCGCCGTGGCGAGGGATCTACCAGCCGCATGGAGGCCGACAGCGTGACCACACAGCCGATGAGTCGACGCCAGCGTCGAGAGGCTGAGCGAGCCGCAGCGGCCGCTCAGCTCCGCACTGGCGCCCAGGCTGAGTCCAAGCCTCCCGAACCCCAGCCGGGCACGCCCAGCGCCCTCCCCGCGCGGCCCGCCGCGCTGGACCAGGGCCCCTCCCGGCCCGATGGTGCGGCCGGGCCCGCCGGCCACCGGCCCACCAGTCGCAGGTCGGCCGAGCCCCACGATCACAGGCTCACCGAGGCCGAGGCCGCCAGCGTCCTGCTGGGCGGGGCCGCGCCCGTCCCCCCGGCCTCGCCGCCCGTGCAGCGCCGCGGCCGTCACAGTGCCGCCTCCACGCCAGCCCCGACCGCCCAGTCCACGGGCAATGGCCGGCCCACCGCGGCCGGCCCCGCCGCTCCTGCCGGCTGGGGCGCCCCCACCGGCCCGAGCCCCTCGGCGGACCCGCCCGCCTCCAGCGCGGCGCCGATGACCCGCATGGCCCGTCGTCGCATGTCGGAGCGCGCGGCGCCCGATGGCCCGACCACCGCCGGCCTCCAGTCCCCAGAGGGCCCCGCGGCGGCTGAGGCGGCCGTGACCCGGCGCTCGCGGCGCCTTCAGCAGGTCGGCTCCGCGGCCGCTGCCGAGCGGCAGTCCCCGGCCTCCCCGCACCCGACCCCCGGTCCATCAGCCACGGCCTCCGCTGAGGCGCCCGGCCGCGGTCCCTCCCGTGCCGCCCCGAGCCCGCAGCCGCCCCGAGCCCGCGCGGCCTCGGGCCCCCGGGCCACCGCCCCCGGCGCCTCGCCGCTTGCCGCCACCCCGGCCCGCCCCAGCGGTCCCGTCGCGATGCCGGCCCCGCATGCGGTCGCATCCACCGGTTCCTCCTCCCGCCACGGATCCTCCGAGTCCGCCACCGACACCCTGCGCGCCGGGCGGGCCCGCATCCTGGGCGCAGGCGCCCCTGCCGGCGTCGCGGCTGCCGGCACCGCGGCCGCGCCAGCGGGGCGGATGGGCGCCGGGCAGGTCCGGCAGGCGCAGGAGCCCGCCCCGGCGGCCCCCGCCTCCCCGGCCCCCGCCTCCCCGGCCCCCGGGGCCTCCATCCACGGGGCTCCAGTGCCCGGGGCGGCAGTGCCGCCCGCCTCCCCGGCACTCCCGGAGGCGACCGCTGAGGAGCCCCCGGGCGCAGAGGAGTCCTGGGACGCCGGCAGGGCCACGGGACCGGCCCTGAGATGGAAGCCCATCGCCGGTGCCGCAGCCGGCGGGCCGGCCCGCGGCCCGAAGGCCCGGGCCGCAGCCGCCCCCCGGGTGCACGGGTCCGATCCGGCCGGGGAGTCGGCCGCAGGCGCCGGCGACCACGCCGGGGATGCCATGCCCGAGGCCGGCGGGTCGGCGGCGATGGCCGCGCCGCGCGAGCCGGAGCGCGGGGCCGGCGGGAGCGCCGCGGCGCCGTCGAGCCCGGCCGATGTCGCGGCGGACGCCGCGCAGGCCGCCAGCACGGGCGGTCGCGAGTTGCGCTTCTCCCGCGAGCTGGAGGAGTTCCGCAGCGCCGACACCCTCCAGGTCCCCGAGATCCGCCGCATGAGGCGCAAGGCCCGCAACCAGGACCGGGACGGCGCGGACACCCCTCGGGTGGGAAGCTCTCAGACGGCCGGTGGAGGCTCGGGCCCCGCCCGCGGCAGCCGCCGCCCCACCCCGGCCCGCCCCTCGCCGGGACGCCGCAGCGCCAGCGTCCTGGGGCGCACCGCCGTCCTGGCCACGCTGGCGGTGGCCACCGTCGTGGCCCCGGTCAGCGGCCAGCTGACCAATGCCGCCCTGGCCAGTACCGGGGGGTTCTCCCAGTCCCTCAACGAGGCGGCCCCCCAGGCCGGCTCCCGGCCCTCCTCCGTGGCGGCCGCCGTCCTGGGCTCGGACGCCGACCTGGATGAGGAGGGCGGCGAGGACCTGTCCAATGTCCCCGACGCCGCCACCCTGGCCCGCATCCGCGAGGCCTACCAGAACGCCGCCAAGACCTGCTCCTCGGTGACGGGGGCCTCGGGCGACACCAGCGCCTTCAACTCCGCCCCCGAGCTCTTCTACCCCATGCTCCCGGACACCTACACGATCTCCTCGGAGTACGGCTACCGCATCCACCCCACCCTGGGCTATCTCAAGCTCCACGCCGGCCAGGACCTGTCGGCCCCGGTGGGAACCGCCATCTACGCCGTGGCCGCCGGCACCGTGACCACGGCGGGCATGGTCGATGGCACCGGCACCGTCACCATCAAGCACGAGGTCGACGGCAAGGTCTGGTACACCAGCTACCTCCACATGTACGAGGACGGCATCTACGTCAAGGCCGGGGACACCGTCACCGCCGGCCAGCTCATCGCCGGCGTGGGCAACACCGGGCGGTCCTCGGGCCCCCACCTCCACTTCGAGGTCCGCACGGCCGATGACACCGCCGATGAGTCCACCGTTGAACCGTGGGGCTGGCTCAAGGAGCACAGCGCCGTCGAGCTGACCACCAACTGCTCCTGAATCCCCATTCCTGAGAGGCACCTAACCGTGGCACGTACACGACGTCCGGCCGTCATCGCTCATCGCGGGGGAGGCCGCGAGGTCCCCGAGAACACCTGGAGCGCAGTGGAGCACGTCTCCAAGCTGGGCCTGGGGTGGATGGAGACGGATCTGCGGGCGACCGCCGACGGGGTCGTCGTGCTGGCCCATGACGAGGACCTGCGGCGCGCCTCCGGCGACCCCCGCAGGGTCGATGAGGTCATGTGGGCCGAGCTGGCCGACCTCGATGCCGGGGACGGGCGCGGCTTCGTCCGCCTCTCCGATGCGCTGGAGCTCCACCCCCGGCTGCGCTTCAACGTCGACCTCAAGGCCTCCGGCGTCGTCCAGGGCGCCCTCCAGACCGTGCGCGACGCCGAGGCCCTGGGACGGGTGCGCTTCGCCTCCTTCTCGGCCCGCCGCCTGGCGGTGCTGCGCCGCCAGGAGCCCCGGGCCACCACCTCCCTGGGGGTGGGCGACGTCATGGGCCTCATGCTGCTCAGCGAGGCGGCCCTGCCCCTGCCGCACACCCGCTGGGGCTGGACGCGGGGACGGGTCGATGCCGTTCAGGTCCCGGAGTCCTACCGGGGCGTGCCCATCGTCACCAGGCGCTTCGTCGCCGCCGCGCACCGCGAGGGCCTGGAGGTCCACGTGTGGACCGTGGACAGCCCCGAGCGGATGCGGCGCCTGGCCGCCCTCAATGTCGACGCCATCATGACCGACGTTCCCACCCTGGCCACGAAGGTCCTGGCCACCGCCTGAGCAGCGCCGGAGGCCGCCTCCAGCGCCACTGGCCACCGCCTCGTCCCCGGGCCCGCGGCCCAGGGCTCAGCCCGGGTGCGCCCCGTGGCAAACGCACAGCTCCGGCCCTGCCCAGGGCGCCGCTGCGCCCGGCCCGGCCCTGGGGAGCGCGGAGCGCCTCATCCGCACTGGCGGGCTACTGACGGGCTCCTGGGGGCCTCCTGGGGCGGAGCCCGCCGATGATCTGCCGCAGGATCGACGAGGCCCCCGCCACGGGTGGTGACGGGGGCTCGGGGCCGGTGCCCCGGACAGGATTCGAACCTGCGACCTTCTGCTCCGGAGGCAGACGCTCTATCCACTGAGCTACCGGGGCCCGGGTCGGGACTCTACCAGGGCACGGGCCCGGGAGCGCAATCGACGGGCAGGTCCTCGAAGGGTGCTGGGATGGTCATATGCATCACATGGCACATCACGAGATGGTTATGTAAGGCTTACCTTGTGAAAAATGCGAGGCATCTCCCAGTGCCTCCACCCACGTCAAGGAGCACCATGACCACTCGCCGATCCTTCCTCCACCTGGCCTCCGCGGGCGCGCTCGCCTCACTGGCGGCGTGCTCCTCCTCCGGCGGCTCCGCGGGCGCCTCCGGCGGGCCGTCGGCCTCCACGGGCACGAGTGCCTCCGGCGCCGCCTCCGCCCCGGGCTCATCGAGCCCGACGGCCTCGGCCGGCTCCGCCGCGGTCACCCCCGACGCCAGTGCCTTCCCGGTGACCGTGACCGATGGCAAGGGGGAGGTGACCATCGAGGCGCTGCCGGAGAAGGTCGTCGTCCTGGATCCCGCCGCCCTGGACACCATCGTCGCCCTGGGGGTCACGGACCGCGTCGTCGGCGTCGTGGCCAATGACGGCAAGCTGCCCTCCACCCTGAGCGGGTCCTACTCCGGGGCCGAGGTCGTGGGCACCCTCCACGAGCCCTCGGCGGAGAAGATCGATGCCCTGGGGCCGGACCTGGTCATCGTCGGCGGGCGCGCCGCGAAGCACTACGACACCCTGTCGCAGGACTTCACGACGGTGCTCATGCCCAGCAGCGGCACCACCTACGGCGAGCGCCTCACCGAAGGCGCCGAGCTGCTGGGCAAGGTCCTCGGGGTGCCCGCCAAGGCCACGCAGGAGCTGGAGGCCTTCAGGACCAGGGCCGATGAGGTCAAGGCCAAGGCCTCGACCGCGGGCAAGGGCCTCATCCTGCTGACCACCGGCGGGGAGGTCACGGCCTACGGCCCCGGCTCGCGCTTCGGGCTCATCCACGACGACCTCGGGGTGGTCCCGGCCATCGCCGACCTCAAGCCCGAGACCCACGGCGAGTCCGTCTCCTTCGAGCGCATCGCCGAGGCCAACCCCGACTGGCTCTTCGTCGTCGACCGCGACGCCGCCATCGGCGAGAGCGGCAAGGCCGCCAAGGAGGTGCTCGACACCGAGCTGGTCACCTCCACCACGGCCTGGAGCAAGGACCAGGTCGTCTACCTCGACGGCGAGCGCTGGTACATCATCGGCGCCGGCCTGCACAACGCCCCGACCCTGGTCGAGGACATCGCCACCGCCATCAAGGCATGACCGCCCCATCCCCGGCGGCTCGCGCCGCCCGGGCGCCGGGCCCGCAGGAGACTGCTCCTGCGGGCCCGGCCCCTGCGGGCCGCAGCCGGCACCGGGCCCTGCTGGCCCTCATGGTGCTCCTCCTCCTGATCCTCATCACCGCCTCCCTGTCCGTGGGCGCCGCCGACATCAGCCTGAAGGACCTGCTGACAGGCAGCGACGCGGGTCGGGCCGACCGCATCATCATGGTCTCGCGCATCCCGCGCACCGCCGCGGCCGCCCTGGCCGGAGCGGCCCTGGCGATGGCCGGGGCCCTCATGCAGCTCCTCGTGCGCAACCGCTTCGTGGCGCCCTCGACCACCGGCACCGTCCAGTTCGCCACCGCCGGCATCCTGGCCGCCACCATCCTGACCCCCGCAGCCCCGGTGGCGGCCAAGATGGGGGCGGGGGCGGCCAGCGCCATGGTGGGATCGGCCCTGTTCCTGTGGCTGCTGCGCCGCCTGCCCACCCACCGCAGCGATGACGTCGTCGTGCCCCTGGTGGGGATCATGCTGGCCTCCGTGGTGGAGGCCGCCACCACCTTCGTCGCCTGGCGCCGTGATCTCATGCAGACCCTGGGCACCTGGACCAACGGGGATCTGTCGGGCATCGTCTCGGGGCGCTACGAGCTGCTGTGGGGCGTGGGCCTGGTGGCGCTCGTCACCTGGTTGGCCGCGGACCGCCTCACCCTGGCCGGCCTGGGGCGTGATCATGCCGTGGGCCTGGGCCTGGCCTACGACCGCACCTTGGCGCTGGGCCTGGCCATCGTCTCGATCACCAGCGCCGTGACCGTCGTGGTGGTCGGGGCGCTGCCCTTCCTGGGCCTGGTCGTGCCCAACCTCGTCTCGCTCCTGGTGGGCGACCACCTGCGCCGCTCCCTGCCCTGGGTGGCGCTGGGCGGCGCCACCATGGTCCTGGGCTGCGACATCATCGGCCGGCTCGTGCGCCAGCCCTTCGAGATCTCCGTGGGCGTCATCATGGGCGTGGTCGGCTCCTCGCTCTTCCTCATCCTCCTGCTCAGGGGGACCCGGTGAGCGCGCGCATCCATCCCGGCTGGCGCCTGGCCGCCCTCGCCCTCCTCCTCGTGGCCGCCGCCGCCCTCTTCCTGGGCTACGAGGCGCGCAGCCTGCACTCGGTGCTGCGATTCCGCCTGCCCACCCTGGCGGCGATGCTCATCGTGGGCTGGGCGGTGGCCGTGTCCACCGTGACCTTCCAGACCCTGACCTCGAACCGCATCCTCACACCCGCGATCATGGGCCTGGATGCCATCTACTCCCTCATCCAGACCCTCGTGCTGGTCATCGCCGGCAGCCAGGTCCTGGCCGCCACCCCCAGCCTCATCCAGTTCGCCGCGACCAGCGCCATCATGGTCGGCGCCTCGTGGCTGCTCATCGTCCCCCTGCTCGGCTCCGGCCGCCAGCTCCACGTCCTGGTCCTGGCCGGGATCATCCTGGGCACCCTGCTGCGCAGCATCACGGTGTTCATACAGAACCTCCTGGACCCCAACGAGTTCTTCGTCCTCCAGGCCCGCCTCTTCGCCTCCTTCAACGGCGTGAGCAGGGACCTGCTGTGGGTGGGCGGGGCGATCGTGACGGTGCTCTCGGCCTGGCTGTGGCACCGCCGCCATGTCCTCGACGTCCTGCTGCTGGGCCGGCCCCTGGCCATCTCCCTGGGGGTCCCCTACGACCGGGAGGTCAAGCGGACCATGATCGCCATCGCCGTCCTGGTGTCGGTCTCCACCGCCATGGTCGGCCCGATCACCTTCTTCGGCCTGCTCGTGGCCCACCTGGCCTACCGCCTGGCGGGCAGCCACCGCCATGCCGTCGTACTGCCCGCCTCCGCCCTGTGCGCCGCCCTGACCCTCGTGGGCGGCCAGGCCATCCTCCAGCACCTGCTGGACTGGTCCACCGTCCTGTCGGTGGTCGTGGAGCTGGCCGGCGGTCTCCTTCTCATCACCCTGCTCATCCGGGAGGGCAAGCGCCTGTGATCTCCATCGACCGCGTCTCGAAGAGCTATGGGGACGCCCTCGTGCTGGACGACGTCACCGTCGACCTGCCGGCGGGCGGGGTGACCTGCCTCATCGGCCCCAACGGGGCGGGCAAGTCCACCCTGCTGTCCATCATGGCCCGCCTGCTGGGCTCCGACGCCGGGACCGTCGTCGTCGGCGGGCTGGACGTGACCACCGCCGATTCCCGGGAGCTGGCCCGCACCATGGCCGTCCTGCGCCAGGAGACCCACCTGACCGTGCGCCTGACGGTGCGCGACCTGGTCTCCTTCGGCCGCTTCCCCCACAACGGCGGCCGCCCCACCGCGGCCGACCGCCGGGCGGTGGAGGAGGCCATCGCCTGGATGGACCTGGAGGACCTGGCCGAGCGCCGCCTGGACCAGATGAGCGGCGGCCAGCGCCAGCGGGCCTTCGTGGCCATGGTCCTGGCCCAGGACACCCCCTACCTCCTGCTCGATGAGCCCCTCAACAACCTGGACATGACGCATGCCACCGCCATGATGCGGCGCCTGCGGGCGGCGGCCGACGAGCTGGGCCGGACGGTCGTCCTGGTCCTGCACGACGTGAACTACGCCTCGTGCTGGGCGGACTCCATCCTGGCGCTGCGCCGGGGGCGGGTGGTGGCCCACGGCAGCCCCGAGGCGATCATGGACTCCGAGGTGCTGGAGGGCATCTACGGCTGCTCCATCCCGGTGCACGTCGTGGACGGCCACCGCCTGGCGCTGTACTACGTCTGAGCGGGCGGCTCGGGCCTGCCCGCGCACGGCCAGCGCGACCAGCGCCGCGTTGAGGGCGACGATGAGCCCGGCCGCGCCCCGAACCCGCCCGGATACCAGGACCGGGACGGCGATCCCGCCCGATGGCGGTACTCTGTGGCCCGTGACCCCAGAAGAGCTTGCCGCAGCGATCCGCACCGTCCTGGCCTCCGCCGTCTCCGATGGCTCCCTGGCCCTGAGTGAGCAGGAGATCCCGCTCCCCCGAGTCGAGCGGCCCAGGAACCGCGACCACGGGGACTGGTCCACCAATGTGGCCATGCAGCTGGCCAAGAGGGCGGGCACCTCCCCGCGGGCCCTGGCCGAGCTCCTCACCCCCCGCCTGGCCGCCCTCGACGGCGTGGCGGGCGTGGAGGTGGCCGGTCCCGGCTTCCTCAACATCCGGCTGGACGCCGGGGCCGCCGGCGAGCTCGCCCGCACCATCGTGGAGGCGGGGGGCGACTACGGCCGCAACGAGACCCTGGCCGGCCAGCACATCAACCTCGAGTACGTCTCGGCCAACCCCACCGGCCCGGTCCACCTGGGCGGCGCCCGCTGGGCCGCCGTCGGCGACTCCCTGGCCCGGATCCTGGCGGCCAGCGGCGCCACCGTCACCCGCGAGTACTACTTCAACGACCACGGCACCCAGATCGACCACTTCGCCGCCTCCCTCCTGGCTGCCGCCCGTGGCCAGGAGACGCCGGAGAACGGCTACGGCGGCGCCTACATCGCCGAGATCGCCCAGCGCGTCATCGCCGATGAGCTGGCGGCAGGCCGCCCCGACCCGGCCACGCTCGAGGACGCCGAGGCCTGCGAGGTCTTCCGCGCCCAGGGCGTGGAGCTCATGTTCGACGCCATCAAGGCCGAGCTGCACGCCTTCCGGGCCGACTTCGACGTCTTCTTCCACGAGGACTCCCTGCACAGCTCGGGGGCGGTGACCCGCTCCATCGGCGAGCTGCGCGAGCGCGGCGTCATCGAGGAGCGCGACGGCGCCACCTGGCTGCGCACCACCGACTTCGGCGACGACAAGGACCGCGTCCTGATCAAGTCCGACGGCAAGCCCGCCTACTTCGCCGCCGACACCGCCTACTACCTGGACAAGTGCTCGCGCGGGGCGACCTGCTCCATCTACCTCCTGGGAGCCGACCACCACGGCTACGTGGGGCGCATGATGGCCATGTGCGCCGCCTACGGCGACACCCCGGGGGTCAACATGCAGATCCTCATCGGTCAGATGGTCAACCTGGTCAAGGACGGGGCCCCGGTGCGCATGTCCAAGCGCGCCGGCACCATCGTCACCCTGGAGGACCTCGTCGATGCGGTCGGGGTCGACGCCGCCCGCTACGCCCTGGCCCGCTCCTCCATGGACTCCACCATCGACATCGACCTGGACCTGCTGGCCTCGCGCACCAGCGACAACCCCGTCTACTACGTCCAGTACGCCCACGCCCGCACCCGCAACGTGGCGCGCAACGCGGCCGAGCACGGGGTCGGCCGCGAGGCCGGCTTCGATCCCGCCGCCCTGGACGACCCCGCCGACGCCGCCCTGCTGGGCGTGCTCGCCCAGTACCCCGCCGTCGTGGCCCAGGCCGCCGCCCTGCGCGAGCAGCACCGGGTGGCCCGCTACCTCGAGCAGCTCGCCGGGGCCTACCACACCTGGTACGGCCGCACCCGGGTCACCCCGCGCGGCGATGACCCGGTGCAGGCCGGCCACGTGGCCCGCCTGTGGCTCAATGACGCCGTCGGGCAGGTCGTGGCCAACGGCCTGGGCCTGCTGGGCGTCAGCGCCCCGGAGCGGATGTGAGCGCCGCAGGGGCCGGGCGGGGCGCCGGCCCGGGGGGCGTCGTTCCCGCGGGTGAGGCGCCGCTGGGCGCCCTGGTCTGCCCCGAGCCCGAGGAGCGCCCCGACCTGTGGCCCACCACGGCCCGGCGCGCCGAGGACGGCCAGCTGGAGATCGGCGGGCGCAGTGTCAGCGAGATCCTCGACCGGGCGCCCGCCCCCGTCTACGTCCTGGATGAGGCCGACTTCCGGGGCCGGGCCGCCACCTGGGCCGCTGCCATGGCCGAGGAGTTCTGGGAGGGCTACGGGATGGCGGGGGGCGAGGCCTTCTACGCGGGCAAGGCCTTCCTGACCACCCGGGTGGCCCGCATCGCCCTGGAGGAGGGCCTGGGCATCGACACCGCCTCGCGCGGCGAGCTGGCCGTGGGCCTGGCCGCCGTCGAGCAGGTCGAGGGCCCCGGGGCCGCCATGAGGGCCCATCGCCTGGGCCTGCACGGCAATGGCAAGACCGAGGCCGAGGTGGGCCTGGCCGTCCACCACCGCCTGGGTCATATCGTCATCGACTCCCCCGAGGAGATCGAGTACGCGGCCGCTGCCGTGCGCCGCTGGCGCGAGGAGGGGCACTACGGCCCCCAGGAGCGGGCGGGGCTCATGGTGCGCCTGACCACCGGCATCCACGCGGGCGGGCACGAGTTCATCGCCACCGCCCACGAGGACCAGAAGTTCGGCCTGTCCATCCACACCGGGGCCGCCCGCGAGGCCATCGACCGCATCGTGGCGGCCCCCGAGCTGGAGCTGCGGGGCCTGCACTCGCATATCGGCAGCCAGATCACCGACCCCGCGGGCTTCGAGGAGGCGGCCGCCGCCGTCCTGCGGCTGCGCCATGAGGTGGCCGTCGGCACCGGCTGGCTGTGCCCGGAGATCGACCTGGGCGGAGGGCTGGGCATCGCCTACACCGGTGCCGACGACCCCGCCCCCTCACCGGCTGCCCTGGCCCGCGCCCTGGCGGCCGTGGTGCGCCGGATGTGCGCCGAGCTGGGCGACGAGGTGCCGCGCGTCTCGGTGGAGCCGGGGCGCTCCATCGCGGGGCCCTCCCAGGTCACCCTGTACCGGGTCACCGGCCTCAAGGAGATCGAGCTGGGGGAGGGGGCCAGCCGCCTCTACGTCAGTGTCGAGGGCGGCATGAGCGACAACCTGCGCCCCGCCCTGTACGGCGCCGCCTACACCGCCCTGCTGGCGGGGCGGCGCTCGCAGTCCACCCGGGTGGCGCGCTGCCGGGTGGTGGGCAAGCACTGCGAGAGCGGGGACGTGGTGATCCGTGACGTGGACCTGCCGGCGGATCTGGTCGTGGGCGATGTGCTCGCGGTCCCGGCCACGGGCGCCTACGGGCGCTCCATGGGCATGAACTACAACCTGTTCACCCGCCCCGGTGTGGCCTGGGTGGCCGGGGGCGAGCAGGGCTGGGTGCTGCGCCCCGAGACCATCGAGGACCTCCTGCGCCTGGAGGGCGAGTAGGCTCGCAGCCCGACACCGGCGGGGCCTCGTCAGGCGCTCGTGCATGGCTTACCATGCGAGGCATGGCTGACAGCGATCGCGCCTACCGCAAGGCGTTCTACGGGGCGGTGAACCTTCACCAGGGGAACCGGCTACTGTCGGAGGAAGAGGAGTTCAACCGCTATTACGTGCCGATCTACGACCAGCCTGACGGGCCTGCGGGCCCGGACTTCGTCGCCGAGATCGTCAACGCCATCGACTTCACCACGGGTGGCTCAGTGCAGTTGCTCTCCGGCTACCGTGGTGCGGGTAAGACCACCGAGCTCATCCGTCTCCACCGGACGATCGACCGGCAGGCCTATGTGCCGATCTACTTCGACGTCGAGGACTACTTCAATACTGAGCTGCCCGTGGATGAGGGATCTTTCCTCATCGGCCTGGCTGCGGGCTTCGTTGCCAGTTGTGAGGAGGCCGAGGTTCCGAAGGACAACCTCATTCAGCGCTTGGGCGCTTTCCTCAAGAGGATCGATGTCTCCGCCGATGTGACAGTTGCTCTTTCACAGGGGCCGGTATCGGTCGGCCTTCGGGCGGCGCTGAGTGATGATGAGTCGTTCCGCGCCCAGGTGGCCAGGGCGCTGGTATCGAATCGCCGGCGCTTCAAGGAGGAGATGCACTCCTTTTTCGAGGATGTGGTGGATGCGATGCCGGATGGGCGCACCCCGGTGTTCATTGTCGACTCCATCGATCACTTTCGTGGCCGTGCCTCGAGTTTCGATGAGGTCCGCGAGTCTGTTGAGTCGCTCTTCTCCACCTACGTGACCGAGCTGACTCTTCCTCGGATGCATGTGGTCTACACTGTGCCCATTTATGTCAAGCCTGTGGGATGGTCGGGCCAGATCTGGCCTGTCCTCAATGTCAAGGTGCGGCAGAAGGATGGTGAGGAGTGCCGGGAGGGGATCGCCCTCCTGCGGGACGTCCTGGCTCGGCGTGCGCCAGGAGAGGATCTCGATCGCCTTCTCGGTGATCATGCCGATCGGGTGATTCTTGCCTCCGGTGGCCTCTTCCGCGACCTTTTCCGGCTTGTCTCCGCACTGCTGTTGAAGGAGGCCGCACTTCCTGTGGGTGATGTCGAGGTCGACGGGGTTGAGCGCCAGCAGCGCTCTCTCATGGCGACCGCACTCAGTGAGGAGCAGTGGGAGATCCTCTCGCAGGTCAAAGCAACCAAGCAGTTGCGGGTCCCGCGCGAGTTGTGGGCGGAGGCGTGGAGTCTTCAGGCACTCGGCGCGGTGCTGTGCTACCGCAACGGCAGTGTCGACTGGTATGGCGTCCATCCTCTCCTCGAGCCACTCGTTCCCGGTCCCTCCGAGAACTCCTGAGGTGCCGTAGATGACCGTGCTGCCTGGTGTCAGCATCGATGAGGCGTGGTCGGATCTGCGCCGCCATCTTGAATGGACGCCAGGGGAGGGCACGGTGGTGTTCATCGCGGTCGACTCGCTGTCCGATGCGCAGGATCTGAGGGAGCGGGCCGAGCTGTGGGCGCGACGTGCCAGGGTGCCGTGGAGCTGCGCTCCCCAGGAGTCATCGGTCGCCGCATGGCTGCGGACGCACCTGCCCACTCCCGGAGTGCTGTGGGTGGAGCTGCGGGAGGAGGGTGCTCGTCTCCCCGCCCTCCACGCCCTCAATGAGATGAGAAGCAGACTGGCGCATCCGGGTTCGGGCTGCCTTGTCCTCAGCGGCCCCGTCATCCTCCTGGAGCAGGCGCCTCGGGAGGCCATCGACCTATGGTCGATCCGCTCCTTTGCTCATGTGGTCTCCAGGCGGCGGGTGGCCACTGATCCATCGAGCCTCCATATCACCGATCGGATGGGGGATGGGCAGGCCCCGCAAGCGCTCTCAGAGGGCCGCTACCGCTCCACGTGGCGCATCAGCCTCCCCGAGGAGATGCGGTCGCCAGAAGCCGCTGTGCTCATGCGCCGTATCGAGCGGGTTCGGCAACTGCTGGGCAACGATCCGCTCGCCGCGCGCACGCTGCTCGAATCGGTCCCTGACCGGGAATCGGACCTGGCCCGGGTGCTCGAGGGGCTCGTGCGTGCGGAGATCGCGGGCCTGCTAGACGACGTTGTCAGCGTGGAGAGGCTCCTGCTGAGGGCCATGGAGGAGGCGGAGGCCTTCCCTCCTGCCTTCCGCTGGCAGGTGGACGACGCCGGGTGGGAGATCGCGACAGCATTCGGGGCCTTGGACGCGGCTATGCGTGCGGCGCAGGGGCGGATGACCGTCTCGCGGGAGTTGGTGGGGGTGCTGGGGACGCCGGAGGCGCGGCGTGATTTGTCGGTGGCTCTGGACAATGTGGGTGGTGTGGCTCAGGCGCGGGGGTTGTGGCAGGAGGCTGGGGCGGCCTATGAGGAGTCCCTGGAGTTGCGCCGGGAGTTGGTGGGGGTGCTGGGGACGCCCCAGGCGCGGCGTGATCTGTCGGTCTCGCTGAATAAAGTCGGTGGTGTGGCTCAGGCGCGGGGGTTGTGGCAGGAGGCCGGGGCGGCCTATGAGGAGTCCCTGGAGTTGCGCCGGGAGCTGGCCCGCACCCAGGGGACACCGACGTCCTACAATGACCTGCTCCTCTCCCTGGATTCATCGATCCGTGTCGCTGAGGCTCAGGGCGAGTCGGAGCGGGCGGCCGCGCTCCGGGATGAGCGCGCTGAGGTGGAGGAGATGCTCGGCGCAGCGCCGGCTGAAGCATCGGAGAGCGGCCCCCTTGAGAACCGCTGAGACCGTTGAGCCCTCCCTGAGGCGCTGCCGGGGCGCCGCGTGAGGCGCGGGCCCGGCCTCCGGTCGGCGGATGCACAGGTCATGAGGCTCCGGGCAGGTCCGTGCGCGGTCGAGTTCTTCTGGCGTCGGTACGATCCATCAACCCCAGAAACCTGGGAGTTCGCAGGGAAACTTCCTCGGCGTCGGCTATGCGACTGTGAGATATAGCCCGTCTGGCTGATCTGCTATGCCGGACGTGCCGTTTGTGACAGAGTGGTCACGAAGGTCACGGAGCGATAGGGAATAGCCGCCGTCCTGGGACGTGCGGTGCTCCGTGGATGGGACCAGCCCCGCCTTCGACATCGACGACGTCCAGAACTCGGAGATCCCATGAACACAGTGCCAACGGGCGCCGTGTCTCGTCCGGCCCTCACCCGAGGGGCTGCGGCGGGACTGGCTGCCCTCCTCACTCTGCTCCTGGCCGCACTCACCCCCCTGGCCTCGACGGCTCATGCCGCCGAGAACCCGGGCATCACCGTCACCAACATGTCGCTCACGCGCGTCGACGGCAACAACGCGGACCAGGAGGGCAACCTCAACTACTACGACAACGCCCGTCTGAGCTTCGACTGGGATGCCGGCGGGACCACCCTCAAGCCCGGCGACTCCTTCACCATCAACCTGGGCACCTACTTCGAGAACCTCCAGGTCCCCTCCAGCCTGCCCATGACGGTGGACCACAACGGCACTGACACGCAGGTCGGCACCTGCGATCTGACCGCCAAGGAGATCACCTGCACCTTCAACGACAAGGTCGCCGAGCTGCAGCAGGCCGGCTTCCACAACTTCAAGGGCCACGGCTCGGCGCTGCTGGCCATCACCCAGACCACCACCTCGCAGACCGCTGACATCACCGCCAACGGCACCACCCAGGTGGACCTGCCCGGCCAGGGCGGCATCGGCGGCCCCGAGAGCTCCCCGTGGGAGCTGCACAAGTGGTCCTCGAGCTTCTACAACAACTACTCCGAGCTGACCTGGGGGGTGAACTTCGGAGCCAATGAGACCACCGGGAGCAAGCTGGGCACCACCTTCGACGGCAGCCGTCAGACCATCACCTTCACCGACACCCTCGGCGAGGGGATGAGCTTCAACCAGGACCTCACCCGGTGGGTGCTCAACCTGCGCCCCGACGGCCAGCAGAGCGTGAGGCTGACCGACGCCTCCGGTGCCGACGCCACCACCGAGCACGGCGACTTCGACATCAAGGCCTCCGTGAGCGGCGACGGGCGCACCGCCACCCTGGAGGTCACCGGCCCCTTCCAGGCCGGCACCAACTTCACCATGGAGTACCCGGTGGCCTTCGCGGGCGGCCAGGCCACTCCCGGCGGCACCTACAGCAACACCGTGACGATGAACGGCACCGACCTGTCCAGCACACGGCAGCAGACCTACGTGCAGTACTTCGACATCAATGTCGAGATGGAGCGCGGCTTCGGCTCCTTCGAGGTCGCCAAGAGCGTCGAGGGCGACTCCGCCGGTGCGACGCAGGGCGCCTCCTTCGTCGTCGACGTCGCCTACGAGCTGCCCGCCGCGGTGAGCTCCTACCCGGGCTGGACCGCCCCCGAGGGGCAGAAGCCCCAGGGCGAGGGCCGCACCGGCACCACCAGCCTGACGGTCAAGGCCGGAGAGGCCGCCCAGTTCAACGGCACCTTCCCCGTGGGCACCAAGGTCACCCTCAGCGAGGACACCTCCAAGGCCACGGCCCCCGAGGGAGCCTCCTGGAAGGAGCCGGTGTTCACCATCGACGGCCAGCAGACCTCCACCTTCACCATCGGTGACCAGGTGCGCACCAAGGTCGAGCTGACCAACACCGTCGTCTCCGGGCCGCCCGCCGCCCCGCCGACGCCGAGCACCCCGGCGACCCCGCCGGCGACGAGCACCCCCGGCGCCCCGGACGCCCCGCAGACCCCGGGGGCGCCCAGCGCCCCGGCCACCCCGGACCAGCCGGGCGCGCCCTCGACCCCCACCGCCGTGCCGCCCAACGGCGGCACCCCCGGTGGTCCGCCCACCCTGGCCCGCACCGGTGCCAACGCCGCAGCACTGCTCGTGCTGGCCGGCCTGGGCATGAGCGGAGGCGCCTACCTGCTGGCCCGCCGTCGCAGCTCCTGACTCGCGGAGCCTGAGAGGCGCCGCACCGGCGGCGCACTGAGGGCGGGTGACGGGAGCTGACCCGCCGGCCGATCCTCAGATGCCCGGCGGTGCCCCCGGTGGCCCGTCCCGATCATCGGGGCGGGCCACCGGTGTGGACACCCGCCGGCGCCCCAGCACCGGAGTGGAGCCGGCGCCCCAGGGGCGACGGGCCCGGCCCCAGGGCTGTGACGCCAGAGCCCTGGGGCCATCGGTCTGAGGCCCCCGTGGTGGCCCCCTTGGTCCCGTCTCAGGGAGATCCCTGAGACGGGACCGCCCGCCGATCCACCTGGAGGCGGAGGGAGACGTCCCCGGAATCCTCCCCTGGAGGGTGATGGGCACCACGCCCGCTTCTTTAGGCTCATGCCATGAGCGCAGCATCCTCCTCCCTGGAAGAGCCACCCCCGGTCTGGCACCGCTCCGGCGACCTGATCCTGGATGAGGGCCTGCCCCTGGGACAGATCCTCCTGCTCATCCTGCGCCGGATCGCCCGGCGCTGACCGGAGCTGACCGGCGCCCGCAGCCGGGCCGCCGCGCTGGAGCCGGCCCCGGGCAGGCGCATGCCGCCGCCCCGGCGCATGGGTGAGCGCATGGTTCGCCGCAACGGGAGTCCCCCTTATGCTGGGCGGTGGCGGCCCGTCCGCCCTGCCCCACGCGCCCTGCCCCGCAGCGCTGCCGGGCAGGGCGATCGCCCGATGGCCGCCGGCGCGCAGCGCGCATCCCGTCCTCAGCTCACAGCAAGGTGGTTCCCCCGTGGTCCAGCCCCAGTCCTCCACCCCCGCCCCCCGCGCCCTGACCGTCGGCGTCCTGGGGGCGGGCACCGTCGGCACCCAGGTGATCCGGCTCCTGACCGAGCAGGCCGAGGAGTTCGCCGCCCGCTGCGGGGCCCGCCTGGAGGTCACCGGCGTCGCCGTGCGCGACCTCGGCGCCCCCAGGGATCCCGCGGTGCCGCGCGAGCTGCTCACCGATGACGCCACCGCCGTGGCCACCGGGAATGACCTGGTCATCGAGCTCATCGGCGGGATCGAGCCGGCCCGGACCCTCATCCTGGCGGCCCTCAAGGCCGGGGCCAGCGTCATCACCGGGAACAAGGCGCTCATCGCCGCCCACGGCCCCGAGCTCTACGCCGCTGCCGCCGCCGCGGGCACCGACTTCTACTACGAGGCCGCCGTGGCCGGGGCCATCCCCGTGGTCTACGCCCTGCGCGAGTCCATGGCGGGCGACCGGGTCACCGGTGTGCTGGGCATCGTCAACGGCACCACCAACTACATCCTCGATGAGATGAGCACCAAGGGCCTGTCCTTCGACCAGGCCCTGGCCGCCGCCCAGGAGCTGGGCTACGCCGAGGCCGACCCGACCGCCGACGTCGAGGGGCTGGACGCCGCCGCCAAGGCCGCCATCATCGCCTCCCTGGCCTTCCACACCCGCGTGGGGCTGGATGACGTGACCGTCGAGGGCATCCGGGGGATCACCTCCGAGGACATCGCCGAGGCCCACGCCTCGGGCTGCCGGATCAAGCTCCTGGCCATCGCCCAGAGGATCGACGGGGGCGCTCAGGGCTCCCCGGGCATCTCAGTGCGCGTCCACCCCGCCCTCGTGCCCCTCGACCACCCCCTGGCCAGCGTGCACGGCGCCTACAACGCGGTCCTGGTGGACGCCGAGGCCGCCGGGCGCCTCATGTTCTACGGGCAGGGCGCCGGAGGCGCCCCGACCGCCTCGGCCGTGCTCTCCGACGTCGTGGCCGCAGCCGCCCACCGGGTCCACGGGGGCCAGGCGCCGCGCGAGTCCTCCTACGCCGACCTGCCGATCCTGGGCCCGGGCGCGGCGATCACCCGCTACCAGATCCAGCTGCTCGTCGACGACGCCCCGGGCTCCTTGGCCGCCATGGCCGGGGTCGTGGCCGGCACCGGGGTGTCCATCAACTCCGTGCGCCAGAGCGCCTACGTCTCCACCGCCTCCACCGGGCCGGCCGTGGTCACCATCGTCACCCACCCGGCCGCGGTCGAGCGCCTGGAGGCGGCCGTCGAGGGGCTGCGCGAGTGCGAGAGGGTCCTGGAGGTCCTCTCCGTGCGCCGCGTCGAGGGCGAGTGAGCCGCCATGAGGCTGATCAATGAGCATGCCGCGGTGCGCGTGCCGGCCACGACGGCGAACATGGGGCCGGGATTCGACTCCTTCGGCATGGCCTTCCGCTTCTACGACGAGGTCGAGGCCCGTCCCATCACCGGTGTCACCCGGGTGGAGGTCACCGGCGTGGGCGCGGGCAGCGTGCCCACCGGTGAGGAGAACCTCGTGGTGCGGGCGCTGCGCGCGGGCCTGGACGCCGTCGGCGCCCCGCAGGCCGGTTTCGAGATGCGCTGCACCAACCGCATCCCCCACGGGGGAGGCATGGGCTCCTCGGCCAGTGCGGCCGTGGCCGGGCTCATGCTGGCCCGCGGCCTGATCTCCGAGCCCGGGGCCCTGAGCGATGAGATGGTCTTCGCCCTGGCCACCCAGTTCGAGGGGCACCCCGACAACGTCGCCCCGGCGGTCTTCGGCGGGGCGACCGTGGCCTGGACCCAGGCGGACGGCTCGCCCCGCATGGCGCCGATGCCGGTGGACGGGGACCTGCCGGTCAGCCTGCTCGTGCCGCCGTCGAGCACGCGACTGTCCACCGAGGAGGCGCGCCGGGTGCTGCCGGTCTCGGTGCCGCGCGCCGACGCCCTGTTCAACACCTCCCGCGCGGCGGTGCTCATGCTGGCGCTGGCGGGCCGGCCGGACCTGCTCATGGCCGGCACGGAGGACCGGCTCCACCAGGAGTACCGGCGCTCGGTCCTGCCCTCCTCCATGGCCGTCATGGACTCCCTGCGCGACAAGGGCTACCCGGCGGTCATCTCCGGGGCGGGGCCCACGGTGCTCGTGCTCTCCGCCCTGGAGGAGGACACCCGCGCCACCCTGACCCACCACGGCTGGACGGTGCTCGTCCCGGGCATCGACACCCGGGGCGCCGTGCTGAGCCCCTGAGGGGCGCCCGCGGGGCCGGGTGGTGGCCCCGCGGGCGCTCGCGCGAGCCGGCGCCCGGGCCCGGCGGACCTCGGTCATGGCCTGTGAGGGAGCCCTCATCCTCCAGTAGTTTACTTTTAAACAAGACTGGGGCTAGGCTCATGCCATCACCGAAGCCCACCGTCCAGAAAGGCGCTGCCATGCAGTTCGGCATCTTCACCGTTGGTGACATCACCACCAACCCGCACACCGGCAAGGCCCCCAGTGAGCACGAGCGGATCAAGAACACCGTCGAGATGGCGGTGCTCAGCGAGCAGGTCGGGCTCGACTTCTTCGCCACCGGGGAGCACCACAACCCGCCCTTCGCCCCCTCCAGCCCCGTGGCCCTGCTGGCGAACATCGCCGCGCGGACCGAGAGGCTCCTGCTGAGCACCTCCACCACCCTCATCACCACCAACGACCCGGTGCGCATCGCCGAGGAGTACGCCTACCTCCAGCACCTGGCCGACGGCCGCGTGGACCTCATGATGGGGCGCGGCAACACCGGCCCGGTCTACCCCTGGTTCGGCAAGGACATCCGCAAGGGCATCTCCCTGGCGGTGGAGAACTACGACCTCGTGCGCCGCCTGTGGCGCGAGACCAACGTGGACTGGGAGGGGGAGTTCCGCACCCCGCTGCAGGACTTCACCTCCATGCCCCGCCCGCTCGACGGCGTCCCGCCCTTCGTGTGGCACGCCTCCATCCGCTCCCCCCAGATCGCCGAGCAGGCCGCCTTCTACGGCGATGGATTCCTGCACAACAACATCTTCTGGCCCGTCGACCACGTCAAGAAGATGATCGACCTCTACCGCGAGCGCTACTCCCACTACGGGCACGGCTCGCCCGAGCAGGCGATCGTCGGCCTGGGCGGCCAGTTCTTCGCCGCCAAGACGCAGGCGGAGGCCATCAAGGAGTACACGCCGTACTTCCGCAACACCTACGTCTACCAGGGCGCCTCCCTGGAGGAGATGTCCACGCACACCCCGCTGGCCGTGGGCACCCCCGAGCAGATCGTGGAGAGGTACCTGACCTACCGCGACGTCATCGGCGACTACCAGCGCCAGGCCTTCAACGTCGACATGGGCGGCGTGCCCCACGAGGAGGTCATGCGCCAGATCGAGATCCTGGGCACCGAGATCGTCCCCGCGCTGCGGGCCGAGCTCGAGCCCTCCAAGCCCGCCGAGGTGCCCGACGCCCCCCTGCACCCGCGCCACCGGGCGCTGCTGGAGGGCACCGAGCCCCCGGCTGAGGAGCCCTTCAGCATGTCCAACGAGTTCGACCCGCTCACGGGCCGGAAGGTGAGGATCTGAGATGACTGACACCAACAAGCCCAGCACGCCGGCCGTGGCGCCCTCCGGGGGCACCCAGTCCCTGGCCGACTCGCAGACCTACGACGCCTACGCCAACACCCAGATGGGCCGGCTGGCGAGGATCGTGGCGCTCCACGCCGGGGTC
Organism: Actinomyces bowdenii; assembly: GCF_017592395.1. Classification (GTDB taxonomy): domain Bacteria; phylum Actinomycetota; class Actinomycetes; order Actinomycetales; family Actinomycetaceae; genus Actinomyces; species Actinomyces bowdenii. The sequence goes on from NZ_JAGFOU010000033.1 coordinate 32,433, forward strand.
TCCCAGCCCTCGACCTCCCAGATGCTCGCCGAGCGCCTGGCCGACGGCGCCCGCAAGGCCCTGGCCGCCGACTCCCGACTGGCCGACATCGAGGTGATCGGGCTGCGCCCGCTGGTGGGCGACATCGCCAAGGCCAGTGTCGGCGCCCCCCTGTCTCCCGAGCTCCAGGCGGTCGCCGACTCCCTGGCCGCCGCCGACGGCGTCATCCTGGTCACCCCGGTGTTCCAGGCCTCCTACTCGGGGCTGTTCAAGTCCGCCATGGATGTCCTGCCCGAGGGCACCCTGGAGGGTGCGCCGGTGATCCTGGGCGCCACGGCGGGCACGGCGCGCCACAGCCTGGTCACCGAGACCGCGCTGCGCCCCCTGGCCGCCTACATGAAGGCCCTGCCGACGACCACCGCCGTCTTCGCCGCCAGCGAGGACTTCGGGGCCGCCTGGGAGACCGAGGCCGCCACGGACAGGCCCGAGGCGCCTCTGAGCGAGCGCGTGGCCCGGGCCGGGCGGGAGCTGGCCGTGCTCATGGAGCGCTTCCCCCGCAAGGCACCGGTCGACCCGCTGGCCGACTTCGCGCCCATGGGCTCACTGCTCAAGAGCCTGTCCTGAGGCTGGGTGCCGGCCGGGCCCGGCCGGCACCCAGCAGGCGACGCCGTCCCCGCAGGCAGCACTGCCGCGTGCCGTCTCCGGGGACGGCGTCGTGATCGGGGCCGATCCGGGCCCGATCGGCCCCGTGGGCGGGGCTGCGCTGTAGGCGCATCGCCGCAGTGCTGCTATGATGGCGGCGTCGGCCGCGCGGACTGCCTCTCCTGCACCGCACGGCGGACAGCACCGCATCCGGATGCGGGCCCCGTCCCGCGATGAGCCGATGCTGTGTGCACGACCCCCTGTGAGCGATTCCAACGGCCCCAGGGCGGTCTCCCTGTTGAACGCCAGGCCTGTGCGCGTGGCGCAACCACACCGTTAGGACACTCGTGACCGAGACCTCCAGCTCCCAGTCCTCGCTCTCCACGATGCGCCTGGCCGAGCTCCAGGCGCTCGCCGGGCAGATGGGCCTCAAGGGCACCTCCCGCATGCGCAAGAGCGAGCTCGTCGCCGCCATCCGCGAGGCGCGCGGCTCCTCAACCCCCGCCTCGGCCCCCACACCGGACCAGGCGCCCGCCGTCGAGCAGCCCGAGGGGCAGGCCGCCCCTGAGCGCCAGGAGCCCCCCGCCGAGGGCGCCGCGCGCCCCCGCCGGCGCAGGGCCCAGGCGGCCGCCGGCACCCCTGAGCGCGAGGCCGCCCCCGCCCTCGACCTGGGCATCGAGCTGCCCTCGCGCTCCCCGGTCTTCCCGGACTCCTCGGGCTCCTCCGAGGGCTCCCGGGCCGAGCGCGCCGACGGCGCGCAGGGCGGCCCCGAGGCCCGACGTCGCCGCGGGCAGCGCCATGACCGCGCCGACCGCGAAGCCGATGAGGCCCGCGAGGACCAGCCGCGCGAGTCCCGCCGCGGGCGCCGCCGCGCCCAGGCCGCCGCGGGCACGCCCGAGCGCGGCGAGGGCGGCGAGCGGGTGGAGGCGGGCCGGCGGGAGCCGCGCCCCGACTCGCCCGAGGACCACCTCGACGCCAAGGCGGCCCTCATGCGCGACCTGGCCGACGCCACCGGCACCGCCGCCGTCGAGCCCGCCGAGCGCTCCCGCCGCAGCCGGGAGGAGGAGGCCGAGGGCTATGAGGAGGAGCGCGGCGGGCGCCGCCGTCGGGGCCGCAAGCGCGGGCGCGACCGCTTCGAGCGCGAGGGCCGGGAGGGCCGGGACGGCGGTGAGCAGGGCGGCCGGCAGGGCAGGAGCCAGCCCCGCGAGGACGAGGTCCTGCTGCCCGTGGCCGGGATCCTGGACGTCACCGACCAGCAGCACGCCTACCTGCGCACCTCCGGCTACCTGCCCGGCCCCAAGGACGTCTACGTCTCGGGCCACCTCATCAAGGACAACGGCCTGCGGGCCGGGGATGCCGTGACCGGATGGGTCCGTGAGGGCGGGGAGACCGCCGGCCCCGGTGCCCAGGGCCGGGGCAACCGGCGCCAGAACCGTGCGGGGCGCGTGAAGTACAACCCGCTGGTGAGCGTGGAGACCATCAACGGCATGGATGCGGAGCGCTCCAAGCGGCGCCCCGAGTTCGCCAAGCTCACCCCCCTCTACCCCCAGGAGCAGCTGCGCCTGGAGACCACCCCCAAGGCCCTGACCCCCCGCGTCATCGACCTGGTCTCGCCCATCGGCAAGGGGCAGCGCGGGCTCATCGTCTCCCCGCCGAAGGCGGGCAAGACGATCGTCCTGCAGCAGATCGCCAACGCCATCGCCATCAACAACCCCGAGGCCCACCTCATGGTCGTGCTCGTCGACGAGCGCCCCGAGGAGGTCACCGACATGCAGCGCACCGTCAAGGGCGAGGTCATCGCCTCGACCTTCGACCGCCCGGCCTCGGACCACACCACGGTGGCCGAGCTGGCCATCGAGCGGGCCAAGCGCCTGGTCGAGCTGGGCCAGGACGTCGTGGTGCTGCTGGACTCCATCACCAGGCTCGGGCGCGCCTACAACCTGGCGGCCCCGGCCTCGGGGCGCATCCTGTCCGGTGGTGTGGACGCCTCGGCCCTCTACCCGCCCAAGCGCTTCTTCGGGGCGGCCCGCAATGTGGAGAACGGCGGCAGCCTGACGATCCTGGCCACCGCCCTGGTCGAGACCGGCTCGAAGATGGATGAGGTCATCTTCGAGGAGTTCAAGGGCACGGGCAACATGGAGCTGCGCCTGAGCCGCCAGCTGGCGGACAAGCGCATCTTCCCGGCGGTGGACGTGGCCGCCTCCGGCACGCGCCGCGAGGAGCTGCTCATCGACCCCGCCCAGCTGAAGATCATGTGGCGCCTGCGCCGCCTCTTCGCCGGCCTGGAGCAGCAGCAGGCCCTGGAGCTGGTGCTGTCCAAGCTCAAGGACACCCAGTCCAATGCCGAGTTCCTCATGGTCATCTCCAAGACCACGCCGGCGGGCACCTCCCTGGCCGACGCCGACGACGGGGAGTAGGGGCGCGATCCCGCGCTCCGGCACGGCGCAGCATGATGCGGCGCGCAGGCCGGGGCCGGGACCGGATGCAGTATGCGAGTGCGGGGTGCAGAAAGCGAG
>NZ_JAGFOU010000034.1 GCF_017592395.1 Actinomyces bowdenii
GGGCGTCAAAGGTGCGTTAGCGTGAGTCATGAAGACCTCCTCGGACCGGACGTGAGCGTGACAACCCACATCCTGCCCAGGAGGCCTTCACCTACCCAACCCGTTCACAACCTCCCAGGGAAGTACACCTAGTGGCACTTCCCTGGGAGGGTGTGAGCAGGGCGGGCGGGGCCGGCGCACTGGAGCGCCGCAGGGCCACGCGCTCAGGGGGCCGAGGACCAGGAGCCGGCCCTGCCGGCCCGCCCCGCGCCCCCTTCAGGATCAATCATCTGGGCCGGGTGCCGCGGCTCCCCGCGCGGGCCCGCCGCGGAGCCCGTCCCGTCCTGCCCGGCATCCTCAGCCGTGGCCGGTGCAGCACCGGCGGCGCCGCGGCGCCGCCCGCCCCGGCCGCGCCCGTAGGGGGCGATGCGCTCCTCGATGGTGGCGATGGCCCGGGCGACCCCGCGTGGCGGATGGGCGCTGCGCGAGAGCTGTGCGGAGGCGCGTGAGACCACCTCCCTGACGATGGAGGCCCGGGAGTGGTCCTGCTCGACGCCCTGGACGAGGCGGGCCGCGAGCTCGACGAGCACCCGCGCGCCCAGTCCGGGATCCCCCACGGCCTCGGTGAGGATGGAGCAGCGCTCCCCCGGGCGCCCGGGCGGCCAGGCGGCCAGCTGCTCCAGGCACGCCTCCCAGGCCTGCTCGGCGGTGGCCCGGTCGCCCCGGGCCTGCGCGGCGTGGGAGGCCAGCGCCAGGGCGGCGCAGGTCGTCTCCACCCATCCCTGGCTCTCGCACAGGGCGGCGGTGTCCAGGTTCTCCCGCTCGGCCCGCTCATTGGCGCCCAGGGCGGCCAGGAGCCGGGCGAAGGCCAGGCGCAGATCGACGATGAGCTCCAGATCGGTGTCGTCGCTGACCTCCGCCAGGGAGGCGCTGACGGTCTCGGCGGTGGACATGGCCCGCTCGCGCACCGAGTCCATGCCGTAGCCCCGGGACAGGGTCAGCAGCTCGCGCACCTGCGCCAGCAGGGCCGGCCGGTTGCGCAGCTGCGCCGGATCCGGTGGGACGGGCCCCGTGACGGTGCCGTAGGAGCGCGCGGCCAGCCGCGAGGCCTCCGCGGCCATCTGGGTCTCCACGCGCAGGGACACCCCGTTGTTGCCGTTGCGATCATCGAAGCGCAGCGCCAGCGCCCGCACGAAGGCGGTGACCAGGTCGTAGGAGCGGGCCACCGTGTCCCAGGCGGTGAGCATCAGGTCCCCCCAGGGGGTGCGCCAGTCCAGGGAGACTCCCAGGGCGTTGCGGCCGTAGTCGGCGCGGATCGCCTCGCGCAGCACCAGGGACAGGCCGACCGCGGTGCCCATGAGGCCCCAGGCGCTGGCCTCCTCCGCCCCGCCCACGGCGGTGTGGCGCAGCACCGCCAGGGCGCGCTGCCACTGGGAGGACATGCCCAGGTACTCCAGGTGGTCGCCCAGGGCGCGCAGGTGCTCGGCGATGGGCAGGTCCAGGGCCGTCAGCGAGGCCAGGGCGTCCTCGGCCTCCACTCGCCGGCCCTGGGCCAGGTAGGGCAGCAGGGAGGCTCCCAGGGTGCGGGCCGCTCCCACCGGATCGGCCTCGGGGCGATCGGCGAGGGCCGTGGCGGTGCGGATGACGCCGGAGTAGTCGTCGTGCATCCGGGCGGCGGCCAGCACCGCGCCCGTATCGGGCTGCTCGAAGGAGAAGAGCCTGGCCACGCGCAGCTGCTCGACGGCGTCATTGCGCAGCCCCAGGCAGACCAGGAGCTCGACGCGCGCGTAGTGCAGTGGGACCACCGACTCGCCGCGGGCGCGGCGCAGCGCCTCGCAGATCTCCGCGACGGTCTCGATCTGCCCCGTGGTGGTGCCGGGGTCCTGCCCCAGCTGGGTGATCCACGCCCGGTCCACGGCCGCCAGGAGGCGAGAGGCCGGCTCGGGGGCCCGGTCCGCCTGCGCGTAGAGCTCGCGCCCGTCGAGCAGGAGATCGCGCAGGGCGATGGTGCTGGGGCGCGAGGGGCATCGCGGGTCCATGCCCTCCAGCGCCTCGACCAGATCGTCCCAGCTCACCATGCCAAGCCCTCCTGCCGTGTGCGTGCGGCGCATGCGCCGGCGGAAGCCTCACACATCGGGGACCGCACCGCGATGGGGAGCGGGAACCATACGGCGCCAGGACGCGGATGGGCCGGGAGGGCCCCGTCCGCGGTCCGCGGACGGGGCCCTCCCGGCCCATCGATCAGTGTCAACCGGCAGCGGGGGTCAGTTGCCGGTCAGCTTCTCGCGCAGTGCGGCCAGGGCCTCATCGGAGGCCAGGGTGCCCGAGGCCTCGGCGGGCGCCGAGGAGTAGGACGAGGAGCCGGCCGAGGCGGCCGCGCCGGTGTCCTGCTCCTCCTCGAAGGCCTTGGCGACCTGGGCCTTGTGGGCCTCCCAGCGGGCGTGGGCCGCCGCGTACTCGGCCTCCCAGGCCTCGCGCTGGGCGTCGTAGCCCTCGAGCCACTCGTTGGTCTCCGGGTCGAAGCCCTCGGGGTACTTGTAGTTGCCCTCCTCGTCGTACTCGGCCGCCATCCCGTACAGGGAGGGGTCGAAGTCCTCGGAGGCGGGGTCGACGCCCTCGTTGGCCTGCTTGAGGGACAGGGAGATGCGACGGCGGTCCAGGTCGATGTCGATGACCTTGACGAAGACCTCATCGCCGACCTTGGCCACCTGCTCGGGCACCTCGACGTGGCGCTGGGCCAGCTCGGAGATGTGGACCAGGCCCTCGATGCCGTCCTCGACGCGCACGAAGGCGCCGAAGGGCACGAGCTTGGTGACCTTGCCGGGCACGACCTGGCCGATGGCGTGGGTGCGCGCGAAGGCCTGCCACGGGTCCTCCTGGGTGGCCTTGAGCGACAGGGAGACGCGCTCGCGGTCGAAGTCGACGTCGAGGACCTCGACAGTGACCTCGGTGCCGACCTCGACGACCTCGGAGGGGTGATCGATGTGCTTCCAGGACAGCTCGGAGACGTGGACCAGGCCGTCCACGCCGCCCAGGTCGACGAAGGCGCCGAAGTTGACGATGGAGGAGACCACGCCGGAGCGGACCTGGCCCTTCTGGAGGGTCTGGAGGAAGTTGGTGCGGACCTCGGACTGGGTCTGCTCCAGCCAGGCGCGGCGGGAGAGCACCACGTTGTTGCGGTTCTTGTCCAGCTCGATGATCTTGGCCTCGAGCTCGCGGCCCACGTAGGGCTGAAGGTCGCGCACGCGGCGCATCTCCACCAGGGAGGCGGGCAGGAAGCCGCGCAGGCCGATGTCGAGGATGAGACCGCCCTTGACGACCTCGATGACGGAGCCGGTGACGACGCCGTCCTCCTCCTTGATGCGCTCGATGGTGCCCCAGGCGCGCTCGTACTGGGCGCGCTTCTTGCTCAGGAGCAGGCGGCCCTCCTTGTCCTCCTTCTGCAGGACGAGGGCCTCGATCTCGTCGCCGACCGAGACGATCTCGTCGGGGTCGACGTCGTGCTTGATCGACAGCTCGCGGGAGAGGATGACACCCTCGGTCTTGTAGCCGATGTCGAGGAGGACCTCGTCGCGGTCGACCTTGACAACAGTGCCCTCGACGATGTCACCGTCGTCGAAGTACTTGATGGTCTCGTCGACGGCGGCGAGGATCTCCTCGGTCGAGCCGATGTCGTTGACGGCGACCGGGGCGGGGCTGGGTGTGGTGGTGGTCATTGAGTGGGTGCTCCGAATGCGGATAGGTGGTTCGGGTCGATAGATGCCGTGCACCCCACTGCCACGGGAACCGGCCCGGACCAGAACCCGCGCAGCTGGGCCCCATCCCGCTGACATCATGTCTCATGAACAGGCTCATAGACAGTCCTTCATGCGAGACGCCCAGGGGCGCACGAGTGAACCCTAGCAGCATGTGACGAATCCGTGACTGGACTAATCGCGCCCCAAGCGCCGCCATGGAGGTGTCATCGCTCACACATGGGCGAACCGCACTACCACCACTTCCTCCGAACCCACCCGGAGTCGTAGATAATAAATCGCTCCATTATTGATGAAACCTTTGGTTCATAATTTTTCTACCGGAGATGGTGCCTGGCGGGTCCCGACACCCGCCGCCGTCCAGGCGGAAGGTCACAATTGCGCTGACTCAGTGCGCGGCTTCTCGCCAGGTGAGACCGGAGCCGGTGGCGACCTCCAGGGGCACGGAGAGCTCGGCGGCGGCACCCATCCGCTCCACCAGGAGGCCCCGCACCGCCTCGGACTCCCCGGGCGCCACCTCGACCATGAGCTCGTCGTGGATCTGGAGCAGGATGCGGCTGCTCAGGCCCTGCTCGGCCAGGGCCGCCTCGACCTCGATCATGGCCTTCTTGACGATGTCGGCCGCGCTTCCCTGGATGGGGGCGTTGAGGGCGGCGCGCTCGGCCATCTCGCGGCGCTGGCGCTGGTCGCTGCTCAGGTCGGGCAGGTAGCGGCGGCGGCCGAACATGGTCTGGGTGTAGCCGTCGCGGCGGGCCTGCTCCACGACGGACTCCAGGTAGTCGTGGACGCGCCCGAAGCGGGCGAAGTAGGCGTCCCGCAGGGCGGCGGCCTCGGTGTTGTCGATGCCCAGCTGGCGGGCCAGGCCGTAGGTGGACAGCCCGTAGGCCAGGCCGTAGCTCATCGCCTTGACGTGGCTGCGCTGCTCGGCGCTGACCTGCTCGACCTCGATGCCGTGGACCAGGGCCGCGGCGTAGCGGTGCAGGTCCTCCCCGCTGCGGAAGGCCTCGATGAGGGCCTCGTCGCCCGACAGGTGCGCCATGATGCGCATCTCGATCTGGGAGTAGTCGGCGGTCATGAGGCACTCGTGGCCCGGCCCGACGGTGAAGGCCTCGCGGATGCGCATCCCCTCCTCGGTGCGGGCGGGGATGTTCTGCAGGTTGGGGTCGGTGGAGGAGAGCCTGCCGGTGGCGGCGATGGTCTGCTGGAAGGTGGTGTGGATGCGCCCGTCGGGCTGGATGGCCTTGCGCAGGCCCTCCACGGTCTGGCGCAGCTTGATGGCGTCGCGGTGCTCCAGCAGGTGGGCCAGGAAGGGGTGGCCGGTCTTGGCGTGCAGGCCCGCCAGGGCCTCGGCGTCCGTGGTGTAGCCGGTCTTGGTCCTGCGGGTCCTGGGCATCCCCAGCTCGTCGAACAGGACGGCCTGGAGCTGCTTGGGACTGGAGAGGTTGAGCTCGTGGCCGGCGGCGGCGAAGGCGCCCTCGGCGGCATGGGTGACCCGGGCGTCGAGCTCGACGGCCCGGGCGGCCAGCACGGCGTCGTCGACGGCGATGCCGGTATCCTCCATCACCGCCAGGGTGGCGGCCACGGGCATCTCCAGGTCGGTGAACAGGGCGGTGGCCCGGCGCTTGTCCATCTGGGCCTCCAGCACCTCCTGGAGGGGCAGGAGGACGGCGGCGCGGCGCGCGGAGGCCAGGGCCTCCCCCGCCGCATCCGGGCAGGACAGGGCCTCCAGGTCCAGGGCCTGCTGGGAGCCCGGCTCCTGCGCGCCGCCGCCGGCCAGGGACTCCAGGTCGATGTCCAGCCAGCGCTGCGCGAGGGCGCCCACGTCGTAGGAGCGCTGCTCGGGCCGGCACAGGTAGCCCGCCAGGCAGGGGTCGGCGACGACGCCGTCGAGGCTGAGCCCCCGGGCCCTCAGGGCGTGCCAGGCGCCCTTGGCGTCGGCCACGATCTTGGGGCGCTCGACGTCGGCGAGCAGGGCCTCGAGAGCGGCCTCGTCCTGGACGCCGAGCTCGGCGGTGTCGATGGCCACGGCGCTGGTGCCATCGGAGACGGAGATGATCCGGGCATCGGCCTGGACCGGCCGCAGGGCGCCCACGACGTCGAGGCCCAGCGGGGCGGCCCGGAGCCCGGGGCCCGGCGCGGGCAGGTGGGCCTGGAGCCAGGCCCCCAGCTCCCCGGGCTCCAGGTCGCGGCCCAGGACGCTCGCGTCGAGCCCGAGGAGCCGGCCCATGAGGCCGTCGTCCTCGGCCCGCGGCACCGCGCCCTCCTGGGGGGCGAAGCTGAGGACCCGCTGGGAGCGCTGGTGCAGGGTGCGGAACTCCAGGGTCTCGAAGACCCGCGCCAGGCCGTCCCTGTCAGCGCCCTCCAGGCGCAGGTCGGCGATGTCCAGGCCCAGGTCCAGGTCGGTCACCAGGCGGTTGAGCCTGCGGTTGCGCAGGACGTCTCCGATGTGATCGCGCAGGGACTGGCCCGCCTTGCCCTTGATCTGCTCGGCGTGGGCGATGACGCCCTCCAGGCCGTCGTAGAGGCCGATCCACTTGGCCGCCGTCTTGGGCCCCACCCCGGGCACCCCCGGCAGGTTGTCGCTGGTCTCCCCCACCAGGGCGGCCAGGTCCGGGTAGCGCTCGGGGGTGACGCCGTAGCGCTCCTCCACCTCCCGGGGGGTCATGCGCCGCAGGGTCGAGACGCCCTTGACCGGGTAGAGCACGGTGCAGCGCTCGGTGACGGTCTGGAAGGAGTCGCGGTCCCCCGAGCACACCAGGACCTCCAGGCCCTCCTCCTGGGCCGAGGCCGCCAGGGTGGCCAGGATGTCGTCAGCCTCGTAGCCGGGAGCCGTGATGGTGCGCACCCCCATGGCCCTGAGGACCTCCTCGATGAGCTCGACCTGGCCGATGAAGGGCTGGGGGGTCTCATCGCGCGTGCCCTTGTACTCGGCGTACTCCTCGGTGCGGAAGGTCCCCCCGGGCAGGTCGAAGGCCACGGCCACGTGGGTGGGGGCCTCGCCCTCCAGCAGGGACAGGAGCATGGAGGTGAAGCCGTGGACGGCGTTGGTGGCCTGGCCCGTGGAGGTGGTGAAGCTGTCCACCGGCAGGGCGTAGAAGGCTCGGAAGGCCATGGAGTGGCCGTCGATGAGCAGGAGCCTGGCGGGATCCTGGCTCTCGGGGCGGTGCGGGCTGGTCGTGCTGGTGCTCACCGTGACAGCCTAGGCCCATGAGCGATGAGCAGCCCGACGCCCCCGCCGTGCCCCCCAGCCCCGCCTCCGGCCCGGGCGGCGCCTCCTGCGCCGCTGCGGACAGGCCCACGGTGGTCGGCCCCCTGGGGCCGGTGGGCCAGACGCTGGCCGCCCTGTCGGCGTCGAGCGCGGCGCCGGTGGCCTTCCCGGACCCCGGGCGCCGCCCCTACCCCGATCCGCGTCCGGCCGGGTCGGCGATCTCGGCCTTCAGCGCCGTGCGCGCCGGCCTGGAGGATGAGGAGGAGGGCACGCTCATGGAGACGCTGGGCATGGAGGTGCTCCAGCGCGATGCCGATCTCACGCAGGTGCGGATGCCGGTGGAGGGGGCCCGCCAGGTGGTGGGCATCCTCCACGGCGGGGCGACGGCGGCGCTCATCGAGACGGCGGCCTCGGTGGCGGCGCGCGAAGCGGCCCCGGCCGGGGCGGTCCCGGTGGGGGCGGAGCTGACGGTCTCGCATCTGCGGCCGGCCGAGGAGGGATGGGTGACGGCGGTGGCCACCCCCGTTCACCGGGGCCGGCGCACCGCCGTCTACGAGGTCAGTGTGAGCGACGAGAAGGGACGGCACATCGCCCGCGGCACCCTGCGCAGCCTGTTCACCTGAGAGGCGCCCGCCGGGGATGCCGGGGCGGCCGGTCAGTCGTCCTTGCCGCCGGAGGCCGAGCCGACCTGCTCGATGACCGCGTCGGCGACCTCGCGCATGGTCAGGCGCCGGTTCATCGAGGTCTTCTGGAGCCAGCGGAAGGCCTCGGGCTCGCTCAGGCCCATGCGCTCCATGAGCAGTCCCTTGGCGCGGTCCACCCGCTTGCGCGTCTCGAAGCGCTCGGTGAGATCGCTGATCTCGCTCTCCAGGGACAGGATCTCCTCGTGGCGGGACAGGGCGATCTCCAGGGCGGGGATGAGGTCGGCCGGGGTGAAGGGCTTGACGACGTAGGCCATGGCCCCCGCGGCGCCGGCGCGCTCGACCAGGTCCGTCTGCGAGAAGGCGGTCAGCATGACCACCGCGCAGGAGTGCTTGTCCAGGATGCGCTCAGCGGCGGTGATGCCGTCGGTCACCGGCATCTTGACATCCATCACGCACAGGTCGGGCTTGTGCTCCTGGGCCAGGCGGATGGCCTCCTCGCCATCGGAGGCCTCGGCGACGACGTCATAGCCCGCGTCTGTCAGGGTCTCCACGATGTCGAGGCGGATGAGGGTCTCGTCCTCGGCGACGAGAACCCTGCGGGATCGGGTGGTGCTGGACTCGTTGCTCACAGCATAGATCCTAGTATGCTTCGGCTCGTGGCGCCGCTTGAGAGCGCAGACGCCGCCTCCGTAGCCCAATTGGCAGAGGCATCCGACTCAAAATCGGAGTGTTGTGGGTTCGAGTCCCACCGGAGGTACCACCGGCCCCGTTATCCCGTGATCCCGCCGAATCCGGCCGCCCTCCCCGCCCTCGAAGCGCGTCCGACGGGACGATGCGCAACGCTCTCGGGCTCGGGGGCTGTCAGCACTCGCGCCCTGGCGCCGTGAGCCGCGGCGGCACCGGGCGCAGGCTCAGTCGACGTGAACGGCGGGGGCCTCTCCACGCTGCAGCCCGTCATGATCACGGCCCCCGTAGTGGACGCCCAGGACCTCGATCCGGCCCTCGCGCACGACGAAGGCGATGACGACGCGATTCCTGAAGCCCACCGTGCGCAGGTGCGGCCGGATGTCGTCGCGGATGCGCCCGGTCAGGGGGAACTCGGCCAGGGCCTCGCAGCGGTCCATGATGGCCGACAGATAGGCCTCGGCCAGGTCCGAGGAGCCGGACTCCTCGGCGATGCGGCGGTAGACCCCGGTCATGTGCCGCAGCGCCCAGGGCGAGAAGACGACTTCCGGGTTCACGGGCGTGGCCGGGCCTGGTGGTGGGCGTGGGCCTCGGCGAGATGGCCGCGGGCGTCCTGGACGCCCCACGCCAGGCAGGGGTGGTCCCGCAGCTCGTCGTAGGCCTCCCCCACCTCCTCGTGCAGCCAGGTCTCGGCCGCCTCCTCGCGGGCGAACATGTCGATGAGCCCGTCGCGCACGACCTCTCCCTCGCTGCCGTAGGCGCCCGAGACCACCCGCTCCGCCAGAGCCACCGCCACCTCCTCGGGCAGGGCGATGCTCAGCTCCCTCAGCTCATTGGACACGACCAGGTCTCCTCAACTGCTCATGTGCACTGCGATACGAAGATACGAACACCGGCGCTCCGACGCCGCGGGGCCGGAGCGCCGGCCGCGGGCCCTCAGACCTTGTAATCGACCGTCTCCCCCACCGTGTGGATGCGGATGGAGTTGGTCGAGCCGGGGGTGCCCGGGGGCATTCCCGCCACGATGACGACGGTGTCCCCGGCCTGCGCCAGGTGCTTGTCCTGGAGGATCTCGTCGACCTGGGCGACCATGTCGTCGGTGTGCTGGACCGCGGGGACCCTGTAGGTGTTGACGCCCCAGGAGACCGCGAGCTGGTTGCGGGTGGAGTCCAGCGGCGTGAAGGCCAGCAGCGGGATCGGGGAGCGCAGGCGGGACAGGCGCCGGGCGGTGTCACCGGACTGGGTGAAGGTGACCAGGTAGGCGATGTCGAGCTGCTCGCCCATCTCCGCGGCCGCCCGGGTCAGGGCGCCGCCGCGGGTCTGCGGGTAGGAGCCGAGCTCGGCGATGCGCTCCCCGCCGTTCTCCTCCACATTCTCGATGATGCGGGCCATGGTGCGCACGGCCTCGATCGGGTAGGCGCCCACGGAGGTCTCACCGGAGAGCATGACGGCGTCGGCGCCGTCCAGGATGGCGTTGGCGCAGTCGGAGGCCTCGGCACGGGTGGGCCGGGGGTTCTGGATCATGGACTCCAGGACCTGGGTGGCGACGATCACCGGCTTGGCCTGGCGGCGCGCCAGCTCGATGGCGCGCTTCTGCACCAGCGGCACGGCCTCCAGGGGCATCTCCACCCCCAGGTCCCCGCGGGCCACCATGATGCCGTCGAAGGCCGAGACGATGTCGAAGAGGTTCTCCACCGCCTGGGGCTTCTCGATCTTGGCGATGACGGGGATGCGCACCCCGACCTCGTCCATGATCTCGTGGACGTCCTTGATGTCGTCGGCGTTGCGCACGAAGGACAGGGCGATGAAGTCGGCCCCGACCTCCAGGGCCCAGCGCAGGTCCTCGCGGTCCTTCTCCGACAGCGCGGGCACCGAGACCGCCACGCCCGGCAGGTTGATGCCCTTGTTGTTCGACACGAAGCCGGGGACCTCGACCCGGGTGACCACGTCGGTGTCGGTCACCGCCACGACGCGCACCGCCACATTGCCGTCGTCGATGAGCAGGCGGTCGCCCGGGCGGCAGTCCCCGGGCAGGCCCTTGAAGGTGGTCGAGCAGCGCTTGACGGTGCCCAGCACGTCATCGGTGGTGATGGTGAACTCGTCGCCCTTGTTGAGCATGACCTTCTGGTCGTTGACGAACTTGCCCAGGCGGATCTTGGGGCCCTGGAGGTCCACCAGGACGGCGATGGCCCGGCCGGAGGCCTCCGCGGCAGCCCGCACCCGCCCGATGACCTCCTCGTGGTCCTCCACCCGCCCGTGCGAGCGGTTGATACGCGCGACATTCATGCCCGCGTCCACCAGGGCTTGCACCTGTTCGGGCGAGTCGGTGGCGGGTCCGAGGGTGCATACGATCTTGGCTCTGCGCATGGGTCAAGCCTAAGGGACGCGCAAGCGCTTGGCCGAGCAGGTTCCCAGAAGTGATGAGAGTTGGGACTATCGTCACCGTTCCCGGCGGGCCGCCTCCGGGCCGTGGTCCTGCGCCTCCTCGGCCCCGCCCTCCGGCTCGCGCCCGGGCTCAGGCGCGCTGACGGCGCCCTCCTCCTCGTCGCGGGGCCGGGCGCCGTCAGCGATGGAGGTGATGGAGTCGTCGAGCCTGCGGGGCGCCCCGCGGGAGGCCAGGGCCAGGCCCACGGCCCCCACTGCGAAGATGAGCATCGAGGTCCACACGTTCAGGCGCAGGCCCGCGATGGTCTCGGCGTCGTCGATGCGCAGCGCCTCGATCCACACCCGCCCCGCGGTGTAGACCATGAGGTAGGCCCACAGGAGCCGGCCCCCGGTGACGCCGTCGCGCGCCAGGAGCCGGCGGCCCAGCCCCACCAGGAGGGCGGCGCCGGCGAGGTTCCACAGGGCCTCGTACAGGAAGGTGGGGTGGAACAGGGTCCCGGGCGCATACCCCGGGGGCAGGTGGGCGGCGTCGATCTCCAGTCCCCAGGGCAGGGTGGTGGGCGCGCCGAAGAGCTCCTGGTTGAACCAGTTCCCCAGGCGCCCGATGGCCTGGGCCACCAGCAGGGCGGGTGCCACGGAGTCGGCCAGGGGGGCCAGGCGCAGGCCGCGGCGCCTCATCAGCCAGGCGCCCGCGGCGACCCCGGCCGCGATGCCGCCCCAGATGCCCAGCCCGCCCCGCCAGATCTGGGGGATGAGGGCGGGATCCCCGCCCGGGCCGAAGTAGGCGTCCGGGGAGGACAGGACGTGGTAGAGGCGGGCGCCGAGGATCCCCGCCGGGACCGCCAGGAGGGCGACGTCCAGGACCGTGTCCTTGTCCCCGCCCCGGGCCTCGTAGCGCCTGCCCGACCACCACACGGCCACGAAGACGCCGGCCAGGATGCACAGGGCGTAGGCCCTCAGCGGGAAGGGGCCGATGTGCCACACCCCCGTCGAGGGGCTGGGCAGGGAGGCGGGCGCAGCCGCGGTCGCGATGGTGGCAAGGGCACTGGTGAGCACTCAGGGGGCCTCTCGGTGGGTGGCGTGGAGCAGGGAGGGGTGGGCGCCGGCGGCGACGAGCTCGGCGACGAACTGCTGGGGGTCGGTGGAGCGGATGACCGCCTCCCCCACCAGGACCACGTCGGCGCCGCAGCGGGCGAAGTCCATGACGTCGTGGGGGCCCCTCACCCCCCCGGCGACGATCCTGATGACCTCGGGGGGAAGGACCTCCGCGACCTGCTCGAAGCGGGCGCGGTCCACCGCCAGCGTATCGGGGTCGCGGGCGCTGACGGCCACGATGCGGCCGCCGGACTCGATGGTGGTCAGCGCCTCCCGCCGGGTGCGCACCTTGACCACCGCGCACATGCCCAGGGAGTGGACCCGGTCGATGAGGCCCTGGAGGACCAGCGGCTCCAGGCGGGCGTCGAGCATGAGCAGGTCGGCTCCGTGAGCGCGGGCCTCATGAACCTGGTAGGGGGTGACGATGAGGTCATTGGCCAGCACGGGCACCTCCACCGCTGCCCGCACGTCGTCGAGGTCCTCCAGGGAGCCATGGCCGTCGGGCGAGCCGGTGACCACCGAGACGCAGGCGGCTCCCCCGGCGGCGCAGAAGCGGGCCAGGACCCCCGGCGCCCCACATCCGCTGAGGTCGGCGAAGGTGGCCGTGGAGCGCTTGACCTCGGCGATGACGCTGACGGTGCACCCCGGTGCGCGCAGCGCCTGGCGCGCCTCCCTGGCCCCGGGGGCGGCCCTGACCATCTCCTTGACCCGGCGCAGGGGGACGCGGCCGGCGCGCCGGTCGGCCTCCGCGCGCGCCTGGGCGGCGATCTGCTCGAAACGCCCGGTCCGGTCGATGGCCACCGCGCACCTCCTTCCACAGATCCGCCGGGACAGGTCGGGCCTGGACGGCGATGGGCACCATCGTCGTCGGCCCGGGGCCCGGGAGGCAAATCCGCCCGCCGGCGGAGCCCTCAGGTGGCCGCGCCCCCGGCGGGGCGGGTGCCGACGGCGGCGCCCAGATCCCCGCCCTCCTGGAAGCAGGTGCGCCGGCCGGTGTGGCAGGCGGCCCCCACCTGGTCGACCTCGATGAGCAGGGCGTCGCCGTCGCAGTCCAGGTGGACGGCCTTGACGTACTGGGCGTGCCCCGAGGTGTCCCCCTTGCGCCAGTACTCGGCGCGGGAGCGGGACCAGAAGGTCACCCGCCCCTGGGTCAGGGTGCGGGCCAGGGCCTCGTCATCCATCCATCCGACCATGAGGACCTCACGGG
This sequence comes from Actinomyces bowdenii, assembly GCF_017592395.1. Lineage (GTDB taxonomy): Bacteria > Actinomycetota > Actinomycetes > Actinomycetales > Actinomycetaceae > Actinomyces > Actinomyces bowdenii. Next base: position 12,958 of record NZ_JAGFOU010000034.1, read on the forward strand.
TGTCGTGCTGCTGGATGACGGCGCACACCAGCCCGGCGGCGTCGCGCTTGAGGCGGGAGGCGATCCAGGGGCTCAGCGCCCCATGGTCCTCAGCGCGGGCCGGGGGCCGGGCATCGGGTGCCTGGGAGGTGGTCACGGCGGTAGTGTCTCACGGCCGCCTCCCGGTGCCCTCCAGCACCCCGCCGGGCCACCGGGCGGAGCCCTCAGTAGCTGGTCTGCGAGAACTCGCTGATGAACACCCCGAAGAGCACGATGGCGATGATGGCCACCAGGAGGCCCAGGACGAGGAGCACCACCGAGGTGATGAGGCCGGCCAGGGCCATGCCCTTATTCGTGGCCCTGCCCTGGTTCGCCGCGCTCAGGCCGATGATCCCCAGCACGGTGGATGTCACCAGGGCGATGAGGCCCAGGGGGGAGAGGATGAAGGCGATCACGGGAGAGGCCAGGGCCAGGATGAGGGAGGTGATCCCCGCCCAGTCCATCTCATCGGGCCTGGGATGCGCCCCAGGCGGGTAGGCGCCCGCGTAGTGGCCGGGGTGGGCGCCCGAGGGCAGGCCGGTGCCGTAGGGGGCGGGGTACCCGGGCGGGGCGGGCGCCCCCGCCGGCGGGCGGCTCCCGACGGCGGCGTAGGGGTCGTCGTGGCCCCCGCCGGTGGCCCCGGGCTGCTGCAGGTGCTGCTCCCAGGGCGGGGCGCCGACCGGGCCGGAGGTCGGGTAGGGGTTCTCGGTCATCGCAGAAGTCCTCTCAATCGTCTGGCACTCCCTCAGCCCGGGGGCCCCAGGAGTGGTCCCATGTGGACCCACATCCCCGGCAGGTTGCGCACCACGAAGAAGGCCCCCATGGACACCAGGAGGCCGGTGGCCTCCCAGCCGGTGAGGAAGGCGCCCTGCGCCCCCCGGGTCATGCGCAGGAGCCAGCGCAGGACCGCCAGGAGGGCGACGATCTCGATGGCCAGGGCGAACGGATTGTAGCCCAGGGCCGTGGGCAGGTCCCCGTGGATGAGGGCGGCCGTGGCCCGGGTCCCCCCGCACAGGGGGCACCACAGCCCGGTGCTGCGGTGCATGAGGCACATCTCGGGGGCCGCGGAGAAGGCGCGGGGGAAGAGGACCCCTCCCCCGATGAGGGCGGCCCCGGGCAGGGTCAGGAGCACGGCGGCGCCCAGCCATAGACGAGAGGAGCGGCAACGGCGCACCTGTGGATGGGCGGCGGCATGGACCATGAGCGTATCCGGTCAGGAACTCAGAGAACTATTCAATGCACCCAAGATCCACAGAAGGATCAGTAGCACCCAAGAAGCCCCGGCGATGACAATACCCGCGATCGACATCCCCTTATTGTCAGCCTCCCCATTATTGACCGCCTGAATGCCGAGGATGCCGAAGATCACCGCGATGACACCCGGGATGCCCCAGCAGCACACGCTGAAGATCCCCAGCGCCAGGGAGGTGATGCCCATCCAGTTCTTCTCGGTGGGGTTGGGGATGTAGCCGCCGTAGGGCAACCCATAGCCGGCCTGACCGGGGTAGGGCTGCTGGGCACCGGGGTTGTGCATCTGCTGATCCGGGTATGGCTGGCCCGGGTAGGCCTGCCCGGCATGATAGGCCTGCCCGGCATTGAGGCTGGAGGCGTAAGGGTCCTGGCCGTTGGGGTCGTACGGTCCGGACTGGCCGGGGTAGGTGCTCATGGCGATCCTGATCTGTTGAGATGAGAGTTGTCGACAGGCGCCCCTGGCATGCTGCGGGTCACAGGGCCCTGACCGACCGGAGGATACCGAAGCCGCCGGATCAGGGCAAAGGGGAGGGCTCCCCACCGCGGCCCGGGGCGGCGATGGCCCGTGGCCCGCCCTCAGCGCACCGGGTGCCCGGCGCGGCGCAGGGCCTCCTTGGCCTGGCCCACGGTCATGGTCCCGTAGTGGAAGACCGAGGCGGCCAGGACGGCGTCGGCCCCGTGGTCGGCGGCCCGGGCGAAGTCCTCGGGTCGCCCCGCCCCTCCCGAGGCGATGAGGGGGACGCCCACCTCGCGCCGCACCGCGTCGATCATCTCGGTGTCGAAGCCGCCGGTGACGCCGTCGGCATCCATGGAGTTGAGCAGGATCTCGCCCGCGCCCAGCTCGGTGGCCCGCACTGCCCAGGCCACGGCGTCGATGCCGGTGGAGCGCCGTCCCCCATGCGTGGTGACCTCGTAGCCGGACTCGGTGCTCACGCCCGCGGGGCAGCGCCGGGCGTCGACCGAGAGCACGAGCACCTGGCTGCCGAAGCGCTGGGCGACCTCGGTGATGAGCTCGGGGCGGGCGATGGCGGCGGTGTTGACCCCGACCTTGTCCGCCCCGGCCCCCAGGAGCCGGTCGACGTCCTGGGCGCTGCGCACCCCGCCGCCGACGGTCAGGGGCACGAAGACCTGCTCGGCGGTGCGCGAGACCACCTCCATCATGGTCGAGCGGCCCTCGCTGGAGGCCGAGACGTCCAGGAAGGTGATCTCATCGGCCCCCTGCTCGTCGTAGCGGGCGGCCAGCTCCACGGGGTCGCCGGCGTCCCGCAGCCCCTGGAAGTTCACCCCCTTGACCACGCGCCCGTCCTTGACGTCCAGGCAGGGGATGACACGGATGGCCAGGCTCATGGCCTCTCCTCTCCGGAGGTGGCGGTGGGGGCGGCCGTGGGTGTCGCGGTGGGGGCGGCGGACTCGGTGGCCGGGGCGGTGGCGGGGGCCTCGTCGCGCGAGGCGATGGCCAGCACGTCGATGACGACGGCCACCGCGTCCTCACCCCGAGCCTGATCGGCGGGCAGGGCCAGGACCACCCGCGATCCCACGGGCACATCGACCAGCAGCTGGGAGACCCCTGCCAGGGTGTTCCTCATGTCGATGGAGCGCGGCAGGACGGTGCTGCCGTAGGTGGGGGTGCCCGAGACCTGGCCGGTGGACCAGTTGACGATGGAGTATCGGGCGATGAGCAGGTCGTCCTTGCCCACCTGCGGCCCCTGGCCCTGGATGAGGGTGGTGATGCTGGAGCTGGTGGGCGCCGACAGCCCCTGGACCGAGATCCGGGCGGCGCCGTCCGCGCCGATGGTCACCGCGGGCATGCCGGTGGCGGGCTCGCGCTCCTCCCCGGTGGCCACGGTGGGCAGGATGTCGACCACCGTGATCTCGGTGGTCAGCTCCCCCTCTTCCTCGTGGGGGGCGCGCAGCACCACCCGGGAGCCCTCGGTCTTGCCCTCGATGGCCTTGTCGAGCTCCTCCCCCAGGGCGTCGTCGAGCATGACCGTGCGCAGGGAGGCGCCTGTCTCGGTCCCGGTGGTGTTGCGCCCGTCGAGCCCGGAGAAGGTGGAGATCGACAGCAGGACCGCGTCCCCCTGGCTCACCGTGCGGCCGGTGCCCTCCACCAGGAGGTCCTCGTGCAGGGAGGTGGCCGGGGTCAGGGCCCCCTTGAGCGAGACCACGGGCACCACGCCCGGCCGCCCGGCGATCTCGACGACGGAGTCCAGCGGGTCGTCCCCCGACAGGACCGTCTCCAGGGCCTGGGCGCTGGCCTGGCCGGCCTCATCGCGCATGCCGAGGTTCTTCACGGCCAGCGGCACGAGCACCATGGCCAGGACGACGACGCCGGCCAGGGCGATGGCCAGCAGGCCCCGCGGCCGCCGACCCAGGGCGGCGCCGATGGCCTTCTGGGGGCCGGTGGCCGCGGCGGGCTCCAGGGCCTGCGGTGCCTGCGGTGCCCGCGCCTCCTCCTGGGCCCCGGGGCCCAGGGGAGCTCGCTCCAGGGGGGCGGGCTCCGGGGAGGGCGCGGCGGGCCGAGCAGCCGCAGCGGGCCGGGAGGCCGGGGCGGGCCGAGGCTCAGGAGCCGGGCGGGCGGCAGGGGCGGGCCGGGCAGCGGTGGGCCGGGCAGCGGGCGGTGTCCTCCGCTCAGCCGGCGCCTCCGCCTGAGGCTGATCGTGGCGCGGCACGGGCTTCCACGCCACCGCCCCACCGGCCGAGGAGGCCGACGGCGCGCTGAGCGCCGGGCCGGCAGCAGCATCCGGCCCGCCCTGGAGGCGGGGCCCGGCCTGGGGACCGGGCCGCGCGGAGGGCTTGCGGACCGCGGGCATGCTGGTGGCCGAGGGCTTCCAGGTGGCGCTGGCGGACTGCGGCGGGGGGTGCTGAGCCTGCTCCTGCTGCCGATCCTGCCCCGGCCTCTGGGCCGGCACCTGGCCGGTGGCGGCGCGCTGGGCCTCCTCCCGGGCGCGCTCCAGGGCGCGCCGCTGACGACGGGTCAGCGGCGCGCCGTCGGCCCCCGGGGGCATGCTCGGTGTGCTGCTCATCGGGTGAATCATCTCATCATGCCGGCCGCATCCCGGCACCGGGATCGGCTCCGCGGCCCTCCATGGCCGCCAGGAGCGCATCGACGCGCTCATCGACGGCCCGGAAGGGATCGGTCAGACTGATGGGGCGGCAGGCGCCGTCGTCCAGGCGCAGGCTCACCCAGTCCACGCTCAGGTCCAGGCGCAGATCCTCGGCCCGGGCCACGGCGGCGCCCCGCAGGCGGGCGCGCGTGGTGGCGGGGGGCCGGGTCACCGCCGCCCGGCAGGCCTCCTGGTCGATGTAGCGGCGCAGCAGGCCCGCCCGCTCCAGGCGGGGGCGCAGGCCCTCCCCGCTGGTCACGTCGTGGTAGGCCAGTGACAGCCTGGCCACACGCGGGTCATCGAGCCCGGCGCCGGTGCGCTGGGTGTAGCGGGTGAGCAGCTGGAGCTTGGCAGCCCAGTCCAGCTCCGCGGCCACGGCGCCGTAATTGCCCGAGCGCACCGCCTCAAGGCCGCGTCCCCACAGGTCGAGGGTCTCGCGCTGCATGCCCGTGAGGTCGCGCTCGGCCTCGACATGGGCGGTGACCCGCTCCAGGTGCTCCTGCTGCAGATCGACCGGGGTGATGGTCCTGCCGTCGGCGAGCTCCAGGGCCACGGCGGCCCGCAGGTCGCTGCTGACCTCCCGGATGGCGCGCATGGGCTCGGCCAGGGCCAGATCGGACAGGTCGCCGCCGGACTCCAGGTAGTCCAGCAGCAGGTCCATGGCCCCGGCCTTGAGCAGTGTGGAGCCCTGGGCGATGCTGGAGTCCCCGACGATGACATGCATCCGCCGGTAGCGCTCGGCGTCGGCGTGCGGCTCGTCGCGGGTGTTGATCATGGGGCGCGCCCGGGTGGTGGCCGCCGAGAGGGCCTCCCAGGTCTGATCCGCGCGCTGGGAGAAGCAGTAGCGCGCCCGTCCATGGGCATCGGGGGCGATATGCCCGGAGCCCACGAGGATCTGGCGGGTCACCAGGTGGGGCACGAGGGTCTGGGCGTCCTGCCAGAAGCTCCCCGAGCGGCGCACCAGGTAGTTCTCATGGCAGCCGAAGCCGTTGCCCTGGGCGTCCAGGTTGTTCTTCAGCAGGTGGATGCGCCCCTCCACGCCCCGGTCCTCCAGGCGCTTGTTGGCCCGGTCGGCCAGGTCGGCCATGATGAGATCGCCGGCCCGGTCCTGGGCCAGCAGGTCCTCCAGGCGGTCGCACTCGGCGGTGGCGTACTCGGGGTGGGAGCCGACGTCGAGGTACAGGCGCCCCCCGGAGCGGGTGAAGACATTGGAGGACCGCCCTCGCTGGATGATGGGGTCGAACAGGGCCCTGGCGGCCTGATCGGCATCCATGGGGGGCGCGCCTCCCGTGCTGGAGGCGCAGGTGATGCCGTACTCGGTCTCGATCCCGATGATGCGGCGTGCCGTGGGGCGTGAGCCGCTCATCCTCACTGGCCGCCCTTCTGGACGAATCCCTGGACGAAGGCCGCCGCATTGGTCTCGATGACGGAGTCGATCTCATCGAGGATCTCATCGACGCCGGTGACCTGCACCTGGGCACCGGTGGCGGCGCCCTCCTCGGGGGCCTCAGGACCACCGGCGGCCTGGATGCGGCCCTGACCTGCGGTGTGCGGCGTCACGGGTGTCACGGTCCTGTCCTCCTGCGCTGTGCCCGGGGGCCTCGAACAATCCTACGGGGGCCAGTGTCCCCCAGGCGGAGCCTCCCGACCAATCGCCTCCATCATGGCGGCGGTCTCATCCTCACTGAGGGTCACCCCGTCGGGGAGCGCCAGGCGCAGAAGGCTGGGACGATCGGGCAGGTCCAGGATCAGCGAGGTCCAGGAGGCGGCCACGACGGCGGGGTGGTGGGCCACGGCGGCGCCGCGAACCGCGGCCCGGGTCCCCCGGGGCGGGGCATCGGCGGCGGCCTCCACCTCATCGGGGTTGACCAGGCGGTGGATGCGGCCGGCGGCGTCGAGCTTGTCCACCACCGACCGGCCGGCCCGCAGATCGGCCCACTGGATGTCCAGGGCCGCCAGGCGGGGGTCCTCCCAGCCGGTGCCCGAGCGGGCGCGCATGGCCTCGCACAGGTCCAGCTTGGCCACCCACTCCACCATGGCGGGGGCCGGGCCGCTGCGCCGGACCGCCCACTGCTCCAGGGCGTCCAGGCACTGGCGCCATACCGACAGGGCCTGCGCGGCATGATCCGCCTCATCGGCCTCCTGCCCGCCCCGGCGCACCGCCTCCTCGACGGCGCCCAGGCAGGCCCGCTGGATCTCCAGGCCCGTCATGGGGCCGCTGCGGGTGGCCAGACGGTGGGTGAGGGAGGTGTCATGGGAGACCGCCCAGCACTCCTCCACCGCATCCGCGCACAGCTCCAGGTCCGCCAGGGCGCCCAGGCCCCGGCCCCGGCGGTGGGAGTCCTCCAGAAGCCACAGCATGAGGCTGGTGGATGCGACCTTGAGGTAGATGGGCACATCGAAGCGGTTGGCGTCGCCGTTGATGACATGCAGGCGCCGGAAGCGCCCGGCGTCGGCATGGGGCTCGTCCCGGGTGTTGATGATGGGCCGGTTGAAGGTGGTCTGCAGCCCGATGGCGGACTCGATGTAGTCGGCGCGCTGGCTGATCTGGAAGCCGGGCTCCTGGCTGCGCTGCCCCAGCCCCACGCGCCCGGCGCCCACCATGATCGGGCGGGTGACCAGGAAGGGGGTCAGGCCCGCGGCCAGGGCCTCGAAGGGCACCGAGCGCTCCACCAGGTAGTTCTCGTGGGAGCCGTAGGAGGCCCCCTTGCCATCGACATTGTTCTTGTACAGGACGATCTCCTGGCCGGGCAGGTCCTGGAGGTGGGCGGCCATGGCGCGCCTGGCGATGACCTCCCCGGCCCGGTCCCACACCAGGGCGTCGCGGGGCGTGAGCACCTCGGGCGAGGAGTACTCGGGGTGGGCGTGATCGACGTAGAGGCGGGCACCGTTGGACAGCACCGCGGTGGTGGCCCGGGGCAGGGCCGCCTCGACGGCACTGGGGCGGGGGCGGGCCCCCCAGGGCGGGGCGGCGCTCGGCGCGGGGCGCAGGGGGTCGTCGGTGAGCTGGCTGGGGTCGGCGGCGGCGCGGTCCAGGCGACCGCCCCGCATATCCGCCAGCGGGTCCTCCCCCTCGTAGTCCCAGCGCACCGCCGCCGCGGGCCGGCCATCGGGCCCCACCAGGCCCGGCCGGGAGCGCGCCGCATAGGCCTGGACGATCTGGGCGGCCATGACCATGGGGTTGGAGGGGGCGGAGGGGCTCTCAGGGATGTTGGGGCCGGCCCCCGTCCCGCCCTGGCCCAGCACCCCGTACTCGGTCTCCAGGCCCACGGGGCGGTGCACCGGGCCCAGCCCGCCGCCCGTCATCGCCTCACCTGCTTCCCGCCGGGCCGCGGGCCCAGGCGCCGCACGCTGCGCACCACCCCGCGCCTGCCGCCCAGGACGCGCGTCCAGCCCTCGGGGGTGTTGGCCCCGGTGACCTCCTCGCTGCGGCGGGCCTCGACGGCCACCGCCTCCAGGACCCGGGCGGTGCTCAGGCCGCCCCGGCCCCCGGCCAGCTCGTCCTTGATGGAGGCGGTCTTGGCCCTGGCCACCACGGAGGCCAGCATCGCCCCGCTGACCAGGTCCGACAGGTGCAGGGTCTCGATGGTCCCATCGACGTAGACGACCTCCAGGACCGCGGTCCCGGCGGTCCTGGCGTACAGGGCGTCGACGGCGGCGCGCCGCAGGGCCGCGGCCGTGGCCGCGCGGTCCCCCTGGCGGGCCGCCAGCTCCTCAGGATCCAGGGGAAGGTCCGCGGTCAGGTGCCTGGCCAGGATCTCCTCGGCCCCCACGGCGTCGGGGCGCTCGATGCGGATCTTCAGATCCAGGCGCCCGGGCCGCAGGACGGCGGGATCGATCATGTCCTCCCGGTTGGAGGCCCCGATGATGAGCACATTGCGCAGGGCCTCCACGCCGTCGATCTCGGCCAGCACCTGGGGCACGATCGTGGTCTCCACATCATTGGACACCCCGGTGCCCCGGGTGCGGAACAGGGCCTCCATCTCATCGAAGAACACCACGACGGGCCGGTCCTCGGCGGCGGCCTTGCGGGCCTGCTCGAAGATCGCCCGGATCTGGCGCTCGGTCTCCCCCACGAACTTGCTCAGCAGCTCGGGCCCCTTGATGTTGAGGAAGGCGGGGCTGCGCGAGGCCCCCTGGGCGGTCGAGGCCAGGGAGGTGGCCACGGCCTTGGCGATGAGGGTCTTGCCGCATCCGGGGGGCCCGTAGAGCAGCAGGCCCTTGGGCGGGCGCAGCCCGTAGGAGCGGTAGAGGCCGGGATGGCTGAAGGGCAGCTCCAGGGCGTCGCGGATCTCCTGGATCTGGGGGCCCAGGCCGCCGATGTCCTCCCAGGAGACATCCGGGGTCTCGGTGACCACCAGCTGCTCCACGCTCGTGCGCTCGACCACCGCCGTGACCACGTCGGCCCGCAGGTCGGCGGCCAGGGTGTCGCCGGGCTTGAGACCGGCGGCATCCAGGTGGGAGGCCAGGGTCAGGACCCGCTCGGAGCCCGAGGCGCTGGTGGCCAGCACCCGGGTGGGGCCCAGGACCTCATCGAGGGTGACGGTCTCGCCGGTCTGCGGCGGCGGGAGGGTGTCGACCACGAGGAGCTGGTCGTTGACGGCCACGACCCTGCCCACCTGGAGGTCCTCCCGGGGCACACCGGGGTGGACGCCCAGGTGCATGTGGCGCCCCGAGAGGTTGACCCCCACCTCGCGGGGCCTGCCGCGGTCCTGCGGATCACCGCCCTGCCCGGCCCCGCCCCGTGGAGCACTGGCGGTGGGCAGGCTGGTGAGCAGGCCGAGGGTCACCGGCGGCAGGGTGACCTCGTCGAGCTGGGCGCCGAGCTCGGCGATGCGCTCGCGGGCGCTGGTGAGGGCGGCCACGAGGCGCTCGTTCTTGGCGCTCAGGCTCACGGCCTCGGCCCGGGCCTCGCGCAGCTGATGGCTGGTGAAGCCCTGGTCGCCGCGGCCCTGGTTCCGGGGCCCCTCAGCCGGGCTGCTGCGGTCGCCGGCGTCAATCATGGCTGCCTCCGCCCGGGGCCGGCGGCGGGGTCCCGGGAAGGACGGGGGTGGCGTCCTCGGGCTGCTTGGCACGGGTGTCGCGCAGGACGCGGCGGACCTTCTTGTCGGTGCTGGTGCGCTCCTTGACGTCCTCGGGCCGCCAGTACCCGCCGTCGTCGTAGGCGCCGCGAGCGGGCGGGCGCTTGCGCGCCAGGGGCGGGGAGCCCGGGGCCAGGCGGCGGGCGGACAGCAGGAAGCCGGTGTGGGCGACCATGCGGTGATCGGGGCGCACGGCCAGGCCGTCGACATTCCAGGTGCGCACCATGGACTCCCAGGACTCGGGCTCGGTGAACAGGCCGCTGTGGCGCAGGGCCTCCACGGTGCGGGAGAGCTGGGTGACAGTGGCGACATAGGCCAGGAAGACGCCGCCGGGGGCCAGGGCCCGGGCGCCGGCCCCGATGTTCTCCCAGGGGGCGAGCATGTCCAGCACGATGCGGTCGATGCTGGCCGGCTCCACGCAGGCCTCCACGACCTCGGCGAAGTCCCCGGTGCGCAGCTCCCAGGCCGGGTGGTGGCCGCCGAACCAGGAGTCGACGTTGGAGGCGGCGATATGGGCGAAGTCCTCGCGCCGCTCGATGGAGATCAGGCGCCCGCCCTCGCCGATGGCCGAGAGCAGGTTCATGGTCAGGGCCCCCGAGCCCACCCCGGCCTCCAGGACGCGGGCGCCGGGGAAGATGTCGCCCAGGGCGATGATCTGGCCGGAGTCCTTGGCGTAGACCACCTGGGCGCCGCGCGGCATGGACAGGACGTAGTCGGCCAGCAGGGGGCGCAGCAGGAGCAGCTCGTGGCCGGTGTCGGTGGTGATGACGCTGCCCTCCGCCAGCCCGACGACGTCGCGGTGGCGGAAGGAGCCTCGCACGGACTGGAAGTAGCCGTGCTCGTCCAGGACGAAGGTGTTCTTGCGGCCCTTGGAGTCGGTGACCTGGAGGCGCTCGCCGTAGCGGAAGGGGCCACGGCGCCCCGCCTGGCCCAGGACGTCCTGGGTGGCGGTGCGCGGCAGGGGCTGGTGGGCTGAGGGCTGCGCGTCCTCGGGGGTGGGCGCGCTGGGACTGGTGGAGGTCATCGGGTGGAGTCTATGGCCTCCCGGGGAAGTGGCGAGGCCCAATGCGCCGCAGGCATGCCGCTGGTGCGCCGTCGGCCGGGGGTCCGGTGCGCCGTCGGCCGGGGATGGGGGGCGGGCTCCGGCCCCTGGCATCGCGCCCCCTATCCCTTCAGAATGCGAGTGCGGGGTGCAGAATGCGATGACCCCGCACTCGCTTTGTGCACCCCATACTCGCAATCCGCGTTCCTGCGCGGTCACCCGGGCTCCACAGGGGGCGTGCTGCAGGCGCTCTCCACAGCGCTGGGCGGGTGCGCTGGCGGCCCGGGTGATGCGGGCGCAGCGTTGGCCCATGGAGATGAGCAGCCGCGCCGCAGCCGTGGGCGGGATCAGCGCCGATATCCACCAGCCCCTGGATCGCAGCCTCCTGCCGCGCCTCGTGCGCACCGGGCGCGGCGTGCGGGCGGAGCGGCTCTCCTGTGAGGGAGCAGGCGCCATCCGGCCCGGCTCGGGGCTGCGCCTGGCGCCCGGCGTCCTGTGGGTGCCCCACGATCAGGCCTCCCGCTGGCAGCATCAGTACACGCTCTGCCTGGCTCGGGCGATGGCCGCCCAGGCCACCCAGCGCTCCATGCGCTGCCTGACCCATGCCTCGGCCGCCCTCATCCTGGGACTGCCCATGATGAGCCGGGAGCCGGATGTCTACATCGCTGTTCCCTCCAGACCGCGGCAGGTCCGCGCCCCGCTGCCGCTGATCGGCATCCCCTCCAGCGGTCCGCCCCGCCCGATTCCCCGCCCGGGCCGCTTCTGCAGGCAGATCGTCTTGTGGCGCCGCCGGCTGGACCTCACTGGTGAGGAGATCACCGTGGTGGGCGGGATCGCCGTCACCAGTGCGCTGCGCACCGCCTTCGACTGCGCCTGCGATGAGCCCGCCCACAATGCCCTGACCATCGCCGATGCCGCACTGCGACTGGTGTGCCGCCCCCAGCGCCGGCGCCCCCGGGCGCATGAGCGGGCCGAGGCCCTGGCCCGCGGGGTCTGGGAGGGTCTCATCGAGCGCCACCCCCGTCGTCGAGGGATCTCCCGGGCCCGCGCCATCCTGGCCGCGGCCACCCCGATGGCCGAGTCCCCGGGGGAGAGCGTGGCGCGCTGGCTGTCCCTGGCGCTGGGCCTGCCACCGCCGCATCCCCAGTACCGGATCGAGACGCCGGGAGGACCGTCCTGGGTGGATCTGTGCTGGCCGGAGCAGGGCATCGTCATCGAGGTCGATGGCCAGGTCAAGTACGAGTCGCGACAGGACCTCTGGGAGGAGAAGCGGCGCCAGGACGCGATCCAGGCTCAGGGCTGGAGCGTCCTGCGCATCACCTATGGGGAGTTCCACGACCTCCTGGCCCTGGCCCAGCGCATCCAGTCGGCCCTCCCACCCGATGCCGTGACCTCGGCGCTGCCCGCACCGGGCATGCTCTGGCCCGGCAGGGGACTCGACGAGGGCCTGACCGAGGGCTCGATGCTCGCCGCGCCCCGCGGGTAGCACAGCAGAATGCGAGTGCGGGGTGCACAAAGCGAGTGCGGGGTCATCGCATTCTGCACCCCGCACTCGCATTCTGGAGGGGCGGTGCCACAATGCCGCCGGCCGGGCTCAGGAGTAGTCCGCCCAGACCCTCCGCGAGGCGCCGTCGACGGTGACCCGGCCGCCGTGGGGCAGGATCCACTGGGGGCCGGTGTGCCCGAAGGGGATGCCGCAGCACACGACGGCCTGCGGGTTGTAGTGCGCCACCGTCTCCATGACCCTCTCGTTGCGCTCGGCCCGCATGGCCCTGCGGGTCTCATCGTCGGGGTGGATCTCGAAGGTGGAGACCGGTGGGCGGGCGAAGAGCACTGCTGCGGCCACGCCCAGCACTCCTCTCTCCCCCAGGGCCCGCAGCATGCGGAAGGCACTCCGAGGAGGAATGACCTCCTCGGAGAGCTCGATGAGCAGGACGGCGCCCTCAAGGTCGGCCGGGGACATGGCGAAGCGCCCGGCGGCCAGGATGTCGACCACCACTTCCAGGCAGCCGCCCCAGGTGCGCCCGGTGACGCTGGTCGAGGGCCCGGACCAGGTCCACTCCTCGGTGGCCTCCCGCTGGCCGAAGGAGGTCAGGGCTGCGGGGTCGCCCCAATCCAGGCCGTGGTCCTCGGACTGCGGCGGCCTGGTGATCTCCAGCTCCTCACCGGTGAGCAGGGCGGCGCGCAGGCCGGCCGCGTGCTCGGGGTCGACGCGCGGCCCGGGGCCCAGGTGGACCTGGGTGGACCCGCCGTAGAAGCTGCGCAGGCCGCAGGTGGTCAGGAAGTGGTGGAGGTGGGTGTTGTCGGAGTAGCCGAGGAAGGGCTTGGGGTGGGCGCGGACCACCTCGGGGTCGAGGTGCGGGATGACGGTGATCTGGTCATCACCGCCGATGGTGGCGTGGATGGCGCGCACGGAGTCGTCGGCGAAGGCCGCCATGAGGTCGCGGGCGCGCTCCTGCGGGCCGGCCCCGAGCTGGCGGGTGGTGGGGTACTCCTGGGGGATGAGGCCTGTGATCTCCTGGAGCCTGGTCATGGCCTGCTCGTGGATGGCCGGGGCGGCACCCGGAGCGGCGAAGGACGGGGAGACCACGGCGATGCGGTCGCCCGGCCGGGCCTTGGGCGGTGAGAGGAGGTCGGTGCTCATGGCCGGACACTACTCCCACCCCATGACCGGGCATGCTCTGGCCCGGCAGGGGGCTCGACGAGGGCCTGACCGAGGGCTCGATGCTCGCCGCGCCCCGCGGGTAGCACGGTATCCAGTCCATCCACGACCTGCCCCAGACCCGATGCTCGCCGCGCCCCACGGGTAGCACAGCAGAATGCGAGTGCGGGGTGCAGAATGCGATGACCCCGCACTCGCTTTGTGCACCCCGCACTCGCATTCTGGAGCAGCCGGGGGCCGGCTCAGACCTCGGGCAGGCGGCGCTGCGGCGCGCCCCGTCCCGCCAGGATGAAGGCGCACCAGGCACCGGTGACGCCCACGAGCATGACCATCACCATGGGCACGGCGCTGGCTCCGCCCCCGGAGCTGGCCAGTGGGGCGGAGGCCCCCATGGCGGCTGCCTGGACCAGGCCCAGCAGGGCGCTGGCGGCCCCGGCGATGTGCCGGGCCTCGGACAGGGCCAGGGCGCTGGCGTTGCCGAAGACGAATCCCTGGGCGGCCATGGTCATGACGAAGCCCGCGCACAGGGGGATGAGGGCCAGGTCGAGCGCCAGCACGCTGAGGGTCACCACGGTGATGCCCGCGGCCGACAGACTCAGGCCGGCCCCGATGAGCCGGCGCGGTGGGACGCGCCCCACCAGGCGGGAGCTGAGGATCGCCATGAGCATGCTGGATCCCGCGGTGCAGGCGAAGAACACCGAGTACTCCATGGGGCTCAGGCCCTTGATCTGCTGGAGCACGAAGGAGGAGGCCGAGACGTAGGCGAACATGGCGAAGCCGGAGAAGGCGGAGGTGAGCATGTAGCCCACGAAGCGCCGGCGGGCGGCCAGCTCCCGCAGGCCCTGGGCGAAGCGGCGCAGTCCCCCGCCCCGGCGCTCCTGGGCGGGCAGGGTCTCGGGGATGAGGAGGGCGGCCATGGCCATCATGAGCACGCCGAAGCCGGCCAGGCACCAGAAGACGGCCCGCCAGCCGGCCACGGACAGGACCGCTCCCCCGGCCACCGGGGCGATCATGGGGGCCAGGGCCCCCAGGGCCATGAGGATGGACATGATCCGGGCCAGCTGGTCCCCGCGGGCGACGTCGACCAGGACCGCCCGGCCCACGACGGCGGCCGCGCCACCGCCCAGGCCCTGGAGGACCCGCCCGGCCATGAGCACGCCGATGCCGGGGGCCAGGGCGCACACGACGCCGCCGAGGGTGCAGGTCAGGCCGCCCAGGATCATGGGCGCCCGCCTGCCCCACCGGTCCGAGCCCGTGCCGCCGACGAGCTGGCCCAGGCCCATGCCGACGAAGAAGGCGGTCAGGGTCAGGCCCACCGAGGTGGAGGTGGTGCCCAGGTCGTGGGTGACGCGGGGGAAGGCGGGCGAGTACATGTCCGTGGCGAAGGGCGGCACGGCGCTCTGGATGGCCAGGGCGGCGATGAGCCCGATGGTGACGGTGGCATGGGTGGCGCCGGTGGCATCGCGGGTGCCGTGGGCTGGAGCCATGGGGGTCCTCTCGACGTCGGGCCTTGGGGCAGCGCAACGCTACTCCCACCGCCGCCGCACCAGCGCTGGCAGTACTGTCCGCGACGGCGGCGCTGCGGCTCAGCGCGCCCCGGTGGGCACGGCGCCCCGCATCCGCCCGGCCTCGATGAGGACCAGCCAGCGCGAGACGGCGCGGGCCCGGCTCATGGCCTGGGCGGCGGCCGGGCCGGTCAGCTCACTGGTGAGGGCGGCGGCCGGCAGCACGGTGCAGACCTGGCCGGCGCTGATGGCCGCGCCCTGGGCGGTGTCCTCACCGGTGGCCCCGTGCAGGTCCAGCTGGTCCAGGCCCGCCTGGTCGATGGCGCCGAGCAGCTGGTCGCCGTCGCGGACCAGGACCAGGGCGGCGCCCTCGTCGAGCATCCGGCGCACCTGGCCGATGGGGGTCCGGGAGGGGGTGAGGGCGATGGGGCGGGCCAGGGTGCGCAGGTCGAGTCGCTGGGCGGCGCGGGCCCCTCGGCCCAGGCCCAGGGTCCGCCAGCTGGTGGCGCCGATGGTCCAGGCGACCATGGCCGCCAGGAAGAGGCTGAAGGTGTCGGGCCTCTGCCCCGCCAGGATGAGGGGGCGGCCCACCCACCACCACAGGATGAGGGCGACGACGCCGAGCCCGCCCCACGCCGCGGCCTTGAGCCCCAGCAGTCGGTTGCCGGTGGCCTGCTCGATGAGGGAGGCCAGGGCGTGGCCGCCGTCCAGGGGCAGGCCGGGCAGGGCGTTGAAGATGGCCAGGGCGAGGTTGACCCAGGTCAGGGCCCAGGTGGCCACGTGGACGGGGACGGGCAGGGCGACGGCCTCCTGAAGGGCCCTGCCGCCCGCCCACAGCGCCAGGTTGGTGGCGGGGCCGGACAGGGACACCGCCGCCCTCCGCCAGGGGCTCCAGGTGGCGGGGGCGCCCCCGAAGGTGGTCAGCCCGCCCCACAGGTAGAGCTCGTAGCGGATGGGCCTGCGGCCCAGGAGGGAGCCGACGGCGCCGTGGGCGAGCTCGTGGAGGAGCACCGAGACCCCCACGCCCAGGACGGTGGCCAGGACGATCCCCAGGACGGTGACGACGCCGTAGGGCCCCAGCACCTGGGCGACCAGCGGGTACCAGCTGGCCGCGATGAGGAGGCCGAGCAGCGCGGAGGTGGGGGCCACGACAATGGGCGCGCCGCCCAGGCGCCCCAGGACCCACTCCCCGCGGGCGGTCGGCGAGGCGGCGGCAGCGGCGGGGGTGGACGGCAGTGACGGCATGCGCGCGAGCCTACTGGGGTCACCGCGGTTGAGCGACACCTGGTCGCTGTCAGGCTGGAGGCTCGTCTCCGTCAGCATGCCGGGCCCTTTCGAGATTCTTCCGAACAGCGATAGTCGTCGGATGATTGGGGCCCAGCACCCGCTCATGATCAGCCAGGGTCTGCTCATACAAGGGAACCGCACGTTCAAGATCCCCAACCGCCCCATAGGCATGGGCGAGATTGTTGCGCGAAGCCAGAGTATCGGGATGGTCCGCGCCCAGAACCCGCTCACAGTCTGCCAGGGTCTGCTCATACAAGGGGATCGCGCACCCCAAATCCCCAACCGCCCCATAGGCATAGGCCAGGTTGTTGCGCGAGACCAGAGTGTCAGGGTGGTCCGCGCCCAGCACCCGCTCACGATCAGCCAGGGTCTGCTCATACAAGGGAACCGCACGATTCAGATCACCAACCGATCTATAGGCATAGGCGAGATTGTTGCGCGAGGTAAGAGTGTCAGGGTGGTCCGCGCCCAGCACCCGCTCACGATCAGCCAAAGTCTGCTTAAACAAGGGGATCGCTTCCTTCACCCTATCCGCCACCTGATAGGCATAGGCGAGATTGTTGCGCGAGGCGAGAATATCAGGGTGGTCCGCGACCAGCACCCGCTCACGATCAGCCAGGGTCCGCTCATACAAGAGAACCGCACGATTCAGATCACCAACCGACTCATAGGCGCCCGCCAGGTTATTGCGCGAGGTCAGAGTGTCGGAGTGGTCCGCGACCAGCACCCGCTCACGATCAGCTAGGGTCCGCTCATACAAGGGAACCGCACGATTCAGATCACCAACCGACTCATAGGCGCCCGCCAGGTTATTGCGCAACGACAGAGCCCGGTGATCATCACCTCCGACAGCGGAGAGAATCTTGTCAATAACCTCGGACAGTGCCACGCAGCGAGCGGAGATACCCAGCTCTTCAGCCCGACGCTGCACACTGAGCAACAACTCAATGAATCCGGAAGACTCAACAAACTCATGCAAAGACTCCTGACCGCCAATAGCGGCGATCTGGTTGATCAACTCAATCATATCAGAGCGACTCGGCTTGTCCGCACCAGCCCCGGACACCCTTGCCAGAAGATCAACCACTTTGGAGACAATGGACCTCAGGTCGCATTGAGGGTCCGTCCGCATATCCTCTCGGATCACCCGGGCCTGGAGCCGGTGGATGAACACCGTCTCCCCGCCTTCCGAGACCGCGACCACACTGCGCTCCCGAAAATGCTGCAGAGCCTTGCGTGCAGCGAACTCATCAGGCCCTTCATCCGGAAGAACACGGTGAAGCCAGGACGCCGGCACGCCACTGTCAGCGAGGAGGGCCAGCACCCCAAGTTGCATACGTGCCGCCTCAGCCACCACACAATCCTGCCCTACCCTGTCGAGCTTATCTAAAGCACTCCTGTAGGCCAAGCGCAGCGCCTCCCCCACTGACTTGAGATAGGGATCCCCCTCCTCCCGAAGCACCGCCTGCTCAAGAAGCCTCCGTTCCAGAACATCCCGATACTCAACGATCGAGTAGCCCAGAGAGATCATCGTCGCCGCGGCCTGATTCAGAGCGACGGGAAGATGTCCCAGAAACTCCGCCAGATCTCGAGCCGCGCCAGCATCACAGTCGGGCAGGAGCCCCAGAAGATAATCGACCGCCTGATCAGCGGTGAAGGTCTCCACAGTAATCTGCTTCCCCAGTTTACTGGACCGCAGATTCGTCGTCACAATAACGCGAACCCCGGGGCCGCAAGGACGACGCCCCAACAAGTCGTCAGCGCTCTCCAGATTATCGAACACGATGAGCTTGTTCTCCACCGGCATGGAACTGACGGCATTGATGGCCGCACGAGCCAGATCCTTCGGCGACTGCGTCACTGCTGAGACACCCATCTGAAAGGCCAGCTCCGCTAGGCCCATGTCCACACCGCTCGGGGCCCCGCTGTCCGGGTCGCCCCTCCGCTTGGCATTGATCCAGGCCACCAAGGGCCAGCTCTCAGCCTCACAGCGCCTGGCATAGGCCGCCGCGATCTGCGACTTGCCGACCCCTGGCATCCCCTCAAGTGCCGCAAGGACAACAGTGCCGCCTTCGTCAAGGTGCTCACAGAGAGAGGTGTACTCCTCACGCTCCACGAACCCTTCCGCCTTCGCCGGAAGATCGTTGACGAAGTGAATCGGACTGTCGATCGCGCCACAGCGCCCCTGGGAGACGGCCTTGGTGATACCGTCCATTCCGGCCTCGATGCGCCCAAGCGCCTCTCCGTGCTCGATCTGCCGACCCTCAACCCTTCCCTGACTGGCCCGGATCTCATCAGCCCCATCGAGGAGGGCTGTGAGTGCGGCGATCTGGAATCTCTCCGAGCCGGGAGCCAGGCGCACGAATTCATCGGCCACAATATCCCGCAAGGCATCAAAAATGGGCTCGGCAACTTCCGCAATACTGTTCGCCCGCTGCTCTGCGCCGCGCTTACTCAGGTATTCCCGGAAGCGCTCAGGATGCCGGGCCGCCTCGAGAACAGCCGTATCATCAGCTCTGATGCGCTCGAGGAGCACCTCCACCTCGGTGACGGCAGCTCGCAGCTCCTCCTGCTGCTCCTGCTTCATTGCTGGCGTGAGACGCTTCTGAAGCTCCTGGGCGATCGCCCTGTCGAGTCGCTGCTTCTGCGTCTCAGTCCGTCCCATCTCACGCAAACGATCCCAGAGCGAGTCACTATCAGCCACCGCGTCGGCTACCGCCTCTGTGGTAGGAGAGTCGGCTATCACGGCTCTTCGCATTTGAGGGTGTGGTAGGCAAGATTTATTGGTGTGTTTGGGGTGGGGCTGGGTGGGTGCGTCGTTGCTTGGGTGGGGGTCGAGGTCCCCCGATGATGGGAGCTGCTACACACGCCAC
>NZ_JAGFOU010000035.1 GCF_017592395.1 Actinomyces bowdenii
GGGCGTCAAAGGTGCGTTAGCGTGAGTCATGAAGACCTCCTCGGACCGGACGTGAGCGTGACAACCCACATCCTGCCCAGGAGGCCTTCACCTACCCAACCCGTTCACAACCTCCCAGGGAAGTACAGCTAGGGGCCCACCATGGCCCCGATCTCCGGCCTGCCCGGCCCCGGCGGCGCGTCGCTTGCCTCAGGCGCGCTCCAGGGGCGCCGCCATGCCCGGCAGGGAGGAGGGGGAGGTGCGGCGCAGGCGGGCCATGAGCTCGGCGCCCTGACGGCGCGAGAGCTGGGCGATGTAGGCGCGCTTGACCGTCAGCAGGATGTTGACGCCCACCACCAGGTAGAAGAAGTTGGCGATGACGCTGGGCCAGGCCCCCGTGTAGGCGCAGTTGGTCATCAGCAGCAGGGAGCCGGAGATGTTGAGCGCCTGGTACCTCAGGGAATCGCCGGCCATGGAGCCCTTGGAGACCAGGACGTAGGCGATGAGGAGCTCGGCCGCGCCGATCCAGGCGCCGGCGGCGATGAGAAGGGGGAGGAGGTCGTTCACGGCGACGATCGTGCTGCCTTGAGCGGTGAAGGTCAATCGCATCTATCTGCATGGGGGATGTAGTTTTCCTTCATGGAGATCTCTGCTGGCCGTCTTGCCGTCCTCCTGGCGGTCCACCGCTCCGGGGGAGTGGTGGCCGCGGCCGACACCCTGCACATCAGCCCCTCGGCCGTCTCCCAGCAGGTGCGCCAGCTGGAGCGGGAGTGCGGCGCCCGCCTGCTCCACCGCATGCCCACCGGCGCCACCCTGACCGAGGCCGGCCGCATCCTGACCGAGACCGCCGAGCGCATCGAGGAGGAGCTGCTCACCGCCCGCCGCGAGCTGGCGGGCCTGGACGACTCGGCGCCCTCCGGGGTGGTGCGGGTGGGCACCTTCGCCTCGGCGGTGCGCGCCGTGCTCCTGCCCGTCCTGGCCTCCCTGGAGCAGGCCCGGCCCGGCCTGGAGCTCATCATCGAGGAGGTGGAGGAGCGCGGCGGCCTGGCCCGGCTGCGGCGCGGGGAGCTGGACATGGTGCTCATCGAGCGCGATGAGCACACCCTGCCCAGCGCGCCCCGCGGCATGGCGGACGTGCCCCTGCTCGACGAGTCCTGGCTGGTCGTCGTCTCCCCGGGGCAGGCCCTGCCGGCCACCCTGGCCGACCTGGTGCGCGCCACCTGGATCGACCTGGCCCCCTCCACCGCCGGCGCCTTCGCCCTGGACCGCCTGGAGCGCCAGCTCGGCACGCCCCTGACCACGCGGCACGTGGCCGACGACTACGACGTCGTCCTGGCCATGGTCAACCAGGGCCTGGGCTGCGCCCTCCTGCCCGAGCTGGCCGTCTACTCCGGAGGGGTGCCCGAGGGGGTGGGCGTGGTGCGGCTGCCGGGGCTGGGCACCCGGCAGCTGGTGGTCAGGCACCGCGCCACGCGCACCGAGCCGGGCCCGGCCACGCGCGCGGTTCTCGAGGCGCTGCTCGCCCAGGCCCAGAGCCTGGAGCTGGGCTGAGGATGAGCGGGCCGGGGCTGCCGTAGACTCGGGTCCGTGGCCACAGACTTCCCCGCTGAGATCGAACGACTCCGACACACCTACGCCTCCATCGCCGCGGTGACCGACCCCGAGGCGCTGCGGGCCCGCATCGCCGAGCTCTCCGAGCAGGCCTCGGCCCCCGATCTCTGGGATGACCCGGAGGCCGCCCAGGTGGTCACCTCCGCCCTGTCCCACGCCCAGGCCGACCTCAAGCGGGTCGAGTCCCTGGCCGAGCGCATCGACGACCTGGAGGCCATGGTCGAGATGGCCGACGAGGAGTCCGGCGAGGACGCCGCCGAGCTCCTGGCCGAGGCCGACGCGGATCTGGTGGCCATCGGCCGGGACCTGGCGGACCTGGAGATCCGCACCCTGCTGTCGGGGGAGTACGACCAGCGCGACGCCGTGGTCACTATCCGCTCCGGGGCCGGGGGCGTGGACGCCGCCGACTTCGCCGAGATGCTCCTGCGCATGTACACGCGCTGGGCCGAGCGCCACGACTACCCCGTCAAGGTCCTCAACACCTCCTACGCCGAGGAGGCGGGCCTGAAATCGGTGACCTTCGAGGTCCACGCCCCCTACGCCTACGGGACCCTCTCGGTGGAGGGTGGCACCCACCGCCTGGTGCGCATCAGCCCCTTCGACAACCAGGGCCGGCGCCAGACCTCCTTCGCCGCCGTCGAGGTCATCCCCCTCATCGAGTCCACCGACCACATCGACATCCCCGAGTCCGACATCCGCATCGATGTCTTCCGCTCCTCGGGCCCCGGCGGGCAGAGCGTCAACACCACCGACTCGGCAGTGCGCATCACCCACCTGCCCACCGGCCTGGTGGTCTCCATGCAGGACGAGAAGTCCCAGATCCAGAACCGTGCCGCGGCCATGCGCGTGCTCCAGTCCCGCCTGCTGCTGCTCAAGCAGCAGGAGGAGGATGCCAAGAAGAAGGAGCTGGCCGGGGACGTCAAGGCCTCCTGGGGGGACCAGATGCGCTCCTACGTGCTCAACCCCTACCAGATGGTCAAGGACCTGCGCACGGGCCACGAGGTCGGCAACCCCGACTCCGTCTTCGACGGCGACATCGACGGCTTCATCGACGCCGGCATCCGCTGGCGCAAGCAGCAGGACGGCGCCGAGCAGTAGGGCGGCCGGGCATGGGCCCAGCAGCCCCCGCCGGGGAGGCATGGGCGTGCACCGCCTCACGGCGCTGCGCCGTCGCCAGGGCCACGGGGCTCCCGTAGGCTGGGGCGCGGTGCGCGCACGGCTCGACCGTCCCGGCAGCCGCTGGCGCGCAGGCGATCACCCACTCACACCCTGACGAAAGGCGCAGCGAAGAAGTGGCTGAGTACATCTACCAGATGATCAAGGCGCGCAAGGCGCACGGAGACAAGGTCATCCTCGACGACGTCACCATGGCCTTCTTCCCCGGGGCCAAGATCGGCATGGTCGGCCCCAACGGCGCCGGCAAGTCCTCCATCCTCAAGATCATGGCCGGCATCGACCAGCCCTCCAACGGCGAGGCCCGCCTGACCCCCGGCTACTCCGTGGGCATCCTGCTCCAGGAGCCCCCGCTCAACGAGGATAAGACGGTCCTGGGCAACGTCGAGGAGGGCGTGGCGGGCATCAAGGCCAAGCTTGACCGCTTCAACGAGATCAGCGCCCTCATGGCCGACCCCGATGCCGACTTCGACGCCCTCCTGGCCGAGATGGGCACCCTCCAGGACGCCCTGGACGCGGCAGGCGCCTGGGACCTGGACTCCCAGCTGGAGCAGGCCATGGACGCGCTGCGCTGCCCGCCGCCCGACGCGGAGGTCAAGCACCTCTCCGGCGGTGAGCGCCGCCGCGTGGCCCTGTGCAAGCTCCTGCTGGAGGCCCCCGACCTGCTTCTGCTCGATGAGCCCACCAACCACCTCGACGCCGAGTCCGTCCTGTGGCTGGAGCAGCACCTGGCCTCCTACAAGGGAGCCGTCATCGCCGTCACCCACGACCGCTACTTCCTGGACCACGTGGCCCAGTGGATCGCCGAGGTCGACCGCGGCCACCTCTACCCCTACGAGGGCAACTACTCCACCTATCTGGAGACCAAGGAGAAGCGCCTGGAGGTCCAGGGCAAGAAGGACGCCAAGCTCGCCAAGCGCCTCAAGGAGGAGCTGGAGTGGGTGCGCTCCTCGGCCAAGGGCCGCCAGGCCAAGTCCAAGGCCCGTCTGGCCCGCTACGAGGAGATGGCCGCCGAGGCCGAGCGCACCCGCAAGCTCGACTTCGAGGAGATCCAGATCCCCCCGGGCCCCCGCCTGGGCAACCAGGTCCTGGAGGCCACCGATCTCAACAAGGGCTTCGATGGGCGCACGCTCATCGACGGGCTGTCCTTCACCCTTCCGCGCAACGGCATCGTGGGTGTCGTGGGCCCCAACGGCGTGGGCAAGTCCACCCTGTTCAAGACCATCGTGGGCCTGGAGCCGCTCGACGGCGGGGAGCTCAAGATCGGCCAGACCGTCAAGCTGTCCTACGTCGACCAGTCCCGGGCCGGCATCGATCCCAAGAAGACCCTGTGGGAGGTCGTCTCCGACGGACTGGACCACATCAAGGTCGGCAATGTCGAGATGCCCTCGCGCGCCTACGTGGCCTCCTTCGGCTTCAAGGGCGCCGATCAGCAGAAGCCCGCAGGCGTGCTCTCCGGCGGTGAGCGCAACCGCCTCAACCTGGCCCTGACCCTCAAGCAGGGCGGCAACCTCATCCTCCTGGATGAGCCCACCAATGACCTGGACGTGGAGACCCTGTCCTCCCTGGAGAACGCCCTGCTGGAGTTCCCCGGCTGCGCCGTGGTCATCACCCACGACCGCTGGTTCCTCGACCGCGTGGCCACCCACATCCTGGCCTGGGAGGGCACCGAGGACAATCCCGCCAACTGGTACTGGTTCGAGGGGAACTTCGCCTCCTACGAGGAGAACAAGGTCGAGCGCCTCGGCCCCGAGGCCGCCCGCCCCCACCGGGTCACCTACCGCAAGCTGACCCGGGACTGATCCGAGTCAGGCCGAGCCTGCTCGAGCCTTAGAGGCGATGGAGGGTGCTGAGCCCGCAAGGGAGCGCATGCGGCTGAGCCGCCCCCGTCCCTCCTGCCGGGCCCGGCACTCCCACCGAGACCGAGGGCGCCACCGCCTGCCTGCCTCGGTGAGGAGCGCCGGGCCCGGCGCAGACAGGGCGGGCAGGCGGGCCCTCAGCCGGCCTCGCCGTCGAGGCGCACCTGCCAGCGGCCTGAGCCCTGGCCTGCGCCGTCATCGTCCCGGGGCATGCGCACCATGCCCTCCTGGGCGATGGTGCACACCAGGCGCCCGTCGGTGTCGTAGACCCGCGCCCGGCCCAGCCCGCGCCCGCCCTGGGAGCTGGGGGAGTCCTGGGCGAAGAGCAGCCACTCGCCCACGTTGACGTCCCGGTGGAACCACTGGGCATGGTCCAGGCTGGCCAGGCTCAGGCCCCGGCTGCGCCAGCACAGCCCCTGGCTGCGCAGGACGGGCTCCAGCATCACCTGGTCGCACACGTAGGTCAGCAGGGCCCGGTGCACCGTCTGGGAGGCCTCCGGGGGCACCGGGCCCCGGGCTCGCATCCACAGGTGCTGGGAGGCAGAGGGCTCCGGGGCGGGGCGCAGGTAGAGGTTGCCCTCCACATGCTTGATGTCGAAGGCCGCCGTGCGCCCCAGGAACTTGGCCACCGGGTGGTCGATGGTGCGGAAGATCTCCAGGGCGCTGGTCAGATCCTCGGGGCCCGGCACCTCCGGCGCCCCCATCTGGACCTCGGCGCCCTCCTGCTCCTCCTGGTAGGAGGAGATCATGCTCAGGATCTCCGTGCCCCCCTGCAGGGCCGTGGTGCGGCGCTGGGAGAAGGAGCGCCCGTCGTGAAGGCGCTCGACCCGGAAGGTGATGGGCTCCTCCGGGCGCCCGCCCCGCATGAAGTAGGCATGCACCGAATGCGGCAGGCGCTCGCCGTCCCCGTCGTCGGGCACCGTGGCCGCCGCCGCGAGCAGGCCCTGGGCCACCACCTGCCCGCCGTAGACGCGGCCCGAGAGCTGGGGCAGTGAGGAGGCGGTGAACTCATCCCTCCCGTCCCCGGCATCGAGGGCCAGGATCCTGGCGACGGAGCCGAGCGGCTCCTGAGCGATGCCGGGGACGGGATAGGGGAGCGTCACAGGCCGAGCTCCTCCAGGATGGACAGCCTGGAGCGGACGGCCTCGCGGGCGTCCTCGGCGGTGGGGGAGTCCACGGCGATGCGCGCCAGCTCCTGGCACTCCTCGAAGGTCACCGACTTCAGCACGGCGTCCACATCCGGCAGGGCGCGCGCCGTCATCGACAGGGAGGCCACGCCCAGGCCCACGAGCACCGTGGCCAGGGCCGGGTCGGCCGCGGCCTCGCCGCACACGCCCACCGGGCGGCTGCGGTGCGCCGAGCCCTCGCACGCCGTGGCGATGAGCCGCAGCACGGCGGGCTGCCAGGCCGTGGACAGGTCGGCCAGGGAGGACAGCAGGCGGTCCGCGGCCATGACGTACTGGGTGAGGTCATTGGTGCCGATGGAGGCGAAGTCGGCGTGCTCGAAGAGCTTGTCGGCCATGAGCGCGGCCGAGGGCACCTCGATCATCATGCCGGCGGTCTGCAGGCCGTAGGAGCGGGCCTTCTCGGTGAAGGCCCGGGCCTCCTCGGTGGTGGCGATCATGGGGGCCATCACCCACACCTTGGCCTCGGTGGCCGCCTCGGCCTTGGCCAGGGCCTCGAGCTGGTGGTCCAGGACCTCGGGGTCGCGGCGGGTAGTGCGGTAGGCGCGCACGCCCAGGGCGGGGTTGGCCTCCGTGGCGTCGGTGAGGAAGGGCAGGGGCTTGTCGGCCCCGGCGTCCAGGGTCCGCACGACCACCTTCTTGCCGGGGAAGGCGGCCAGCACCCCGGTGTAGGCCTCCACCTGCGCCTCGACGGTGGGCTCCTCGGGCTGGTCCAGGAAGCAGAACTCGGTGCGGAACAGGCCGATGCCCATGGCGCCGGCCTCCGCGGCGCTGCGCGCCCCGGCGGCGTCCCCGACATTGGCCAGCAGCTGGACCTCGCGGCCGTCCTTGGTGGCGCCGTCGCCGTTGAACACGCGCACGCGGGCGGCCAGCTCCTTGGCGCGGCGCAGGGCGTCCTCGGAGGGGTTGAGGGTGATGGTGCCCTTGGTGCCGTCGACCAGGACGATGTCGCCGTCGGACAGGGCGTCGGTGACCTCCTCACCGGTGCCCACGATGGCGGGCATGCCCAGGGCGCGGGCGAGGATCGCCGTGTGGGAGGTGGGCCCGCCCTCGGAGGTGATGAAGGCGACGACCTTCTCGGGGTCCAGCAGGGCGGTGTCGGCGGGGGCCAGGTCCTCGGCCACCAGCACGAAGGGCTCGGGCAGGCGGGGGATGCCCGGCATGGGGGAGTCGGTGAGCACCGCGACGATGCGGTCGCGCACGTCCGCGACGTCACGGGTGCGCTCGGCCATGTAGCCGCCCAGGGACTCCAGCATGGAGGCCAGGGTGCCGGCCGCCTCCCACACCGCGCGGGCCGGGACCAGGCGGCGCTCGCGCACCATGGCTTGGGCCGAGGAGGTCAGAGTGGGGTCGGCAGCCATCTGCGCGGTGGTCTCCAGCAGGGTGCGGGCCTCGGCCTTGGCCTCGGCCGCGGACAGCTCCAGGCCCTTCTTGACCCGCTGGGCCGCCTCGGCGATGCGCTCGCACTCCTTCTCCAAGTCCGTGTCGGAGGGCAGAGTCGCGATCTCGGGCTCAGGGATGGACGGCGCCATGCGGGCGACCGGTCCAGCGACCAGGCCGGGACTCACGCCGATGCCGGAGAGGGTGGTAGGGGTGACGTCTGACGCGCTCATTGCGTGCTCCTCGTCGGAGGCGAAACGGGATCGCCGCTCATTCTGCCTTGTGATGGCCGCATCTGAGGGCATTCCGCCAGGGGAAGAAATCTTGCGGGCGGGCTGGGGCCGCACTCATGGCGAGGCCGCCCGGGCCCGTTCCTGGGATAAAGTGATGACGAGCACGACCGGTCCCGGCCGCCCCCGGCCCCGCCTCCCCGGCGCGGCCCGTGCCGCAGGCGCGGTCGCAGGACACGAGCACGAGGAGTTTTCATGAGCAAGGCAGCACAGATCATCGCCGGACTGGGCGGTCAGGAGAACATCGTCGACCTGGAGCCCTGCATCACCCGCCTGCGCGTGGAGGTGGTGGACCCGGGCAAGGTCGAGGAGGAGGCCCTGCGCGCCGCCGGCGCCTTCGGGGTCGTGCACTCGGGCAGCGTCGTCCAGGTCGTCGTCGGCCCCACGGCGGACGACCTGGCCTCGGAGATCGCCAAGCTCTGACGTGGCTCAGGGCTGGGCCGCCCGGGGCGGGGACCGCCTCGGCCCGCCCACGGCCGGCCCTCGGTGCGCGCCCGGGCGCGGCGGAGTGGACCAGGACCCCACCCGTTGTGCAAACTTTGCTGCAACGCATGGATCGCCCAGCGCTCGGCAGCGTCGCCCCGGATGGCGAGGCGCACGTGGGCCCGGCACCACGCGCCCCATCCCTGCGGGCTGGCACCGCCCTCCCGCGCACCACTGCAAACTGCAAGGCTGGCCCAAGCACATGACTGAGATCAACGACGACCACATCCCGGCTTCCGAGAGCCTCAAGCACCTGGCAGAGGTCCATGGAGTCTCCACCGAGTACTGGGACTACCACGGAAGACTTGCCTCGCCCCGGCGCGCCACCCTGGTGGCGGTCCTGGCCGCGCTGGGCGTCAGGGCCCGCGACGAGGAGGAGATCGAGGAGGCCCTCAAGGAGCACGACATCGCCCCCTGGCGGCGCACCCTCCCCCCCACGGTGGTCATGCGGGCCGGGACTCCCTCCTCCGTGGTCGTCCACCTGCCCGACGGCGCCTCGGTGACCCTGCGCGTGCGCCTGGAGGGCGGTGGTGAGAGGGCACTGGCCCAGACCGAGGACTTCACCGTCCCCCGGCAGGTCGATGGGATCCTGCGCGGCCGGGCCACCTTCAGCCTCCCCGGCGATCTGCCCCTGGGCTGGCACACGCTGGTCGCCCAGGTCGGCCCCGCCCGCGGCCAGGCCGCGACGACCGCGACCGCCGCCCTGGCGGTGACCCCCGAGCGCCTGGAGCTGCCCGACTCCCTCGGCGGCCGCGGCTGGGGCGCCATGGCCCAGCTCTACTCCGTGCGCTCGCGGCGGTCCTGGGGGGTGGGCGATGCCGATGACCTCACCGAGCTGGTCAGCTTCCTGGGCGACGAGGGCGCGGACTTCCTGCTCATCAACCCCCTGCACGCCGCCGAGCCGGCGGGCGCCATGACCCCCTCGCCCTACCTGCCGGTCACCCGCCGCTTCATCAATCCCATCTACATCCGCCCCGAGAGCATCCTGGAGGTCTCGCGCCTGTCCGGGCCGCGCCGCTCCCTGGTGCAGTGGGCGGTCGAGGAGGTCCAGGAGACCAACCTGAACGCCGAGCCGATCGACCGTGATGCGGTGTGGAAGGCCAAGCTGGAGGCCCTGGAGGTCATCTTCGCCGAGGGCCGCTCCTACTCCCGGCAGCGCGACTTCGAGCGCTTCAGGGCCGAGCAGGGCGAGGGCCTGGAGCGCTTCGCCCTGTGGAGCGCCCTGACCGAGAAGTACGGGCCTCTGGAGGAGTGGCCCTCCACGCTCCACGACGCCGATTCCGCCTACGTGGCCAACGAGGCCCACGGCCTGGCCGAGCGCATCGACTTCTACGCCTGGCTGCAGTGGATCGTCGACGAGCAGCTCGCCCGGGCCCAGGCCACGGCCCTGGAGTCGGGGATGGCCCTGGGCATCATGGGCGACCTGGCGGTGGGGGTCCATCCGCGGGGGGCCGACGTGTGGTCCGATCCCCAGGCCTTCGCCCCGGGGGTGACCGTGGGCGCGCCGCCGGACATGTACAACCAGCAGGGGCAGAACTGGTCCCAGCCGCCGTGGAGCCCCGAGCACCTGGCCGAGTCCGCCTACGCCCCGCTGCGCGAGGTCGTGCGCTACGTGCTGCGCCACGCCGGCGCGCTGCGGGTGGACCACATCATCGGCCTGTTCCGCCTGTGGTGGATCCCCGAGGGCATGGGCGCGGACGCCGGGGCGTACGTGCGCTATGACCACGAGGCCATGGTCGGGGTGGTGCTCCTGGAGGCCTACCGGGCCGGCGCCACGATCATCGGTGAGGACCTGGGCACCGTCGAGCCCTGGGCGCGCGAGTACCTGGCCAGCCGCGGGGTGCTGGGAACCAGCGTCCTGTGGTTCGAGAAGCAGCACGACGGCTGGCCCCTCCAGCCCGAGGTCTACCGGCACCTGGCGCTGTCGACGGTCAACACCCATGACCTGCCGCCCACCGCCGGCTACCTGGCCGATGAGCATGTCGAGCTGCGCGAGCGCCTGGGCCTGCTGAGCGAGTCCGTGGACCAGGTGCGCGCCGAGGCCCGCCTGGAGCGCGATCGCATGCTGGTGCGGCTGCGCGAGCACGGCCTGCTGGGGGAGAGCCCCACGGAGAGGGAGATCGTCGAGGCGCTGCACCGCTACGTGGTGCGCACCCCCTCGGCCCTGGTGGGCGTGGCCCTGGTCGACGGCGTTGGTGAGCGCCGCACCCAGAACCAGCCCGGCACCGATGAGGAGTACCCCAACTGGAAGATCCCGCTGGCCGACGGCGCCGGAGAGGTGGTCCTGGTCGAGGACCTGCCCGGCAATGTCCGCCTGGGAAGCCTGCTGGCGGCCGTGCGCGAGGAGATCGACCTGCGCTCCTAGGCCGGGCCCCGCTGCGGCCTCCTAGTCCCAGTGCAGCAGCGCCTGCCCGGCCCGCACCCGGGTGCCCGGGCCGGGCAGGCGCAGTGCGCGCTCCTGACCCCCCATGGCCACCAGCGGGACGATCGGGTTGAGGCCCTCGGCCTCCACCGCCGCCGGGGACCAGGAGATCACCGGCTCGGCCGCGTCCAGCCCCTGACCCACCAGGGCCAGGGGCCGGAAGTGCAGGCTCTT
Organism: Actinomyces bowdenii; assembly: GCF_017592395.1. Lineage (GTDB taxonomy): Bacteria > Actinomycetota > Actinomycetes > Actinomycetales > Actinomycetaceae > Actinomyces > Actinomyces bowdenii. Next base: position 10,556 of record NZ_JAGFOU010000035.1, read on the forward strand.
GAGCCCCACCGTCTCCAGACCCAGGTGGACCAGGATCTCGCGCCCGTCCGGCGCGGTGATGACGAAGGCGTGGGGGTGGATGGAGGAGATGGTGCCGCCCACCGGCGCCAGGGCCGGGGAGCATCCTGGCGCCCGCTCGGGCGCGATGGCCAGGCCCGGTCCCAGGAGGCGGCCGGAGAAGACCGGATCGGGGACCTCGGCGATGCCCACCACCACGCCGCTGACGGGCGCCAGGATGCTCAGGCTCACCGCAGCGCCGCCTCGGCCTGCTGGGCGCTGGCCACCCGCTCGGCGGCATCCAGGTTCTCGCGCACGGTGCGCCGCAGTGCCGCTGGAGCCTGCTCGTGCTCGGCCAGCCACCCCCGGAGCGCGCCGATGGGGTCGGCCCCCTCCAGGCCCACCGTGGCCGAGGACCACAGGCCCCTGAGCAGGTTCTCGGCCATGTGGAAGGTGCGCGACTCCCAGATCCCCTCGGCCTCGCGCACGTACTCGGCGATATAGGGCACGAGTAGCTCGGGGCTGCGCTCCACATTGGTCAGTCCGCGCAGGACGCGCACCTGGGTCTCATTGGGCATCGAGGCGTCGTCCACCAGCGCGCGCCAGGCGGCCTCCTTGGCCTGGGCGGTGGGGATGGAGGCGCGGGCCTCGGCGGCGCGCTCACGGCCCGTGGTGGTCACGTCCCGCCCGGCCTCGGCCTCGATCCGCTCCTGGCCGTGGCCTCCGGCGGCCACCAGGCCGATGAGCAGCTCCCAGCGCAGGTCCTGGTCCACGGCCAGGCCCTCCAGGACCGTGGTGCCCTCCAGGATGCCCGCCACCGCATCGAGCTGCTCGGGAGTGGTGGCGTGGGCGGCCAGGGCGCGCACGAGCTGGAGCTGCTTGTCGCTGCCGGGCCGGGCCGCGCGCGCCAGGTCCAGCAGGCCCTGGGCGGTGGGGGAGGCCAGCTCGCGGCGCCGCTGCGGGGGAAGGTAGGCCGACAGGCAGGTGGTGATCCGGCCGAGCAGGCCCTGGAGCACCGAGGAGTGCTCCTCGACGCCCAGGGCGCGCAGGGCCGCCTGGAGGAACCGGGAGGAGGCGAGCTCGCCGTCGCGCACCATGTCCCAGGCCGAGGCCAGCACCACCGAGCGCGGCAGGGACTCGGTGAAGGCCTCGATGTGCTCCAGGCCCAGTCGCAGCGAGTCCTCGTCGAGGCGCACCTTGGCGTAGGTGAGGTCCTCGTCGTTGAGGACGATGACGTCGGGGCGGGCCGAGCCGACCAGCTCGGGCACCTCCGCCAGCTCGCCATCGACGTCGAGCTCCACGCGCCCGGTGCGCTCCAGGCGCGCCTGCTCGCCCTGGCCGGTGAGGCTGTAGAGGCCCAGCACCACGCGGTGGGGGCGCAGCGAGGCTGGGGAGCCCTCGGGGATCTCCTGGCGGATGGCGGCCCGGGAGACCAGTCCGTCGGCCACCGTGATCTCGGTGCGCAGCGTGGTCACCCCCGCCTCCTGGAGCCACACCCGGGTCCAGGCCGACAGGTCGCGGCCCGAGACCGCCTCGAGCTCGGCCAGCAGGTCGGACAGCTCGGCGTTGGCGTAGGCGTGGGCGGCCAGGTAGTTCCTGATCCCGGTGAAGAAGTTCTCCCGGCCCACGTAGCCCACCAGGGCGGCCAGCACGGAGGCGCCCTTGGCATAGGTGATGCCGTCGAAGTTGACCTCGACGTCGTGCAGGTCGTTGATCTCGGCGGCCACCGGGTGGGTGGAGGAGAGCTGGTCCTGGTTGTAGGCCCACCCCTTCTCAATGGTCTGGAAGGTGGTCCAGGCATCCGACCAGCGCGTGGTCTCCGCGGTGGCCAGGGTGGAGGTGTACTCGGCGAAGGACTCGTTGAGCCACAGGTCGTTCCACCACGTCATGGTCACCATGTCGCCGAACCACATGTGCGCCAGCTCGTGCAGGATCGTCACGGCCCGCCGCTCCACGCGGGCCTGAACGGGCCGGGAGCGGAAGATGTAGTCGTCGCGGTGGGTCACGCACCCGGCGTTCTCCATGGCCCCCGCATTGAACTCGGGCACGAAGATCTGGTCGTACTTGGTGAAGGCGTAGGGCGTGGAGAAGAGCTCCTCGTAGTAGGCGAAGCCCCTCTTGGTGATCTCCAGGATCTCCTCGGCGTCCATGTGCTGGGCCAGGCTGGCGCGGCAGTACACGCCCAGGGGGATGACGCGGCCGTCGTCGGCCACGTACTCGTCCCTGACCCCCTCATACGGCCCGGCCACGATCGCGGTGATGTAGGAGCTCATGCGCTCGGTGGGGGCGAAGGCGAAGGTGCGGGCCCCCTCCCCGGCGTCGGTGGGCTCGGGCGTGGGCGAGTTGGACAGGACGGTCCAGGCGGCGGGGACCGTGACGGTGAAGGTGAAGGAGGCCTTGAGGTCGGGCTGCTCGAAGACGGCGTAGACGCGGCGGGAGTCGGGCACCTCGAACTGGGTGTAGAGGTAGGTCTGGCCGTCGGCGGGGTCGGTGAAGCGGTGGAGGCCCTCACCGGTGTGCATGTAGGAGCAGTCGGCCTCCACGACGAGCTCGTTGTCCGCCTCCAGGCCCTCCAGGGCGATGCGCGAGTCGGCGTAGACCTGCGCGGGGTCCAGGGGGCGGCCGTTGAGGACGATGCTGCGGACCTCGGCGGCGATGAGGTCGATGAAGGTGGAGCCGCCGGGAGTGGCGCTGAATCGCGCGGTGGTCGTGGAGCTGAAGGTCTGCTCGCCGCGCGTGAGGTCCAGGACGACGTCGTAACTGGTGGTGGTGACGGTGGCGGCGCGTGCGATGGCCTCGTCGCGGGTCAGGTTCTGACCGGGCATGTGTGCTCCTCGATATGGGTGGATGGGGCGGCTCGGCCGGTCCTGCCGCACCGGTGCGGCAGTCGGGGCGGGAGCCGTCGCCGATTGTCTCACCGCTCCGGCCCGCGGTGAAGCATCACCGGGCACGCCGCTGCCGCGGGCCGGCGCCCGGGGCAGCGGGCCCCTGCGCGGCCGGGGCTATGGCGCGGCCGGGGTGCAGGCCCCGGGGGTGTAGCCGTGCTGGGCGAGGACCTCGTGGGAGCGCTCATCGGGGAAGGCCATGACACTGCCCTCCTGGGTGGGCAGGGGCAGGCCCTCGACCGTGAGGGCGCCACTGCTGCGGGCCCGGGAGGCCGAGCGCGCCAGGGACAGCAGATCCAGGGCCCCGGTGCTCTCATCGAGGGAGAGGTGGGAGGCGATCCGATGGATCCGAGTGCGCATCGTCCAGGGGTTGGCGGCGCCATCACTCATGGCGCTGAGCATCGCCGTCATGACCATGGAGGTCGACTCACTGCGGTACTTGTTCCCCTCGGTCTCCCCCAGGGGGGTCCAGGCGCCCTCGCGCAGGATCTCGGGGTGCCGGGAGCGGACCAGGGCCAGGGCCTGGACGCCGTCCAGCCGCTGGCGCCCCGCCCGGGAGAGGTCCAGTCCCGAGTAGCTGTCGCGCACGGGCTCGGGTATCTCGACCTCCAGGCCCCCCAGGGAGTCGATGATCGCGGCGAACTGCGCCATGTCGATGGTCACCAGGTGGGTGGTGGTCACTCCCAGGGAGCCGCACAGGAGGTCGACGGTGTACTGGGGGCCGCGCAGGTGGCTGGCGGCGAGGCGCTCCAGCTCCCCGCCGGGGCCGCGGGCGGTCAGCTCCCGGGGGAGGGTGAGCACGGACAGGCCCTCGTCGCCGGGCTGGACCAGGGCGATGATATCGGCCCGGGATCCCTCGACCTCGGCGGTGGTGCCGTAGTGGTTGGGGCCGGCCGGCACTGTCTCGCGGGAGTCCAGGCCCAGGATGAGCCAGGTCTGCCCGGGGGAGCCGGATGCCTGGGGGCCGGGCTGGGGCAGGGCCACCTCCACCCGCTGGGGCCGGTGGGAGAGCACCGCGAGGTCCGTGCAGATGAGTGCCACCAGGGCCAGGACCAGGCCGAGGGCGATGATCGTCAGGCGCCGTCGCCGGGACCAGCTGCGGGGCGGCGCCCAGCGGCGGCGTGCGCCCTGCGGAGGGGAGGGCCGGCCGGATGAGAGCTTCGCCGGGGAGGGCACGCCTGGCGTGCCCTCCCCGGCGAAGGAGGTGGAGGACTGGGTCATCCCAGCATCATGGGCTCAGGCCTTGCGACGACGGACGTAGAGCACACCGCCGCCGATGGCCACCAGGGCCAGGGCGATGCCGCCGAAGAGCAGGCCGTTGGCGCCGGTGCGGGCCAGGGCCGAGTTGCCCCGGGCGGGAGCAGCGGCCTGGGTGGCACCAGCGGTCACCGACACGGTGGCGCCGCTGCCCTGGGAGGCGGCGGGCTCGTGGGTGGCGCCGTCAGTGCCGGTGGAGCCCACGGTGCCGTCATTGCCCTGGCCGCCCTTGCCGCTGTTGTCCTCCACGGCGCTGTAGGTGCCGCCGGAGACCTGGATGAGCTTGATCGAGCCGGCGGTCTCGCCGTAGCGGCTGCCGGTGATGACCAGGCGGTAGGTGCCGTCGGGAATGCTGGTGGGCGCGGGGAAGGAGCCGGTTCCCTTGCCGTCCTGGTCGATGGTCATCTCGCCCAGGGTGGCCGCCACGGAGTTGTCCTCCACCGCGTTGAGGGTGACGGTGGCGGTCTCGCCACTGGAGAAGCCGCCGACCTCCACGGCGATGGTCTGGGCCCCGGCCTCGCCCGTGATGGTGTAGCTGCCGGTGACCTCGGTGTTGTCGAACACGACGGCCTCGGCGTCGGCGCCGGTGACGCCGTTGTAGGTGCCGCAGGCGGCGCCGACGCTCCAGCCGTCCTGGTTCGGGTCGCCGCCACTGGCCTTGATCGCCGCGGCGACGTCCAGGGTGGTGCTCCAGGAGCCGTCCGCGGCGGGAGTGACGGTCACGCCGCCGGAGACGTCATTGCTGCCGGGGGGCAGCAGGGCGACGCCGACGGTGGCATTCGTCCCGGTGCAGCCGACGCCGGACACGGCCAGCGCGGTGTCGGCCGGGTTGACGACATCGGCGACCGTCGTGATGTCGAACTGGCTGTCAGTGGACTCGTCGGCCAGGGCCGGCGCAGCGACAAGGGAGGCGCCGAGGATGGCGGCGCCGACGCTGAAGGCGGTGAGGGGGCGTCCAGGACGCATTGAGACCTCCAAGGGTGGGATTGGGTTCAGTTGGGTTCTCGTGTGGGCCACGCCCCGATCCGGATCGTGACGTTGCTGTGATCATTGACGAGGCTAGCGTGAAACCCCTGGGTCGCGCCATCTTTGAGGGTGATGAAAATGTGATCTTCCTCGGCTGCCTGCGGGTCGCGGCGCGGTGACGGGGGTCGGAGGGGCTTCGCCGTGGGGGCCATCCCATGGAGGATGCGCTGGTCAGGGCCCTATTGCCCAGGTCTCGGCGGCGATGGGGGCCGCATCGGGCCCGGGGAGCCCGGCCTCGCGATGGCCTGGCGCGATGAGGCGCCCTGGGCGGGCGCCCGGCGCGTCGCGGGGCGGCGGCCCGGGCGCGTGGGGTAGGGGCGCGGCCGCGGCCCGCCATCCCGGCCCCGGCCGCACCCCGGGTCGGCCCGCTCACCGGGCCGACCCGCTCACCAGATGGAGACGCGCTCGTCGGGGTCGAGCCACAGGGCGTCGTCGGGCCCCAGGTCGAAGGCCTCGTAGAAGGCATCCACATTGCGCACGATCCCGTTGCAGCGGAACTCCGCGGGGGAGTGCGGGTCGATGGTCAGGAGCAGCTCGGCGTAGTCATCGCGGTTCTTCGAGCGCCAGATGCGCGCCCAGGAGTAGAAGAAGCGCTCCATGGCGGTCAGCCCCTCGATCACCGGCGCCTGGTCCACCGACTCGATGCCCTGGGCGGCCAGGGCCAGGCGGTAGGCCTTCAGGGCGATGCCCAGGCCCCCCAGATCGCCGATGTTCTCACCGATGGTCAGGGCGCCATTGACATGCGGCACCTCATCGACGGGGGTGCCCGCGGCCTGGGCGCGCTCCACCAGCAGGGCCGGGCGGTAGGCGTCGTACTGGGCGATGAGCGCCCGGGTGCGCTCGGTGAAGGCCTCGCGGTCCTCCTGGGTCCACCAGTCGCTGACCTTCCCGGTCCCATCGAAGGTCGAGCCCTGGTCGTCGAAGCCGTGCCCGATCTCGTGGCCGATCACCGCGCCGATGCCCGCGTAGTTGACGGCGTCGTCGGCCTGCGGGTCGAAGAAGGGCGGTTGGAGGATCGCGGCGGGGAAGACGATCTCGTTCATCGTCGGGTTGTAGTAGGCGTTGACCGTCTGGGGCGTCATGTGCCACTCATCGCGGTCCACCGGGCCGGTGAGCTTGTCCAGGGCCCGGGCCAGGTCCGCGGCCTCCACGCTGCGCACCGAGGCCATGACGTCGCCGGGGGTGATCACCACGGCCGAGTAGTCCCGCCACTTGACCGGGTACCCGATCTTGGGGGTGAACAGGGCCAGCTTCTCCAGGGCCCGCTCGCGGGTGGCCCGGCTCATCCACTCCAAGGAGGAGATGGACTCGCGGTAGGCCTCGATGAGGCGGGCGACCAGCACCTCCATGGCCTCCTTGTGGGGCGCGGGGAAATGGCGCTCGACGTACAGCTCGCCCAGGGCCTCGCCCAGGCACGACTCCACCAGGCCCACCCCGCGCTTCCAGCGCGGCCGCAGCTCGTCGGTGCCCTGGAGGGTGCGCCCGTAGAACTCGAAGCTCTCCTCCACGAAGGCGGCCGGCAGCAGGGAGGCCCGCCCGTGGACCACGTGCCAGGCCGCCCAGGCCCTGAGATCCTCCAGGTCGGTGGACTCCCACACGCCCGCGGCATGCGGCAGGTAGTCGGGCTGGGTGACGATGGCCTCATCGAGCAGGCGGGTGCGCTCCACCCCGGCCAGGGCCGCAGCCTGCTCCACCCCCGCGCGCCACTCCTGCCAGGGCAGGCCCGGGGCCGAGCCCAGTGCCTCCTGCCAGGACATCGGGTTGTTCATCCTCTCGATGTCACGGCAGGCCACCCGGTCCCAGTGGCCCTTGGCCAGCGCCGTCTCCAGGGCCATGACCCGGCCGGCCAGATCCTCGGCCGGGGCGCCCAGGCGCTCGGGAAGGCCCGCCAGCTCCAGCATCCTGGCCACATGCGCCGTGTAGGCCCGCCGCAGCTCGGCCTGGGCCTCCTCGCGGTAGTAGGACTCATCGGGAAGGCCGAGCCCGGACTGCCCGATCCAGGTGGTGTAGCGCTGCGGATCGTTGAGATCCACCTCCACCGCGGCGTCGATGACGCCGGTGAAGCCGGTGGCGATCATGGCCCCGATGGCCCGGGCCAGCTCCTCCTTGGTCGAGGCCCCCAGCACCGGGGCGAGATCGGCCTCCAGGGGGGCGGTGCCCAGGGACTCGATGCGCTCCTCATCCATGAAGGACGCGTATAGGGCCCCGATCCGCCCGCGATTCGACGCGGCCGGCGCCTGCGCGCCCGAGTCCTGCGCCTGTCGGGCCGCCTCCTCGACGATCTCGCGGCAGGCCTCCTCCGAGGCGTCGCGCAGGGCGATGAAGGCGCCGGTGCCGGGCCGGTCGGCCGGGATCTGCGCGGTGGCCAGCCAGGAGCCGTTGACGTAGCGGTAGAGGTCGTCCTGGGGGCGCACGGCCCCGTCGATGGCGCTGCTCTCCAGCACCCCGGCGATCACCCGCTCCGCGCAGGGCCCGGCGGAGGCGGCCGGCGCCGCCGGGGCGCTCGAGCGGGAGGAGGGCGAGGATGCGGGAGAGGCGGGGGCGTCAGTCATGGCGCCACGCTAGCGCCCTGCGACCAGGACGGACCTCACGGCCCCGCTGCTGCGCGGAGGTGTTCGCGTGAGGCACAATCCCTGACATGCGCATCCACATCGCCTCCGACCATGCGGGCTTCGAGTTCAAGGCCGCCCTCAGCGAGCACCTGGCCGGGCGAGGGCACGAGGTCATCGACCACGGCGCCCACGCCTACGACCCCGAGGACGACTACCCCGCCTTCTGCCTGGACTGCGGGGAGGCGGTGGTGGCCGACGCCGGGAGCCTGGGCGTCGTCCTGGGCGGCAGCGGCAACGGTGAGCAGATCGCCGCCAACAAGGTCGACGGGGTGCGAGCAGCCCTGGCCTGGTCGGTGGAGACCGCTCGACTGGCCCGTCAGCACAACAACGCCAACGTGGTGGCCCTGGGCGGGCGCATGCACTCCCGGGACCAGGGCCTGGAGATCATCGACGCCTTCATCGCCGAGCCCTTCAGCGGCGATGAGCGGCACGTGCGCCGCATCGCCCAGCTCGCCGACTACGAGCTGCGCGCCCATGCCGGGATCTCCCCCGCCCGGGGCTGAGCCGCCGCCGAAGTACCGGGACGAGTGCCAGGAGCAGCATCGGACCATGCCCGAGGGCCACACCATCCACCGACTCGCCGCTGCCCTGAGCGAGCTCTACGGAGGGCAGCGGCTGCGCGCCTCCTCCCCGCAGGGCCGCTTCGCCGCCGGCGCCGAGCGGCTCGACGGGCAGGTGATGCTCGGGGCCCAGGCCCACGGCAAGCACCTCTTCGTCCCCTTCGGCCCGCGGGCCGACCTGCCCGTGGATGACGGGGCCGTCACCTGGCTGCGCATCCACCTGGGCCTGTACGGCTCCTGGACCTTCGACGGGGACGGAGAGTTCACCGCGCCCCACGCCATCGGCGCGCCCCGGCGGCGGGTGGGGGAGCGGGGCGAGCATGCGCTGGCCCACGGCGGGGGCTCGGCCCTGTCCGGACTCAGGGGACAGGACCCGGTGCCCCGGGCGCTCCTCGGCCAGGGCGGCGCCGAGCCCGGGACGGCCTCCGGGGACGCGCGTGGTGGCGGGCCGGGGGAGCCCCTCGCCCCGGCGTCCCGGCAGTGGGAGCCGCCCGAGCCGCGAGGGGCGGTGCGCCTGCGGCTCCAGGGTGAGCACGGTGTCGCCGACCTCACCGGGCCCGCGGCCTGCGAGCTGCTGGACGCCGATGGCGTGGCGGCCGTGCGCCGCCGCCTGGGGCCCGACCCGCTGCGCCCCGACGGGCAGGCGCAGGCCTTCGTCTCCGCGGCGCGGCGCCGGCGCAAGGCGGTGGGCGAGCTGCTCATGGACCAGTCGGTCCTGGCGGGAGCCGGCAACATCTTCCGCGCCGAGACCCTCTTCCGCACCGGGACCAGCCCCTTCCGCCCCGGCAACCGGGTCAGCGAGCAGCGCCTGCGCGCCATCTGGGACGACCTCGGGCCGCTCATGGAGTACGGGGTGGCCACCGGCTTCATCACCACCGTCGATGAGCAGGACGTGCCCGAGCCGCTGCCGCCGGGCGATGAGGAGGCCGGGCGCTGGTACGTCTACCACCGCACCGGCCGGCCGTGCCTGCGCTGCGGGACGCCCATCGCGGAGAGGGAGGTCGCCGGGCGCCGCCTCTTCTGGTGCCCGCGCTGCCAGGCCCGCTGAGCGCCGTCGAGGGCCCGCCTCCGTGCGATCCGCCCCTTCTGGACGCACATGCGCCCTCTTCAAGGGAGCATATCCGTGTCCAGAAGGGCGAAAGCGCAGGCGACAGCCGGGCACCGCCGAGGCGGATCGCGTCCAGTACGGGTGCAGGGCGTCGCCGGGCCGCTTAAAGTGCGCCCGTGACCACCTCAGCACTGAGCTCCACCGCCTGGTCCTCGGCCACCGCCGGGCTCCTCACCCGCGAGCATCGCCTGGCCGTCCCCCTGGACCGCAGCGGCCAGGGGGACCGCATGCCCGATGGCGGGCGCACCCTCACCCTCCACGCCCGGGAGGTCGCGCTCGCGGGCGAGGACCCGGCCGTCAAGCCGCCGCTGGTCTTCCTCCAGGGCGGCCCGGGATTCGAGGCGCCGCGCCCCAGCGCCGACGCCGGCCTGGGATGGCTGGGCGCCCTCCTGGAGCACCACCGCCTCATCCTGCTCGACCAGCGCGGCACCGGAGGCTCGACCCCCATCGACCGCCCCGACGCCGGAGGGGATGCGGCCGGGACGGCCCGCCTGCTCACCCACATGCGCGCCGATGAGATCGTTGAGGACTGCGAGGACCTGCGCCGCGGCCTGGGCCTGGAGCGCTGGAGCGCGGCGGGCCAGTCCTTCGGGGGCTTCTGCGTCACCCGCTACCTCTCCGCTCATGCCGACAGCCTGGAGCGCGCCTACCTCACCGGGGGCCTGCCGGCCGTGGGCCACGGCATCGAGGAGGTCTACGCCCTGACCTACGAGGCGATGCGGTCGGCCAGTGAGGACTACTACGCCCGCCACCCCGCCGACCGCGACCGGATGGCCGCCCTCATGGAGGCCGCCGCCCGGGGTGAGATCCTCACCCCCGAGGGCCGCCCGGTGGGCCCCACCCGCCTGCGCGGACTGGGCATCGCCCTGGGCGCCAGCGGTGGAGCCGACGCCCTCCACCACCTCCTGGAGGCCGACCCCGCCTCCGCGCGCTTCCGGCACGACCTGGCCGGGATGCTGCCCTTCAGCGCCCGCAACCCGCTCTACGCCGTCATCCACGAGTCCTGCTGGGCCGACGGCGGGGTGACGGCGTGGGCCGCCGAGCGGGGCCTGCCCGAGGCCTTCGCCCAGGACCCCACCCTGCTCACCGGTGAGCATCTCAGCCACTCCCATCTGGCCGAGGACCCCCTGCTCGCCCCCTGGCTGGAGGTCGCCGACCTCCTGGCCGAGCAGGAGTGGCCGCGCCTCTATGCGCAGGACTGCCTGCGGGCCGCCCGGGTCCCGGGCGCGGCGGCCGTCTACGCCCGGGACGTCTTCGTCCCCATGGCACTGTCCCTGGAGACCGCCTCCCTCATACCGGGCATGCGCACCTGGATCACCAGCGAGTACGAGCACAACGGGTCGCGGGCCTCGGGCGGCGCGGTCTTCCGCCGCCTGCGCGACCTGGCCGCAGGCATTGTCATGCGCTGAGCCGCCCGGAGCCCTCCTTCATCAGAGACGCTCAGATGTAGATGGTGGGGTCGAGCATGAGCTCGGGATCCGTGCGGGGGTCGCGGGCGCGGCTGGGCACGCCCACGGCCACATGCCCCTGGGGCAGGTTCTTGACCAGCACGGCATTGGCCCCGATCTTGGCGCCGTCCTCCACCGTCACCGGCCCGAGCACCTTGGCCCCGGCCCCGATCTGCACGTTGTTGCCGATCGTGGGGTGGCGCTTGCCCGGGCTCATCGAGACCCCGCCCAGGGTGACGCCGTGGAACATGAGAACGTCGTCGCCCACCTCCGCGGTCTCCCCGATGACCACACCCATGCCGTGGTCGATGAAGAAGCGCTCGCCGATCCTGGCGGCCGGGTGGATCTCGATGCCGGTGGCGCCCCGGGCGATCTGCGCCAGGGCGCGCGCAGAGAAGTGGTGGCCGTGGTTCCACAGCTGGTGGGCGGCCCGGTGGGCCCACAGGGCGTGCACCCCGGGGTAGAGCAGGGCGACCTCCAGGCTGGAGCGCGCCGCGGGGTCGCGCCTGCGCGCGGCTGCCAGGTCTCCACGGGCCTGCTCCAGCAGGCGGCGCATCGTCGTGGCCGGCTTCGCCGGTCCGGGCGGCTTGGGCATGGTGTTCTCCTCGATGGTGGGACGGCGCCGGCCGGGGCGGGGCCCGCGGCGCCCCGGCCCTGGGGCGCGGGCACCGCGGGCCCTCGGTCTCAGTTGAGCAGGTCCTGGAACAGCACCGTGGACAGGTAGCGCTCGCCGGTGTCGGGCAGGACCGTGACGATCGTCTTGCCCTCGAACTCGGGGCGCTTGGCCAGCTCGGCGGCTGCCGCCAGGGCAGCGCCGGAGGAGATGCCCACCAGCAGCCCCTCCTCGGCGGCGGCGCGGCGGGCATAGGCGATGGACTGCTCCGAGCTGATGTGGAGCAGCTCGTCCCAGACCTGCTGGTCCAGGACCTCGGGGATGATGTTGGGGCCCATGCCCTGGATCTTGTGCGGGGACCAGGAGCCCTCGCTCAGCAGGGGGGACTCGGCGGGCTCAACCCCGTAGATCCTGACCCCCGGCTTCTCCTGGCGCAGCACCTGGCCCACACCGGTGAGGGTGCCGCCGGTGCCGATGCCCGCCACGAAGGCGTCGAGCCCGCCACCGGTCTGCTCCAGGATCTCCCGGGCAGTGGTCTCGCGGTGGACCTTGGGGTTGGCGGGGTTGGTGAACTGGGAGGCCAGGATGGAGTTGGGGGTGGCGGCCTGGATCTCCTCGGCGCGCTTGACCGCCCCGGCCACGCCCCCCTCGGTGGTCAGCACCAACTCGGCGCCGAAGGCGCGCATGATGGCGCGGCGCTCCTTGGAGAAGGTCTCGGGCATGGTGATGACCACCCGGTACCCCAGGGCGGCACCCACCATGGCCAGGCCCACGCCGGTGTTGCCGGAGGTGGCCTCGATGATGGTGCCCCCGGGCTTGAGCGCACCGGACTCCTCCGCGGCGCGCACGATGGACAGGGCGATGCGGTCCTTGACGCTGGAGGCCGGCTCGAAGGCCTCCACCTTGGCCAGGACGGTGGCCGGGGCGCCGTCGGTGATGCGGTTGATGCGGACCAGGGGGGTGTTGCCGACGAGGCCGGTGACGTCGTTCGCGTAGGCCATGATGATTCCTTTACTTCTGCGTGCGTGGGCGGGCCCGCGGGCTGGCAGGGCCTGGGCCGGCGCGGGGCCGGTTGCAGTGCCTGGGGCGGTGGCCGATCGGGAGTCGATCGGGGCCCTGCCCACCGGGGCTCCGGGGTCCCGGAGGCGGCGTGACAGCGCCGGCGGCACCAGACCTGTTCGAGGCGGGCCCGGGTGCGGTTCGCGGCCGCATGGGGTGGCAGTCGGGTAGGGGCTGCACGGGGGAGCGCCGGGCATGCGCGCAGCGACGCGCGCACTGGATATCGTGGCCTGGCGCCCTATCGACACCGACAGCAGGAGGACATGCGGCGCATCACGGGCACAGCAGGAGCAGCCCTCATGATGTCCTCCTCTCGATCTTCCCCGCTCCGGCGATTGTGCGCCGGGTGCCCGGGGACGCGGGGCCAGGTGCGCGCGGATCGGTCTTGACGCCCGTCGGCCACCGCATGACGGCGGATAGGGGCATACTACCGGCGTCCTGAGGCACGGCGACCTGCAGAACCGCATTGTGGGCATTGTTTCGCCGTGGGCGTGACAGCGGGGGCCGTCCATCTCCTGCTGGCCCGTGCGCTTCCTGCTGGGTCACTCGCATCACGCTGGGCCAGTTCGTCCGTTCTGACCCGGCGGTATGCGTGTGAGCCAGCAGAAGGCGGGTGGGCTATCGGGTCACGGTGGCGGGGGCCGCCGTCGGGGTCTCGACGAGGCGACTGCCCGCGGGCTCGGGCACCGCCCGCCCCTGAGTGCGCGAGGCCAGGACCTCGGTCAGGGCGACGGCGTCGGAGGAGGCGGTCGTCAGGGTCAGGACGGCGTGGGTGGGCCCCCAGATGGTCTCCTCCAGGCCGATGCCCTCCCGCGGCGGCAGGGCCCGCAGCTCGGCCTCCAGCCTGCCGGCCTGTGCGAGGGGAACCCGGACCTCCCACAGGTGGGCCCGACGCTGCTCGACCCAGGAGGCGGCCGCCAGGGCGCGGGCGGCGGTCTCGGAGTAGGCGCGCACCAGGCCGCCCGTGCCCAGCAGGGTGCCGCCGAAGTACCGGGTCACCACGACGGCGGCATTGACGGCGCCGCTGGCGCGCAGGACCTCCAGCATGGGCTGGCCGGCGGTGCCCGAGGGCTCGCCGTCATCGCTGGAGCGCTCGACGGGCTGGGCCCCCTGCGGGGCCAGGATGAAGGCCGAGCAGTGGTGGCGGGCGTCGGGATAGGTCGAGCGGATGCGGGCGATGAAGGCCCTGGCCTCCTCCTCGCTCTCCGCACGGGCGGCGCGCCCCAGGAAGCGGGAGCGCTTGACCTCCAGGCCGATCTCCGGCTGGTCGGCGCGTGCGGGGGTCAGGCATGAGGGGCTCGGCTCGCTGACCTGGTGCAGGCTCATTCGGCCATCCTCCCATGGGGCGGTGCCCCACCGGTGGGCGCCGCGAAGGGCAGGGGCGGTGAGGGCGGCGCGCCGACGGGACCGATGTCACATGGCCGACACCGGTTCCGGGCTGGAAGCCCGCGCCCGGGAGTCGTTATGGTGTCCCTCGGTCCAGTTTTCGACGGATCGAAGGATCCCTAATTATCGTGGAAGGAGCGGGTCCATGGCAGTGCCCAAGCGGAAGATGTCCCGCAGCAACACCCGCAACCGCCGTTCGCAGTGGAAGGCCGAGCTCACCACGCTCGACACCGTGCGCATCGGGGGGCGCAAGATCACGGTGCCCCGCCGCCTGGTGAGGGCCTACAAGGCCGGTCTCATCGAGCACTGAGACCAGTGCGGGGGCTGAAATCACACGCCTCCGCTCCCTCGCGGGTGTAGCTCAATGGTAGAGCCTCTGCCTTCCAAGCAGATTGCGCGGGTTCGATTCCCGTCACCCGCTCTGAGAGCTTCTCGGGGCCGTCGATCAGGGCGGCCCCGACGGCTCTTCCGGGCTGTGGCGCAGTTTGGTAGCGCACCTGCTTTGGGAGCAGGGGGCCGCGGGTTCAAATCCCGCCAGCCCGACTCACGTCCTTCGGCTCCCCCTCAGTGCGACGCGGCCGTTGGCAATCACTCGCGCTCTGCGCCGCCCGGGCTCCATGCCCTGGCCATCCGATGGACATGAGCAGGTTCCGCCTCGCCCTCGTCCTGTCCGCCATTGTCGTGAGCGCTGTCGGCGATTCGGTGGTCCACGCCCTGCTCCTGCTGTCGGCCTCGCGCCTGTCCGTCGCGTGGTGGGTGACGGGCGTTGCTCTGGCGAATCTGCTCCCGCCTGTGCTCCTGGCCCCGGTCCTCGGCTCGCTGCTCGATCGTGCTTCGGGGAGAATCGCCTGGATCGCCGCCGCCGCGGCCTACGCTCTGTGCGTGCTGGGAATGGTGGTGTCGCCCTGTGCGTTGCCGGTGGTTGCCTGCGCCGCCCTGCAATCGCTGTGCGCCGTCGTTGTCTCCGCCGGCACTTCCGCCTTCCTCCCCTGGCTCCACGGGACGACCGAGTCGCGGGCGAGTTCCTGGATCGTCGCCATGGGGCGGTGGCCTCCATCGTGGGGCCACCAGTGGCCGCGCTGCTCTTCGGCTTTGGGCGGCTGATCGCCTTCGGGGCAGTGACTCTCGCCCTCCTCCTGGCCGCGCTGGGCATCGCCTGGCACGGTCCGGGAGTGGACCGGTTAGGTGTACTGATCGGACAGGTTGGTTGAAGGACTGTGATCCGGGCGTGTGAGCAAGGGGAGGGCCTTGCTGGTTGAGTGGGACTTGCCACAGCACCACGTCAAGCCAGGAAGGCCCTCTTGTGTCCCACGCTAACGCAGCACTGACCCCAAGACACCGTCCGATCGTCGCCCGGCTCGTTGTCGACAGCGGCGTGCCGATCTGCGAGGTCGCCGCGAGGTTCCAGGTCTCCTGGCCCACCGTCAAACGATGGGCCGACCGCTACCGGGCCGGCGAGCCCATGACGGACAGATCGTCACGCCCCCACCACAGCCCGAACAAGACCCCACAGCGCGTAGTCAGACGCTGCGTGAGCCTGCGGCTTGGGCTCCCAGAGGGACCGGTCCAGCTCGCTGCCCGGTTCGGTATCGCACCTTTGAGCGTCACACGGATCCTCACGGCCTGCCGACTCAACCGGTTATCAGCCTGTGATCGGGCCACCGGGGAACCGATCCGCCGCTACGAGCACGACCACCCCGGCTCACTGGTCCATGTCGAGGTCAGGAAGATCGGCAACATCCCCCACGGCGGCGGCTGTCTGGGGTGAGTGGTGTTTCTCGGACAGGGGAGGACGTTCGTCCTCCTTTGATTCGATAGGATGGAGCCGCCTCGAGGGCGAAGTGACTGTGATGAGTTCAAGGCGCAGGTGGTGCGCGGGGTGATCGAGGAGGATCGCGCGATCGCGTCGGTGGCCGCTTCCTGCGAGCTGGTGCCCCAGACGGTTGGCATCTGGGTCGCGAAGCTTAAGAAGGAGCGCGGCAATGCCGAGGAAAGACAAGCGGCTACCGAAGCCGCGGAGATAGCCTGTTTGAAGAAGCAGGTCCGTGAGTTGCAGCAGGGATGCGAGTTCTTGAAAAAGGGTGTGCCACGAAGGTGGGGTGCTGCATGGGTGTGTAGGTGATGCAGTGCTGAGTTGTGCTGCGTAGGACATGAAGGTTTTGGCCCTTCGGAGTCGCCGTGCGGGCGGGGGCTTCAAACCGCCACAT
>NZ_JAGFOU010000036.1 GCF_017592395.1 Actinomyces bowdenii
TGGCCGTAGTTTTCTTAAGGAGTTGGATTTCTCTGCTCAGGAGTGGGGTGGTCTGCTTGAGCTGGCGGCTGAGTTGAAGGCTGCGAAGAAGGAGGGGCGTGAGGTTCGTCGTTTGGAGGGGAAGAACATCGCGTTGATCTTTGAGAAGACCTCGACGCGCACGCGGTGCTCGTTCGAGGTGGCGGCTTATGATCAGGGGGCGCGGGTGACGTATCTGGATCCCTCGGGCTCTCAGATGGGTCATAAGGAGTCGGTGGCTGATACCGCGCGGGTGCTGGGGCGGTTCTACGACGGGATCGAGTTCCGCGGCAAGGAGCAGGCCCATGTCGAGCAGCTGGCCGAGCTGTCGGGGGTGCCGGTGTGGAACGGGCTGACCGATGAGTGGCATCCCACTCAGATGCTGGCTGATCAGCTCACGATGCTGGAGCATGCCGGGGGCAGGGCGATCGAGGAGATCTCGTTCGCGTATCTGGGTGATGCGCGCAACAATGTGGCCAACTCCCTGCTGATCGCGGGGGCGCTGATGGGCATGGATGTGCGCATGGTGGCTCCCCGCCAGCTGCAGACCAGTGCGGAGGTGGTCGAGCAGGCCCAGCGCCTGGCCCAGGGCAGTGGGGCGCGGATCATGGTCACTGATGATGTGGCTGCCGGTGTGGCGGGGGTGGACTTCCTGTACACCGATGTGTGGGTCTCCATGGGTGAGCCCAAGGAGGTCTGGGACGAGCGCATCGCGCTGCTGCGGCCCTACCAGGTCAACGCCGAGATGCTCAAGGCCACGGGCAACGCGGGGGTCAAGTTCCTGCACTGCCTGCCGGCCTTCCACGACCGGGCCACCACGGTGGGCCAGGACATCTACGACAAGACCGGGATGGACGGGCTGGAGGTCACCGACGAGGTCTTCGAGTCCGAGGCCAACGTGGCCTTCGACCAGGCCGAGAACCGCATGCACACCATCAAGGCCGTCATGGTCGCCACCCTCGGAGACTGGGACTGAGAGATATGAGGATCGTTGTCGCACTCGGAGGGAACGCCCTTCTCAAGCGCGGGGAGAAGCCCGACGCCACCACGCAGATCGCCAATGTCGAGCTCGCCGCGGCCCAGCTCGCCAGGCTCGCCGAGGAGCACGAGCTGGTCATCACCCACGGCAACGGCCCCCAGGTGGGGGTGCTGGCCCTGGAGTCGGCCAATGACGAGCGCCTGTCCGAGCCCTACCCCTTCGACACCCTGGGCGCCGAGACGCAGGGCATGATCGGGTACTGGCTGCTGCAGGCGATGCAGAACGCCCTGCCGGGCCGCCAGGTCGCCGCCATGGTCAACCAGACCCTGGTCGACGCCGATGACCCGGCCTTCCAGAACCCCACCAAGTTCGTGGGCGAGGTCTACTCCAAGGAGGAGGCCGAGCGCCTGGCGAAGGAGCGGGGCTGGAGCGTCAAGGCCGATGGCCAGTACTACCGGCGTGTCGTCGGCTCCCCCCAGCCCCAGGGTGTGGTCGAGACCGATGTGATCCGCACCCTGGTCGACAACGGGACCGTCGTGGTGTGCGCGGGCGGGGGCGGCGTGCCCGTCGTCCGCACCGATGGGAGGCTCCAGGGCGTCGAGGCCGTCATCGACAAGGACCTCACCGCCTCGGTCCTGGCCCAGGCCCTGAAGGCGGACGCCCTGTTCATCCTCACCGATGTCGACGGCGTCTACAAGGACTTCGGCACCGAGGACCAGGAGCAGGTGCCCCGGGCGACTCCCGAGGCCCTGCGCGGCATGGGCCTGCCCGCCGGCTCCATGGGGCCCAAGGTCGAGGCCGTGTGCCGCTTCGTGGAGAGCACGGGCAACATGGCGGCGATCGGCCGGCTCGAGGACGCCGTGTCCCTGGTGGAGGGCACGACCGGGACTATTGTGAATCCCGAGGGGAAGTGAACCGCGGCGGAGCGGGCCCCCGCCCGCCCCGCCTCCCCCTCGATCAGACCGACAACCGCGCCCACCGGGTGCCTCCCATTCGGGGCGGCGGCTAGAAGGAGGTGGTCAGCACAGGCAGGCGCATGCCGCCGTGCCTGATCCTTGACAACCACTCGTCCTATTCCCATCCACTCAATCAACCCCATCGAGCACAAGGGAGTGACTCACTGATGACGAAGATCGTCAACTCTTGGAATGACTTCGACCCGCTCAAGCACGTGATCGTCGGCCGCGCCGACTTCTCCGTGATCCCCCCGGAGGAGCCCGCCACCTCTGAGAAGGTGCCGATCGACTCCGAGATGCGCGGCATGTGGGGCCCGCGCCCCACGGCCACGGTCGAGGCCGCCAACGAGCAGCTGGACAACTACGCCAAGATCCTCGAGGGCCTGGGCATCAAGGTTGACCGGCCCACCCCGCTGCAGTGGAACCAGGCCATCACCACGCCCGACTTCCGCACCGAGTCCGGCTTCACCCAGATGCCTCCGCGAGACATCCTGCTGACCATCGGCTCGGAGATCATGGCCTCGGCCAACTCCTTCCGCTGCCGCTACTTCGAGTACCTGGCCTACTGGGACCTCATGGGCCAGTACTTCGATGAGGACCCGGAGTTCAAGTGGACCCAGGCCCCCCGCCCGCGTCTGACCGACAAGTCCTACAAGCACAACTACTACGACGAGAAGATCTCGCTGGAGGAGCGCCTGGAGCGCACCGCGGCCAAGGACTTCGTGACCACCGAGGTCGAGCCCATGTGGGACGCCGCGGACGTCATGCGCGTGGGCAAGGACCTGTTCATCCAGCACGGCCTGACCACCAACCGCAAGGCCATGGAGTGGTTCAAGCGCTACTACCCCGACCTTCGCGTGCACGCCGTGAACTTCCCCGGCGACCCCTACCCGATTCACATCGACGCGACCTTCGTGCCGCTGCGTCCCGGGCTGATCATCAACAACCCGCACCGTCGTCTGCCCGAGGAGCAGCGCAAGATCTTCGAGGCCAATGACTGGCAGATCGTCGACGCGGCTCAGCCGGCTCACGACACCCCGCCCCCGCTGTGCTACTCCTCGGTGTGGCTGTCCATGAACTGCCTGGTCATCGACCACAAGACCGTCTGCGTCGAGGCCAGCGAGGTCCACCAGATGGAGCAGATGGACAAGCTGGGCATGAATGTCATCCCGGTTCCGTTCCGCGACGCCTACGCCTTCGGCGGCGGCCTGCACTGCGCGACCGCGGATGTCTACCGCGAGGGGACCTGCGAGGACTACTTCCCCAACCAGGTCGAGGACCCCACCCTGGTCTGACCCTCACTGCCGGCCGGGGGCGGCCCGTCGCGGCCGCCCCCGGGCCACCGGCCCGTCGTGCAGCACGCCCCACCTCCCCGGTCGGCCTCATCCCTGCCCGTTCACCCATTCTCTTCCACCACCGGCAAGCACACGGAAATCCACGGCACCACGATGGTGCACAACCGCAAAGGAGCGGACGTTGGACTCATCGGGTCACCTCAAGCTCAAGGGCTTCGGGTTCATGTTCCTGTCGTCGAGCCTCATGGGCGGTATCGGCGCATTCGCACGCTACATCAATGCTCCGGGCGACTTCATCGCCTTCTGCCGCAGCTTCAGCGGCATCATCGGCATGTCGCTCTTCTTCCTCGCCGTAGGGGGATTCGCCAAGCTCAGGGCGACCAGATTCACGCCCTCGATCTTCTTCTCGGGCATGTTCCTGGGCCTGCTGTCCTCCCTCTACGTCATCTCCACCCAGTACACCACGCTGGCGAACGCCTCCTTCCTCATCTACACCGGCCCGATCTACTCCACGGTCCTGGCCACGATCTTCCTGCGCGAGCCCTTCAAGCCGGTGATGATCGCCTCCCTGGTGGCTGTGCTGGCGGGCACACTCCTCATCGTGCAGATCGTCTCGGAGAACGGGTTCGGGCTCGACCTGGATGCCAAGTACCTCTTCGGCAACATCATCGCCCTGCTCTCCGGCGTGGCCTACGGCCTCTACCTCTTCGTCTCGCGCTACCGCACGGACTGCGACTCCAATATCCGGGCCTGGTACAACTTCCTGTTCGCCGTGTGCACCATCGGCGTCATGCTGGCGATGCGCTGGTCCAAGCTCGAGTACGTCGTGCGCGATGAGGTCAACGGCGTCCCCACGGCCCGGATCGACGAGACCGGCAGCATCGTGACGATGCCGTGGAGCATCTCCGGGATGGATGGGCGCTCCTGGATCGTGCTGGTCGCCGCCGCCCTCATCACCGGATTCGGCGCCTTCTACTTCCTCACCGTCGCCAGCAGGATCCTGCTGGCCGGGGAGCTGGCCACGATCTCCTATCAGGAGACCATCATGGCCTCCCTGCTGGGCTTCTTCCTGTTCCACGAGCACCTCACCGGCCTGCAGATGCTCGGCGGCGTGCTCATCATCGGGGGCGGGATCTCGCAGGTCTACTTCTCCACCCGGGCCGATCAGCCCTCACGGGCCGCCCAGGGGCCGCGGGCCGAGGCCTCCCCCGGCTCTGCGCAGCCGCAGCCCGTGGACGCGACCTGAGAATCGACCACCTCTAGGGCAACAGGAGTGCAGACATGACCCAGGAACGCAATATCACCCGCATCGACGCCTTCACCTACCGGGAGATCCTGAGCCGGGACCCGATCATCCTCATCCCGGTGGGCTCCATCGAGCAGCACGGCCCCCACATGCCCCTGGGGGTGGACACGCTCCTATCGACGACGATGGCCGAGCTGACCGCCGAGAGCATCGGCGCCTACGTGGGACCCACAGTCTCCACCGGGTACAAGTCGCAGCAGCGCTCCGGCGGGGGCAACCACATCATCGGCTCCTTCGGCTTCGACGCCGAGACGGTCATCGGCGTGTGCCGGACCCTGGTGCGCGAGCTGTGGCGCCATGGCGCGCGCCGCATCGTGTTCATCAACGGGCACTACGAGAACTACCAGTTCATCTACGAGGGGGTCGACCTGGCCCTGCGCGACCTGGCGGGCAGGCAGGACCCCCCGCGCGTGATGATGGTGTCCTACTGGGACTTCGTCACCGACGAGGTCATCGCCGAGCTCTACCCCGACGGCTTCCCCGGCTGGGACGTCGAGCACGGAGGGGTCATGGAGACCTCGCTCATGCTCCGGCACTTCCCCGACCTGGTGCGCATGGATCGGGTCATGGACCTGCCCGCCGCCGAGCTGCCGGCCTACGACCTGCTCCCGGTGGATGCCTCGCTCACGCCGGAGTCGGGATGCCTGTCCTCCGCCCAGGCATCCACTGAGGCCAAGGGCCGGATCCTCACCGACTCCGTGGTCGAGGAGATGGGCCGGGCGATCCTCGAGCGCTTCTGACTGCTGCTGCCCGGGCCCATGGCCGGGCAGCAGCCACCAGGCCGGTTGCGGCCGGCCATGGATACCACCCTCGCCGGTGCCGCGTCCGCCCCGGGCACGGCACTGCCGATCCCCTGCGCCCATCGGGCGCCCCACCACCCCTGTCAATGAAAAGAGACGACGATGACCAGACCCACCCGAGCACCCTCCGCCACCGATGCTGCCGGCTCCTCCGGCGCGGTGATGAACAAGAAGCTCGGCTTCACCGCCATGCTCCTGTCCGCCACCGGCATGGGCTTCGTGGGGACCTTCGGACGGCTGTCCACACCCCTGAAGGACGACGGATCGCGCTACATCATCGGCGACTTCCTCGCCTTCGGCCGCATGACCTTCGGCGTCATCGGGTTCCTGGTCATCCTCCTGCTGGTCAAGAAGCTGCCCAAGCTGCGCAGCACGAGGCTG
Source organism: Actinomyces bowdenii (assembly GCF_017592395.1). Classification (GTDB taxonomy): domain Bacteria; phylum Actinomycetota; class Actinomycetes; order Actinomycetales; family Actinomycetaceae; genus Actinomyces; species Actinomyces bowdenii. The sequence goes on from NZ_JAGFOU010000036.1 coordinate 5,736, forward strand.
TCCTTCGCGATCATCGCCGGGGGCCTGTCCATCGGCGCCTCCCTGGCCCTCTACGTGTCATCGACCCTCATGACCACGATCGCCAACGCCGTCTTCCTCATCTACACCGGCCCCCTGGTCTCCGCCGTCCTGGCCAGGATCTTCCTCAAGGAGAGGATCTCCCTGCGCAACGGCTTCTTCCTCATGCTGGTGTTCATCGGCATGCTCATGACCATCGGGCTGATCAACTACACCCCCGAGACCGGCCTGACCATCGGCCTGGAACTGGGCTCCGACCCGGCCTTCCCCAACAAGGCCCTGGGCGACCTGTTCGGCCTGGGCTCGGGGGTCTTCTACGGCCTGGCGCTGTTCTTCTACCGCTACCGCGGCGACGTCGACTCCGAGGTCCGCGGCTTCTGGAACTTCCTGTTCGGCGCCATCGGCGCCCTCATCGTCATGGTCTGCCGCATCACCTGGCTCGACTCCACCAACCCCGTGGAGGTGATGGCCCCGAGCAACTGGGCCTGGGCGATCGGGATGTTCCTCTTCTGCGGCTTCTTCGCCATCGGCTTCCTCGTGGTGGCCGGCAAGCACCTGCCGGCTGTGGAGCTCTCGACCGTCTCCTACTGGGAGTGCGTCGTCGCCCTCCTGCTCGGCCTGCTGCTGTGGAGCGAGCCGATGACCCTCATCGGCGCCATCGGCGGCGTGCTCATCCTGGGGGGCGGGCTGCTGCCCATCGTCCTGGAGCTCGTGGTCCGCAAGCCCCAGGGTGCCGCCGCCTGAGCCCCTCCGGCGAGCCGCTTGCGCTGTCCGCCCGCTGCCCCGCCCCGGGCAGCGGGCGGGCAGTGGGGCGCGCCCATCCCTGATGATGTCGGGTGCAGCCCGCAGGATCCGTAGGATGTGAGGATCAGGGACTGACGTATCAGCCTCATTGAGGATAGTATTGTGGACATCACACAATAGCCGACCCCGATGTCTTCAGTAAGTCGACAATCCATCACCGATCACGAGCTGATCGACCACCGACCGACCGCTGCCTCCCACGCCTGGCCGGCAGAGCAACTGAGAGCAGATCCATCATGACCCCCACCGCACGCAGTGATTCCGCGTCCCCGGAACTCTCGCCCGAGTACTTCGCCGCGCTGAACAAGGCCGCCAAGGCCAGTTTCATCGGCAACTTCATCGAGTGGTTCGACTACGCCTCCTACGGCTACCTCGCCATCGTCATCGGGCACGTCTTCTTCCCCGCCGGGGATACCACGACCCAGTTGATGAACACCTACGCCATCTTCGCCGTGTCCTTCATCCTGCGGCCCATCGGCGCCGTGGTCTGGGGCGCCTGGGGCGATCGGAAGGGGCGGCGCTGGGCCCTGTCGTGGTCGATCCTGCTCATGTCCGGCTCGACCTTCCTCATCGGCCTGCTCCCGGGCTACGCGTCGATCGGTGTGGCCGCGGCCCTCGGCCTGCTGGTGCTGCGGATGGTCCAGGGCTTCTCGGCCTCCGGCGAGTACGCCGGGGCCGGGACCTTCCTGGCGGAGTACGCACCGGCCGCCAAGCGCGGGATGTACACCAGCCTGGTGCCCGCATCCACCGCGGCGGGACTGCTGGCCGGTTCCCTCATGGTCTCGGGCATGTTCATCGTGCTCGACGACGCCGCCATGCAGAGCTGGGGCTGGCGGATCCCCTTCCTGCTCGCCGGCCCCCTGGGCCTCATCGGCCGCTACATCCGGGTCCACCTGGAGGACTCCCCGGTCTACCAGGAGATGGTCCAGGATCTGGATCAGGACCAGAAGCAGGCCAGCTCCATCGAGCCGCTGCTCGAGCTCCTGCGATCCCACAAGCGCGAGGTGCTCATCACCTTCGGGGTCTCCTGCCTCAACGCCGTGGCCTTCTACATGCTGCTGAGCTACATGCCCACCTATGTCCATGAGGAGCTGGGCTTCAGCGCGGACACGGCCACCCTGGCCACCTCCATCATGCTGGCGGTCTACATCGCGGCGATCTTCGTCATGGGGCACCTGTCCGACCTCTTCGGCCGGCGCCGGATGCTCATCGGCGCATGCGTGGCCTTCATCGTCCTGACCATCCCCCTGTTCTACGTCATGACGCAAGCCGCGGGCATGCTCATCGCGGTCATCGCCTGCCAGATCGTCTTCGCGCTCATCCTCACCGCCAATGACGGGACGCTGGCCACCTTCCTGGCCGAGTCCTTCCCCACCGAGGTGCGCTACTCCGGGTTCGCCCTGTCCTTCAACGGCGCCAACGCGCTCCTGGGCGGGACGACCCCCTACATCGTCACCTGGCTCATCAAGGTCACCGGCTCCCCGCTGGCACCCGCGGTCTACCTCACCGTGGTCTCGGTCATCGCGATGGTGGCCATTCTCATGTCGCGGGTCATCCACGGCTCGGAGCTGACCAGCAGCGCCGCGGCTGCGGCGCCCGGGGCGCGAGAGGGAGTGTAGGGATCCTCGGCGCGGCAGCGGTGCCGCTGATCCGGCCGCCCGGGCACGCGCCCGGATCAGCCGGCCCTGCTGCCTCCACCGGCATACCATGGCTGTCATGTCCGAGAACAGACCGGGGGCCGATGCGCCCTCCGCCTCCAGCCGCGGCGGAACGGACTCCAGTATCACCTCCAGGGGATCGGACAGGCGTCAGGGGATCATCGAGGCCGCCGCCTCGATCATCCGCGAGGCGGGCCCCGGTGCGGTCAGCCACCGAAGCGTGGCCAAGCGCGCCGAGTGCTCGCTGTCGGCGACGACGTACTACTTCAGCGGGCTCGATGACCTCCTCCACCAGGCGGGGCTGCTCAATATCGGGCTGTGGGCCTCCCGGGCCGAGAAGGTCGCCGACCACGTCGAAACCCTCACCGCCCTGCCGCCGCTGCCCGAGCGCGTCGGCTTCCTGCTCCAGGCCACGCTGCCCGCCCAGGGCCCCTACATGGGCCACTACCTCCAGCTCATCGCCGCTGGCACCTCCGCCCCGGTGGAGCAGGCCTACCGGGAGGGCCGTCAGCGCCTCAACGCCGCGGTCTCCCGGGTCCTGCGGCACCTGGGCTCCTCCCTGGAGCCCGAGATGGTCATCGCCGTCGTCGACGGCGCGGCGGTGACCGCCCTGAGCGAGGGGCGCGACGTGCGCGTCACGGCCACCGACTACCTCACGCTGCTGGTGTCGGCGGCCTCGGGAGCCGCGGGCGACTCCCTCCACGGGGCCCCCGCGGGGCCGCCCTCACCGGTGCCGCGCCCGCGCCCGGTGCGGCCCCTCAGCGGCCGATGAGCGGCCGATGAGCCCGTGCCGGGGCCCGATGGCCCTCCAGCGCCGGTCGATGGCGGCGCGCTGGGCGCTCACCACAGGAAGGCCGGGTCGAGCTCGATGCGCACCGCCTCATCGCGCCTGACCGAGCGCTCACGGGTGGACAGGCGCAGCATCCGGGCGAGTTCCTCCCCCTGCTCCCAGGGGCAGCGCACGAGGGCCCGGGACATCGGCACTGCCGGCGCCTCCCGCTCCCGGTCGGCCTGCGGCGCGGTCACCGGCGCCACTGCCACGGGCCCCAGGGTCTCGTAGCCCTTCTGCCGGGCGTGGGCCAGCAGGGCCTCGACCGCGCGCGGCGGCCCATCGAGGCGGGCCGCCCGCCAGGCCGGCGGCAGGTGGAGCTCCTCGCGCTCCCCCAGCTCCTGCCGGGCGAAGCCGGCGTGGTCCCAGCGCACGAGTGCCTGGGAGGTCCTGAGGTCCGGGGATCCCAGCAGCAGGACCGTCCCGCCGGGGGCGCACAGCACTGCGGCATTGGTCCAGCAGCGCAGCGCCTCGCCGGTGGCCCCCAGCTCCGGGCGCGCCGAGAGCGCCCCGCCGTCGAGGAGCAGCACCGCGCCGTAGCCGCCCTCGGCCACGGGCTCGGCCCCGGGGGTGGCCACGACCAGCCGGGGCGAGGCATCCACGGTGCTCAGCACCCCGTGGCCCTCGCGGGCCCCGGAGACGACGACCGGCGTGTTGGGGAAGGCCCGCCCCAGCTCCTCGCCGGTGCGCGCCGAGCCCACGCGCACCATGCGCAGAGCCGTGGCCCCGCAGTTCGGGCAGGACCAGGAGGCTGCGGGCCGGGCGCACCAGCGGCAGCCGGTGCGCCCCTGCGCGGTCATGGCCAGGGGCCCCGAGCAGTGGGCGCAGTGGGCGGCACGCCGGCAGGACTGGCAGGCGACCACTGGGGCGTAGCCGCTGCGCGGCACCTGGATGAGGGCCGGACCCGCGGCCAGGGCGCGGTGCAGGAGCCGGTGGGCCAGGGAGGGGATGCGGGCGCCGCCCGAGGCCCCCTCGGCGTCGAGCTCGGGCGCGCCGGGGACGATCACCCGCGGCACGGTGGCGCGCCGCAGGTCCCTGGGGGCCACGAGATCCTGGCACCAGCCCCGCTCCACCAGGCACTGGGCCTCCACTGACCGGCTGTGGCCGGCCAGGATGAGGCCGGCCCCCTCCAGGGAGGAGCGCAGCTCCAGGACGGTGCGGGCGTGCAGGTAGGGGGCGTGGCGCTCATCGAGGCGGTGGTCGCCGTCATCCCAGATGACGGCCAGGCCCAGCCGGTGCACGGGGGCGAAGGCGGCGGCCCGGGTGCCGACCACCACGCGCGCCCGCCCCAGGAGGAGCTTGAGGAAGGCGCGGTAGCGCCGGGCGGGACCGTGCTCGGCGGACAGGACCACGACGTCCTCCTCATCGAGCAGGCGCCGCATGGTGGCGGCCACCGCCTCGGCCCGGTCGGTGGTGGCCACGAGGACCACGGCGCCGCGCCCGGAGGCGAGGCTGGCCTGGACCGCCACCGCCACGCATCGGATCCAGGAGGCGCTGACCCCCTCCACGGGTGGCAGGGCGCACCAGGCGGCGCGCGGTGAGCCTCCCCGGGCCAGGTCGGCGAGCAGCTCGGAGCCCCCCTCGTAGGCCTCCCAGGTGCCCTCGGCCGAGGGCCGCCGCCAGGTGGGCAGGGCCGCCGGGGGCTGGTGGCGCATGGAGTCCTCGGTGGTGGCGTGCCGTGGGGGCACGGCCAGGCGGGCCGCGTCGGCGCGCGTCCCGGCGCCGCGGGCGGCCACAGCCTCGATGAGCCGGCGGCTGGCATCGGGCAGGACGGGCAGGTCCGAGACGACGCGGCGCACCGGGGCCAGGGGGCCCAGGTGGCTGGTCGTCGTCGCGCGCGACCAGATCCAGCCCCGCATCTCCTGCCCGCCGAAGCGCACGATGACGCGGGTCCCGGGCTGGGCGGCCCGGTCGATCTCGGGTGTCAGGGCGTAGTCGAAGGCGCGGTCCAGGTGCGGGACCACCGTGTCCAGGACGACCCGGGCCACGGGCCGCTCGACCCCGGGCACCCTGACCTGCCGCTGGGCTGCCGGCGGGGTGGCGAGCAGCACGCCCTGCTCACCCGCGCCGGCCATTGGCGGCGGGGCTGAGGAGGACGCGCCGCGCACCCCGGTGCTGTGGCCCATGGCGGCCTCCTCCTCGGTCACAGGGCTGCGAGCAGTGCCTCAGCGCGATCGGTGGCCTCCCAGGTGAATCCGGGTCGGCCGAAGTGGCCGTAGACGCTGGTGTCCCGGTAGATCGGCCGCAGCAGGTCCAGGTCCCGCACGATGGCGGCCGGCCGCAGGTCGAAGACCTGCTCCACCGCCGCCGTGATTCGGCTGACGGGCACAGTCTCGGTGCCGAAGGTCTCCACGTACAAGCCGACGGGCCGCGCTGAGCCGATGGCGTAGGCCACCTGGATCTCGCACCGGCGCGCCAGGCCCGCGGCCACGACGTTCTTGGCCACCCAGCGCATGGCGTAGGAGGCCGAGCGGTCCACCTTGGAGGGGTCCTTGCCGGAGAAGGCGCCGCCCCCATGGCGGGCCATCCCGCCGTAGGTGTCGACGATGATCTTGCGGCCCGTCAGGCCCGCGTCCCCCACCGGCCCGCCGATGACGAACTGCCCGGAGGGGTTGACCAGGATCTGGGTGTCCCTGGAGTCGAGCTCCAGGCCCTGCTCCGCCTGGGCCTGGAGCACCGGGTGGATGACGGCCCTGGTCACGGCCTGGGTGAGCCACTCGCGGTCGCGGTCCTGGTCGTGCTGGGTGGAGATGACGACGGTGGCCAGGCTCACGGGGCGGTCGCCGTCGTAGCCGATCGTCACCTGGGTCTTGCCGTCGGGGCGCAGGCCCTCGAGGATCCCCTGCTTGCGCACCTGGGCCAGGCGCTCGGCCAGGCGGTGGGCCAGGTGGATGGGGGCGGGCATGAGGGCGGCGGTCTCATCGCAGGCGTAGCCGAACATGAGCCCCTGGTCCCCGGCGCCCTGGAGGTCGAGGGGGTCGATCGCCCCGGAGTCCTCGCGGGCCTCCAGGGCCTTGTCCACGCCCGCGGCGATATCCGGGGACTGCTGGCCGATGGAGACCGAGACCCCGCAGGAGCGGGCGTCGAAGCACACCTCGGAGGAGTTGTAGCCGATCCTGGAGATCTGCGAGCGCACGATCTCGGGGATCTCGACATAGGCGCGCTCGGTGGTCACCTCCCCGGCCACATGCACCAGACCGGTGGTCACCATGGTCTCCACGGCCACGCGCGCCGTGGGGTCCTGCTCGAGGATCGCATCGAGGATCGCATCCGAGACCCGATCGCAGATCTTGTCCGGGTGCCCTTCAGTGACCGACTCGGAGGTGAACAGGCGCAACGAGGAACTCACCGGGCCATGGTAACCACCCCGGCCCTGCGCGGACACAGGCCTCGCGCACCGCGGGGCGGGTGCAGTATGACACGGTCGGACACCGCTGGCCGTCGGCCCGGCGCTCAGCCCTCCGGGGCCGGGCCCTTCCCGGCAAGCGGCCGCGGGCCCGGCCCCCCGGCGGCGTCCAGGCGCTGGGCGAGCAGGCCGATGAGGGCGTGGGCCACCTGCTCCTTGCTGCCCTGGGCGCGGGCGACCTCCTGGCCGTGGCGGTCCAGGACGATCACGCTGTTGGGCACGTCCCCGAAGCCCAGGTGCTCCCCCACGGCGTTGACGGCCAGCAGGTCGGCGCCCTTGCGGCGGGCCTTGGCGGCCCCGTGGTCCAGGACGCCGCCCTGGTCATCCCCGGTCTCCGCGGCGAAGCCCATGAGGAGCTGGCCGGCGCGGGGCGGGCGGGCGACCAGGCCCGCCAGGATGTCGGGGTTCTCCACCAGCTCGATGGGCGCGGGGGCCGGGCCGCCCACCGCGCCGGGATCCGCCTGGGCGCGGGCGGGCTTCTTGATCTTGGCGCCCGCCACGTGGGCGGGCCGGTAGTCGGCGACGGCGGCGGCCATGATGACGGCGTCGGCCCGGCCGCTGGCGCGGCGCACCGCCGCCTCCATCTCCACGGCGGTGGACACCGCCAGGATCTCCACCCCGGCGGGCAGGGCGTCCAGGAGCGACTGGTCCACATGGGCCTGCACCAGGGTGACCCGGGCCCCCAGCCCGGCGGCGGCGGCGGCCAGGGCGCATCCCTGGCGGCCCGAGGATCTGTTGCCCAGGAAGCGCACGGGGTCGATGGGCTCGCGGGTGCCCCCGGCGGAGATGACCAGGTGGCGCCCGCGCAGGGCCTGCCGGGGTGGCGCCGCCGCGGAATCGGCCCCGGCAGGGGCGAGCAGGGCGAGTGCCCGCTCCACGATGCGCTCGGGCTCGGGCAGTCGGCCCACGCCCGAGTCGGCGCCGGTCAGCCGCCCCGCCTCCGGGTCGATGATGCTCAGGCCGCGGGAGCGCAGCACCGCGACATTGTCCCGCGTGGCGGGGTTGAGCCACATCTGGGTGTGCATGGCGGGGGCCAGGAGGACGGGCGCCCGGGTGGCCAGGACGGTGGCCGTCAGCAGGTCGTCAGCCCTGCCTGCGCGCAGGCGGGCCAGGAGATCGGCTGAGGCGGGGGCGATGAGGACCAGCTCGGCCCACTCGGCCACGGCGACGTGCTCGACGGCGGCCGGGTCGTCGAAGACCCCGGTGGAGATCGGCCGGCCACTGACGGCGGCCAGGGCGGGGGCGCCGATGAAGAGCAGGGCCGCCTGGGTGGCCACGACCTTGACCTCATGGCCGGCCTCGCGCAGGAGGCGGATGATGAAGGGGGCCTTGTAGGCGGCGATGGAGCCCGAGACGCCGACGACGACGCGCGACCCGGCGGGACCGGACGGGCGCTCAGGGGCCGCTGCCATGGTCGTGCCGGGGTCCGGGATATCCAGGGATGGGCTCAGAACTGGATGTCATCCAGGCTGGTGGCGGCCTCGCCCTCCAGGGCGATGGGGGTGTCGAGGTCGATGTCGGAGAACATGTCCTCCTCGGCGGCGCGGCGGGCGGCCTCGGCCTCGGCGCGGCGGGCGCGGGCCACGTCCCCGGGGATGACCTCCAGCTTGTCCTCGGCGATCTCGCGCAGGGCGATGCCCAGGGACTTCTCCTCCAGGTCGGTCTCCACCAGCGGGCCGAAGAACTCGAGCTGGTTGTCCTCGAGCTGCTGGGTGTAGGCGTTGATCTGGCGAGCGCGCTTGGCCGCCTCCACCACGAGCCCGTACTTGGAGTCCACCTTCTCCAGGAGCTCGTCGATGGGCGGGTTGGTGATGCCCTCGGGCTGAGGGGAGGTTCCGAGCATGTATGGCACTCCGGTTCTGTCACGTCGATGCTGCGTCGGGCCAGTCTAGCCGGTCAGGCCCATGAGCGACTCCAGCTCATCCGTGGCACGTGCCACGGTGTCATTGGTGATGATGTGGTCGAACTCCGCGGCGGCGTCGAGCTCGACCCGGGCCGTGGCCAGGCGCCGCTCCCGCTCCCGGCTGTCCTCGGTGCCGCGCCCCTCCAGGCGGGCCACGAGCTCCTCCCAGCTCGGCGGGGCGATGAAGACCATCTGCGCCTGGGGCATGGCCCGGCGCACCTGGCGGGCCCCGTCCAGGTCGATCTCCAGCAGCGCGGGGCGCCCCGAGGCGAGCCGGGCCTCCACCGGCCCCCGGGGGGTGCCGTAGCGGTGGGTGCCGTGGACGGTGGCCCACTCCAGCATCTGGTCCCGGGCGATGAGCTCGTCGAAGGCCTCCTGGCTGACGAAGTGGTAGTGCACGCCGTCGGCCTCCGTGCTGCGCGGGGCGCGGGTGGTCGCCGAGATGGAGACGAACAGGTCCGGGTGGCGCCTGCGCAGCTCGGCGACGATGGTGCCCTTGCCCACCGCCGTGGGGCCCACCAGGACGGTCAGGCGCGCCGGTGGCCCGGCGCTCGGGGGGCCCGCTGCGGCGCCGTCGTTCTTCATGAGCACATGATGGACGATGGGGGCGCCGCGGGACAACGGCTCATGCGGCAGCGGCGCGGGCGCGCAAGCACCCGTTCCGGGAGCGAATGCCTCCTGCGATCCCGGAACGGGGCGTCGTGGGGCCAGGGGCGGGGCCGCGGGCTCAGCCGAAGCGGCTGACCAGCTCCGCCCTCTGGTTGGCGCCCAGCCCGCGCACGCGGCGGGACTCGGCGATGCGGACCTCGGTCAGGATGGTCTCAGCGGTGGTCGTGCCCACCCGGGGCAGCGACAGCAGGAGCGCCTTGACCTTCATCTTGGCCAGCACCTCCTCGCGGTCGGCGGCCTCGAAGAACTCGGAGAGCCTCATCCTGCCGCTCTTGAGCTCCGCCTTGACCTCAGCCCTGCGGAGCCGCGCGGCCGCGGCCTTCCTCAGTGCCTCGCTCCTCTGCTCGGGTGTCAGCGTAGGAAGCGCCATGAGTGTCCTCCTTCACCTCGTCGTCGGTGACACACAACACAAGGATAATTCCGATTGGTCGTTTATGCATCACCAACGGGGCTGGCGTTGGAGGAGATCTCCACGTCGCCCTCGTCAGGCACCCGGATCCGCCCCGGCGACGGCGCGCTAGGGCCGGGCCGGCCTGAGGGCCTGGGCCGCCTGGGCCGCGGCCTCGAGCGCGGCGCAGCGCAGTTGGTCGACCTGTGGCCCGGCACCCAGGACCGCCCGGGAGGTGGAGGCCAGGACCTGGGACCGGGCCGGGCCGAAGACCTCCTCCAGCTCGCGGGCGCCGGCGCCCTGGGCCCCGATCCCGGGTGCCAGCAGGGGCCCCGCGGCGGCCTGCAGGTCGATGCCCAGCTCGGTGATGGCCCGCCCCACGGTGGCCCCGATGACCAGTCCGACGCTGCCCAGCCCATCGCCCCGGGCACCGCCCTCCTGCCGGCCGGCGGCCGCCTCGGCGGCATTGGACGCGGCCACCCCCTCGACGATGCCGCGGGCGACCGCCAGCCCGTCCCGGCCCCGGGCGTGCTGGAGACCGGCGCCCTCCGGGTTGGAGGTCAGGGCCAGGACGAAGACGCCCCGCCGGTGGGCGGCCGCCAGCTCCAGGGCCGGGGCCAGGGAGCCGTAGCCCAGGTAGGGCGAGACGGTGATGGCGTCAGTGGCCAGGGGCGCGCCGGGAGCCAGGTAGGCCTGGGCGTAGCCGGCCATGGTCGAGCCGATGTCCCCGCGCTTGACATCCAGGATGCCCAGGGTGCCGCACTGCCGGAGCGCGGCCAGGACCTCCTCCAGCACGGCGATGCCCGCCGAGCCATGGCGCTCGAAGAAGGCCGACTGCGGCTTGACCGCGGCCACCCGCCCGCCCACGGCCTCCACCGTGCGCAGGGCGAAGTCCCGCAGGCCCGCGGGGGTGTCGGGCAGGCCCCAGGCGCGCAGGAGGCCCTGATGGGGATCGATGCCCACGCACAGGGGTCCATGGTCGTCCATGGCCGCGGCCAGTGCGGCCCCGAAGGCAGGCAGGGGCGCTGGGCCCGGGCGGGTCGATGGCGATTCGGATGTCATGGGCGGAGATCCTCGGTGGCGTGCTGACGGGTGGCCCGGCGCCCCTGGCGGGCGGCCAGGTGCTCCTGGAGACTGCGGGTGCGTCCTGGCGGCAGGGGCCGCAGGCCGGCCTCGATGGCCTGGACGGCGGCCTGGAGCTGCTGGACGGTGGTGATGATGGGCTTGTCGGCGCCGGTGGTGGCGGCTCGAATGAAGTAGCCGTCCACGCGCGCGCCCTGGCTGCGGGGGGTGTTGATGACCATGTCGACCATGCCGGACTCGATGAGGCCCACGATGGTCGCCTCGCCGTCGGCACCCACGCCCTGGCTGAGCTTGCGCACGGTGGTGGCCTCAATGCCGTGGCGGCGAAGGACCTGGGCGGTCCCGGAGGTGGCCAGGATGGTGAAGCCCAGCTCGGCCAGACGGGCCACCGGCAGGATGATGGACCGCTTATCGCGGTCGGCCACGGAGACGAACAGCACCCCCTCGGTGGGCAGGCCGCCATAGGCGCCGGCCTGGGACTTGGCGAAGGCGCGCGGGAAGTCGATGTCATAGCCCATGACCTCGCCGGTTGAGCGCATCTCGGGCCCCAGGAGGGTGTCGACGACGCTGCCCGCGCGGGTGCGGAAGCGCTTGAAGGGCAGGACCGCCTCCTTGACGGCGATGGGGTCAGCGGGGTCGATGAGGGCGGCGTCGTCATGGGGCAGGATGCCGCGACCGCGCAGCTCGGAGATGGAGGCCCCCGCCATGATGAGGGCCGCGGCCTTGGCCAGCGGAACGCCGGTGGCCTTGGACACGAAGGGCACCGTGCGCGAGGCGCGGGGGTTGGCCTCGATGACGTGGAGGACGTCGCCGGCCAGGGCGAACTGGATGTTGAGCAGGCCCCGCACACCCACCCCCCGGGCGATGGCCTCGGTGGACCGGCGGATGCGGGCGATCTGCTCCTGGGACAGGGTCATCGGCGGCAGCACGCAGGCCGAGTCCCCGGAGTGGATGCCGGCCTCCTCGATATGCTCCATCACCCCGCCCAGGAAGAGCTCCCGGCCGTCGTGGAGGGCATCGACATCGATCTCGATGGCATCATCGAGGAAGCGGTCGATGAGCAGGGGGCCCGAGGCGTAGGCGCCCCCGGGCTCGGCTCCGGCGCGCTGGAGGTAGTCGCTCAGGCCCTCAGCGCTGTAGATGATCTCCATGCCGCGCCCGCCCAGCACATAGCTGGGGCGCACGAGCACGGGCAGGCCGATGGAGTCGGCCACCTCATGGGCCTGGTCGTCGGTCATGGCGGTGCCGTGGGCGGGGGCCAGCAGCCCGGCGCGCTCCAGGACCAGGCCGAAAGCGGCCCGGTCCTCGGCGGCGTCGATGGCCTGGGGACTGGTGCCCAGGATCGGCACGCCGGCCTCCTCCAGGCGGGCGGCCAGGGACAGGGGCGTCTGCCCGCCGAGCTGGACGATGACGCCGGCCACGGGGCCGGCAGCCCGCTCGGCCTCGTAGACCTCCATGACGTCCTCGAAGGTCAGGGGCTCGAAGTAGAGGCGGTCGGAGGTGTCGTAGTCGGTGGAGACGGTCTCGGGGTTGCAGTTGACCATGACGGTCTCGTAGTCCCCGCTCAGGGCCATGGCCGCGTGCACGCAGGAGTAGTCGAACTCGATGCCCTGGCCGATGCGGTTGGGGCCCGAGCCCAGGATGATGACGGCGGGGCGCTCGCGGGCGGCCACCTCGGTCTCGGTGTCGTAGGTGGAGTAGAGGTAGGGGGTGCGGGCGGCGAACTCCGCGGCGCAGGTGTCCACGGTCTTGTAGACGGGGGCCAGGCCGTAGGCGCGCCGGATCTCGCGCACGGTGTCCTCCCCCAGGCCCCGGATGGCGCCGATCTGGCGGTCGGAGAAGCCGTGGCGCTTGGCTCGCTCCAGCAGCTGGGGGCCCAGGGCGCCGGCCCGGGCGATCTGCGAGGCGATCTCCTCCAGGAGCACCAGTTGATCGATGAACCAGGGGTCGATGCCGGTGGCGGCGTGGAGCTGGTCGATGGTGGCCCCGCCGCGGATGGCCTGCTGGACCTCCACCAGGCGGTTCTCGGTGGGGGTGGCGCAGCGGGCGATGAGCTCGGCGGTGCCCCGGGCGTCAGGGGCGGGCCCCTCCCAGTGGAGGCCGGATCCGGCCTTGTCGATGGAGCGCAGGGCCTTCTGGAGGGCCTCGGTGAAGGAGCGGCCGATGGCCATGGCCTCCCCCACGGACTTCATGGTGGTGGTCAGGGCGGGGTCGGCGCCGCGGAACTTCTCGAAGGCGAAGCGCGGGACCTTGACCACCACGTAGTCCAGGGCGGGCTCGAAGGAGGCGGGGGTGGAGCCGGTGATGTCGTTGGGGATCTCCGAGAGGGTGTATCCCACGGCGAGCCGGGCGGCGATCTTGGCGATGGGGAAGCCGGTGGCCTTGGAGGCCAGGGCGGAGGAGCGCGAGACCCTGGGGTTCATCTCGATGACGATGATGCGCCCGCTGGCGGGGTCCACGGCGAACTGGACGTTGCAGCCCCCGGTGTCGACCCCGACCTGGCGGATGACGGCCATGCCGATGTCCCGCAGGCGCTGGAGCTCGCGGTCGGTGAGGGTGAGGGCCGGGGCGACGGTGATGGAATCACCGGTGTGCACCCCCACGGGGTCGATGTTCTCGATGGAGCACACCACGACGACGTTGTCGTCCGTGTCGCGCATGAGCTCGAGCTCGTACTCCTTCCAGCCCAGGATGGACTCCTCCAGGAGGACCTCGGTGGTGCGGGAGGCCGCCAGGCCGGCCCCGGCGATGCGCACCAGATCCTCCTCGTCGTGGGCCACGCCGCTGCCCAGGCCGCCCATGGTGAAGGAGGGGCGCACGACCACCGGGTAGCCGCCGAGCCGGCGCACGCCGGCGCGGCACTCCTCCAGGGTGTGGGCGATGGTGCTGCGGGCCACCTCGGCCCCGCAGCGCTCGACCACGGCCTTGAAGGCCTCGCGGTCCTCCCCGGCGGTGATGGCCTGGGCGCTGGCCCCGATGAGCTCGACGCCGTAACGCTCGAGCACCCCCTCCTCCACCAGGGCCATCGCGGCGTTGAGGGCGGTCTGGCCGCCCAGCGTGGGCAGGACGGCATCGGGACGCTCGCGCTCGATGATGGCGGTGATGGCCTCGGTGGTGATGGGCTCGATGTAGGTCGCGTCGGCCAGCTCGGGGTCGGTCATGATGGTGGCGGGGTTGGAGTTGACCAGGATGACCCGGATCCCCTCCTCGCGCAGCACCCGGCAGGCCTGGGTGCCCGAGTAGTCGAACTCGCAGGCCTGGCCGATGACGATGGGCCCGGAGCCGATGACCAGGACGGAGGCGATGTCCTGACGCAGGGGCATGTCAGCTGTCTCCTTGGAGGGATGCGGGCTGGGGCCCGTCCTGGAGGGGGCCCGCCGGGTGCTCGCGGTGATCGAGCATGAGGTGGATGAAGCGGTCGAAGAGGTGCTCGCCGTCGTGGGGCCCGGCAGCGGCCTCAGGGTGGTACTGCACGGAGAAGGCGGGCAGGTCCAGGGCTCGCAGCCCCTCGACGACGCCGTCGTTGAGCCCCAGGTGGGAGACCTCCACGCGCCCGTAGCGGCCATTGCCGTAGGGCGCCAGGGAGGGCTCATCGATGGGGGCGTCCACGGCGAAGCCGTGGTTGTGGGCGGTGATCTCCACCCGGCCGGTGGCCCGGTCCAGGACGGGCTGGTTGACGCCGCGGTGCCCGTAGTCGAGCTTGTAGGTGCCGTAGCCCAGGGCCCGGCCCAGGATCTGGTTGCCCAGGCAGATGCCGAAGAAGGGGATCCCGGCGTCCAGGATCCCGCGGAGCAGCTCGACCTCGGCATGGGCCGCGCCCGGGTCGCCCGGGCCGTTGGAGAAGAACACGCCGTCGGGGTGGAGGGCGAGGATCTCGGGCAGGGTGGTGGACTGGGGCAGGATGTGGACGCGCGCGCCCCGCTCGGCGAGCTGCCAGGGGGTGCGGGCCTTGATGCCCAGGTCGACCGCGGCGACGACGGCCACCGGCCGGGCCCCGGCGTGGCGCCCGCTGGGCTCGACGACGTAGCCCCGCTCGGTGGTGACCTCCGCTGCCAGGGCCTGGCCGCTCATCGCCGGGGCGGCGCGCACGGCCTCCAGGCAGATGTCGATGGCCGTCTGAGCGGGGCCGGAGGGATCCTCGGCCCCGGCGGGCAGTGCCTCGCCGGAGAAGATGCCGGCGCGCATGGCGCCGGCCTGGCGCAGGTGGCGGGTCAGGGCCCGGGTGTCGAGCTCGCAGGCGCCCACGATCCCGCAGTGGACCAGCTCATCCTCCAGCTCGCGGCGCGAGCGCCAGCTGGAGGCCCGGCGCGCCGGGTCGCGCACGACGAATCCGGCCACCCAGATGCGCTCGGACTCGGGGTCCTCATCGTTGACGCCGGTGTTGCCGATGTGCGGCGCAGTCATGACAACGATCTGGCGGTGGTAGGAGGGGTCGGTCAGAGTCTCCTGGTAGCCGGTCATCGCGGTGTTGAAGACGATCTCGCCCACGGTCCGACCGGTGGCGCCGTAGGCGCGGCCGCGCAGGGCGTAGCCGTCCTCCAGGACGAGGAGGGCGGTGGGCCTGTGCGCGGCCGCGCCACCGGTGCTGTGCGGGCCCATGTCAGGCCTGAGTCCCCTCATCGCGCCCGGCCTCGTGGCCGCGCTCCACGGGCGCGCCCTGAAGGACGGTGGGACGCCCGTGGAGGAAGGTGGCCTTGACCTGGCCGGGCAGCTCCATGCCCGCGTAGGGGGTGTTGGTGGAGCGGGTCCACTGGGCGGCGCCGTCGACGGTGCGGCGCACCTCGGGGTCGAGCACCGTGAGGTTCGCGGGCGCGCCGACCTCGATGCCCCGGCCCTGGTCCTCCAGGCCGCCGATGCGCGCGGGCAGGTCGGACATGGCGCGCGCCAGGTCCCGCCAGCCCATGCGGCCGGGGGCCACCATGGTCTCGATGAGCACGCTCAGGGCGGTCTCCAGGCCGGTCATGCCGAAGGCCCCGGCGGCCCACTCGCAGTCCTTGTCCTCCACCGGGTGGGGGGCGTGGTCGGTGCCCACGACGTCGATGGTGCCATCGGCCAGGGCCTCGCGCAGGGCCTCGACGTCCCGGGCGGTGCGCAGGGGCGGGTTGACCTTGTAAAGGGGCGAGTAGGTGCGGGCCAGCTCATCGGTGAGGATGAGGTGGTGGGGGGTGACCTCGGCGGTGACGTCGATGCCGCGGGACTTGGCCCAGCGGATGATCTCGACGCTGCCGGCGGTGGACACGTGGCACACGTGAAGACGGGAGCCGACGTGCTCGGCCAGGAGGACGTCGCGGGCGATGATCGACTCCTCGGCCACGGCGGGCCAGCCGCGCAGGCCCAGCTCGGCCGACAGGGCGCCCTCGTGCATCTGGGCGCCCTCGGTCAGGCGGGGGTCCTGGGCGTGCTGGGCGATGACGCCGCCCAGGCCCTTGACGTACTCCAGGGCGCGGCGCATGAGCACCGGGTCCCACACGCACTTGCCGTCGTCGGAGAAGACCCGCACCCGGGCCTCGGAGGCGGCCATGGCGCCCATCTCGGAGAGCTGCTCCCCGCGCAGGCCCGCGGAGACCGCGCCCACGGGGTGGACGTCGACCCAGCCGGCCTCGCGGCCCAGGCGCAGGACCTGCTCGACCACGCCGGCGTTGTCCTGGACGGGGTTGGTGTTGGCCATGGCGAAGACGGCCGTGTAGCCGCCGACGGCGGCCGCGCGGGTGCCGGTGGCCACGGTCTCGGCGCTCTCCCCGCCGGGCTCGCGCAGGTGGGTGTGGATGTCGACCAGGCCGGGCAGGGCGATGAGGCCGTCCAGGTCGTGGCGGGTGGCGTCCTCGGGGGCCTGGGCGGCCGCCTCGGGGCCGATCGCGGTGATGGTGCCGTCGGTGATGAGGATGTCGGTGGCGTCCTCGCCGTAGGGGCGCACGCCGGTCAGGAGGTGGGAGGTCACTGCTGGTTCCCTTCGTCGGCAAGGAGGAGGTAGAGGGCGGCCATGCGCACGGAGACCCCGTTGCCGACCTGTTCGATGATGCGCGAGCGCGGGTCGTCGGCCGCCTCGGCGGTGATCTCCAGGCCGCGGTTCATGGGGCCGGGGTGCATGACGATGGCGTGCTCGGGCATGGCCCGGCGCCGCAGGAGGTCCAGGCCGTAGGTGCGGGCGTACTCCGCGGGGCTGGGGAAGAATCCCCCGCCGACGGCGCTCATGCGCTCGCGCTGGACGCGCAGCATCATGACGGCGTCGGGCTGGATCTCGGCGATGGAGGCGTCCAGGTCGTAGGAGACGGCGCAGGGCCAGTTCTCCATGCCCACGGGCAGGAGGGTGGGCGGGGCCACGAGGGTGACCTCGGCGCCCAGGGTGGACAGCAGGTCCACGTTGGAGCGGGCCACGCGCGAGTGCAGGATGTCGCCCACGATGATGACCCGGGCCCCGGACAGGTCCCGGCCCCCGGGGGCGGGCGAGCCGTCGGAGCCCTCCCGGGTCAGCGGGTCGTACCAGCGGCGCAGGGTCATGGCGTCCAGGAGGGCCTGGGTGGGGTGCTGGTGGGTGCCGTCCCCGGCGTTGAGCACGGGGGCGTCGATCCACCCGGCGTGGGCCAGCAGGTGGGCGGCGCCGCTGGCGCTGTGGCGCACCACGACGGCGTCGGCCCCCATGGCCTGGAGGGTCTGGGCGGTGTCCTTGAGGGACTCGCCCTTGGACAGGGAGGAGCCCTTGGCCGAGAAGTTGATGACGTCGGCGCTCAGCCGCTTGGCGGCGGCCTCGAAGGACAGGCGGGTGCGGGTGGAGTCCTCGAAGAAGAGGTTGACCACGGTCTTGCCGCGCAGGGTGGGCAGCTTCTTGACGGACTGGCGCTGGGTGGCGGCCATGGCCTCGGCGGTGTCGAGGAGCATGACGGTCTCGTCGTGGCTCAGGTCCTTGGCGGAGAGCAGGTGCTTCATCGGGTGGCCTCCTGAGCGGGGCTGGCGGGGATGATCGTGACGGCGTCGTCGCCCGCGCCGAGCTCGGTCAGGGAGACCACGACCTTCTCGGAGCGGGAGGTGGGCAGGTTCTTGCCCACGTAGTCGGCGCGGATGGGCAGCTCGCGGTGGCCGCGGTCGACCAGGACGGCGAGCTGGACGGCGCGGGGGCGCCCGATGGCGCCCAGGGCGTCGAGGGCCGCGCGGATGGTGCGCCCGGAGTACAGGACGTCGTCGACCAGGATGACGACCTTGTTGTCGATGCCCTCCTCGGGGATGGAGGTGGGGCGGGGCACGCGGATGGGGTGGCGGCCCAGGTCGTCGCGGTACATGGTGATGTCCAGCGTGCCGCTGGGGATGGCCGGTGCGGCGGTGGCGCCCGGCTCCTTGGCCGCGGCGACGGCGAGGGCCTCGACCAGCCGCTGGGACAGTGGGACTCCCCCACTCGGGATGCCCAGGACGACCAGGTCCTCGCTCCCGTTGTTGCGCTCCAGGATCTCGTGGGCGATCCGGAACAGGGAGCGGGCGATCTCGGGTGGCCCGAGAATCCCCTTGCCCTGGGGTGATGCGCCTGGGGCGCCTGACGAACGTGCGGCCATGGTGGCCCCCTTCCCCGCCTCGCTGGACGGATTTAAAGGTTGTCGGTCGGGTGCCACTGTAATGCCCGAGGTCCTGGCCCGCGCCCGTTGCCCACGGTGTGGACGCCGGTTCGCACGGGGGATTGATCACATTGTTGTGGCAATGGATGAAGCGGAGGGGCCGGGGATGGTGGGGGTCTCCAGGGCGCGGGGCCCGGGCGGGGCTCGGGATGCGGCCGGCGCGCACTCGCCCGCGCTCATCACTATCGGTATACATGCCCCATGACAGACGTCGATGAGGCAGCCACGAGTCAGACGGCCACACCCACCCTGGCGATCACCGGTGCCACCGGGAGGGTCGGCGCCATGGTGGCCCGGGACCTGCGCGCCGCGGGCCTGGCGCCCAGGCTCCTGGTGCGCGACGCCTCCCGCGCCCCCGCCTGGGCCCAGGACGTCGCTGTCGCCGGTTACGGGGACGGCCGGGCCGCGCGCCGGGCGCTGGCCGGCATCGACCTGCTCCTCATGGTCTCCGCCACCGAGTCCGAGCACCGCCTGGAGGAGCACCGCACCTTCATCGGGGCGGCCGCCTCCGCCGGCGTGCGCCACGTCGTCTACACCTCCTTCCTGGGCGCCTCGCCCCAGGCCACCTTCACCCTCTCGCGCACCCACTGGCACACCGAGGCCGCGCTGCGCGAGTCCGGTATGGCCTTCACCTTCCTGCGCGACTCCTTCTACACCGACTTCCTCATCGAGGTCTCCGCCGACGGCGCCATCACCGGGCCCGCCGGGGAGGGCCGCGTGGCCACCGTGGCCAGGAGCGATGTCGCCGCCGCGGCCGCGGCAGTCCTGCGCGACCTGGCCGCGGGCGAGACCCGCCACGAGGGCGCCACCTACAACCTCACCGGCCCCCAGGCCCTGACCATGGCCGAGGCCGCGCGCATCATCACCGAGGTCACCGGCCGCCCCACCGTCTACCACCGGGAGACCGTCGAGGAGGCCTATGCCTCGCGCGCCCACTACGGCGCCCCCCGCTGGGAGGTCGATGCCTGGGTGAGCACCTACACCGCCATCGCCTCCGGCGAGCTGTCCACCGTCACCGACGACGTGGCCCGCCTCACCGGCCGCCCGCCCCTGTCCCTGGCCGACCTGCTGCGCTCGGGCCCCACGGCCTAGTTGTTCTTCCTCGTGAGGTTGTGAACGCGTTGTGAGGGGGTTTGGCCTGCGATGCCTGTGTGGGGTCGGTGGTGATTGTAGTGGTGGAGCCACTGGTCGTAGGCCTGTTCGCGTTCGGTCTCGCTGGT
>NZ_JAGFOU010000037.1 GCF_017592395.1 Actinomyces bowdenii
GTGGCGTGTGTAGCAGCTCCCATCATCGGGGGACCTCGACCCCCACCCAAGCAACGACGCACCCACCCAGCCCCACCCCAAACACACCAATAAATCTTGCCTACCACACCCTCAAATGCGAAGAGCCGGTATAGTGCACGCGGCTGAGGAGGGGCTCAATGCCGTGGTTCCCGATGTCGTCTCTGACAATGTGCGCGAAGATGTGTCCAGAGTGTGGAGTGATATCAAAGAAAGCGTTACCGAAATGGACCGTCAATACAATCGGGTTAGTTAATGTGCGAGCATAGTGGGTGATATGATATGCTGACTCGAATCGAGAAGTGTAGTGCTCACAGGGGCAGGAACTCTTTATTGACGTTCTTTGCGTTCTCTTTACCGATAGTCGGTATTGCAGGGGCAGTCTTGATTCGACTTATTGATCCCCCTATTAATTCGGTTGCGCTCGCTGCGTCGAATGTTTCGTTCATTCTAGTAGGCTTGTTCAGTGGGCTTCAGTGCTGGTGCTTCGGGAGAACTGCGTCGTACGAAGTGATATCGCCTGCATTGATGAAAGATGAAGCATCGGTCACAATAGTGGCAGATACTGAAACTGATCCGCTCCTCACATCTATAGCCGCACGTCTTTTTTGGGGGTCCTCGGCGTTCTCCTTCTTCTTCTTGAGTTGTACGGCATATCAGTCGCCAGGAGAGGAGGTTCCGTCTCTTATTATTTTGACAACCTTCGCATTGCTTGGGATGTTCCTCTTCGGATGGGCGGGATACTATGGCGCAGTTCGAAGTAAGCGCAAGCGCCATCCTGGGAGCATTGAGATGAATGCCTGGGGCCTGCGTCAGCGGGTGGGGGATCGCGTAGTGGAAGCTACCTGGAAGGATATTGGCGCATTCAAGGGTATTGACAGGAATAATCGAGGTGAAATCATTGGGTCCTGGATCGTGGATAGTGAGCAGGAGGTCTCCTACTGCGCTTCACGACAGCCGAAGCTCTACCGGCAGCGGCGCGCACAACCGTTGTTCTTGCTGTTGACTCCTGTGGGTAATGTGATGAATTTCGCTAACTTTCTCAGGGATGCCCAGAACAATCCTGCGTGGGTTGCTGAGATTTTCCGGAGCCCTCATCGGCTGGAGTGGATTCACGGCATCCTCACCGCCCACGAGCCAGGTCTGGAGATCGTGGGGAATCCAACGGCCGTGAGCGATGGCCACGGTGCGCGCCGTCATCTCCTCAGTGATCCGCGGTACCCCGACCCCGGCCAACGCTTCTCAGTGAGCGCAGGTGGAATGTGATTCTACCGGAAGAAGCAGGAGCGGTAGGCGCCCTGATCGCCCTTCTCGGCCTTGCGGCGATTGCACGATGGATCGCTCTCATTGCCGGTCCGGAGTCGGAGTCGGTGCGACAGGCCCTGCTTGGCCTCCATGCATTCCGAACAAGGCTCAACCTCATGTGCCTTCCGTTCACCGGCTTCCTGCTCATGATCGCCGGAGCCTTCATCGCCGTCTCGCCCCGATCGCCCGATGCTCTGAAGCACTTTCTTGGTGCTCTACTGGCAATCAATGCAGTCCTCGTGGTAGTCACAGGAATCTACGCAGCCATTCCCACTCTTCTCCTCCCCAGCTTCTTCTATCGCACGTCCAGCAGTGCAGAGAGTGCTCATCGCAATAGTCCTTCACAGGATGCCTGGGCGGTGGGTGCGGGTAGCGGCGCTCACCCGCGGGAGTCATCCGTGCCGGCGTCGTCGAGCATGGTCGGTGAGCTCGGGACTGGTCCTCTGCATATCCCTGGCCGCAGGCCGATCGGCGCCTGTGGCGTGATCGTCGCATGCGCCGCAGTGCTCTGCTATGTGGGCGTGACGGCAGCGACTGACGAACTGATGCGATTCCTCCTGTCCTTGGCACTGATCTGCGCAATCATTGCTGTTGCCATGACGGGCATCATTCTGCGGGGCGTGGGAGTGGTCATCGATCGGGAGGGGATCGTTGACCGAACGACCTGGATGCCTGCGTTGTCCTTGCCCTGGCGTCTCATCGAAGGTTTCTATATTGACGGAGATCATGTTGTCGTCATGCTCAAGAAGGGGCATCCTGATTACGCCTCCCTGTCCGTTCTTGAACGTCTAAGGGTGATGGGTGTCACGGGAGTGGTGCATCTTCGCACAAGATACCTTGATGTCGACCCCCTCGAACTGGTGGGGGTGCTGGAATGGCATAGTCTTCTCGTTGCAATACCCGACGGCCTCTCTCCAGAGGAGCTGGACCTTGAGATGCGAGTCATGAGAGATCTGTTTTTCATGAGAATGAGGGCGGTGCACTACCGGAACTACGGCATCGCTTCTGGCGGGCCTACGGATTCTTGAATCTATCCGCATTCTGGGAACGGCTCATCCCATGAACCGTCTTGCGGTTCGGTTTCGATCTCCATGATGAGACCCGGGAGGACTACCGGAAACTTCCGGGTGCGCGGGGGGATTACGATGGTGGCATGTCTCCCGCGGATCATCCTGCTGACCGGCTCCCCATCTCCGGGGAGGCGGCATCAGCCCCCGCCTGCGATCCGCCATCGACTCTGGGAGCGGCGTCAGGGGCCGTGGGGAGTGGGGCGCCGGCTCCGGAGAGTTCTTGGCCGCTGGGCCCGGCGGCAGGGATGGCACCAGTGGGCACCACAGAGCCCCAGATCCGGGTGGCCAACTCCCGCCTGCGCGTCGGGCGCTTCTCCCAGGCCGGCGATGCGGTGACCCTGACCCAGGCCGACGCCACCACCTGCGGCGCCGCCTGCCTGCTCGCAGCCAGGCTCCTCATCGATGGCCAGGAGCGCCGGCGGCTGGGCCGGGTCCTGGAGGCCGGCCGTGCCATGGAGACCGGCGGGGCCCCCGATGCGGGGCCCGGCACCGGCGCCCTGCTGGCTGAGGCCCTCAACCTCCGCCAGAAGACCCTCCAGCGCACCATCAACAGTGCGGGCCTGTGGCTGGCATCCTGGCCCCGGGCTCTGGGCTCCACGCCCTGGGCGGTGGCCCGGGCCATGAGCATGACCGGTGCCGCATCGGCGAAGCCGCTGCCGGCCGGGTCTGCCGCCCCCGCAGGCCCCGGAGCGCCTGACGCATCCCCAGCCCCCGCCTCCCCGGGGCAGCCCATGCGCTACGAGGTGCGCTGGGTGCGGGACCACGGCCCGCACTGGCCGGCGCAGGTCGAGAAGATGCGCCGCCATCTGGCGCGCGGGCGCCCCGTCCTGCTCCTGACCGGAGGACCCCTGGGCCTGGACCGCGGCGCCTCGGGGCTGGCCGGGCTATCCGCCCAGATGTGCGGGAGCCTGGTCGTGCCCCGGCACTACGTGCTCGCCCTGCCCTGGGCCCTCATCGGGCAGCGCGACCCCGGGCCGGGCGCGGCGCACCTCTACGAGCCGGGCAGCGGCAGCGTGCGGGCGCTCGACCTCCTGGCCGCCCGCGACCCGCGATCACCCGGCCCGCGACAGCTCGGCGGCTGGCCCCGGATCCTCGCCCTCCTGAGCCCGGCTGACCCCGACTGATAGCGGCTGATGCCGGTTGGCGGTCGTCTGCGGCCGCTGACCCGTGGCAGACCGCGGACCACGCCCATGCGGCCCGGGCCGCGTAGTCTGGGCCGGCGGGCGCCGGCGCCCGCATCCTGCTCCGCACCGATCCACTCCAGAGATCCGCTCACGCCAACCGGAAGGACCATCCATGACCACGCGGGCCCAGATCGCCAGCCTCATCGACCACACGCTGCTCAAGCCCGAGGCCACCGCCGAGCAGGTGGAGGCACTCGTGGCTCAGGGCGCCGAGCTGGGCGTGTACTCGGTATGCGTCTCCCCGAGCATGCTGCCCGTGGAGGCGCCCCAAGGGCTGCGTGTGGCCACGGTCTGCGGCTTCCCCAGTGGCGCCCACGACAGCGCCGTCAAGGCCGCCGAGGCGGCCGACGCCGTGGCCAAGGGCGCCCAGGAGGTGGACATGGTCATCAACCTGGGGCTGGCGGCCCAGGGGCGCTGGTCCGAGGTCGAGGCCGATATCCGGGCGGTCAAGGAGGCCTGCGGGAGCGCCCTGCTCAAGGTCATCATCGAGTCCGCCGCCCTTGATGACGAGCAGATCATCGCCGCCTGCCGCGCGGCCGAGGCCGCGGGGGCCGACTTCGTCAAGACCTCCACCGGCTTCCACCCGGCCGGGGGAGCCAGCACCCACGCGGTGGCCCTCATGCGCGCCACCGTGGGGGACCGGCTGGGGGTCAAGGCCTCCGGCGGTATCCGCACCGCGGCCGACGCCCTGGCCATGGTCGAGGCCGGGGCCAGCCGCCTGGGCCTGTCCTCCAGCGCCGCCATCCTGGAGGAGATGGAGGGCTGAGGCCCAGCAGCCCTCACCGGCCCAGCGATCCCACCGGCCACGCCCCGGGGCGCTGCACATCTTCAGCCATCGGCCGATCGGGCGGATGCCGGAATCATGCGGATCCGCATCCGGCGCCTGCGCTGAGAGCGGCCGAAGATGTGCAGCGGCCCTCCTGCTGCACATCTTCGGGCCGGATGCGGCGCCCCGGCTCGGCCCGGGCCGCATGATGCTGCGGTTCCACTGCGGCGGGGGCTTGTGAAGATGTGCAACAGGGGGCGCACCAGCATGTGCGGTTTCGGGTAACCGAAACTACGATGGGGGCATGAGAACCGTTGCCACCCCCTCGCGCCGGGCCATCGCCGTCCTGGCCGTCCTGACCCTGTCCCTCCCGCTCCTGTCCGCTTGCAGCACGCCCCGGGCCGGCGGGGACTCCGGCAAGCCCGTGGTGCTCACCACCTTCACCGTCATCGCGGACATGGCCAGGCAGGTCGCCGGGGAGCACCTGGAGGTCCGCTCCATCACCAAGCCGGGTGCCGAGATCCACGACTACGAGCCCACCCCCGAGGACATCAAGGCAGCCGCCGGCGCCGACCTCATCCTCAACAACGGACTGGGCCTGGAGCGGTGGTTCGAGCAGTTCACGGCGACCTCCCAGGCCAGGGCGGTCACCCTGAGCCAGCATGTGGAGCCCATCAGCATCGCCTCCGATGCCTACGCCGGCCAGCCCAACCCGCACGCCTGGATGAGCCCGACCAACGCCCAGTCCTATGTGGATGTCATGGTCGAGGCCTTCAGCGAGCTCGACCCCGACCACGCCTCCGACTTCCAGGCCAACGGCGAGTCCTACAAGACCGAGCTCCAGGCCGTCAAGGACGACATGGTCGCCACGATCTCCGGCCTGCCGCAGTCCCAGCGGGTCCTGGTCACCTGCGAGGGCGCCTTCTCCTACCTGGCGGCAGACGCGGGCCTGACAGAGGGCTACCTGTGGCCGGTCAACGCCGAGAACGAGGGGACCCCCCAGCAGGTGGCCGCCACGGTCGAGCTGGTGAGCTCCAGCAAGGTCCCCGCCGTGTTCTGCGAGTCGACCGTCAACGACAAGGCCATGCGGCAGGTGGCCTCGGAGACCGGGGCCGCCTTCGGGGGCACCCTCTACGTGGACTCCCTGACCGACGCCGACGGCGATGCGCCCACCTACCTCGACCTCATCCGCTACGACGCGGCCACCATCACCGAGGCGCTGACGGGGAGGTCATCGCAGTGACCAGGGCAGAGACCAGGGGTGCATCACCGGGGGCCGGCCGGGCCCCGATGCTGGATGTCCAGGGCCTGACCGTGAGCTACGGCAGTCTTCGCGCCCTGGAGGAGGTGAGCCTGGAGGTCGCCCACGGCCGCGTCTGCGGGCTGGTGGGCACCAATGGCTCGGGCAAGTCCACTCTTTTCAAGGCAGTCATGGGCCTGCTGGCCCCTGAGGCCGGCACCATCGCCGTCGACGGCCTGGAGGGGCGCGTCGCCCGCGGTCAGGGGCTGCTGGGCTACGTGCCCCAGGAGGACGCCGTCGACCGGGACTTCCCGATCTCGGTGCGCGAGGTGGTCATGACGGGCCGCTACGGGCGGATGGGAGCGCTGCGCCGTCCCTCGCGCGCCGACCGGGAGGCCGTGGAGGCGGCCATGGAGCGCACGGGCATCACCTCCCTTGCCGGGCGCCAGATCGGGGCGCTGTCCGGCGGGCAGCGCAAGCGGGCCTTCGTGGCGCGCGGCATCGCCCAGGGCGCCAGGCTCCTGCTCCTGGATGAGCCCTTCGCCGGGGTGGATCGGGCCAGCGAGTCCGCCATCACCGCGCTCCTGCGCGAGCTGGCGACCGAGGGCTGCGCCATCCTCATCTCCACCCACGACCTGGGGTCACTGCGGGCGCTGGCCGACGATGTCGTCCTGCTCCGCCGCCGGGTCCTGGCCGCCGGGCCCACCGCCCGGGTCCTGACCACCGAGAATGTCGCCCGCGCCTTCGGCACCGACCCCGGCGCGGGGGAGGGGATGCTGCGATGAGCGACCTCCTGACCCTTCTGACCGAGCCCTTCGCCTACGGGTTCATGGTCAACGCCTTCATCGTGGCCACGGCCGCGGCGATCGTGTGCGCGCTGCTGTCCTGCTGGCTGGTGCTCATCGGCTGGTCCCTGCTGGGGGACGCCGTCTCCCACGCGGTGCTGCCCGGGGTGGTCCTGGCCTACATGCTGGGGCTGCCCTTCACCGTGGGGGCCCTCGTCTTCGGACTGGCCTCGGTGGGGCTCATCGGGGTGCTGCGCGATACGAGCCGGGTCAAGGGGGACGCCGCGATCGGGGTGGTCTTCACGGGCTTCTTCGCCACCGGCCTCATCCTGAAGTCCCGCTACCCCTCGAACACCGACCTCAACTCGATCATCTTCGGCAATGTCCTGGGCATCTCGCCGGCGGACCGGACCATGGTGCTGGTCCTGGCCCTCGGGGTGGCGGTGGTGCTCATCGCGCGGCGCAGGGATCTGACGCTCTTCGCCTTCGACCGGGTGCACGCCCACGCCATCGGGCTGCGCCCGGGGCGCATCAATGCGCTCCTGCTGGTGCTGCTCGCGCTGACCACGATCGTGGCGCTCCAGGTCGTGGGCGTCATCCTGGTGGTGGCCATGCTCATCGTCCCGGGCACGACGGCGCATCTGCTGACCGACCGGATGGGGCGGATGCTCCTCATCGCCCCGCTGATCGCGACGGTCTGCACAGTGGTGGGCCTCTACATCGCGTACTGGACGAACGCCTCGGCCGCCGGGTGGGTGACCGTGTGCCAGGCGCTGGCCTTCCTGGCCGCCTACCTGGGCTCGCCCCGGCACGGGGTGCTGCCCCGCCTGCTGCGCCGACGGGTGGGCGAGAGCCGGTAGGCTCAGCCCATTCCGAGCACCCCGCGCAGGTCGGACTTGATCTGCTCCAGGCGCTGCGCCGCGGCCCGGCGCAGGGCGGCCATATCGTCCTGCTTGCCCACGGGCAGGATGACCTCGCAGTAGCACTTGAGCTTGGGCTCGGTGCCCGAGGGGCGGATGATGACCCGGTCATCGGCCGCGGTGGTCCACACCAGGCCATTGGTGGGCGGAAGAGTGCCCCCGGTGCAGTCCGGGGCGCCGTCGAGCAGGTCGAGCTCCTCGACCACCGGGGAGCCCGCCAGCCTGGCCGGGGCTCCGCCGGAGCGCAGGCGCTCCATGGCCCGGGTGATGATGCTCAGGTCCTCCACGCGCAGGCTCAGGGGGCTGGTCGCGTGCAGGCCGTGGTCCCGGGCCAGGCGGTCCAGCAGGTCGGGAATGCTGCGGCCCTGCTGCTTGAGCACCGAGGCCAGGGAGGCCAGGCACACCGAGGCGGAGATCCCGTCCTTGTCCCGCACCGCCGTGGGGTCGACGCAGTAGCCCAGTGCCTCCTCATAGCCGAAGACCAGGTCCGGCACCCGGCTGATCCACTTGAATCCCGTGAGGGTCTGGCGGTGGCCCAGGCCGTGGGACTGGGCGATGCGGCGCAGCAGTCGGGAGGAGACGATGGAGTTGGCCAGGACGCCGGTGCCGGCGAAGGCCGCCAGCTCGGCTGCCTGCTCGCCCAGCAGGGCGCCCACCTCATCCCCGGTCAGCTGGCGCCAGCCGCCCTCGGCCGTGGGGTCGGGGATCGCCGCCGAGCAGCGGTCGGCATCGGGGTCGTTGGCGATGATGAGATCGGCGTCGACCTTGCGGGCCAGGGCCATGGACAGGTCCAGGGCGCCGGGCTCCTCGGGGTTGGGGAAGGGGACCGTGGGGAAGTCCGGGTCGGGCTGGAACTGCTCGGCCACCTCCACGATGTCGTCGAAGCCGGCCCGTTCCAGGGCCTGGCGGCACAGGGGGCCGCCCACGCCGTGCATGGCCGTCAGGACGATCCTCACAGGGGCGAGCCTCCTGGAGCAGGCGGTCTGGGTGACCCGCTCCAGGTACTCCTCGCGGATCCCCGGATCCACCGCCTCCCACCCCTGCTCGGGCATGGGCACATCGCTGATGGGGCCGACGGCCTCGATGGCCGCGGCGATCCGCTCGTCGTGGGGCGGCACGATCTGGGCCCCCTGGCCCCAGTCCGAGACCGCCCGGCCGCCCAGGTAGACCTTGTAGCCGTTGTCCTGAGGCGGGTTGTGAGAGGCGGTGACCATGACCCCCGCGTCGGCGCCCAGGTGGCGCAGGGCGAAGGCGAGCACCGGGGTGGGGCAGTGGGAGTCGAACAGGAGCGCCCGCCCCCCGGCACCGGTGATGACCGAGGCCGTGTCGCGGGCGAACTGGGCCGAGCCGTGCCGGGCGTCGTAGCCGATCACCGCGGTGAAGCCCTCCCCGACCCGCTCGCGCAGGTATGCGGCCAGCCCCGCGGCGGCGCGGATGACCACGACCCGGTTCATGCGCGCAGGGCCCCCTCCCAGTCGCCCGCGCAGTCCGGCAGTGCCGAAGGCCAGGGTGGAGCCGAAGGCGTCGGCGAGCGCGGCGGTCGCCTCGCCCTGACCGCTGCGGTGGGCCTGGAGGAGCCCGTCGAGTTCGGCCCGCGTGACCGGGTCGGGGTCCTCGGCGATCCACGAGGTGACGACGGCGTCGAGATCCTGCTCAGGAGACTGGGTCATGCACGGCACGCTACCGTGACCTTGGGGCGGGGAAGACTGATCATGACGGCGCTCACGGGTGTTTCCAGACACAGGAGCGAGGCCATGACGGTGTGAGAATCCTGAGAATTATCAGAAAGCAGACTGGGTGGCTGACACGGATGCGGGGCGGGTGGCCGGCGGCGATACGTGCCGGGGGGAAGCCGGGGGGCGGTCGCCGAGGCGAGAACGCCCCCGGCGTGGACGCGGACCCGGATCACGCTCTCGGGGGCGCTTCCAGGGAGTGCCACAGGGGCTCCAGCTCGAAGCCCAGGGCGCGATTGGCCGCCAGGGAGCCCCGGTTGACCGCCGCCCCGCCCGTGCCCCACCGGCGCGCCCCCTGGGCGAAGGTCGCCAGGATCGAGGCCGCCTTGACCGCCACCGCCAGGCCCCGACGCCGGTGGGCGGCCGCCACGCAGGTGCGGTCCACCTCCCAGCGATCCTCCAGGGGCTCCAGGATCGTCAGGGCCACCAGGGCGCCATCGGGGCCGCGGGCGCCGAAGGCCCGCATCCCCCGCTCAGCCAGGGCGACGGCCAGCTCCTCGGGATCCAGGTCCTGATGGCCCGTGGCCGGGGTCCAGGGGTAGTCCGCGGCGCAGGCCGCATCCAGGGCGCAGGCCTCCCCGGCCTCCTGCGCCCCCAGCTCCAGGACCCGGTAGCCCAGGGACTCGGCCTCCTCGATCCGACGGCGCAAAGGGGCCGGGTCGGCGTCGTCGGGCAGGCTCAGGCGCGCGCCCCAGGAGGTCGCCACCACCTCCCAGCCCTGGGTGAGCAGGGAGTCGTGCTCGGGGTCGTCCTCGCGCAGGATGCGGATCTCAGGGCTCACCGGCACACGTTATCCCCGGTGGCCGGCCGAGTCCCAGGGGCCGGGGCGCTCTTCTAGCCTGGGGCCATGAGCGCCACGACCCCCGCAGCACCGTCGGCACCCCCGGCCGGCTCCTCCGCGTCGCCCCCGGCCACGCCGCCGGCCCCGAGCCTGCCCCCGTTGAGCGGCCCGGATGCGGCCTCACCCGAGCGGATCGCCCTGGAGCTGGTCAGCGCCTTCAGCGTCTCGGGCTCCGAGGGGCCCCTGGCCGACGCCGTCCAGGAGGCGCTGGCGCCCCTGCCCCACCTGGAGGTGCTGCGCCACGGCAACACCGTGGTGGCCCGCACGGCCCTGGGGCGCGCCGAGAGGGTGGTCATCGCCGGCCACCTCGACACCGTGCCGGTCTCGGAGCGCACCGGGAACGTGCCCGGCCGCCTGGAGCTGCGCGAGGGCCGGGAGGTCCTCTGGGGGCGCGGCAGCGTGGACATGAAGGGCGGCGTGGCCGCGCTGCTCCACCTGGCCGCCGCGCTCAGCAGCCCCCGGCGCGACGTCACCTGGGTCTTCTACGACAATGAGGAGGTCGCCAGCGAGCTCAACGGCCTGGGCCGGGTCCTGCGCGAGCGCCCCCAGTGGCTGGAGGCCGACTTCGCGGTGCTCGCCGAGCCCACCGGCGCCCAGATCGAGGGCGGGTGCAACGGCACCCTGCGCCTCATCCTCACCGTCCACGGCCTGGCCGCCCACTCGGGTCGCTCCTGGCGAGGAGTCAACGCCGTGCACGCCGCGGCACCGCTCATCGAGCGCGTCGCCACCGCCCCGATGCGCGAGGTGGAGGTCGAGGGACTGGTCTACCGGGAGGGCCTGTCCGTGGTCGACATCCAGGCAGGCGTGGCGACGAATACCGTCCCCGACCGCTGCCGCCTGGGCGTCAACTACCGCTTCGCCCCGGACCTGAGCGACCGGCAGGCCCTGGACCGCGCCCTGCGGATCCTGGCCGGACTGCCCGCCGACTCCGATGAGCGCGCCCCGATCATCACCGCTGGCTCGGGGGAGGTCGAGGTCGTCGTCGACGACCTGTCCCCGGCCGCCCGCCCCGGCCTGGACACGCCCATGGCCGCCGAGCTCATCGAGGCCGTGCGGGCCCGGGGTGGCCAGGTGCGCCCCAAGTACGGCTGGACCGACGTCGCCCGCCTCTCCGCCGCGGGCATCCCGGCGATCAACCTGGGACCCGGCGATCCCATGCTCTGCCACACCGACGACGAGCACTGCCCCGTCTCCCAGATCCGGGACGTGACCGCCATCCTGCGCAGCTGGCTGGCCTAGCCGCACCTCCCGGGTGCTCCCGGGTGTCGGTCGGGCGGCGGCCGGCGCAGTGGGGGATCATGCACCCATGACTCGACAGACCTACCACCGGGGCCCCGTGCTGCTCCGGGGCACGCAGATCCCCGAGCAGACCACCGACGAGCGCCTGCTGAGCCAGAGCGATGAGACCGACTGGCTCCACTCCGACCCCTGGCGCGTCCTGCGCATCCAGTCCGAGTTCGTCGAGGGCTTCGGCGCCCTGGCCGAGCTGGGGCCGGCCATCAGCGTCTTCGGCTCTGCGCGCACCGCCCCCACCGACCCCGCCTACCAGACGGCCCAGGAGATCGGCTCGGGGCTGGCGCGATCCGGCTACGCCGTCATCACCGGGGGCGGCCCCGGAATGATGGAGGCCGCGAACAAGGGCGCGCACAACGCGGGCGGTGTCTCAGTGGGCCTGGGCATTGAGCTGCCCCACGAGCAGGGCCTCAACGACTACGTGGATCTGGGCATCAATTTCCGCTACTTCTTCGCCCGCAAGACCATGTTCGTGAAGTACTCCGACGGATTCGTCGTCATGCCCGGAGGCATGGGCACACTCGATGAGCTCTTCGAATCCCTCACCCTGGTCCAGACCCACAAGGTCTCCTCCTTCCCCATCGTCCTGGTCGACTCCGGCTACTGGTCGGGGCTGCTGGAGTGGATGCGCGGCACCGTCGTCGAGCGCGGCATGATCTCCGCCCAGGATCCCGACCTGGTCCAGGTGGTCGACACCGCGCAGGAGGCCGTGGACTACGTCGTCGGCGCCGCCCGGAGGATCCGGGGTGGGCAGCCCGCCTGAGCGCGAGTCCCCAGGGCGGGCCGGCGTGGGGGGCGGCTCTCTGGGCTGGGCGTGAGGCGCGTCATGGCCGGCGAACCATTCGATAGCGATGCCCTTCATGGAGTAGACTAAGAAAGGTTGCACGGTGATGAATCCGTGCCACGCTGACGAAAGGTGAGCACATGGCTGCCATGAAGCCCCGGACCGGCGACGGCCCCCTCGAGGTCGTCAAGGAAGGCCGAGCCATCATCATGCGGGTCCCGCTTGAGGGCGGTGGCCGCCTTGTCCTGGAGATCACGGCCGATGAGGTCAAGGAGCTCGGCGAGGCCCTGGCCAACGCCAAGATCTGAGCCGCAGCTCGCAGCCGTACCGGTTCAAGGGTGTAAGGACCAGGCCCCTCGGGGCCTGGTCCTTCGTGCTGTGCCGGCGCCCCGCGGCCCTCAGGCCCGGCGCACCGTGACCAGGAGCCCGTCGCCCACGGGCAGCAGCGTCGTGAGCAGCGCCTCGGAGTCGCGCAGGGCCTTGCCCAGCTCGCGTGCCGCCACCGTCACGCTGTCGCGCCGGGCCGGGTCGGCCACGCGGTCGTTCCACAGGGCCCGGGTCACGGCCAGGACCCCGCCCACCCGCAGCATGCGCAGGGCATCGCGGGCCAGGTAGGCCGCCTCCTGGGGGTCGACGTCGAGCACGACCATGTCGTAGGTGCGCGCGGCCATCCTGGGCATGACGTCGGAGGCCCGCCCCTGGATGATGCGCGTGCGGGCGGTGGGGTAGCCGGCGGCGTCGAAGGCGTGACGGGCCTCGCGCTGGACCTCGGGCTCGATGTCGAGGGTGGTCAGGACGCCGTCGGGCCCCATGCCGCCCAGGAGCCACAGGCCCGAGACCCCGGTGCCGGTGCCGACCTCCGCCACGGACTTGGCTCCCACCGAGGCCGCCAGCATGCGCAGACAGGCCCCAGTCCCCGGGGACACCGGGGTGATGCCGAGCTCCAGCCCCCGCATCCGGGCCTGGGCGGTGGCCTCGTCCTCCACGCAGAAGTCCTCCGTGTAGGACCAGCTCAGCGTCTTGTCCGCACTCACCATGAGCCTCTTTCCTGCCGCGGGCCGCCAGGTGCGGCCCTGTCCGCCATTGTTCCAGGAATCAGGGCGCCCGACGGGAACTGGCGCGCAGCGCCCGGTGGCGCCATGCGGCTGCAACCGCCGGCCGCGGTGGGCTGCGCCCCTCCTCACCGGCGGGCGCGCGAGCCGCGGGGCCCGGATCCCTATACTGAGCGCGTGTTCGGCATTTCAGGATCGGAGTTCCTCGTCATCATGCTGGTGGCGGTGGTTGTGGTGGGGCCCCAGCGCCTGCCCGAGTACACGCGCCAGCTCACCCGCATGGTGCGCCAGCTGCGCCTGTTCCTGGACAGCGCCCGCTCCCAGATCGCCGAGGAGGTCGGGCCCGAGCTGGCCGACCTCGACCTGTCCAGCCTGGACCCTCGCCAGTACGACCCGCGCAGGATCGTGCGCGATGCCCTGGGTGAGGACATCGAGGCGATCCGCAAGGACCTCACCCAGCCCTTCCGCTCCGTGGCCGACGCCGCCAAGGAGACCTCCGACGCCGCGGCCAAGGCCGTGGGTGATGCGGTCGCCCAGGATCGGGACAACTCCCTGGGCAAGCAGATCTCCCAGAAGAGGGCCGAGGCCCTCAAGGCGGCCGGCAGCACCGCTGATGCTGAGCCGACGGCGGACTCCGCTGCTGAGGCCGCCGTTGGCAGTGCTGACAGCGCCTCTGAGCCCGAGCCGGCCGCCGAGGCTGAGCCGACCGCCTCACCTGAGTCCGCAGTCGAGCCCGAGCCTGCTGCTGAGCCCGAGCCGGCTCGAGCCCCTGGGGCCGAGGCGGAGCCCGCCGAGACGGCTGGCACCACCGAGCCGGTGGAGCCCGCTGAGTCCCCTGAGCCTGCGCCGTCCGCACCGGAGGCCGAGGCGGTCCTGGACGCCGCTGACGAGCCCTCCTCCGTGATGGACCAGCCCGAGGCCGGGGCTGAGCCGGCCGCAGGGGACAATGGCGCTGAGCAGGACGGCTCCGGCGCGGACGAGGGGCGGGACGAGGCGCATGATGCGCCTGTGCAGGAGGCCGGTGCGCAGGAGGATGCGGCTTCAGCGCCCGTCCCCAGCAGTCTTGTCGAGCCCGGGGCGCAGAGTGCCGAGGCGGGCGATGGGGCCGCTGAGCGCGGCGGGCCGGGGCCCGGCATCGTGCGCCCCCTGTCCCCGCGGGATATCGTGCGGGCCGCGAACTCCGCCGCCCGCACCCGCGCCGAGGCCGCCAGCGCCACGATCGAGCCCTGACCACCCGATCCTCAGACCGGCAGAACGCAGTTCTCCCCATCAAGACGCGGATTCACCCCTTTCGGAGGGGTGAATCCGCGTCCAGAGGGGGGAAACCGCGTCCAGAAGGGGGAAACCGCGTCCAGAGGGGTGAATCCGCGTCCAGAAGGGGGAACTGCGGAGGCGCGCCCCCGGGAGCGGCGCGTCGCGCGCCGAAAGGGCGTGCCCCGGGGCGGCCCCGCGCGGGCCAGGCCGCCCGAGTCGGGCCGGATCGCCCCGCTCAGGCCGGGGTCACTCCCAGGCTGCGGCCCGCCAGGCCCCGGGCGCGGTGGGTGAGCCGCTGCGCCACCCGCGACAGCTCCTGGGCCGCGGGGGCCCCGGCCGCCGGCCGGCCGTCGTCGGCCACGGTGGCGGGGGTGCCGGTATCCGCTCCCTCGCGCATGCGGATGTCCAGGGGGAGCTCGGCCAGGAGCGGCACCTCGTAGCCCAGCGCCTGCCCCAGCGACTCGCTGACCCTGCGGCCCCCGCCCGAGCCGAAGATCTCCACCCGAGAGCCGTCGGGCTGGGGCATGTAGGACATGTTCTCGATCACGCCCACCACCTGCTGCTTGGTCTGGGTGGCGATGAGGCCCGTGCGCTCGGCGACCTCCGCGGCCGCGGTCTGGGGGGTGGTGACCACCAGGATCTCGGCGTTGGGCAGGAGCTGGGCCACCGAGATCGTCACATCCCCGGTGCCGGGGGGCAGGTCCAGCAGGAGGACGTCCAGGTCACCCCAGAACACGTCGGTGAGGAACTGCTGGACGGCCCGGTGCAGCATCGGCCCGCGCCAGACCACCGGCTGCTTGTCCTCCACGAACATGCCGATGGAGATGACCTTCACCCCGTGGGCGATGGGGGGCACGATCATCCCGTCGAGCTGGGTGGGCACCTGCTCGACCCCCAGCATGCGGGGGATGGAGAAGCCGTAGATGTCGGCGTCCACCACTCCCACGCTCAGGCCCTGGGCGGCCATGGCCGCAGCCAGGCCCGCGGTCACCGAGGACTTGCCCACGCCCCCCTTGCCGGAGGTCACCGCATAGATGCGGGTGAGGCTGCCGGGCTGGGTGAAGGGGATGACCGGCTCGGCGGCCCCGCCGCGCAGACGGCGCCGCAGCTCGGCGCGCTGCTCATCGTTCATGACCCCCATCTCGACCGTCACACTGGTGACGCCCTCGACCTTGCCGACCTCGCGCCGGGTGTCGCCGGTGATCGTGTCCTTCAGGGGGCAGCCCGCCACCGTCAGCAGCACTCCGACCTCGACGGCGCCGTCCTCGGATATCTCGACCGAGGAGACCATCCCCAGCTCGGTGATGGGACGACGGATCTCGGGGTCGTCAACGCGGGCGAGGGCCTCCAGAACGGCTTCTTGCGTGGGTCGTGGCATGCGCCCATCCTAGAGCGGGCCGGTGGGGCGGTGCCGTGGCCCATGGCACGTCACCGCACCGCCGGGACGATGGCTCAGGGCCCCTGGGCCGCGGGCCCGCGCGCATCACGGGGCTCCTCGGCCTCCTCCGCCAGCTCGGAGATCTCCTCGCGGGTGCGCTGCTCCTCGGCCAGGATCTCTGAGAGCAGATCCCGCAGCTCGGAGCGCACGAAGTCCCGCGTGGCCACGTCATTCATCGCCAGGCGCAGGGAGGCGATCTCCCGGGTGAGGTACTCGGTGTCCTCCAGGTTGCGCTCGGCGCGCTGGCGGTCCTGCTCGGCGGTGACCCGGTCGCGGTCGTCCTGGCGGTTCTGGGCCAGCAGGATCAGCGGCGCGGAGTAGGAGGCCTGGAGGGAGAGCATGAGGGTCAGCGCGGTGAATCCCAGCTCGGCCTTGTCGAATCGCATCTCCTCGGGGCCCCAGGAGTTCCAGGCCATCCACACCGCCACGAAGGCCGTCAGCCAGATGAGGAAGGTGGGGGTGCCCGAGAAGCGCGCGATGGCCTCGGCCACCCGCCCGGAGGTGTCGGAGCGCGAGCTGCGCGAGGGGTGGGTCCAGCGCAGCCACCGCGCCCGGTTCTTGGGAAGCGGCTGATCGAGCTGGTCAGGCATTGGCGCTCCTCTCGATGGTCTCGTCGGTGACCGCCTCATCGGCCTCGCGCCAGTCATCGGGCATGAGGTGGTCCAGGACGTCATCGACGCTCACGGCCCCCAGCAGGCGCCCGGCGTCGTCGACCACCGGCAGGGCCGTGAGGTTGTAGGTGGCCAGCAGGCGGGTGACCGTGCCGATGGAGTCCTCGGCGTTGACGGAGTCCACATGCGTGTCCAGGATGGAGCCGATCATCCGCTGGGGCCGCTCGCGCAGGGCCCGCTGGAGGTGGACCACGCCCACGAGCCTGCCGGTGGGCGACTCCAGGGGCGGGCGGCACACGAAGCCGATCGCGGCCAGGGCCGGGGTGATCTCGGCCTTGCGGGCGTGGGCCAGGAAGGCGGCCACGGTGGCCTCGGGGGGCAGGATGATGGGCTCGGTGGTCATGAGGCCGCCGGCGGTGTACTCGTCATAGGCCATGAGCCGGCGCACGTCCTCGGCCTCCTCGGGCTCCATGAGGCCCAGGAGCTCGGCGGCCTTGAGCTGGGGGAGCTCGGCGACCAGGTCGGCGGCGTCGTCGGGCTGCATGACATCCAGGACGTCGGCGGCACGGGAGGCCTCCAGGCGCGAGAGGATCGCCACGGCCGCCTCATCGCCCAGCTCCTCCAGGGCGTCGGCCAGGCGCTCATCGCTCAGCTCGGCGGCCACCCGCAGCTGGCTGGCCTGCGGCAGGTCGCGCAGGACGTCGGCCAGGTCGGCGGGCTTGAGGTCCTCCATGGTGGCCAGCAGGGCGGTCGCCCCCTGCTGCTCGGCGCTGCTGGCCAGGCCGGTGACCTCCTCGGGGCGCACGATGAA
Source organism: Actinomyces bowdenii (assembly GCF_017592395.1). Classification (GTDB taxonomy): domain Bacteria; phylum Actinomycetota; class Actinomycetes; order Actinomycetales; family Actinomycetaceae; genus Actinomyces; species Actinomyces bowdenii. The sequence continues at coordinate 17,106 of NZ_JAGFOU010000037.1, forward strand.
GGTCTCCCCGCGCCGCAGCCCCAGGGGCCCGGTCGAGCCGCGCTGGACGAAGAGGCGGGTGACCTTCCAGTCCATGCCGCGGTCGCGCTCGATGGCGACGTCGTGGATCGTCACCCTCCCCGAGCCGTCCTTGAGATCGACCACCCGGTCCAGCAGCTCGCCGACCACGAGGGTCTCGACATTGCGCTGATGGAATCGGCGGATGTTGACCAGGCCCGTGGTGATGACCGCTCCCGGCTCAATGGCCGTCACGCGCGAGAGCGGCAGGAAGACGCGGCGCCTCGAGGAGACCTCGATGACGAAGCCCACCGCCCGCGGCTCCCCGCGCATCTGCAGCAGCACGACGACGTCATGGACCTTGCCCACCGCATCGCCCAGGGGGTCGAAGACGGAGGTGCCGATGAGTCGGGCGACGAAGACCCTGCTTCCCGCGCGCGTCCTGGTGTTCTCCACAAGCCAAGAGTATGCGCCCTCGGCGTGAAGACCGGGCTGCGCGCCCCCGCGCGCGCCCGCGCGTGCGACGATTCAGCCCATGAGCGCCTACCCGCCGTCGAGCCCATCGCCGGTCGCCTCCCGCGGCGTGAGCATGCCGCGCGGTGAGGAGATCGCCTCCTTCGCCACCTACGCCGAGGCCCAGCACGCCGTGGATGCGCTGTCCGATGAGGGCTTCCCGGTGCAGTACCTCTCGATCATCGGGACTGATCTGCGCCAGGTCGAGCGGATCACCGGCCGCATGAGCTGGGGACGGGCGGTGGTCACCGGGATGGGCAGCGGCCTGTGGATCGGGGTGCTCTTCGCCGCCGTCATGTCGCTGTTCAGCCCCTCGGGCTCCACCCCGACCGTCTCGCTGGTGGGCTGCGTGGCCCTGGGCGTGGTCTGGGGCGTGCTGTTCCAGGTGGTGGGCTACGCCATGACCCGGGGACGGCGCGACTTCACCTCGATCAGCCAGGTGGTGGCCTCGCGCTACTCCATCATCGCCGCCCAGGACGCCCGCGAGGCGGCGCTGGCCCTGGCCGAGGTCCCCGGCAACCTCACCCGGGGCGGCCAGGCGGCCCTGCGCGCCCAGGAGCGGCGCCGCGCCCGCGCCGAGGCCTCCGGTGGGCCCACGGCCTTCGGCTCGCGACCCGACGAGGAGCCCCGCTTCGGGGTGCGGATCCCGCCCCAGGGCGAGGCCCCGCTCAGCGGTGCGCCTCAGGACCCGGGCGCGGCCCGGCCGGGTCCGGGCATGCCCGTGCCGGGTGCGCCGGCGCCGGGCGCTCCCGGGGGCGCGGGAGCGGGATCCGGCAGCCCCGAACCGGCCCCCGGGCCCGTCCCGGCGGACTACGATCCTTTTGCCAGGCCGCCATCGCGGGGCGGCTCCGATCGTGCCCGGGGGGAGGAGTAAGAGCATGGCCATCCCTGTGGGCCTGTCCACGGCCTCGGTCTACCCCGGCAACGCCGCGGAGACCTTCGCCCTGGCCCAGTCCCTGGGGTATGACGGCGTGGAGGTGATGGTCTGGAGCGAGAAGGCCACCCAGGACGCGGTGCGCCTGTCCTCCCTGGCCCAGGAGCACGACCAGCCGGTCCTGGCGGTGCACGCCCCCACCCTCCTGGTCACCCGCGGCGTGTTCGGGGTCGACCCGTGGGACAAGATCGACCGCTCCATCGAGCTGGCCCACTACCTGGGGGCCGGCACCGTGGTGCTCCACCCGCCCTTCTTCTGGCAGACCCGCTACGCCCGCTCCTTCGTGGCCGGGGTGGCCCAGCGCGAGGCCACGACGGGCATGCACCTGGCGGTGGAGAACATGTTCACCTGGCGGCCGCGCTCAGCGCCCTCCACCAGGGACTTCCAGGCCTACTCGCCCACCTGGGACCCGGTGGGCCAGGGCTACCGGTCGGTGACCCTGGACATCTCCCATGCCGCCACCTCGGGGTCGGACGCCCTGGCGATGGCGCGCGCCCTGGGGCCCACCCTGCGCCACCTGCACCTGACCGACGGCGTGCCCGGCCCCCTGGACGACCATCTCCTGCCCGGCCAGGGCAACCAGGACTGCGCCGGGGTCCTGGAGCACCTGGTGGCCACGGGCTTCGACAAGGGCGGCGGCCAGGTGGTCGTCGAGGTCAGCACCCGCTCCATGAGCCCGGAGCAGCGCCGCGAGGGCCTGGCCAGTGCCCTGGCCTTCGCCCGCCACCACCTGGAGGGGGCCGATCCGGCCCCCATCCCCGAGCCCACGCGCAGGCGCTACCGCCGGGGCTGAGCCCCACCGCGGCACGGGGCGGCCCGCGCGCCCCGTGCCGCCCGGCCTCCTGGGCTCAGTGGGGCAGGTGCTCGTGGGCGCGGTGCCCGGCCGGCTCGATCTGGAAGGTGGCGTGCTCGACCCGGACCGGGAAGTGCTCGCCCACGCAGTCCTGCAGGGCGTGGAGGATCTGCGAGGCGTGGCCGTCGCGCAGGCACTCGTCGCGCACGACGACGTGGGCGGTCAGGACGGGCAGGCCGCTGGCCACCGTCCAGGCGTGCAGGTCATGGACCTCCTCGACGTGCTCCACGCTCAGCATGTGGGCGCGCACCCGGGTGAGGTCGAGCTCCTCGGGGGCGCGCTCCATGAGCACCGAGGCGGCCTCGCGCAGCAGCATGAGCGCCCGCGGCGCGATGAGGGCCGCGATGATGAGGGCGGCCACGGCGTCGGCCCGGGCCCACCCGGTGGTCATGACCACCACGGCCGCGCCGATGACCCCCAGGCTGCCCAGGGCGTCGTTGAGCACCTCCAGGAAGGCCGCCCGGGCGTTGAGGCTCGACCCGCGTCCCGGGGCCAGCACGAGCAGGCCCACGGCGTTGGCGGCCAGGCCCACCGCCCCCATGACGAGCATGCCCGTGGGGGCCACCTGGGGCGGGTCGATGAGGTCGGCCACGGCGCGCACCGCCACGATCGCCCCCACCGCCCCCAGCAGGCCCGCCTGGGCCGCGGCCCCCAGGACCTCGGCGCGCCGCAGGCCCCAGGTGGATCGGCCGGTGGGCGGGCGGGTGGACAGGCGCGCGGCTACCAGGGCCATGACCAGCCCCGCGGAGTCGGTGAGCATGTGGCCGGCGTCGGCCAGGAGGGACAGCGACCCGGTCAGGCCCGCGGCGACGAGCTCAGCGGCCATGACCGACAGGGTCAGGGCCAGGGCGATGCCGATGCGCCGGGGTGATCCGCCCCCGCCGTGGCTGTGCGGCCCGTGGCCGCCGTGGGGGTCACGGGGGCCACGGCGCGTCGCGCCTGCCGGCGCAGGGCCCTGGCACTGGGTGGCGCGCCCGCCGGGCCGGGCGGGGCAGGGGGCGCAGGGGGAGGCGCTCATGGCTGCTCCCACCCGGCCTTCTGCTCCTGGTCGGCGGCGCGGGCCGCAGGCCGGGCGGCCCGGGCCAGGTCCCGGGCCGCCCGCAGCAGGGCATCGAGTTGGGGGCGGTGCTCCAGGGCGCTGACGCGGGCGCGCCCGTGGCTGTGGGTGGAGATGATCCCGGCCTCCCGCAGGACCGCCAGGTGCTGGGAGACGGTGGACTGGGCCAGGCCCAGGTGCGCGGCGAGCTCGCCCACCCGGTGCTCCCCGCCGCGCAGGTGGGCCACGATGGCCAGGCGCGTGGGGTCCCCCAGGGTGCTCAGCAGGAAGGCCGGGTCCGCGGAGTCGCGGACCGCCGAGGCGTCGTTGGTCAGATCCGAGGGCGAGAGCCCATGATGTTTCGCCATGCACCGATGCTATCGGTGCATGGCGAAACTTTCAAGGGGTGGTGCCCCGGCTCAGGCGATGAGGCCGCTGACCCAGGCCTCGACCTCCTCGACGGTGCGGGGGATGCCCTGGGTGAGGCGCTCGACCCGCCCATCGGGGCGCACGATGATGTCATCCTCGATGCGCACCCCCATGCCCCGCAGCTCGGCGGGCACCAGCAGGTCATCAGCCCTGAAGTACAGGCCCGGCTCGATGGTGAAGCACATGCCCGGCTCCAGGGCGGCGTCCATGTACATCTCCCGGCGCGCCTGGGCGCAGTCGTGGACATCCAGGCCCAGGTGGTGGCTGGTGCCGTGCACCATCCACCGCCGGTGGTACTGCCCCTCCGGGGCCAGGGAGTCGGCGGCGCTGACGCCCTCGGGCAGCAGGCCCCACTCCTCCAGGCGCGCCGCGATGACCTCCATGGCGGCGGCGTGGACGTCCTTGAACCGGCAGCCGGGCTCCCCGGCGCGGGCGAAGGCGGCGTCCGCGGCGTCCAGGACCGCCTGGTAGACGCGGCGCTGGACCTCGGTGAAGCGCCCGTCCACCGGGATGGTGCGCGTGACATCCGCGGTGTACAGGGAGTCGACCTCCACCCCGGCGTCGACCAGGACCAGCTGGCCGGGCTCGACCGGGCCGTCATTGCTGATCCAGTGCAGGGTGTTGGCGTGGTCCCCCGCGGCCGCGATCGTGTCGTAGCCCAGGCCGTTGCCCTCCTGGCGGGCCACGGCGGCGAAGGCGCCCTCCAGGACCCGCTCGCCGCGCCAGTGGCCCCTGGCGCGGGGGATGGAGCGGATGAGGTCCTCGAATCCGGCCTTGGTGGCGTCCACGGCCGCCTGGAGCTGGCCGACCTCCCACGGGTCCTTGCGCAGCCGCAGCTCGCTGGCCGCCTCGGCCAGGCGGGTGTCGAGCTCGACGGCCTCCTGCCCCAGTGCCAGCCCGGCCGCCCGGCGGGTGTCCATCACCAGGGAGGCGATGGCCTCATCGGCCTCGGCCACGACGCGCAGCCGCACCGCGCCGGCCCCGGCGTCCTTGGCCAGGGCGTCGGGCAGGGAGTCGATCGGGGCGCAGCGCACCCCCGTGGCCGCCTCGACCTCCTCGATGGAGGGGCGCACCCCCACCCACAGCTCCCCGTAGCGGGAGTCGGCGTAGAACTCCTCGGAGCTGCGCGAGGCCCGGGGGCGGAAGTACAGGACCGCCTCATGGGTGGGCCTGCCGCCGGCGGCCTGCGGGGCGTCCTGGGCCTCAGGGGCTTCCTGCCCGGCCGGGGGCGCGGGGGACAGGGGCTCCAGGACCAGGACGGCGTCGGGCTCGAAGTCCGTCCCGGTGCCGGTCAGGTGGGCGAAGGCGCTGTGGGGGCGGAAGCGGTAGTCGCAGTCGTTGTTGCGCACGCGCAGGGGGCCGGCGGGGATGACCAGGCGCTCCCCGGGGAACAGGGCGCCCAGGGCCTCCCGGCGGGCGGCGGCCCAGGGCGCGGACTCGGCGCGAGGGGGCAGGCCCTGCGGCCGCGGGCCCCAGCCCGAGCCGATGAAGTCGCGGAAGGCCCGGCTGCTGGGCCGGTGGGAGCGGTTGCTCACGCGCTCGGCCAGGGGCTGGGAGTCCTGGGCCCCGCTGGTCGGATCGCCGGGGCCCGCCGGGCGGGCCGGGCCGGCGGCGGCTTCGGGTGCGGAGGGGCTGCTCGGGGCGTCGGGGGTCTGCGTCATGGCTGCATCCTCCCACTGCGCCGCCCCGCCGTCATCGTGCGCCCCCGGCATGCCTTCCCAGATGCCTCCCCGAGTCGAGCCGCGGGGCGGGCCCGGGCCCCACCGCGCAGGCCCGGCTCAGGCCTGGAGATCCTCGGGGAAGCGGACCCCCACCTGCGCTCGTGCCTGGGCCAGGACATCGACGGCCGCCAGGGAGGCGTAGAGGGGGTGCAGCCCCGCCTGGCGCGCCCCCGAGCGCACCAGGCGGCACACCTCGGCCAGCTCGTAGCCCAGTTGGGGGCCCCGGCGCCGGACCGAGAGGTCCTCGATGAGGGCCCGCGGGTCCTGCCCGCGGGGGCCGCGCAGCTCGATGCGCCGCGGCCACTGGCAGTCGTCGATGACCACGGCGGCCTCCTCGGCGGCGATCACCGAGTCGATGGCGCCCACCGAGGTCTTGGAGTGCAGGCAGGCCACCTCCAGGCCGCGGTGCGGGCCGTGCTCGTAGGACAGCACTACCGGCTCTTCGCATTTGAGGGTGTGGTAGGCAAGATTTATTGGTGTGTTTGGGGTGGGGCTGGGTGGGTGCGTCGTTGCTTGGGTGGGGGTCGAGGTCCCCCGATGATGGGAGCTGCTACACACGCCAC
>NZ_JAGFOU010000038.1 GCF_017592395.1 Actinomyces bowdenii
GGCCTGCAGGAGGTCACCATCAACCTCAACGGCCACCAAATCACCGCTCAGCCCCAGCTCACCCAGGCCGCAGCAGAAATCCTCAAATCCCTCAAGCCCCCAGGACACTAAAGCGTCAGGAGTCAGGTGACCGACTGCGAGGACACGAACCAGCGACCTGCGGTCGTATGAGCACGCATAACCCTCACGCGGCATGGAAGCGCTTGTTCGCGCCCTGGCGAGTCATGCCGAGCACATCGCCGATCGCCTGCCACGACAGGCCAGCTTCACGTGCGACCATCACGGCCTCGTCGAGCGCCCGCTCAGCGGCACGGACCCGGATCTGCGCAACCGCGATCCGAGCAAGAGCGGGATCATCTACCGTGGCCAGAGGGTCCGGACCCTCTCCACCATTGGCGTTCTCAATCTCGTCAAGCATCTCCTCGGTTGTCCTCATCACTTACTTCCTCCTCAAGAACTTCTCGCGTGCAGGCATGGCATGAAAGACGAAATCGTCATCATTGACACCGACTTCGATGAGACGGCCAGATCTTGTGGCCCCAATGATGATGACATATCCGTCGAAATAATGGACAGCCACAGGGTTGCTCAGTGCGTGATCGACATCCTCGCGTGAGAGACCGTGGTTCCACGCACTTTTGAGGTACCCCATGATGTCAACTATAGTTACCACGGCGGGAGTTGGTCAAGATCCGCTGACCATCGTGTGACACGCGCAGGGGACCCTTCCACCACACAACCACCGCCCGACACAACCTCTATCCTCCAGGCTCATCTCAGATGTCTCAACCCTGCGCTAGCCTGCTACAGGGCCACAGGCCCGGTACCAGCCCCCACCTCTCACCTCATCGTCATGACCCTCCTGCTCCCCAGTCTCCAGGCCGAGCGCATCCGCGCCTCGATCGTCGACTACCTGTCGACGACCTTCGCGCTGACCGACGCTCAGCCCCGGCGCGCCCTGGCCGCCGACCAGGCCAGCTGCCTCGCCCACCTCCTGGCCGCCGACCCCATCCTGGCGGGCGTGCGCGCTGCCGTCTACACCGGCGACTCCACCGGCTCGGCCAACCAGTCCAGCAAGCGCATGTCCACTGACCCCCTCATTGCCGACCGCCACCACATCCGCCACAACCCACCCGACATCCTTCTGACCAACTACAAGATGCTCGACCAGCTCCTCCTGCGCCCCGAGGACCAGGAGCTGTGGGCCGCCTCCGCCACCTCTCCTCCGCGCTGACTGGGCATGACATCCGCCCAGTGTTTCGTATACGCTATTGGCGTGGGTGAGCATCTTCTGCACGGCAAGACTGTCAGCGACGAGCAGATTCAGGCCTGGGCCGACGAGGCCGAGGCCGGTTACGACCTGACGCAGCTGCCCAGGCCGCGCCGCGGCCGCCCTCCGGTGGGCGAGGGACCCGGCGTGGTCGTGCCGGTCCGGCTCGACGAGGCCACCCTCGCGGCGCTCACCGCTAAGGCCGAGGCTGAGGGCCTGCCCACGCGCTCAGACGCGGTCCGAGCCGCCGTACGCCAGTGGGTGCACAGTGCCTGAACTGCACTCCTCCGCTCGCAAGCACTACCACCGCGACAAACTCGACGACGACGCCCTTCACTACGCGGCCTCCCACGTACTGAATTCCCGTGCCCTCGACGATGAGGACGACCCACGCCGTTGGCTCATGATCGCCGTCGACCCGGCTGGTCGACTTCTGGAGCTCGTGGCCCTCGTCTACGACGACGGTCACGAGCTGATCATCCACGCTATGAAGGCCCGGTCCCAGTATCTCGACGACCTGTAGCAACCGCCTCCGAGTTCAGCGGTCTCGGTACGGGCGGGACTCTCGGGACTCTCCTGTCACAACCCTCCGTTAGCCTCGCCCTGAGGACAGCTCGCCCAGTTTCGCCCGCACCGCCAACACTCACTTCATCGTTATGACCATCCTCTTCCCCAGCCTCCAGGCCGAGCGTATCCGCAGCGCCGTAGTCGACTACCTGTCGACGACTTTCGCGCTGACCGATGCCGAGTCCCGCAGCGCCCTAGCCGACTTCCTCGAAAGCCCCGACCACGGCGTCTTCACCGGCCCCTTCGTGCGCCTGCGCCTGCCCTACCAGCCCTCAGGCAGCGCAGGTGCAGCCCTCGACTGGACCCCACCCTTCCCGCCCTACCGGCACCAGGAGCAGGCCTACCAGCGCCTGAGCACCAAGCACCTCAGCCCCGAGCGCCCCCGCCCCCAGCCCACCATCGTCACCACCGGCACCGGCTCAGGAAAGACCGAGTCCTTCCTCCACCCCATCCTCGACCACGCCCTGCGCGCCCGCGCCCAGGGCATCACCGGTCTCAAGGCCCTCATCCTCTACCCCATGAACGCCCTGGCCAGCGACCAGGCCCACCGCATCGCCCAGCTCATCACCACCGACCCCGCCCTGGCCGCTATCACTGCCGCCCTCTACACCGGGGACACCACCGGCAGCGCCGACCAGCGCTCCCGCGTCACCCCCCAGGGCCTCATCACCGACCGCCACCACATCCGCCACAACCCGCCCGACATCCTCCTGACCAACTACAAGATGCTCGACCAGCTCCTCCTGCGCCCCGAGGACCAAGAGCTGTGGGCCGCCTCCGCGCACTCCCTGACCTACCTCGTCCTGGACGAGTTCCATACCTACGACGGCGCCCAGGGCACCGACGTCGCCATGCTCCTGCGCCGCCTGGGCCTGGCCCTCCGCGCCCACCTGCCCGCCGACGACCCCCTCCAGGAGACCTACTCCGCCTCCCCCCTGGGGCCCCTCACCCCCGTGGCCACCTCCGCCACCCTGGGCGATGGCCAGGACCCCACCCGCATCCTCCACTTCGCCCACGAGGTCTTCGGCTGCCAGCTCGACCCCAGCGCCGTCATCACCGAGACCCGCACCCCCCTGGACCAGTGGGCCGCGCCCCATCTCCAAGCCGTCCAGGCCGCCGGCCTCCAGCCGCGAGCGCTGCACACCCTCAGCCCCGCCGACCTGGCCACCCTCGCCGCACTGCCCGAGACCGCCCCCGACCCGCGCTCCCTCCTGGTCGGCGTCGTCGACCGCCTCCACACCCCGCCCGGCCACCAGCCCCACCCAGGCAGCCCCATCGGCCCCGCCGGCCCCACCAGCACGGAGGCACCCAGCCCCACCTGGCCGGACGGCCTGCCCACCAGCCTGCTGGCCTCCGCCATCCAGGCCCACCCCGCCATCCGGGGCATCATCGAGGCCGCCCAGCAGGTCATCGCCCTGGACGACCTCGCCCAGCAGGTCCTCACCCCCGTCCAGCGCGAGGACCCCACGATGGCCCGCAAGGCCCTGAGCACCCTGCTCGCCGCCCTGTCCGCCATCCGGGCGGGCCTGGGGGGCCGGCCGGATCGCGGCGCCGTCAGTGTGGAGATCACCCTGTGGATCCGTGAGATCACGCGCATCGACCGGGCCCTGTCCAGCCTGCCGGAGTTCCGGTGGGGCGATGACGAGGCCACCGCCTACACCACCGACCAGGACGCCCCCGCCCGCCCCGCCCTGTACTGCCGGGCCTGCGGGCGCTCGGGCTGGGGCATCACCCTGGCCCCCACCGGCCAGGGCGAGAAGTCCGACCACTCCACCGTGCGCCACGACCGCTTCCAGGGCTCCCCCCGCTTCCGCGCCCTCCTGCACGCCCCCGGGGAGGAGGCCATCTACCTGGCGGCCCAGGACGCCGGCGAGGAGCGCCCCGAGGCGCGCGTCCCCGGCCTGCGCTGGTACTCCGTGGCCGACCGCGAGCTGCTCGCCCGCCGGCCCTCCCACGAGGAGGAGGCCCGCGAGGGGCGCATCCTGCCCGTCCTGACCCTCACCGGTACCGATGCGGAGATCGCCGAGGGTTCCATCCGCGACCGCTGCCCCTCCTGCGAGAGCACCGACGTCATCCGCTTCCTCGGCTCGGCCGTGGCCACCCTGCTCTCGGTGAGCCTGACCACCCTGTTCGGCGATGAGCGCCTCGACGACGCGGAGAAGCGGGCCCTCATCTTCACCGATTCCGTCCAGGACGCCGCCCACCGCGCCGGGTACGTCGACCAGCGCTCCCACACCATGAGCCTGCGCTCGGCCCTGCGCAGCGCCCTGACCACCCAGATGCCCCTGGAGGAGTGGGTGGATGCGGCCATGGCCGCCGCGGAGGACGCCTTCGACCGCTACCGGCTCGTGCCCGCGGCCCTGACCCGCCATCAGGGCTTCCAGCCCTACTGGGACGCCCGGGCCACCCGCGCCAAGAAGCGCTCCGCCGCCACGCGCGTGCGCCGCCGCCTGCTGTTCGACACCGCCCTGGAGGTGGGTCTGCAGACCACCTACGGGCGGACCCTGGAGGCCACCGGCTCCATCGCCGTCCACGTGGATGCCGGCAGCGCCCAGGACCTGACCGCTATCGCCCACCAGGCCCTCGCCGGCCAGGACGGCGGCCTGCTGCCCGCCTTCGCCCGCCTGCCCCAGCGGGATCTGCTGGCCTGGGTGCGCGGCACCCTGGAGCGCATGCGCCGCGACGGCGCCATCGACCACGAGTGGCTGACCCGCTACAAGAAGGAGGACAGCGCCCGCACCTGGATCTGGTACAAGCGCAAGCGCGAGCAGGGCCAGCCCGCCTTCCCCACCGGCCGCACCGCCCCCGCCTTCCCCCAGCTGGGCGGGCGGCCCAATCCGCGCTACAGCGCGGCGGTGCCCGTGGCCTCACCCCAGTCCTGGTATGCCACTTGGGCGCGCAAGTGCCTGGGCCTCAGCGCCCACCACGCCGCCCGCCTGGCCCCCGCCCTCCTGGAGGCCCTGGCCCGGGCCGGTGTCCTGTCCGCCACCGCCACCAGCAGCAGGGGGCGGGTCTACGCGCTGCCCGCCGGCCGCGTCCTGGCCACCCCATTGGGAGCCGCACCGGGCGCCGGCGATCCGGGCCCCGATCCGGGCCCCACCGCCACGGGCGGGCTGCTGGTGTGCTCCACCTGCCACAGCCAGCTGCCCGCGGCCCCCGCCGTCCTGCCCCAGCTCGACGGCGCCCCCTGCCTGAGCGCCCCCTGCCACGGGCGCCTGGAGGCCCAGCCCCACCCCCGGCACAGCTTCTACCGGGACCTGTACGCCGCGGGCCGGGCGCGGCGCGTCGATGCCCACGAGCACACCTCCTTGCTGGCGCCCGGGGAGCGCGAGCAGGTCGAGAGCGGCTTCAAGCGGGCCACCCAGCGCCCCGGCGACCCCAACGTCCTGGTGGCCACCCCCACCCTGGAGATGGGCATCGACATCGGCGACCTGTCCACCGTCATGCTCGCCTCCCTGCCCGAGACCGTCGCCTCCTACATCCAGCGGGCCGGGCGCGCCGGGCGGCGCAACGGCTCAGCCCTCACCCTGGCCTACGTCCCGGGGTGGAGCGCCCAGCGGCCCCTGCTGGCCGACCCCCTCCACCTGCTCAACGGCTCGGTCGCACCGCCCTCCACCTACCTGGGGGCCGAGGAGATCCTGCGCCGCCAGTTCATCGCCTCGGTCATCGACGCCATGGCCCGCCGCCAGGACCCCGCCGTTCCCGGCTCGGGCAGCCGCTCCCACAAGGCCAGCACCGCCCTGGGCTCCACCGCCGAGGGCTCCTTCATCGCCGCGCTCCTGGACCTCATCGAGCGCGACGGCACGGCCCTGGCGGCGGCCTTCACCGCCGCCTTCCCCCGCTCCGCCCCCAGCCTGGAGCGCCTGGCCGCCTGGGTGCTGGACCGCGAGCAGGGGCCCGGCCTCATGCTCCACCGCGCCGCCGACGAGCACGCCCGCGAGGCCGAGGCGCTGCGCCACCAGATCGCCCAGATCGAGGCCGCCCTCACCGAGCTCAAGACCACCGCTGAGATGCCGGGGGCCGGCGATGAGGACGAGCGCGCCTGGCGGGCCGCGCAGGCCGCCCACATCGCCACGACCAAGCGCCTGAAGGACCTGGACGAGGAGTACTGGATCTCAGCCCTGGAGCGCCGGGGCGTCCTGCCCAACTACGCCCTCATCGACGACTCCGTCCTGCTCGCGGCGCGCGTGTCCTGGCGCGACCCCGACTCCGATGAGGTGACCACCGAGCCCCACGACATCAACCGCCCCTCCCAGCGCGCCCTGGCGGAGCTGGCCCCCGGCGCCACCTTCTACGCCCACGGCATGGAGATGGCCGTGGACGGCGTCGACGACTCCGACCTGTCCCTGAGCGCCCAGTGGTGGCTGTGCTGCGAGGCCTGCGGCTACGTGCACACCCACCCCGCCCAGGAGGCCGCCCCCACCCCTCCCCCGCACTGCCCCCGCTGCCTGAGCACCACCATCGCCGATATCGGGCGGGCGCGGCGCGTCATGCCCCTGACCCGGGTCTTCGCCGACGTCACCAAGGATGACGCCCGCATCGGGGATACCAGCGATGAGCGCATCCGCGCCCGCTTCGAGGTGCTGCCCCTGGCCGACTTCAACCCCGGGCGCGTCCAGGGCCAGTGGAGCGCCCAGGGGACCGGGTTCGGGCTGGTGCGCTACCGCGGGCTCACCCTGCGCTGGCTCAACACCGGGCAGCCCACCAGCGGGCACAGCGTCGAGCGGATCGGGGGCAGGCCCCAGACCGGCAACGGCTTCCGCCTGTGCAAGGAATGCGGCAAGCGCGACACCGACACCGGCACCAGCTCCCCGCGCGAGCACCGCCCCTGGTGTAAATACCGCAACGACTCCGCCGAGCACGTCATCCAGCTCGGCCTCATGCGCGAGCTGAGCACCGAGGCCATCGCCCTCGTCCTGCCGCTGGCCTTCGACGCCGACCACCCCGCCACCGCCTCCCTGGGGGCCGCCGTCCTGCTGGGACTGGAGCTGGCCTCCGGAGGAGCCCCGGCCCACCTGGACATCACCACCGCCCCCCACCCCGTCCAGGGCGGCGACCCCGGGGAGACCCGGCCCGCCCTCCTGCTGCACGACACCATCCCCGGGGGCACCGGCTACCTCACCGACCTGGAGGAGCCCGCAACCCTGTGGAGCCTCCTGGTGCGGGCCGCCCAGCACCTGGAGGCCTGCCCCTGCCGCCACACCAGCACGCATATGTGCCACCGCTGCCTCCAGCCCTATGCCGGCGCCACCGGCAGCGGCGAGGTCTCACGCGCCGCCGCCCTGCACGCCCTGCGCCAGATCCTGGGCCTGGGCGGGCAGGAGCAGATCACCGATCTCAGTCCCGACCACCCCCAGTGGAGGGTCGAGAAGGCGCCGGTGGCCCACGGGGACGGCGAGAGCCCCCTAGAGGCCCGCTTCCGCGTGGAGCTGATCCGGCGCCTGGAGGCCAGCGCCTCCGTGCGCACCATCCCCGACCGCTCCGGCGCCCCCGCCCTGGAGATCGACGGGGGCCGGTGGCGCATGCGCCCCCAGGTGGACGCCGCCGGCTCCAGGCCCGACTTCATGCTGGAGCCCTCCGGAGGGGCATCCCCCTCCCCCACCGCGGGCGGGGCGCCGATGAACGCGATGATCGCCGTGTTCACCGACGGCTGGGCCTACCACGCCAGCCACGAGCACAACCGCCTGGCCGAGGACGCCGACAAGCGCGAGCGCCTGCGCTCCCACGGCTACCGGGTGGTCAGCCTGGCCGCCGCGGACCTCGACGGGGCCTGGAACCCGCCGTGGCTGTCCGAGCCGGCCGTCACCATGCTCAAGAACGGCGCCGTGGGGGCCGCCAAGGCCGGGTCCGTGACCGACCAGAGCGTCGAGGTCTGGCGGGGCGGGCCCATGGCCCTCCTGGAGGACATGATCCTGGGCCTCGGCACGGCCGGCGGCAGCACCCACGGGCGCGGCGCGGGAGCGCTGAGCGCCCTGGCGGACAGCATCTGGGGCCCGCTCATGGTGGGAGCCTCCCTGGGGGCCCTGTCCTACCAGCCCTTCTCCCCCGGCAGCTTCGACGCACTGGGCCAGGCCGCCGCATGCCTGCGCCCCGGGCTGGCCCTGCCCGCGCAGGCGCCCGAGGCGAGCGGCACCGGCTCCGGCACCGGCACCGGTGCCGGCTCCATGGCCTCCGGGTCGCTGTTCATCTGGCCCCACCTGGTCCTGGCGGTGCGCCTCAACGGGGCCTCGACCGCGCAGATGGCCCTGGTCCTCGACGACTCCCCCCAGGCCATCGAGGACCCCGCCCACCGCGAGGCCTGGGTCACCTGGCTGCGCCTGGGCAACCTGCTGCCCCTGGCCGACACCCCGGTGACGATCACCACCGCGAACCGGGCCGTGAAGGAGCTGGAGGCCAGGGCCCGCTTCCTGCCCGGGCATCTGGCCGAGCCGGGCGGCCGGGCCCAGGAGGCCGCTCACGCGGCCCAGGAGATGGCGGGCCCGGCCCGCCGCCCGGGCCCCGGCGCCCCCCGGGCCACCGCTCATGGCTCGGGCGGCCCCGGCAGTGCCCCCGCGGACCGGGCCGCCCCCGCAGGCGCCCGCCCCGCGGAGGGCGGGCAGTCCCCCGCGCAGGTCTTCCACCGGCTCGGGTGGGGCGCGGTCGACCGCGACCTGACCGACGACGGCGTCCTGGAGCTCCTGCCCCACCTGGCGGCCCGGGGAGTGGCCCACGAGGCCGATGGCAGCGAGCTCGACGGCGGCGTCATGGCGGACCTGTCCTGGGAGGGCGGGCGCGTCGTCGTCCTGGCCGAGGCCGGTCAGGACGACGCCGAGGCGCTGGAGCGGGCCGGCTGGCGCGTGGTCATCGCCGGCCCGGACCCCGCCGCGGCCGCCGAGCAGGTCGCCGCGCTCCTGAGCGCGGGGCCGGACGGGGCCGGCGGGCCCCTGCCGCAGGCGCCGGCATCCATGTCGGCGCCGCGTGGAACACTGCCGATCCAGGAAGGAGACTGACATGCCCTCGATCGTCATGCCGAAGGCAGCGCCCAAGGACGCCCAGGCCAAGGACCCCTCGATCAGGTCCAAGCTGGGCCCCTTCCTCAACAAGCTCGCCACCTCCGACACCGGCTCCGGCCTGCACGTGGAGCCCATCGCCGGCACCGCGGATCCGCGCGTGCGCACTGCCCGCGTGGACTCCTTCTACCGGGCCGTCCTCTTCCAGATCGACCAGGGCGAGGACCGCATCTACGTCCTGCACGGCATCTGGGCGCACGACGACGCCATCACGGAGGCCAAGCGCGTGACCCTCAAGGTCAACCCGCGCAACGGCACCACCGAGGTCACCCGCGTCTCGCAGGCCGTGCTCGACAGCCAGGAGGAGGTGGAGCGGGCGGAGCGCCAGGCACGCGAGCGCCTGGCGGCCGCCCAGCGGCAGGCCCGGGAGATCGCCGACCAGGCCGCCCGCCTCGAAGCGGACAACGCCCGCACCCAGGATCAGCTCGGCCTGCCCGGCCACGCCGCAGGCGCAGGCACAGGCGCCCAGCCCGGCGGGCCCGGGGCGCCGGCAGTGCCCCCGGCTCCCGCCGCTGCGGCCCAGGGCGGGGCCACCCGCCCGGCAGGCGCCCCTCCTGCGGCCACCGGCGCGATCACCGTGGAGCCGCGCGACCCCCACCCCCACTGGCCCACGGGGCTGAGCGCGCGAGTGCTCCACGAGGAGCTGGGGCTCGACCCCTCCCTGGCCGCGGCCGCCCTGGCCGCCGAGCGGGAGTCCCAGCTGCTCGACCTCGCCGCCACCGCCGAGGTCCCCTGGCACGGCGACGCGCTGCTGTCCCTGGCCACGGGCGCCACCCTGGAGGAGGTGCGCGAGGACTACGAGCTGACCCGCCCCCAGGAGCAGACGGCCCCAGAGCGGCCCGATGAGGACGCCGCCCTCGTGGCGGGCCTGCGCACCAGGGCCGCGCGCTCCGCATTCACCTGGGTGGAAAGCGATGAGGACCTGCGCCGGGCCATCGAGGGGCTCAGCTTCCAGCAGTGGCAGCTCTTCCTCCACCCCCGCCAGCGCGAGCTCGTCGAGCGCCGCACCAAAGGGCCCATGCGCATCAGCGGGGGCGCGGGAACCGGCAAGACCGTCATCGCCGTCCACCGCGCCAAGCAGCTGGCGGCGCGCGACGCCCAGGAGGGGCGCGAGGTCAGCGTGCTGCTGACCACCTTCACGCGCAACCTGGCCGACGACCTCCAGCGCCAGCTCACCCGCCTGGACCCCGCCCTGCCCCTGGCCACCGGGCTCGGGGAGCCCGGTGTCATGGTCAGTGGCCTGGACTCCCTGGCCCTGGCCATCCTTCGCGACGCAGGCGAGGACATCGCACCGGTGGCCTACGAGGTGCTGGGCCTGGAGCGCCCGCGGGTGCTGTCCAACGCCCCCGGCCAGGTGTGGCGCGAGGTCCTGGCCATGGCCGGGGACGTGCTGCCCGAACCGCTGCACTCCGAGGACTTCCTGGCATCGGAGTACGAGATGGTCATCCTGCCCCAGCGGATCACCACCCTGCAGGCCTACCTGCGGGTGCGCCGCCCGGGGCGGGGCGTGGCCCTGGACCGGCGCAAGCGCGCAGCGGTGTGGAAGGTCATCGAGATCTACCGCGACCGCATGGCCTCCTTGGATCTGACCACCTTCCCCGAGCGCCTCGCCCTGGCGGCCGCATGGCTGGACCGCCAGGCCGGCGCCGGACGGGCCCGGCCCTTCGGCCACGTCATCGTCGATGAGGCCCAGGACCTCACCCCCGCCCACCTCCAGCTGCTGCGGGCGCTGGCCGCCCCCGGGCCCGACGACCTCATGCTCGCCGAGGACTCCCACCAGCGCATCTACGGCAAGAAGCTCACCTTGAGCCACTACGGGATCCAGGTGCGCGGGCGCTCGCGGCGCCTGACCCGCAACTACCGCACCACCCGCCAGAACCTGGATGCCGCCTTCCGGATCCTGGACCCCGACAGCTATGAGGACATGGAGGGCCAGCCCGAGGAGCACCGCTACCTCTCCCCGCGCAACGGGCCCCAGCCGCAGCTGCTGCCCGCGGCGGACCGGGCCGAGGAGCTGGACCGGGCAGCGGCGCTGCTTCGCAGGTGGCTGGAGGAGGATGAGGGCCTCACGGAGGCCGCACCGGAGACCATCGCCGTGCTCGTGCGCGAGCGGAACCAGCGCGACGCCGTCGTCAACGGCCTGGCCGGGCGCAACCTGGAGGTGCGGGCGGTGGACCGGGAGGCCGCCGGGCGCGGACGGCCGGTGGTGATGACCATGCACCGGGCCAAGGGGCTGGAGTTCCGCAAGGTGCTGCTCTTCGACGTCTCGGCCGCATCCATCCCCCGCAGCCTGCGCGACCAGTCCTACTCCCCGGCCGACCGTGCCGACGCCGAGCTGCGCGAGCGCTCCCTGCTCTACGTGGCTGCCACGCGCGCCCGCGACCAGCTCGCGATCTCCTGGAATGGGCAGGCCAGCCCCCTGCTGGAGGAGCTGTTGCCCCAGGCCACGTGACGCCGGCGGAGGTGGCGCTGCACCCACCAGCGCCGCCTTCGTCGTCTCGTACCTCTGCTCTCGATCTCGTACCTTCAACCTACGAGATCGAGGGCGAAGGTACGAGACGGCGGGTCTTAGGGCAGGCCGATCGAAGTCCCTGCCGCGCAGGGGCCCGCCTCACAGGTAGTCGGCGCGCAGCTCCTCGGGACTGCGCGGGGACAGATCTGCCAGGGTGACGTCGAAGACGGTGCGCGCGCCGGTCTGGCCGCGCGCCGCCATTCTCGCGGCTGCGCGCGCCATCGCCACCACCACGGAGCCGGTGAACTCCGGGTTGGATCCCAGGCCGAGCTCGAAGGTGACGGTGGCGCCGGTGCCGCGGGAGGTCTCACCGCGGCGGATCACCGCTCCCCCATGCGGGATGCCGCTGTGGGACTCGGCCATCTCCTGGGCGGAGATGAAGGTGACGGTGGTGTCGTAGTCGGCGAAGTAGTGGGGCATGGTGACGATCTCCCGCTCGATGCGGTCGCGATCGGCCCCCTCATGCGCCACCACGTAGCAGTCGCGCCGGTGCATCGACCGGGTGGTGAGCTCGACGGCGTCGCCGGCCTTGACGGCCTCGACGGTCTGCTCCACCGGCAGCGTGTACTGCCTGGCATCGGCCACGCCCTCGATGCGGCGGATGGCGTCGGAGTGGCCCTGGGAGACGCCCGGGCCCCAGAAGGTGGTCGTCCGCCCCTCGGGCAGGACGGCCTCCCCCAGGACGCGCAGCATGGAGAACAGGCCGGGATCCCAGCCGGTGGAGATGAGGGCCAGGTGCCCGGCCTGGCGGGCGGCGGCGTCGAGGGAGGCGAAGTAGGCGGGGATCTCGGCGTGGGTGTCGAAGGAGTCCACGGTGGTGAAGTGGGCCGCGGCTGCCGGCCCCTGATCGGCCAGGTCGGTGGCCGAGCCCCCGCAGTTGAGGCAGACGTCCACCTCATCCGCCCAGTCCGGCATGTCATCCACATGCGCCACCGGCGCGCCCTGGGTGGTGAGCGAGCCCGGGTCCCTCCGGGTGAAGACGACGACGAGCTCCATGTCCTTGCTGCGGGAGATCGCCTGCTCGGCACCCCGCCCGAGATTGCCGTATCCGTTGATTGCGACCCTGATCATGCGTCCTCCTGGCCGTGTGCTGCTCACTGTCGGGCGCCAGTGTGGCATCGCGCGCAGGGAGGGGCGAGGCCGTCTCACGCCCTGACATCTGGCGGGGATCGGCGTGGCGCCGGGGCGGGGCGGCGGGCAGTGGCGGGAAGCGGGCCCGTCCCGGGGCTCCGCAACGCCACCCCGGCGCTGGGCCGGCCGGATTCCTGACGATGCGATGAGGGCTCCTCTGTTTTATCGAAACGAGACTGAGCACCGGCTCCCCGTCCTATCGGGAGCATCTGGGGACGTTATAGAATATGAGTGCACCCACCCCCTCCCCATGCCTTGCAGGCGCTCCTCGGACAATGCTGTCGAGGAGGTGATTCCTGCGCGCTTGAGATCCCGGCAGTCGAAAGGAATGCCATGAGGAAGCTTCATCAATCCGTGATCGGATCACTGGCGGCGCTCTCGCTTCTGTGCGGCGCTGCCGCCGCGGCCAGTGCCGCTGAGCCGGTCGGTCCGCCACCGCCGGCCGAAGCATCCGCCCCCGCGGACGGCGTCGCCCCCGAACCCGATGCCGCCGCAGATCCGGCCGACGGCGCCGCCTCCCCCTCGGCCACTGCCGAGGCGACGGCGCCCGCCCCCGACCCGGGGGACGCCGCACCCCCGCCCGCCCCGCAGCCCTCGGCTGAGCCCGCCGACCCTGCCGACCCTGCGATCAACGGCTGGAAGAGCGAGGGCGGGCGCTGGTACTACTACCTCAAGGGGGTGCGGCAGACCGGCTGGATCACTGACAAGGGGGTCTCCTACTACCTCGGGGCGGACGGCGCGATGGCCACCGGCTGGACCAAGGTGGGAGGCTCCTGGTACTACCTGCGGGACAGCGGCGCCAAGGCCACCGGCTGGGCCAAGGTCGGCAGCACCTGGTACTACCTCGGCACCGACGGCGCGATGGTCACCGGCTGGGCGACCGTCCAGGGCTCCCGCTACTACTTCCACGCCAATGGGGCCATGGCCACCGGCTGGATCAAGGTGGGGGGCTCCTGGTACTACCTGGGCGACGGCCGCGCCGCGACGACGGGCTGGGCCCGGATCGGCGGGGCCTGGTACTACTTCAAGGGCGACGGGGCCATGGCCACGGGGTGGGCCAAGGTCGGCGCCAGCTGGTACTACCTCAGGCCCGATGGCTCCATGGCCACCGGCTGGATCCAGGTCGGCGGCTCCTGGTACCACCTCAAGTCCGACGGCGCGATGACCACGGGCTGGAGCAGGGTGGGAGGCTCCTGGTACTACTTCAAGGGCGATGGCGCCATGGCCACGGGGTGGACCAAGGTCGGCGCCAGCTGGTACTACCTCAGGCCCGATGGCTCCATGGCCACCGGCTGGATCCAGGTCGGCGGCTCCTGGTACTACCTCAGCCCCTCCGGGGCGATGCTGGCCAGCACGTGGGTCGGGGACTACTACCTGACCGCCAGCGGGGCCATGGCCTCCGGCGGGTGGGAGATCGCCGGGGGCACCTGGTACCGCTTCCACAGCAGCGGCCGCTGGCTCAGCGTCTACTCCGGCACCTACACCTGCCCCAGTCACGCGCCGATCAAGGGGAACAAGGACAGCATGATCTACCACAGCCCCGGACAGCGCCACTATGACCGCACCAAGGCCGAGGAGTGCTTCCCCACCAGGGCGAATGCGGAGAGCGCGGGCTACCGGGCCGCCCGGGTCTGAGGCCCGGATCGCCGCGGCGGGCAGCTGGCGAGACCGGCCGCAGGCGGTGCCGCTCGACGGCACGCACGGGGGTGCGCCCCATGATCCACAGGTGGTCGTGGAGCGCGCCCCCGTGCATGCGATGAGGGTCAGGCCAGGCGCCGGACGGCGCGCTTCGGGGCGGCGTCCTGAGGGAGCCTCGGCAGTCGCCGCCGTACATATAGGCACCATCAAAAAAGATGACCATGCCGCACTGCGGCACTAATCTATCCTCACTTATTGGACATGCGTGACAGAACGGTGATGGGAACTCCACGAAACCGAGACCGCGGGGCCCCCGTCGATAGCGAAATGAAAGCATGCATGCTCATACACTATCCGCGCATCCACCTTTCCGCGCGAGATGTCAACGATACTCCCTGATCACTGATGAGGCGTGGAGTTGTGGCTGATTGTTCTGCCCCCTGGAAGGAATCCCATGAAGCGCCTTCAGAAATCTGCCATCGGCACGCTTGCAGCAGTCTCACTCATGTGGGTGGCGATCCCCGCCGCGGCCGGAGACCCGAACACCGAGGCTACCGGCGGCCCGGCCGCTGAGAGCACCCCCGCCTCGGAGACCCCGGCTGGTCCCGAGGCCGACCCTGACGCATCCGCCGAGACGCCCGCCGCTCCCGGCTCCGAGGATGCCGAGCCTGAGGGTGAGGCCACCACCCAGGCCCCGGGCGGGGCCGAGTCCACCAAGGCCCCCGAGGAGGAGGGCCCCAAGGACGATGCCACCGACAACGCCGAGCCTGAGGCTGAGGCCACCACCCAGGCCCCGGGCGGGACCGAGTCCACCAAGGCCCCCGAGGAGGAGGGCCCCAAGGACGATGCCACCGACAACGCCCCGGGCGGGGGCGGCGACCAGCCCTCCGCGACGCCGTCGGCCACCGCCGCGCCGTCGGCCACCCCGAGCGCCTCGGCCGCCCCGAGCGCCTCGGCCCAGCCCACCGACAAGGCGGACGAGGCCGACCCCACCAAGAAGCCCGAGGACCAGGCCACCGGCGACGCCAAGCCCACCGAGCAGCCCACCACCCCGGCCCCGGAGGACACCGAGCCCACCAAGAAGCCCGAGGACCAGGCCACCGGCGACGCCAAGCCCACCGAGCAGCCCACCACCCCGGCCCCGGAGGACACCGAGCCCACCAAGAAGCCCGAGGAGGAGGCCCCCACAGCCACCCCCCAGCCCACCGACCAGCCCACCGGCGACGCCAAGCCCACCGAAGAGCCCACCGCTGCGCCGTCGGCCGATCCGAGCGCCTCGGCTCAGCCCACCGAGCCCGCACCGAAGCCCTCGGAGAGCCCGGATGCGAAGGCCACCGGCTGGAAGAAGGATGGCGACAACTGGTACTACCTGGAGAAGGGTGAGAAGAAGACCGGCTGGGCCAAGGTCGGTGACACCTGGTACTACCTCCAGCCCAAGACCGGCGTCATGGCCACCGGCTGGACCAAGCTGGGCGACACCTGGTACTACCTGAAGAGCTCCGGGGCCATGGCCACCGGCTGGAGCAAGGTCGGTGACACCTGGTACTACCACACCCCCTCCGGCGCGATGGCGACCGGCTGGAGCATGGTGGGCGGCAGCTGGTACTACCACAACCCGTCCGGCTCCATGGCCACCGGCTGGGCCAAGGTCGGCAACACCTGGTACTACCTCAAGGCCGACGGCTCCATGGCCACCGGCTGGGCCAAGGTCGGCAACACCTGGTACTACCTCAAGGCCGACGGCTCCATGGCCACCGGCTGGGTGAAGGTCGGGGGCACCTGGTACTACCTGAGCTCCTCCGGCGCGATGGTGACCAGCACCTGGATCGATGGCTACTACCTCCAGGCAGACGGCTCCATGGCCACGCGCTGAGCACCGGCCGGCGCCATGCTCGGGCGCATGTCATGAGTCGGGGGAGCCCGGCGGTTGACAGGCGCACGAGCGAAGCGGGCACGGGCTGACAGCCGGTGCCCTCCAGCCCGACAGGCGGGCCCCGAGCAGAGATCCTGCTCGGGGCCCGCCTTCGCATGCGCGGCGGTGTGGTCTCGATAGCTCGCCACAGGGTGGTGCTGCTGGTCGGGCCGGGGCGCTGGACCGAGAGGGGCACCGAGCCCGGATGCCCCACGATCCGACGCACCTCGTGCCTCTTGCTCCTTGGCCACGAGCCACGACGCCGTGGCCCCGAGCGGTCCGGAACGCGCGGGTGCGTCTCGTAGTGTGGTGGCAATTCCTGCGGGCCTGGCCGGCGAGGGTGGCTGGGGTGGGCATCGTGGGAGCCCAGCTGTTCGACCAAGAATCACTAGGAGTGTCCCACGATGCCCAAGAACC
>NZ_JAGFOU010000039.1 GCF_017592395.1 Actinomyces bowdenii
ACCAGCCAGACCCAGCGCGAGACCGCCTACCAGGACTGGCTGCACTCCTACAATCACCACCGCCCCCACACCGCCCTCGACGGCCAAACCCCCGCCAGCCGCGTCCACAACCTCACGGGGAAGTACAACTAGGCTCCTGCCATGCCCTGGATCATCCTCCTGGCCTCCGGCCTGTTCGAGGCCGTGTGGGCCACCGCCCTGGCCCGCTCCGAGGGGCTGACGCGCCTGTGGCCCTCCCTGGTCTTCGCCGCCTGCCTCCTGGTCTCGATGAGCGGGCTGGCCTATGCGCTGCGAGACATCCCGGTGGGCACGGGCTATGCGGTGTGGACCGCCGTCGGCGCGGCCACCACGGCCATCTGGGCCATGGCCACCGGTGCCGAGCCCGTGTCCATCGTGCGCATCGCCCTGCTCATGGTGCTGGTGGGCTGCGTCGTCGGGCTCAAGCTGACCGCGACCACGGCGCCGTAGCGCGATCTGCGCTGAGCCAGGAGCGGAGCGGGACCATAATCGCCGTTGGGGCGGGCATCATGATGGTATGAGCCACTCAGCACTGACCACACGCCGTCCCGATGGGCGCGCCCTGCGCGTCGGTCTGACCGGGGGGATCGGCTCCGGGAAATCCACCGTCGCCGGTCTCCTGGCCGAGCACGGGGCCACCATCGTCGTGGCCGACGACGTCGCCCGGGACGTCGTGGAGCCCGGCAGCCAGGGCCTGGCCGCCGTCGTCGCCGAGTTCGGCGAGGGGATCCTCACTCCCGAGGGCTCCCTGGACCGCTCGGCCCTCGGGGCGATCGTCTTCGCCGACGAGCTGCGCCGGGCGCGCCTGGAGGAGATCCTCCTGCCGCTCATCGCCGCCGAGGCCTGGGCGCGCATCGACGCCGTGCCGGCCGGGCAGGTCGCCGTCTACGACGTGCCCCTGCTGGTGGAGGGGCAGATGCAGGACATGTTCGACCTGGTCGTCGTGGTCGAGGCCGACCTGGAGGCGCGCATCGGGCGCCTGGCCGAGCGCGGGCTGGAGCCCGAGCAGGCCATGGCCCGGATCGCCTCGCAGGCCACCGACGCCGAGCGCCGGGCCGTGGCCGACGTCATCATCGCCAACTCCGGGAGTCTGGAGGACCTGGCCCGGGCCGTGGCGCGCATGTGGCAGGAGCGCCTGGCGGAGTAGCGGTCTCAGCAGGCCCTGCGCGAGGGCGTGCGGCTGGGGCCGATCGCCCCGAGGATCGTGGCGGACACGGCGAGGATGAAGGCCATGGGGGCTCCTGTTCGGTGCGGGGGCGGTGGGATGCGGTGCGCGACCACCAGCCTAATGGGGGGACGTATAGATAGGGCAACGAAACAGAGGTGACTCGTATCAATCCCGTTGCGGGGCGGCAACGGGAGGGACTCGTGACAGGCGCGTAGCCTGGGGGCATGCGCCCCGTGACCGAGCTCCAGCGAGCCGCCAAGCCCTTCGAGGTCATCAGCCCCTACACCCCCAGCGGGGACCAGCCCACCGCCATCGCCGAGCTCGCCGAGCGCCTGGCGGCGGGGGAGAAGGACATCGTCCTGCTCGGCGCCACCGGGACGGGCAAGTCGGCCACCACCGCCTGGCTGGTCGAGCAGGTCCAGCGCCCCACCCTCATCCTGGAGCCGAACAAGACCCTGGCGGCGCAGATGGCCGCGGAGTTCCGAGAGCTGCTGCCCCACAACGCGGTGGAGTACTTCGTCTCCTACTACGATTACTACCAGCCCGAGGCCTACGTGCCCCAGACGGACACCTTCATCGAGAAGGACTCCTCCATCAACGACGAGGTCGAGCGCCTGCGCCACAGCGCCACCAACTCCCTGCTCACCCGCCGCGACGTCGTCGTGGTCTCCTCGGTCTCCTGCATCTACGGCCTGGGCACCCCCCAGGAGTACGTCGACCGCATGACCCCCCTGGAGGTGGGGCAGGCCATCGATCGCGACGACCTGCTGCGGCGCTTCGTGTCCATGCAGTACACCCGCAATGACACCGACTTCACCCGCGGCACCTTCCGGGTGCGGGGGGACACGGTGGAGATCATCCCCATGTACGAGGAGCTCGCCATCCGCATCGAGTTCTTCGGCGACGAGATCGAGGCCCTGGCCACCCTCCACCCGGTCACCGGGGAGGTCATCGCCTCGGCCGAGCAGGTCTTCGTCTTCCCCGCCTCCCACTATGTGGCCGGGCCCGAGCGCATGGCCCGGGCCATCGAGGGCATCGAGGCCGAGCTGGCCGAGCGCCTGGCGGCCCTGGAGCGCGACGGGCGGCTCCTGGAGGCCCAGCGCCTGCGCATGCGCACCACCTACGATCTGGAGATGCTCCAGCAGATCGGGGCCTGCTCGGGGGTGGAGAACTACTCCCTGCACATCGACGGGCGCGAGCCCGGCACCCCGCCCAACACCCTGCTGGACTACTTCCCCGAGGACTTCCTGCTGGTCATCGACGAGTCCCACGTGACCGTCCCCCAGATCGGCGCCATGTTCGAGGGCGACGCCTCCCGCAAGCGCACCCTGGTCGAGCACGGCTTCCGCCTGCCCAGCGCCCTGGACAACCGGCCCCTGACCTTCGCGGAGTTCAACGACCGCATCGGGCAGACCATCTACCTCTCGGCCACGCCCGGGGACTACGAGACGCAGCTGTCCGACGGCGTGGTGGAGCAGATCATCCGGCCCACCGGGCTGGTGGACCCCAAGGTCGTGGTCAAGCCCACCCAGGGCCAGATCGACGATCTGCTCGAGCAGGTGCGCCTGCGGGTGGACAAGGACGAGCGCGTCCTGGTGACGACGCTGACCAAGCGCATGGCCGAGGACCTGACCACCTACCTGGCCGAGCGCGGCGTGCGGGTGGAGTACCTGCACTCCGACGTCGACACGCTGCGGCGCGTGGAGCTGCTGCGCGAGCTGCGCCTGGGGCGCTTCGACGTCCTGGTGGGCATCAATCTGCTGCGTGAGGGACTGGACCTGCCGGAGGTCTCGCTGGTCTCCATCCTGGATGCGGACAAGGAGGGCTTCCTGCGCTCGACCCGCTCCCTCATCCAGACCATCGGGCGGGCGGCGCGCAACGTCTCCGGCGAGGTCCACATGTACGCCGACCAGGTCACCCCGGCCATGGCCGAGGCCATTGAGGAGACCGAGCGCCGGCGCGCCAAGCAGCTGGCCTACAACACCGAGCACGGCATCGATCCCCAGCCGCTGCGCAAGCGGATCGCCGATGTCACCGACATGCTCGCCCGCGAGGACGTCGACACCGCCGAGCTCCTGGCCGGCGGCTACCGCGGGCACGAGGACGCCGCCGTGCGCGCCAACCGCCGCAGGGCCGCCGAGTCCACGGTCCGCGAGAGGCTGGCAGGGGCCGCCGAGGGCGAGCTGGTCGAGCTCATCAACGAGCTCACCCAGCAGATGCACGCCGCCGCCGAGGATCTCCACTTCGAGCTGGCGGCCCGCCTGCGCGACGAGATCCAGGACCTGAAGAAGGAGCTGCGGGGCATGCGCGCCGCGCAGTGAGCTGGACCTGCTGCTCATGCGCGCCGGCGTCGAGGAGATGGACCTAGGTCCCAACCAGTCTTCAAGGTCACAGTCAGCGGAACCACAGTGAGCATGCAGGTTTCAGTCCGGATGCATGGCCCCCCAAGACAATGACGCTCCGCCGCCCAAGGGAGTATCCGGCATCGTGGCCCCTCGTCGGAACTAATCCTGCAACTATTCATCGGTGAGGTTAACTATTCATTCCCGGGGGCCTCCGGGCATCTTTGCCTTCTCCTCGGTGATCGGGGATACTGTGGGTCAAGCGATATCTTCCTGCTATCCACAAAGGAGCGGCTTCATGGGTGAGGCCATCGACGCCGGCGTCGGAGCCGGTAATACCACGGCAACAGAGCAGCCCTCGAACCGGAAGGTCCCCCTCGCTGCGCTCGTCGCCCTCGTCATCGGCTCGATGATCGGAGGGGGGATCTTCAGCCTTCCCCACCAGATGGCCGGTGCGGCGGCGCCCGGCCCCCTCATTATCGGGTGGATCGTCACCGGGCTGGGCATGCTCATGCTCGCCTTCGTCTTCCAGCGCCTGGCAGTGACGAAGCCGGAGATCGATGCGGGCATCTACGGCTACGCCCGGGCGGGCTTCGGCGACCTCGTCGGCTTCTCCTCGGCCTGGGGGTACTGGATGTCGGCATGGATCGGGAATGTCGGCTACCTGGTCCTCCTCATGGCCTCCCTCGGGGTCTTCCTCCCCGGATTCGGCAACGGGAACACGGCTCAGGCCATTATCATCGCCTCCCTGGTCCTGTGGCTCTTCCACGTTCTCATCCTCAGGGGGATCCGGGAGGCGGCCGTGGTGAACGCGCTGGTGACCATTGGCAAGATCCTGCCCCTCATCGTCTTCATCGTCATCGGCATCCTCTCCTTCAAGCTGGATCTGTTCACCGCGGACTTCTGGGGCACGGGGGACTCCTCCCTGGGCGGAGTCCTCCACCAGGTCAAGTCCATGATGCTGGTGACCGTGTGGGTGTTCATCGGCGTGGAGGGCGCCTCGGTCTTCTCCGAGCGCGCCCGGTCCCGCACCGACGTCGGCCGGGCCACGATCATCGGATTCGTCTCGGTGCTGGCGCTCCTGCTGGCGGTCAACATCCTGTCCTACGGCATCGTCGCGCGCCCCGAGCTGGCAGGGCTGAGCGACCCCTCGCTCGCCGGCGTCCTCGAGGCCGCCGTCGGCCCCTGGGGCGCGAAGTTCATCGCCCTGGGCCTGATCATCTCCCTGGTCGGGGCGCTGCTGTCCTGGTTCCTCATGTGCGCCGAGATCATCCGCGTCCCCGCGATCGAGGGGCTCATGCCCCGCGTCTTCGGCAAGGAGAACGCCAAGGAGGTGCCCGCCGCGGCCCTGTGGTTGACGATGCTCCTGGTCCAGCTCTTCCTCGTCTGGACCTACTTCAACGCCTCGACCTACACCGCGCTCATCCTCCTGGCCTCCTCGCTCATCCTGCTGCCCTACCTGCTCTCGGCCCTCTACCAGGTCAGGGTCGCCCTCCAGGGCGGGTCCGGCATCTCGGCCATCGACATGGTCGTCGGCGTGCTGGGCACGCTCTACGGCCTGTGGCTGCTCTACGCGGCGGGCCTGGTCTACCTGCTCTACACCTCCGTCTTCTACCTCGTCGGCCTGCCCTTCTTCCTCAAGGCGCGCAGCGAGCAGCAGGCGCGCCCCCTCCTCAAGCCCCTGGAGTGGGCCCTGGTGGCGGTCCTGGTCGCCATGGCCGGCTACACCGTCTACGGCCTGTCCCAGGGGACCCTGTCCCTGGAGTGATGAGGCCATGGGCCTCAGGCGCCGCGCCGCACCGGCAGGGCGCGGCGGTGCAGCCAAGCACTGCCGGGCATCGCATCACCATCGAACAGAGAGGTTCCCATGTCCACCAAGGATGAGACCGCCATCAAGCACGGAGTCTGGTCGGAGGTCGGCACGCTGCGGCGTGTCATGGTCTGCCGCCCCGGCCGGGCCCACGAGTTCCTCACCCCGTCCAACTGCCACGACCTGCTCTTCGACGACGTCCTGGACGTGCCCAAGGCCCAGCGCGACCACGACACCTTCGTCAGCCTCATGCGCGAGCGCGGCGTGGAGGTCCTGGAGCTGCGCGACCTGCTCTCCGAGGTCCTGAGCATCCCCGAGGGCCGGGCCTTCATCCTGGACCGCCGCGTCAACCACGCCACCATGGGGGTGGGCGTGGCCGAGGACCTCCGGGCCTGGATGGACGAGATGCCCTCCGCCGAGCTGGCCGAGCTGCTCATCGGGGGGCTGGTCTCCGATGAGGTCCCCTCCGACATCCTGGGCACCGGGATCGCGCCCTTCCACGTCAACAGCGATGACCCGGAGATGCTCATCGCCCCGCTGCCCAACACGCTGTTCACCCGCGACAACTCCGCGTGGATCTACGACGGCGTGGAGCTGTCCCGCATGTACTGGGGCGCCCGGCGCCGCGAGGTCCTGCTGCTGACGGCGATCTACAGGTACCACCCCATGTTCACCTACAGCCACCACACCTGGCTGGACACGGTGGACAAGGACATGGGGCACACCTTCATCGAGGGCGGCGACATCATGCCCGTGGGCAAGGGCGTGGTCCTGGTCGGCATGGGGGAGCGCTCCACCTTCCAGGCCGTCAGCCAGATCGCCAAGTCGCTGTTCGACGCGGGCTCCGCCGAGCGCGTCATCGCCGCCCGGATGCCCAAGGAGCGCGCGGCGATGCACCTGGACACCGTCTTCACCCTCTGCTCCCAGGAGGTGGTCAACATCTACGAGCCCGTCGTCAAGGCGATGGACGCCTTCTCCCTGCGTCCCGACGACTCCCAGCGCGGGGGCATCAGGGTCGACTACGACGGCAACGACTTCCTGGGCACCGTGTCCCAGGCCCTGGGGGTCCAGCTCCACGCGGTGCGCTCCACCGCCGGCCGCTACGGGGCGGAATGCGAGCAGTGGAACGACGGCAACAACGTCGTGGCCCTGTCCCCGGGAGTGGTCGTGGCCTACGATCGCAACTACTCGATCAACGCCAACCTGCGCGACGCGGGCATCGAGGTCCTGGAGATCCCCTCCTCCGAGCTGGGGCGCGGCCGCGGCGGAGGCCACTGCATGACCTGCCCCATCGACCGGGACCCCGCCTACTGATCCGCCGATCAGTCGATTCACCGATCACGAGAACGAAGGAGCCCTTGTCATGAGTCACGAATTGTCTGGCCGTAGTTTTCTTAAGGAGTTGGATTTCTCTGCTCAGGAGTGGGGTGGTCTGCTTGAGCTGGCGGCTGAGTTGAAGGCTGCGAAGAAGGAGGGGCGTGAGGTTCGTCGTTTGGAGGGGAAGAAC
>NZ_JAGFOU010000004.1 GCF_017592395.1 Actinomyces bowdenii
ACCAGCCAGACCCAGCGCGAGACCGCCTACCAGGACTGGCTGCACTCCTACAATCACCACCGCCCCCACACCGCCCTCGACGGCCAAACCCCCGCCAGCCGCGTCCACAACCTCACGGGGAAGTACATCTAGGCCTGGAGCCTAGGCCCCGCGGGCTCCGCCTCAGTCGCCGAGGCCGCTACTGCCGGCGCTGCTGCGGCATGGCGACGGCCCGGTGATCATCCGTGATGGACGATCACCGGGCCGTCGTCGGTCTCAGCCCGCCTCAGGAGCCGGTCATGCGGATCAGTAGCCGATGAGGGCCTCGGGCTGGGCGGAGTCCCGCACCTTCGTGGGGTGCAGGCCGCCCTTGCCCGCGTCGATGTCCTCGGCATTGATCCGCTTGGCGAAGACCTTGTAGCTCCAGATGGTGTAGGCCAGCACCCCGGGCACGAAGACCACCGCGGCCGCCGTCATGATGATGAGCGTGGTCTCGGCACTGGCCGCCTGGGTCAGCGTCAGGGAGTAGGCCGGGTCGATGGAGGAGCGCATGACATCGGGGGCCATGGAGGCGAAGATGAAGACCACGGCCATGGCGATGCCCACGAAGTGCAGGGCGAAGGCCCAGCCGTCGCGGCCGGTGGCACTGGCGCTCATCGAGGCCAGCAGCCCGACGGCGGCGATGATCAGCGGCAGCCAGGACAGCGCGTTGGGGGAGTGGGCGATCTGCGCCCAGACCGCCCAGACCGCGGTCACGGCCGTGGCGGCCGGGCCCAGGCGGCGCGAGAGCCGCAGCGCCCGCTGGGACAGCTCGCCGGTGGTCTTCAGGGCGATGAACAGGGCCCCGTGGTTGAGGAAGAGCAGGCAGGTGACCACGCCGCCCAGGAGGGTGAAGGGCGTGATCATGGAGAGGAACCCGCCGGTGATCTGGTGGGAGCTGCCGTACAGCAGGGTGCCGGCAGGGACGTCGGCGGCGGGCACCACCTGCCGGGTGGTCATGTCCAGCACCTCGATGCGCATGCCCTGCACCAGGTTGGCGAAGGCCACGCCCCACAGGATCGAGGGCACCCAGGCGCTGACGGTGTGCGCCCAGTCCCAGCGGTCCCTCCAGGTCTGGGAGTTGATCTTGGGCCTCCACTCGATGGCGCACACGCGCACGATGAGGCACAGCAGGATGCACAGCAGGGGGATGTAGGCCCCGGAGAACAGGGTGCCGTACCACTCGGGGAAGGCCGCGAAGGTGGCGCCTCCGGCGGTCAGCAGCCACACCTCGTTGCCGTCCCAGTGGGGGCCGATGGCGTGGAGCATGGCGCGGCGCTCCTTCTCGTCGCGCCCGAGGATCTTGAGCAGCATGCCCACCCCGAAGTCGAATCCCTCCAGGGCGAGGTAGCCGATCCACAGGATGGCGATGAGGACGAACCAGAGGATTGCCAGAGTCATGGGGTTCTACCTTCCTTGGCTCGATCGTCAGTAGGCGAAGGACAGCGCGGGCGCATGGGCCCCCGGCTGGTCCTTCTTCCCGTCCGTGGGCTGAGGGGACTGCTCCGGGTCCACGGGGGTGTGCACGCCCTCGCGGATGTAGCGGCGCAGCAGGACGAACCAGACCACGCCCAGGGCGGCGTAGAGCAGGGTGAAGATGATCATCGAGCTCAGGACCGTGCCCGCGGAGACCACCGAGGACACGCCGTCGGCGGTGAGCATGTAGACCTGGGAGACCGGGTCGGCCAGGTTGGGCACGATGACCCAGGGCTGGCGGCCCATCTCGGTGAAGATCCAGCCGAAGGAGCAGGCGATGAAGGGCAGCCACATGGTCCACAGCGCGGCCCTGCCCAGGGAGGGCCGGCTGATGAGCCTGCCCGAGCGGGTCAGCCACAGGGCCAGGACCCCGATCGCCATGGAGGCCATGCCCAGGCCGATCATGAGGCGGAAGGACCAGAAGGTCACCATGACATTGGGGCTGTAGTCGATGGGCCGGCCCTGGGAATCGGTCTCGCCGAACCGCTCCTGGTACATCTCCTGGGCCTCCTGGAGCCCCATGACCTCAGCGTTCATGTCGTTGGTGGCCATGAAGGAGTAGACGCCCGGCACGGAGATGAAGCGGGTCATGCCCTCATCGCAGTCCCCGAAGGCGATGGCGGTGAAGGGCGCCCCGGACTCGGTGTGGCACAGGCCCTCGGCCGCCGCCATCTTCGCGGGCTGCTCCTCGACCACCAGGTGGCCCTGGAAGTGCCCGGAGGTGGCGGTGATGGCGCCGGCCAGCACCATGGTGACGGCGCCGAAGCGGGCCAGGCGGCGCCACAGGTGGCGGGCCTCGTACTCCTGCTCGGCCCGCACCGCCTTGGTCATCCACCACACCGAGACGCCCAGGATGACGGCGGCCGCCACGAGGAAGGCCGAGGCGATGACGTGGACGACCGTGGTCCACAGGATCGGGTTGGACAGGACCTTTCCGAAGCCGGCCAGGCCGTCGAGCTCGGCGCGGCCGGTGGTGGGGTTGACCACGGTGCCCACGGGGTGCTGCATCCAGGAGTTGGCGGCCAGGATGAAGAAGGCGGAGAAGTTGGTGCCGGCGGCCACCGCCCACATGCACAGGTTGTGCAGCCTGGGGGAGAGGCGGTCCCAGCCGAAGATCCACAGCCCCAGGAAGGTGGACTCCATGAAGAAGGCCAGGAGGGCCTCGAAGGCCAGGGGGGCGCCGAAGACGTTGCCGACGAACCGGGAGTACTCCGACCAGTTCATGCCGAACTGGAACTCCTGGACGATGCCGGTGGCCACGCCCAGGGCGAAGTTGATGAGCAGGATCTTGCCGAAGAACTTCGTGGCCACCAGCCACTGCTTGTCGCCCGTGCGCCTCCAGAGCGTCTCCATGAGGGCGACCAGGGGCGATAGCCCGATGGTCAGCGGTACCAGGATGAAGTGGTAGACGGTGGTGATGCCGAACTGCCAGCGAGCCAGGTCGAGGGAGTCCAGCGCCATCGGTGCGAGGTTCATCGACACCACCTTTCAAAAGGATGGCGAAACTTATAGGAAGTGCTGCGGTCCCTTCCGCAGGTGCGATAGGGCAACCATAATGACACGCTGACGCCTTGTCATCAAAGTGTCAATAAGGTTCGATAACGATCGTCGGTGCGGCCGCGGGGGCCCGGCGTCCGCGCAGGTGGGGCGCTCATGGGGGCGGCGGCGGGGTGTGCCGCCGCCTGCCGCCCGGGTCCCGGGCGCCGGCGGGGACGGCGCCGCGGTCCCGTTCGCGCCCCAGTTGCGCCCACAGGTGAAGAGGTGCGGGATGGCGGCTGCCTGCGGCACCCGGGGGCGGGGATGTGAAATACTCTCCTCGGCTCCGAGTGCCCCGTACCGGCACCTGGTGCCCGGGTCCTCGGAGACGAACCCGCCCGGGATTCTCGCGCCGCTATGAGCGCCGCCGCGAGTCCGGCGCGTGCGGACGCCTTCGGGGCAGGCGCCCCATGGCGCCGCACCACTGAGACTTCATGAACTCGCCCTCGCGCTCGCGCAGGGGCACAACCGCGCTGATGCGCCGGGGGTACGACGGCGCCCCAGCGCCCGGAGAGTGCAGCCCACCATGGCACGTCGCACCGAATCAACAGAATCAACAGAATCGGCCGAGACCCGAGGCGAGTCGGTTCCCGCCGTCCAGGCGCAGGCCCCCACCGGTTCCGCCGCCGGGGAGGGAGCGGACCAGGAGCAGCCCCAGGAGCCCGCGAAGGCTCCGGTGCGCCGTCGGCGCAAGGCCACCGCCACCAGCACCACCCCGCCCGCTGAGCGTCCCGCGCGCTCGCGTCGCGCCACCGGTGGGGATGAGCCTCCGGCCTCCGGGGATGACGAGGCGCCCGCCGTCGCCCAGGCCCCGATCACCCGCAGCGCCGCGGCAGCCGGCAGTGCTGCGAAGGACGACGGCGCCCAAGCGCCCGAGCCCCCGGCCCCGCCCGCCCGCCGGCGGCGCCGGGCCACCGCCCCTGCGGCGGCGCCCGAGCAGGCCCCGGCCGCGCCCCCCGCCGCCCAGGCCCCCACGCCGGTCCCGGACCAGGACGGCGAGGCCCACGATGATGGGGCGCCCGAGCAGGCCCCGGCCTCCCAGCAGGGCAAGGCCCCCGGGGATGCCGGGAGTGCGGGGGAGGCCGAGGAGGCCGCCGGGGAGGCCGAGGAGGCGCCCCGGGCCGACGGTGCCGAGGAGCAGGATGAGGCCGAGGACGAGCCGGCGCAGGATCCCGAGGACGATGACGAGGAGGGGGCTCGGGACCGCCCCGAGGACCTCCCCGAGGCGGAGCCGCTGCGGCTGCCCGCCGCCTCCCTGCTCTTCCAGGCCCCCGACCCCAGCCGGGCGCGACGCCGCCGCCGGGTGACCGCGGCCGCAACCTCCCCCGAGCCCCAGGAGGCGGGTCCCCAGGACGCCGATCCCCAGGCCCCCGAGTCCAGGAGCGGGAGGCGCCGCTCCGCCCGGGGCCAGGAGGCGCCGTCCGACCAGGGGGCGCAGCGGGGGCGCTCGCGCCGCGGCCGGTCGCAGGCGCCCCAGGACTCCGAGACCGCCGGGCAGGGGCCCGGCAGCGCCGACCACGACCAGCCCTCCGATGGCGCCCCCGCCGGCGGTGCCGAGGCCGGCGCCGAGGACTCCGCCCCCACGGCCCCGTCCGGCCGCCCCAGGCGCCGCCGTCGTGCCACCTCCTCCACCGCCACCCCGACCGCGGCCCCGGAGCCGACGGGACGGGACGAGGAGCCCCAGTCCGATGAGGGCGAGGCGGACCCCCAGGAGGCCGCTGGTGAGGAGGCCGCCTCCGGGCGCCGTAAGCGCCGCAGGGGAGGGCGCGGACGCCGCTCGCGCCTGCGTGAGGACGAGCGCGACTGGAATGCCGAGGGCGATGAGGATGCCGGGGCCGCCGGGGCCGCTGAGGCCGGGCGGGCCCAGGACGCGCCGCCCTCGGGGGAGGCGCGGGAGGGTGCTCAGGAGGACTCCGGTGAGGAGGGGGCCGAGCAGGGCTCGCGCCGTCGTCGTCGCCGCTCCCGCACCCGCAGCGAGACCGGCAGGGAGGCGCGTGACGAGGTCACCGCGCTCAAGGGCTCGACCCGCCTGGAGGCCAAGCGCCAGCGGCGCCGCGAGGGGCGCGCCGCCGGGCGCCGCCGCCCCATCATCACCGAGGCCGAGTTCCTCGCCCGCCGCGAGAGCGTGGACCGACAGATGATCGTGCGCGAGTCCGATGGCCTCAACCAGATCGCCGTCCTGGAGGACGACCTGCTGGTCGAGCACTACGTGGCCCGCCACACCCAGACCTCGATGGTCGGCAATGTCTACATCGGCCGGGTCCAGAACGTCCTGCCCTCCATGGAGGCCGCCTTCGTGGACCTGGGCAAGGGGCGCAACGCCGTCCTGTACGCCGGGGAGGTCAACTGGGACGCCGCGGGCATGGAGGGCAAGCCCCGCCGCATCGAGGACGCCCTCAAGAGCGGGGACACCATCCTGGTCCAGGTCACCAAGGACCCCATCGGGCACAAGGGCGCCCGGCTGACCAGCCAGATCACCCTGGCCGGCCGCTTCCTGGTGCTCGTGCCCGGGGGGACCATGACCGGCATCTCCCGCAAGCTGCCCGACACCGAGCGCTCCCGCCTGAAGAAGATCCTCAAGCGCGTGGTGCCCAAGAGCGCCGGCGTCATCGTGCGCACCGCGGCCGAGGGCGCCACTGAGGAGCAGCTGGCCGCCGACGTCGCCCGCCTGGTCGAGCAGTGGGAGGCCATCGATAAGAAGGCCGGCTCCGTGCTCAAGGGCTCGGGCAAGGCGCCCGTCCTGCTCAAGGGGGAGCCCGAGCTGGCCGTGCGCGTCGTGCGCGACGTGTTCAATGAGGACTTCCGCCGCCTCGTCGTCTCCGGGGACCAGGCGTGGAGGACGATCTCGGGCTACGTCGGCGAGCTCAGCCCCGAGCTGGTCGACCGCCTGGAGCACTGGACCGGGCCCGACGACGTCTTCGCCGCTCACCGCGTGGACGAGCAGCTGGCCAAGGGCTTCGACCGCAAGGTCTGGCTGCCCAGCGGCGGCACCCTGGTCATCGACCGCACCGAGGCCATGACCGTCATCGATGTCAACACCGGCCGCTTCACGGGTGCCGGGGGCACCCTGGAGGAGACCGTCACCCGCAACAACCTGGAGGCCGCCGAGGAGATCGTGCGCCAGCTGCGGCTGCGGGACATCGGCGGCATGGTGGTCATCGACTTCGTCGACATGGTCCTGGAGTCCAACCGCGACCTGGTCCTGCGCCGCCTGGTGGAGTGCCTGGGGCGCGACCGCACCCGCCACCAGGTCACGGAGGTCACCTCCCTGGGCCTGGTCCAGATGACCCGCAAGCGGGTGGGCCAGGGGCTCGTCGAGGCCTTCTCCACCACCTGCGAGTCCTGCAACGGCCGCGGCTTCATCGTCCACGACGAGCCCGTGGAGAACCAGCAGGCCGACATGTCCGCCTCGGCCTCCCGGGGCCGCGGTCGCGGGCGCAAGCGCCGCGAGGAGGAGCAGGGCGGCGCGCAGGCGGCGACCGCGCCTGAGCCCAAGAAGGCCAGGAAGCCCGGTCGGAAGGGCAAGGAGACCCAGGACGCCCCGGAGGCCGAGGGTGTCGATGAGCAGGCTCGGGCGGCTGTGCGCGGAGCCCTGGCCCAGATCGCCGCCGCTGCGGAGCAGGCCCACGAGCAGGCGATCCAGGACGGCCAGGCCCATGAGGACGGCGCCACTGGCGACGACGGCCGCGCCAGTGCTGAGGGCGGGCGTGAGGACGGTCCCGAGGGGGCTGACGGCGCTGCTGCCGAGAGTGCCGCGCCCGCGACGAGGAAGGCTGCCAGGGCCAGCAGGACCCGCAGGAGGAGCACCTCCCGGGCGGTGGCGGCCGCGCCGGCTGAGGTGCAGGAGCCCGCATCGGCGGCTGCGCCGGCTGAGGTGCGGGATCCCGCTCGGGCCGACTCCGAGGACTCCGGTGGGGCCGGGGCCGATCAGCCCAAGGATGATGGTGCGGCCCCCGCGGAGTCCAAGGCCACCAGGAAGCCGCGCCGTCGAGCGGCCTCCGCGCGCAAGGCCGCTGCTCAGGAGCCCGGCACTCAGGGTGCGGCGGAGGGGACCGGTTCGGAGGCGGGCGAGGGGCCCGACCAGGATGCGGAGCCCGCCCGGGACCCCGGGGCTGAGCCGGGCACGACCGGCAAGACCGGCGCATCCGGCAGGGCCAGCGGGACCGGCAGGGCCACCAAGGCGGGAAGGACTGCCGGCAGGGCCGGGAAGGCCACCGCCTCCGGTGCGGACTCCGAAGGGGCCGGCGTCCCCAGCCGGGCCTCCCAGGCCGGTGAAGGCGCCGGTGAAGACCCGGCCGAGCCCAGCACGGCCGACCAGGACGCCGGCACGGCGGGCCAGGAGGCACCGGTCAGGAGCGCGCGCAAGCCGCGCCGTCGCGCCGGCTCCCCGGCCACCGCGCCCGGGGCCTCGGCCCCGACGGCGGCTGAGCCGGCATCTGGGCCGGCCGACGAGGCCGCCGCCCAGGCGGGCGATGCCGGGGGCCCCGCGCCAGAGGGCGACTGAGGGCCCGTGCCCAGGCCCCGAGCCGCTCGTGGTTCTTCCCTGGGAGGAGCGATCGGGGCGGTCGGCTCGTGCCCCTCTCCCGGCCCGGGAGGGGCGGGGCGATCGGATCACCGTCATGGGTGTACCAGCGGGCCCCTCTCCCGGCCCCGGGGGGTCCGGGGTGTGGATCGGGGCTCTGGGCTCGGCGGCCTTGGCCGCTGGAGGGCTCCGGGATGGCCACGGGCTCGGGAGGGTGGTTGGGGCTTCAGGTTGGGCGTCGCTTCGCGGAAAGCGCGTCACTTCGCGACTTGGACGACACCTGTAGGTACCGTCCAAGTCGCGAAGTGACGCCTCTGTCGCGAAGTGACGTCCCACCGAACCCGCCCCACCACGGCCCTGGCCCGCCACCGGCCCTGGCCTTGCCAGAGGGAGGTCGTGCCCAAGAACACAGGATGATGGGTGGCTGGGAGGTTGGACGGCCGCGGTGCATCGCCTAGAGTTGCCTGTCGGTGCGTCTTGCACCATTGCCCAGGGGATGCCCCTCCTGCACAGGAGGCGGGGCATTCAGAAATCACGACAGAGATGAGCATTCAAGTGGTCTACGCGATCGTCAAGGCCGGCGGCCGTCAGGAGAAGGTCTCCGTCGGCGACGTCGTGGTTGTCGACAAGCTCGCCGGCGAGATCGGTGACGAGGTCTCCCTCGCCCCCCTCATGCTGGTGGATGGCGACAAGGTGACCACCGCCGCTGCCGACCTGGCCAAGGCCTCCGTCACCGCCGAGATCCTCGGCGAGGAGAAGGGCCCCAAGATCAACATCCTGAAGTTCAAGAACAAGACCGGCTACCGCAAGCGCCAGGGGCACCGCGCGCAGCTGACGGCCGTCAGGGTCACCGCTATCAAGTGACCCTCCGGCCGGGGAAACCGGCCATCTGAACGCACACGATCGAGAAGAAAGAAGCCCGAGATGGCACACAAGAAGGGTCTTGGCTCCTCCCGCAACGGCCGCGACTCCAACGCCCAGCGCCTCGGCGTCAAGCGCTACGGGGGCCAGTTCGTCAAGGCCGGTGAGATCATCGTCCGCCAGCGCGGCACCCACTTCCACCCCGGGAGCAACGTGGGCCGCGGCAACGACGACACCCTGTTCGCCAAGGCCGCCGGCAACGTCGAGTTCGGCACCTTCCGCGGCCGCAGGGTCGTCAACGTCGTGCTCCCCGAGGCCTGAGCCTCAACGGGACGCACCCCCATCTTTCCTCGCGAGGGCGGACGGCTCGGGCCGTCCGCCCTCGCGGCATAGGCACACCCGAGACCAGGAGGACCCCATGCCCAGCTTCATCGACCGAGTGGTCCTCCATGTCGCCGGGGGCGACGGCGGTCACGGGTGCACCTCGATCCACCGCGAGAAGTTCAAGCCCCTGGCCGGGCCCGACGGCGGCGACGGGGGCCACGGCGGCGACGTCGTCCTGAGCGCCGATCCCTCGGCCACCACCCTGCTGAGCTACCACCGCTCCCCCCACCGGCGCGCCGGCAACGGCACCCCCGGCATGGGGGACTGGCGGCGGGGCACCGACGGGCAGGACCTCGTCCTGCCCGTGCCCCAGGGCACCGTGGTCAAGGCCGAGGACGGGACGGTCATCGCCGACCTGGTCGATCCCGGCAGCACCGTCGTCGTCGCCCGGGGCGGCACCGGGGGCCGCGGCAACTTCTCCCTGGCCTCCCCCCGACGACGCGCCCCCGGCTTCCACCTCCTGGGCGAGCCCGGCCAGGCCCGCGACGTCACCCTGGAGCTCAAGACCATCGCCGACGTCGCCCTCGTGGGCTACCCCAGTGCCGGCAAGTCCTCCCTCATCGCCGCCATGAGCGCGGCGCGCCCCAAGATCGCCGAGTACCCCTTCACCACCCTGGTGCCCAACCTGGGCGTGGTGGAGGCCGGATCCGTGCGCTACACCATCGCCGATGTGCCCGGGCTCATCCCCGGGGCCTCCCAGGGCAGGGGACTGGGCCTGGAGTTCCTGCGGCATATCGAGCGCTGCTCGGTCATCGCCCACCTCCTGGACTGCGCCACCCTGGAGCCGGGCCGCGACCCCCTCAGCGACCTGGACGTCATCGAGGCCGAGCTGGAGGCCTACTCCCGGCGCCTGAGCGCCCAGGAGGCCGACCCCGCCCTGACCGGCCTGGCCCCGCTCATGGAGCGCCCCCGCGTCGCGGTGCTGACCAAGATCGACATTCCCGAGGCCGCCGAGCTCGCCGACTTCGTGCGGGCCGATCTGGAGGCCCGCGGCATGCAGGTCTTCGAGGTCTCGGCCGTGGCCCACACCGGGCTCAAGGAGCTGTCCTTCGCCCTGGCCCGGCTGGTGGAGCAGGCCCGCGCCTGCGCCCCCGCCGCGCAGGCGGGGCCCGAGCGCCCGGTCATCCGGCCGCGGGCCGTGGGGCGGCGCGGGCCCGAGCCGGTGGCCGAGGTCCGCCAGGTCACCCACCCCAGTGAGGGCAGCGTCTACCAGGTGCGCGGCGATAAGCCCGAGCGCTGGGTGCGCCAGACCGACTTCTCCAACGATGAGGCGGTGGGCTATCTGGCCGACCGTCTGGCGGCCGCCGGGGTGGAGGACGAGCTGGTCAAGGCCGGGGCCCGGGCCGGGGACGCCGTGCTCATCGGCGAGGTGGAGGGCGGAGTGCTCTTCACCTGGGAGCCGGCCATGTCCACCGGCCCCGAGCTACTGGGCGCCCGCGGCACCGACCTGCGCATCGACCAGAGCCACCGGCGCACCAACGCCCAGCGCCGCGAGCAGTACCACGAGATGATGGACGCCAAGGAGGCGGCCCGCGCCGAGTTGCGCCAGGAGGCCGCCGAGGGCCTGTGGACCGACGCCTCCCACTGGGATGAGGGGGAGCGGTGAGCCGGGCGCCCTCACCGCAGGACGGCGGGATCGGCAGCGGGACCACGGTGCCCACGGCCCGCCCCGGGCGCCTGGCGCCGGGCGCCCGGGTGGTGCTCAAGGTCGGCTCCTCCTCCCTGACCCGGCCCGACGGCGGACTGGACCTCAATCGCATCGACATCCTCGCTGGGCTCACCGCGGGCCTGCGGCGCCGGGGCCACGACGTCATCCTGGTGACCTCGGGGGCGGTGGCCGCGGGCCTGACACCCCTGGGCCTGGAGGCGCGGCCCCAGGAGCTGCGGCTGCTCCAGGCGGCCGCCTCGGTGGGGCAGGGCAACCTCATGGCCCGCTGGCAGACCGCCATGAGCGCCTACGGGGTGGTGGCCGCCCAGGTGCTCCTGACCGCCCAGGATGTGGCCGTGCGCAGCCACTACCGCACCGTGCGCGCCACCTTCGACGCGCTGCTGTCCCTGGGGGCGGTGCCCATCGTCAACGAGAACGACGCCGTTGCCACCGACGAGTTCTCCCTGGGGGACAACGACCACCTGGCGGCGCTGGTCTCCCACCTGGTGACCGCCGATGTGCTCGTGCTGCTCACCGACGTCGACGGTCTGTGGACCGCCCGCCCCGGCACCCCCGGCGCCAGGCCCATCCGCCACGTGCGCAGGCCCGCCGACCTGGAGGGGGTCTCGGTCTCCGGGCGCGGCTCGCAGGTGGGCACCGGGGGCATGACCACCAAGGTCCAGGCGGCCACGATCTCCTGCGCCTCGGGCACGGCCACCCTCATCGCCTCCGCCGACGACGCGGCCGCCCTGCTGTCCGGGCCCGATCTGCCCGTGGAGGTGGGCACCTGGTTCGACCCCACCGGCCCCCACCGGCCCAGCCGCCGGCTGTGGATCGCCCACGCCTCCATGCCCGAGGGCCGGATCCTGGTGGACGAGGGGGCGGCCCGCGCCCTGACAGTGGGGAAGAAGTCCCTGCTGCTTCCGGGCGTGACGGCGGTCAGCGGCGACTTCGAGTCGGGGGCGGTGGTCGATGTCGTCGGCCCCGAGCGCACCGTGGCGCGCGGCATCTGCCGCTACTCGGCCGCCGAGCTCGGGGAGGTCCTGGCGGCGCGCTCCGCCGGCACGCCCGCCCCCGATCATGTGGCCCCCGTGGTCCACCGCGACGACCTGGCCGAGCTGCCCCGCACCGCCGGCGCCTGAGCCGGCGGTGCACTCCCGCTGGATCAGCGGCTGCGGTCCTGGGCCTGGAGGATCTGCTCGCGCATGAGCTCGAGGCGGCCGATGGCCCGCTCCAGGCTCGGGCTGTGATTGCGGGCCCGCTCCACGTTCCAGTGCTCGCGGGCGAAGCCGTTGATCCTGGCGACGTACTCCGGGCCGGGCGTGCCGTCGCGGCGCACGAGGTCGCGGCGCACTGACGAGGATCGTGAGTGCTGGCACAGCCTCAGCAGCTCGCGCTTGGCATGCTCCAGATCATCAGGGCGGTCCGTGATCTTCTTCATCGGCACGTGGAAGAAGCGTGAGAAGCCGTCAGCATCAGCCAGGAGCCAGGCCTCCATCATTGAGCACGCCAGGCGGAGCTCGAAAGCGCCGTCGTGCGGGTGAGGGCCGATGAGCTCCTCACGCAGGGCGACCGGGCAGTGCCGATCGGCATCACGGAACACGATCCACGGGTGATGAATGGTCGTGCGCGCAAGACCTGGAATGATGCCATCGAGCCTCGCCGCGCCCCGCTTGACGAGGCACGGCCGGGCCAGGGCGAGGCGGGCATCGACCATGCCCCGGTCGGACTCCCCCTTGATCGCGAGCCTGTACCGCCAGGTGTGCTCCCCCTCTTGAAGGGTGACGTCAATGACCAGGCGGCCCCTGGCGTGGTTCCGGGCGAAGAGGCTGCGGACCTTCTTCAGGCCCCCGCGGTTCTCGATCGCACTGGCAAGTCCGCCCTTCGGGCCGGCCACGTCTGACAGGAAGCGGAAGATATCGAGAAGATTCGACTTTCCCGCTGCGTTGGGGCCGACAATGAAGAGCCGGTCGCCGATGTCGAACTCAACATTCTCGAAGTTCCGCCAGTTGCTGGCAGCGAGATGGGTGATCCGCATCGATGCTTGCTCCCCCTCGTGGCGTGGTTGGCGAGTCTCGGGCCGGGGCGATTCTACAGGCCGCCTGTGGCGGCGCTCCGGCATCAGGGGCGAACAGGGGCCATGACCTGATCGCCGTGATCCGAGGCAGGCAGTACTGGGTGATCTCTGTCTCGCCGTGCTGAGCCCTGCGCGACCTGGCGGTTCTCTTGATGGGCCGGCTCGCAGTCGATGATGGCGGATCCCGCCCCGCTGGCGCTCTTAGGCTGACCCTCTATGGTGGGAGCATGAGTTCTGGACGGATCCCTCAGGCCCCCGGCGGTGCCCAGGGCGCCGGCGCGAGCACCGCTGAGAGCCCGGAGCGGGCCACGGCCCTGGTGGCCTCGGTGACCACGGCCGCCCGCGCCGCCCAGCGGGCCATTGCCGGCGCCCCGCGCGCCGTGAAGGACAACGCCCTGCACGCCATGGCCGATGCCCTGCTGGCCCAGGCCGGGCCGATCCTCGCGGCCAATGCCGCCGACCTGGCCCGCGGCCGGCAGGAGGGGATGAGGCCGGGCCTGCTGGACCGCCTCGCCCTGGATCCCGAGCGCCTGGAGGCGATCGCCGGGGCCCTGCGCGAGATCGCCGCCCTGCCCGACCCCGTCGGCCAGATCGTCGACGGCTCGGTCATGCCCAATGGCCTGCGGGTGCGGCGCGTGCGCGTGCCCATGGGCGTGGTCGGCATGATCTACGAGGCCCGCCCCAATGTCACTGTGGATGTCGCCGCCCTGGCCATCAAGTCCGGCAACGCCGTCGTCCTGCGCGGCGGCAGCGCCGCCGAGGCCTCCAATGCCGCCATCGTCGAGGCCCTGCGCGGAGCCCTGGCCGCCCAGGGCCTGCCCGCCGACCTCGTCACCACCGTGGACTCCGCCGGGCGCGAGGGCGCCCGGGCCCTCATGCACGCGCGCGGCCTGGTCGATGTGCTCGTCCCGCGCGGGGGAGCGGGCCTCATCCGCGCCGTGGTGGAGGAGTCCACGGTGCCGGTCATCGAGACCGGCTCGGGCAACTGCCACATCTACGTCGATGCCAGTGCCGAGCCGGCCTCCGCCGTCGATATCGTCGTCAACGCCAAGACCCAGCGGGTCGGGGTGTGCAACGCCGCCGAGACCCTCCTGGTCCACCAGGGCATCGCCGCCTCCTGGCTGCCCCGGGCGGCCCAGGCCCTGTGGAGCCGGGGAACCATCCTGCACGCCGACGCCGCCGCCCGCGAGATCCTCCGGGGCCCCGCCGCGGCCGACTCCCACCAGGACCTCCTGGTGGAGGCCACCGAGGAGGACTGGGGCACCGAGTACGGCTCCCTCGACCTGGCGGTGCGCGTGGTGCCCGACCTCCAGGAGGCCATCGAGCACATCCGTGCCCACACCACCGGGCACACCGAGGCCGTCCTGGCCCAGGACACCGCCGTCATCACCGCCTTCATCGCCGGGATGGACTCGGCCGCCGTCATCGTCAACGCCTCGACCCGCTTCACCGACGGCGGACAGCTCGGCCTGGGCGCCGAGCTGGGCATCTCCACCCAGAAGCTCCACGCCCGTGGGCCCATGGGCCTGGCCGAGCTGACCACCACCATGTGGATCGTTGAGGGCGACGGCCACGTGCGTCCCTGAAGGAGGGTGCAATGAGGACCCTGTTCCGCCCCCGAGGCCGCTTCATCGCGGTCCTGACCATCCTGGTGACCTCGGTGCTGCTGACCTGGGTGACCTGGTCCGCCATGAGCTCGCCCAGCGGGACCACCAGTGGGCCGGGCATCGACATCACCCCCAGGCCCTTGCCCTCGGGGCAGTCCGCCCCCGCCTCCCACGGCGCCACCGAGACCGCGACCCCGAGCGCGCACCACAGCCCGCAGGTCGTCGAGCCCCCCGCGCCCGCCGCCGTCGACCCCCAGGGGCAGAGCGGCCAGGGGGGCCATGCCGAGCAGCCGGCGGCGCCGCAGGAGGCCCCTGCCGCGCCCCAGGCGCCCCCCGCAGCGCCCCAGGCGCCGTTGGAGGACGACGACGCCGACGACGATGATGTTGAGGACGCCGCGGAGCCCGACGACTGAGGCCCGCGGCGCGGAGGGCTCACACGAGGCGGTAGCCCATGCCCCGCACCGTCTGGAACGTGTCCTTGCCGAGCTTGTTCCGCAAGTAGGACATGTAGACCTCGACGACATTGGAGCCCGGGTCGAAGTCGTAGCCCCACACGGTGCTCAGGAGCTGCTCGCGGCTGAGGACCTGGCCGGGGTGTCGCATGAAGGTCTCCGCCAGGGCGAACTCGCGGGCCGAGAGCTCGATGGTGGCGCCGTCGACCTCCATGGTCCGGGTGCGCAGGTCGAGCACCAGGTTGCGGTGGCTCAACCGCATCGATTCGGCGGCGGGCTGGGCGGCCTCGGCGCGCAGCCGGACCCGGATGCGCGCCAGGAGCTCCTCGAAGGAGAAGGGCTTGGGCATGTAGTCATCCGCCCCTCCCTCCAGGCCCGCGACCCGGTCGGCCACCGAGGTGCGGGCGGTGAGCATGATGACAGGGGTGGTCACTCCCTGGCCGCGCATCTGCTCCAGGGCGGTGAACCCGTCGATGTCGGGAAGGCCGACGTCCAGGATGATGAGGTCGATCTCCCCGCGGGCGGCCAGCTGGACCGCCAACTCCACCGCCTCGATCCCCGAGGCCGTCGTCTGAGCGGTGAATCCGGCTGATCTGAGTCCCTTGACGAGGAAGGCGGCGATGCGCGCCTCGTCCTCCACTACCAGGATGCTGCTCATGGGTCGCCTTCCCTTCGCGATCGGGGCTGGTGGGCGCTA
This sequence comes from Actinomyces bowdenii, assembly GCF_017592395.1. Lineage (GTDB taxonomy): Bacteria > Actinomycetota > Actinomycetes > Actinomycetales > Actinomycetaceae > Actinomyces > Actinomyces bowdenii. The sequence goes on from NZ_JAGFOU010000004.1 coordinate 15,279, forward strand.
CCGGCCATGGTGGTTGATCGGCAGCATGAGGGTGAACACGGAGCCGACCCCCGGCTGGGAGCTGATCTCCATGGTGCCCCCGTGGGCGTAGATGATGTTCTCCACGATACTCAGCCCCAGGCCGGTGCCGGGCGCCCTCTGCTCGGCCTCGGCGCTGCGCCCGAAGCGCTGGCGCACCCGCTCCATGTCGGCCTCGGCGATGCCGATGCCCTCGTCGGCCACCCACAGGCGCGCCTGACCGTCCTCGACGCGCGAGCCCAGGGCGATGCGCGAGCCCGCGTCGGAGTACTTCACGGCATTGGCGGCCAGTTGGAGCCAGGCCTGGGTCAGCCGCGCGGGGTCCGCCTGGCACACGGATGTGGCCGACTCCTCCAGCACCCACTGGCGCTCGCCCAGGGCCCGAGCCTTGTCGAAGACCTGCACCGTCAGCTCGGAGAGCTGTGTGGCACGGGGGCGGAAGAAGCCGGACTCGGTGGTCTTGGCCAGCTCCAGCAGGTCGTTGACCAGGGTGCCCATCCGGTCCAGCTCGTCAATGGCCAGGCACCGGGTCTGGATGACATCCTGGGTGTCCTCGGGGTCCAGGAGCTCCATGTGCCCCCGGATGATCGTGATGGGGGTGCGCAGCTCATGGCCGACGTCGTCGAGCAGGCTGCGCTCGGCCTCCACCGAGCGCTGCACCCGGTCCAGCATCCCGTTGATGGCCCGGGCCAGGGCGCTGAGGTCATCGCGGCCCTTGACCGGCACGCGGGAGGTCAGGTCATTGGCACCGATCGACTCGGTGGCGCGGCGCAGCACCCCGATGGGGTGAAGGAGGCGCTCGACCCCGAACCAGGCCAGGGCGGTGACCAGGGCGACGGTGAAGACCGCGGCGGCCGCGTAGAGCACCATGGTGCGGCGCAGGTTGGCACTGGCGTCCTCCATGTCGATGACCTGGGCCAGGGCCGCCTGGGTGCTGCCGTCGCGCAGGGGCACCACCATGACCCGGTAGGAGCCCGAGGGGGTGGTGATCGTGGTGATGGTGGCCTGTGGCTCGGTGCTCAGCTCTCCCAGGCGCTCCACCAGCGCTCTGTCCTTCTCCGGGCGCAGGGTCACCTCGGCGGAGGGGAACCAGCGCAGCTCCTCATCGACGAAGCCCAGCTCGCTCTCGCCGGGGCGCACCACGGAGCGCTGGATGTGGGTGTAGACCACCTGGGAGGCGTCGGTGAAGGGCGCGCCGGTGGCCGGGTCGACGCCCTCGGTGGCCAGCACCTCGAAGCGGTCGCGGCTGCGCTGGAGGTGCTCATCGATGTCGGCGCGCAGGGTCTGCTGGCCCAGGACCCACACGATGGCGCCGCAGCTGGCCAGGGCGATGCCGGCCACCAGGATGATGGCGGCCAGGACCCGTGCGCCAACCGTGGCCGAGGGGGAGATCTTCTCGGCGTTCACGGCTGCATTGTGCCCCGCGCCACTGCCCCGGTGGTAGGTGCTCATGCCGGGCCCATCACCGGGGTGGCGCGGGGCCTGCCGGCGCTGCCGGACCGCCCGCTCATCTGCCTATGCCCCGGTAGTCCCAGCCGGCCTCCCGCCAGGCCGTCGGATCCAGGGCGTTGCGCGCATCGATGATCACCGGCCGTGCCACCAGCTGGGCCGCGCGGTGGGGATCCAGGCCGGTGAACTCCGCCCACTCGGTGGCCAGGATGACCAGCTCGGCGCCCTCAAGGGCCTGCTCGGGGTCGGAGGCGGCGTGGAGGCGGGGATGGTCCTGGCGCACCCGGTCCATGGCATGGGGGTCGTGGATGGTCACTCGGGCGCCGTGATCGGCCAGGCGCTCAGCCACCTCCAGGGCGGGGGAGTCGCGCAGGTCGTCGCTGTTGGGCTTGAAGGCCGCCCCCAGCATGGTCACGGCCGCCTGGGAGGGGCCGCTCCCCAGGAGCTCCAGGGCCAGGTCCACCACGTGGTCGCGCTGGTCCTGGTTGATGGTGTCGACCTGCTCCAGCAGCTCGGCCAGGGTCTGGGCGCCGTGGGTGGTGGCGCTGGCCCGCAGCGCCCGGATGTCCTTGGGCAGGCAGCCCCCGCCGAAGCCCACCCCGGCGTGCAGGAACCGCCTGCCGATGCGCTCGTCGAGGCCCAGGGCCCGGGCCAGGACGGTGACGTCGGCGCCGGTGGCCTCGCACATCCTGGACATGGCGTTGATGAAGCTGATCTTGGTGGCCAGGAAGGAGTTGGCGGCGGTCTTGACCAGCTCTGCGGTGGCGTAGTCGGTGAGGATGCGGGGGGTGCCCTCCTCCAGCATCGGGGCGTAGACCTCGTCGAGGGCCGCGCGCGCGGCGTCGGCCTCCTGGGGGTCCTCGGGCAGGCCGTAGACGATCCGGTCGGGGTGGAGGGTGTCCTTGACGGCGAAGCCCTCGCGCAGGAACTCCGGGTTCCACACCAGTCGGGCGCGCCCCTCCAGGCGGCCCGCCGCCTGGAGGGCGGTGCCCACCGGAACCGTGGACTTGCCGACCACCAGTGGTTGGCGCCCCCCGGACAGCAGGGGGATGAGCAGGTCGACGGCGGCCCACACCTGGGACAGGTCAGCCTCCCCGGCACGGGTGCCCTGGGGGGTGCCCACGGCGATGAAGTGCACGTCCGCCTGGGCGATCCACTCGGCGGTGCCCTCCTCGGCCGGGTTCGCGGTGAAGCGCAGGACGCCCCGCTCGACCCCCGAGACGAGCAGCTCGGGCAGTCCGGGCTCGTAGAAGGGCGCCTCGCCCTGGGCCAGCTTCTCGGCCTTGACCGGGTCGATGTCGATACCCAGGACTTCGTGGCCCAGGTGCGCCATGGCGGCGGCGTGAACCGCTCCGAGGTATCCGCAGCCGATGACTGTCAAACGCATGAGGTGCTCCCATCAGTGGTGTCGTGGATGGTGTCGTGAATGGATGAGGGGGCTGCCAGGCAGCTGCTCGTCCAGCGCGGCAGCCATGCCCGCGCCCCGGGGCGGAAGGCGTGGACGAAGATGAGGCGGAGCCGTGCGCCGTGGTGGTAGGCCCGCAGACGAGCGCCCGTGGTGGGGCTGGCGGCGGCCATGTCCTCCAGGAGGCCCTGGACGCGGTCGTGGCCCTGGGGGCTCAGGCGCCCCTGGAGCGCCATGAGCTCGGCGTGCGCCATGAGGTTGCCCAGGTCCAGGGCCGCCTCGGCCAGGGCGGGGGTGTCCAGGTCGATGAGGGACAGGTCGCGGCCGTCCCACAGCAGCTGGCCGTCATGGAGGTCGCGGTGGCACAGCGTCAGGGCCGGCCCGGGGCTCTGCTCACCGCCGGCCTCCAGATCGGCGCAGGCCTCCTCCACGGCCCGCCCCAGGGCGGGCCCGGCGTGGGGGTCCCCGGTGGCCTCCTCCAGCAGCCCATGGCCGGCGGCCCGCTCATACCAGTCGCGCAGGACCCGCGCCTCGTGGGCGGGGGAGTGCAGGGGGAGGCTGGCGCCCGCGGGACCGAGCCGGCTCCACACCCGGGCCAGCCGCTGCCACCCCGGCAGCCCGGCGTCGCCGAGCTCTGCCAGGCTGCGGCCGGGCACCAGCTCCAGGTCGATGCGGTCCTCGTCGGCACGCAGGATCCCGGGCACGCGCAGGCCCACGCGGGTGAAGGCCTCGAAGGCCTCCAGGCTGGCCGGCGAGGGCCGGGCCCGCCCGGGGCGGGTGAGCTTGCTGACCCGGTCCGGTCCCAGGACCACGGCCCTGCGCCCGGCGCGGTGGACGACGAGCCGACCGCCCAGGCCGGGTGACAGGGCGGGAAGGGAGGGATCGTCGGCGTAGGGCAGCAGCCTGTGCTCCCCCTGACGGGGATCCAGGATGCCGGCGCGCAGGCGCCCCTCCTGGTCGCGGCACTCGAAGGTGACCTGCCCGTTCCTGGCGGGCCAGGCGCGCAGGACGCCGGGGATGGCCGAGAGCGCCCCCAGGAGCCCTGAGGGCCGGTGCTCCGGGGCCGGCACGGCCCGAGTGCCCCGGCTGCGCGGGCCATCCGCCCCTGGTGTGCTGGTGGGGGGTGCTGCGCTCATGCCTCGGCTCCTGCGCTCTCCAGCCGGCAGATCCGCTCCTCGATGGCCTGCCTCCAGTGGGGATCGGCGTGCCGCAGCGGCTCGGCCAGGCGCGAGAGCTCGGACAGGGAGATGGCCTGCCGCAGCTGGTCCGGGTCCGGCAGCCGCCCGCCTGCCTGCTCGTAGCCCTCCAGCAGCGACCGGCCCATCTCAAGGGGGCAGACCGCGAGGTAGGAGCCCAGGTCGGCGGCCGCCGGGCCCAGTCCGGCGCGATCGAAGTCGGTCAGCCAGATGCGGTCGGTGGCGGGATCGCGCAGCACCTGGTCGGGGGAGGCATCGCCGTGGATGAGGACCGCCGGCCCCGCGAGCCGCTCGGGCATGAGCTGGGCGATCCGCCGGGTGCGGGCGGCCAGCTCGGGGGCGAGGGGCTCCAGGATGCGGGCATGGGTCTGGGCCAGGCGGCGGGCCGAGGAGGGCACACTGGGCAGGCGCCGGCGCAGGCCCTCGTCGAGCTCGTGGGTGGAGGTGTGCAGGCGGGCCAGCAGCGCGCCGGTCCGGCGGGTGCCCTCGGCATCCGGGGAGCGCTCCAGGTCGGTGGTCCCGCACAGCTCCTGGAGGCTGTAGTACCCGGACTCCCAACGCTCGTCCAGCTCCTTGAGGGCGGGCACGGGCACGAGGCGCCCCATGGCGCGGTGGATCTGCTCCGTCCGCCGCCCCGGGGCGGTGCGGATGCGCAGCACGCCGTCCTCGCGGCGCAGCACCAGGCGCCGCGAGGGGTTGTAGCGCAGGACCTCGCTGGCATCCCAGTCGCCCAGCAGGCCGTGCCGGCGCGCCTGCACCAGGCGGGGGGCCAGCTTGGGATCGGCGTCCACCGCTCCGGCCTGGAGGACCAGCCCGTCGGGCAGCGTCCGGGTGATGATCCCCAGGCCGTGGCGCTCGGCGCGCTGCTGGACCTTGACGGCCTTGGAGGCCGAGACCGGCCACAGCAGGCGGGCCCAGCCCGCGGTGCGCCCCGTGCTGCGCTCGGCCAGCCCTGCCAGCAGGGAGACCCCGGGCTTGATGCGCAGCCGCACCGCGCGCACCTGCGCACCGGTGAGCTCGCTGAGGACATCGGCGTCGAGCACCCCTTGCAGGGCGCTGAGTGTTGAGACGGTCATGTGCGGGCTCCTGACTCCTGCGGCTCGGGCTGCGGGTCGGCCAGCGCCTCCGGCTCGTCCTCATCGGAGGCCTCCTGGTCGCCCTGCTCCGGCTCCTGGTCCTGGTCGTCGCTGTGGTCGATGTCGTCGCTGTCCTCCCGGGGCCGGCCGTGCTCCGTGAGCCCGTCCTGCTCCTGGTCCTGCTCCGGGTCGTGCTCCGGGTCGTGCTCCGAGCCGGCCCACGCGCGCAGGATCGCCGAGGTCCTCAGCAGGCGCCGGGGGGAGCCGTTCATGAGGATGTGGCCGTCCTGGATCCACACGATGCGGTCGGCGCGCAGGGCCGCCTGGGGCTCGTGGGTCACGGTCAGGGTGGTGCGGCCCTGGACCAGGTCCTCGATGGCGTCGAGCACCAGGCCCGTGGACTTGGGATCCAGGCCGGTGGTGGCCTCATCGAGGACCACGAGCCTGGAGTCGCGCAGGAAGGCCCTGGCGATGGCCACGCGCTGGCGCTGCCCGCCCGACAGGGTCCCGCCGCGCTCACCGACCTCGGTGTCATAGCCCTGGGGCATGGCGCTGATGAAGTCGTGGGCGTGGGCGGCGCGGGCCGCCTGCTCGACCTCCTCATCACTGGCCCCGGGCCGCCCCAGGCGGATGTTCTCCCGGATGGTGCCCGTGAGCAGCACCGCCTCCTGGTGCAGGACCGAGACCTGGGAGCGCAGGGGCCCCAGGCTCAGCTCGGTCAGGGGGTGGCCATCCAGGCTCACCGTGCCGCTGGTGGGGTCCATGGCCCGCACGACCAGGGAGGCCAGGGTGGACTTGCCCGACCCCGAGGGCCCCACCAGGGCCACATGCTCCCCGGGCATGACGGTGAGGTTGACGCCGTGGAGCACCTCGACTCCCTCATAGGCGGCGCGCACATCCTCGAAGCGCAGCAGGCCGCGCACCGAGCGCAGCTCGCGCCCCTGGTGGGGCGAGACGATCTCGGGCTCGACGGCCATGAGGTCGGCCACCCGCTCGCCCGAGGCGGTCGCCCGGGCGATCCGGCCGGTGTACTTGGCCATGTCGCGCAGGGGCTTCATGGTGGTGCGCAGGTAGGTGGTGAACAGCACCAGGTCGCCCGGGGTCATCGCCCCCTCCAGGACCCGCAGGCCCCCGCCGACCATGACCACGGCGGTGGCCAGCCCGACGATGACGTCGGTGCTGCGCTCCAGGCGCGCGGCGATGCGCCGGGAGCGCACCCCCTCGCGCAGGGAGACCGTGTTGACGCCGCTGAAGCGCTCCTGGAGCAGGGGCTCCAGGCCGTAGGCCTGGACCACCTTGATGGCGCCCAGCGCCTCCTGGGCGGTGTTGGCCAGGTTGCCCTCGGAGCGGCGGCTGCGCAGGGAGGCGGCGGTGATCCGCTTGGAGGAGCCCGATGAGGTCAGGACGAAGGCCCCCACCGCCAGGACCACGATCATGGCCAGCAGGGGGTCGAGCACCACCATGACCACGAGCATGACCACCAGGGTCAGCACATTGGCGGCCAGCGGCAGACCGGCGGTGACCGCCACCTCCTGCATGCGGTTGACATCGGAGATGAGGCGCTGGACGGTGTCGGCGCTGCGGTTGCGGGCGTGGAACTGCTGGGACAGGCCCTGGACGTGCTCGAAGGCGCGGGCCCTCAAGGAGGCGGCGGTGCGTGAGCCCACCAGGGCGAAGGCCACGGTGGCCAGGTAGTTGCACAGCGCCCGGGCCGCGACGATCCCCACCAGGACGGCCCCCAGGCCCAGCAGCATCCTCAGCCCCGCCGGGGCGGTGCCGGTGCTGGTGCCCAGGGAGGCCACCACGGAGTCCACCACGATCTTCATGGGCCAGGGCTCCAGGACCCTGAAGGCGACCTCCGCCAGCAGGGCCACGGTTCCACCGGCCATGAGGCGCCACTGGGGCACGGCGTCGGGGCGCAGCAGCCGCAGGGTCTGCCGCGTGGCCGAGGAGCGCCCACGACCAGCGCTCCCGCCGCGACCGGCTCCGCTACCGCCGCCGACCTCGCCGGACTCCCTGCGCTCAGCCGCGCTCATCGCACCCCCGCCGTCGCCAGGATGGTGGAGACCGCCGACCTCCAGGAGTGGCGCCCCTCGGCGCGGATCCGGCCACGGCGCCCCAGCTCGGCGCGCCGCTGCGGGTCGGCGGCCAGGGCGTCGAGCTCGCGGGCCAGGCTCACCGGATCCGAGGGCGGCACCAGCACTCCCACGCCCTCCAGCAGCAGGGGCACCTGCCCGACGGCGGAGGCCACCACCGGCAGCCCGGCGGCCAGGTACTCCAGGACCTTCAGGGGCGAGAAGTACTGCTGCTCCTCGCCTCCCAGATCGGGGTAGGGGGCCACCCCGATCGCCGAGCCGGCCAGGTGGGCGGGCATGTCCTGCGGCGGGATCGCGCCGCGGAAGTCCACTGCCACCCCCAGCTCCTGGGCGCGGGCGCGCAGGGCGCCCATCTGCGGGCCGTCGCCCAGGATGCGCAGGCTCCACCCGCCCCGCGAGGCACTGGCGGCCTCCAGCAGATCGGCCACCCCGTGCCAGGGCTTGAGGGTGCCCACGAAGGTGACCACGACGCCGTCGGGACCATCCGCCGCCTCGGGCTGGGGCAGGATGCGCCGCACGCTCACCCCGTTGGGGACGGTGTGCACGTGGTCGAGAGCCGATGACGGGGCCGACCCGTCCGGGGAGCTCTCGCGCCCGCCCCGAGGGGCCTGGTCGCCGACAGCGGAGCGCACCCAGTGCGCCACGGGATCGGAGACGCACACGACGCTCGCGGCGCTGGAGGCCTGCGCGCGCAGCACCTGCCAGGCCAGGGGCTCGTCGGCCAGGCTGCGGTGCTCGCGCTGCTCCTCGATGAGGGGGGAGTTGACCTCCAGGATCCCGGGGATGCCCAGCTCCTCGACGATCCCGGACAGCGCGGCGCTGAACAGGGAGTAGCGCTCGTAGACCAGGTCCGCCCCCTGCTCGACGACCAGCTCCACGGCGCGCCGCGCCGCCCGGACCTGGGCCCGCTCGCGCTGGGCCGGGTCCGGGGCGCGCACCGGGATGTGCTCCACGGCCAGATCGGCCAGGTCATCGGGACGGTGATCGCCCAGGCGGGCCGTGTAGAGGACCACCTCGTGGCCCAGGTCCCGCATCTCGCGGATGACCTCCTGGACGTGGACCGAGGCGCCCTTGGTGCCGAAGACGGGAATGCCCGGATCCATGCAGATGTAGGCGATGCGCATGCTCACTGCCCCTCCTGGCCGCCGCGCTGCCAGGCCGACAGCGCCGCCGCCTGCTCGCGCGAGTCGAACTGCTCCTCGATGAGGCGCCGGGCCCCGGCCGCCAGGGCCGCGGTGTCCACCTCTCCCGAGGCCACCCGCTCCAGGGCCTTGGCCAGATCGATGGGCCTGCCCGGGGGCAGGAGGATCCCGGTCTGGCCATCGCGCACCACCTCGGGCAGGCCCGAGACGGAGGTGGCCACCACGGGAGTGCCGCAGGCCATGGACTCCAGGACCACGGTGGGAAGCCCGTCCAGGTTGCCGTCGGAGGCCTCGATGCAGGGCGCGGCGAAGACGTCGGAGCGCGCCAGCAGCGCGCGCACCTCGGCCTGGGTCAGCGGCCCCAGGAAGCTGACCTGCTCGCTCAGGCCCAGCTCCTGAACCTGGTCGGCCAGGGCCTCGCGCTCCTCGCCGTCCCCGGCGATCTCCAGGCGCACCGGCACACCGCCATCCACCAGGAGGCGCACCGCGGTGATGAGGTCGGCGAAGCCCTTCTTGGGCACCAGGCGGCCCAGCGCGCACACCCGCAGGGGCGCGGTCGGGGCCGGGTGCGGGACGTAGGGGAAGCGGTCGAGCTCCAGGGCGTTGTAGCGCAGGGAGATCCTGGCGCCCGTGCCCTCCAGCAGTGAGCCCAGGAACTCCTCGTTGAAGCGGCTGATGGCGATGACCCGGTCCGCGTCGGCGCAGATGCGCTTGAGCCAGGCCTGGTCCACCGACTCGTGGAAGATGTCCTTGGCATGGGTGGTCACCGTGTAGGGGATGCCGGTCAGCGCCGAGGCGATCCAGGCCATGCGCCCCGCCAGGGAGGCGAAATGGGCGTGGAGATGGGTGATGCCGTCGGCGCGCGCCTGACGGGCCAGCTCCACGGCCTGGGCCACCTCGTCGCCGGGCAGCGTGGCCAGGACCGGCAGGATCTGCGCGAAGCGCTCGCGGTCGGACTCCCGGCTCAGGCCCTGGGACAGCTGGGCCCACATGTCGATGGCCCTCAGGGGACGCGGCACCCAGGTGACACGGGCCCGCACCCGGGCGATCTCGGGGTGGAAGCGGGAGTCGGTGGTGGGGCGCAGCGCGTAGATGGACAGGTCGTCGCCCAGGGCCTCGCGGGCAAGGATCTCGGTGACGATGAAGGTCTCGGAGAAGCGGGGGTAGACCTTGAGGACGTAGCCGATGCGCGTCATGCCCCGGCTCCAGCGGTCGCGGACGGGCCGGTGATGAGCTCGTGGGCCAGGCCCGGCACAGTGCTCAGCCCGGTCAGGTCGATGTGGTCGCGGCTGACGGGGCGCTCGACGGCCGATGCCGTCCACTGGGTCAGGGCCGAGGAGCTGGCGTCCTCGGAGCGCAGGAAGTCCACCGCGCCGGAGCGCTCGAGGGCACTGGCCCGGATGAGCTGCTCCAGGCGGGGCACCTCGCGGGGCACCAGGAGGGCGGGGGTCGAGGTCGCCAGGATCTCGCACACGGTGTTGTAGCCGCCCATGGAGATCACCGCCGAGGCGTCATCGATGTGCCGGCTCAGCCCCGGCCAGGTCCGGCGCACCAGGGTGCGCGGGCCGCTGCTGCGCGCCACCTTGGCGAACTCGGAGTCGCTGAGCTGGGGGCCGGAGACCACCACGTGCTGGTGCCCGGCGGGGGGCTCCATCGCGGCGGCCTCCATGAGCAGGGAGAAGCCGTCGGAGCCGCCCCCGGCGGTGGTCAGGATGAAGGGCTCGCCCAGAGCCGTGGCCTGCGCCTGGGAGTCCTCCAGTCGGGAGCGGCCGCGCGCCAGGTAGCCGGTGAAGCGGATCCGGTCGCTGAGCGCACCGGGGGCCTCCCCGGTGTCCACCAGGTTGTGGACCTTCGGGTCGCCGTAGACCCACACCTGGTCGATGAGCTCGCGCAGCAGCTCGCCGGGGCCCAGCGAGGCCCACTCACGGGCCAGGGTCTCGGGGGAGTCGAGGATCTCGCGCAGCCCCAGCACCACGCGCGAGCCCGGGTGGGTGCGCTTGAAGCGCGTCAGGGGATCGCGCAGCTCCTTGCGCACCCCGTAGGGGTGGCGGTCGATGATGACCAGGTCGGGGGCGAAGGACAGCAGCGTGGCCTCCAGCAGGCTGGAGCGCAGCGCCGCCAGCTGGTCGCGGGTCGCGCGCAGGCGGCGCGGCAGGTACATGCCCTCGGACTTCTTGACCCCGGGAAGCACCAGCCAGTCGAAGCCCTGGGGGAGCTCGAAGCTCCCATCGGGCGTCAGGCCGGTGGCCACCAGTCCGGTGACCTCGGTGGAGGCGATGCCGGGCAGCGTCTGCGCCAAGTGGTGGGCCAGCGCCAGGTTACGGCGCAGATGGCCCAGGCCCTGGGCATCATGGCTGTAGAGCATCACCCGGATGGGGGCGGCGTTCATAGGGGGCACCTCTTCATCATCAGCCTGCGAGCGGAGTGCAGGAGGCCCTGGTCCGGGCCACACTGCAAGCCTGGCCAGCCATCGCAAGGTGAGGATGAGGGCAGGATGAGAGAGTTCTTAGGCCCCTTAAGGCCCTGGTGGCGCCGCTGCCGGGGCCGGTTGCGGGCCTGCCTCAGGCGCCGCCGTCGGGCCGCGTGGCACCGCCGGGAAGGCTGGGCCCACCGCGCCCGGGCCGCCCGTCCTGACCGTCCTGCCGGGATCCGACCTCGACCCATCGGCAGCCCATGGCCCCGATCTCCAGATCCCAGATGCGGCCCTGGCCGCGCACCGTGGTGCGCACCGCCTGCCTTGCGTTGTTGATCACCAGGAAGCGGCCCGCCCGCGGGTACCAGGCGATCTCCGTGTGCGGGCTGGAGGTCCACCATTCCTCCACCAGGTCCTCGCGGCCCGCCGCCCAGTACAGGGCCCGCTGCAGGGTCCGGGAGTTGACCTCGCTGTAGGGCAGCCCCGAGAAGTAGACCGCCCGCCCCCGCCCGAAGCCCTTGGCCGCCACCCTGACCGAGCCATCGGCGTAGGACAGCACCTGTGTGCCCGGGCCCAGGGCGTAGACGTCCCCGCCGGCCCCCTCGCCGTGGTCGAGCAGCGCCATGCCCCGGGCATCGCGCGGCAAGTCCTCGGTGATCGGGTGGCGGGGGACCAGGGTGGGGTAGCGGTCCGTGGACAGCGTCAGCTGGCGCTCGCGGTCCACGCCCAGCACGTCGCCGAGCTGGAGGAAGGCCCCGCCCTTGTCCCAGGCGCTGGGCTCGCCCACCCCGATGAGGCCCCCGCCCCGGGCCACCCAGGCGCGCAGCGCCTCGGCCAGGCGCGGGTCGTCCCAGGCCGGCCCCCCGGAGAAGGCGGTGGCGGCCGCACCGGCGTTGACGAGCACGCCGATATCCTCGGGCATGCCGCTGTCGAGCACCTCGTCGAAGGACAGGAAGCGCACCGTGAAGGGCAGGCCCGCCAGCGACTCCAGCACCCCGGCATAGGTGTAGCAGGCCTTGTACCACTGGGCGTGGGCGACCATGTGGGTCTGCCAGCTGCGCAGCGCCCCCCAGGAGTTGAGGACCCCCACCGTGAAGGGGGCGCACCAGGGCTCCCGGCCCCCACTGAGGTCATGGATGTCGCGGAACTCCTGGCAGATCTCGGCGGCGCGGGCCACGAAGCCGGGGAACTCCAGGGCCAGGGACGCATACCCCCCGTAGCCCATCCGGTCCAGCGGGCGGCGCACGATCGCCCGCCGCGAGGACAGCCAGAAGTCATTGGCCTGACCCACAGGGTCACCGCCGTCGTGGTTGAACACATCGGGGAAGAAGTAGGGCAGCAGGCGCACCTCGGTGCACTCCACCCCGGGGATGTCGCTGATGAGGCGGGTGGTGGCGGCCGATCCGGCCGAGCCCACGACGGCGTCCAGCCCGATGGAGGCGAAGTGCGGCCCGTAGGGCTCGGTGCCGATCCAGTTGTCTCCCAGGAACATCATCGCCCTGCGCCCCCGGGCGTGCACCAGGTCCACCAGCTCCTTGGCGCGGGCGGCCACGAATCGCGAGGTGAAGTCGATCCAGTCCCTGAAGGCCCGGCTGGGCGGGCGGAAGGGGGAGTTGTAGTAGCCGGCGTCCACGAAGTCCTCGGCGCGCAGCGCGTAGCCGTACTCCGCCTCGAAGGCGTCGAGGGCCTCGGGGGAGACCGAGGCGGAGTAGCCGAACCAGTCGACGAAGCGCTCCCTGCCCTCGGTGTTGAACACCAGGGTGAAGTGGTAGAAGAAGGTGGTGAAGCGCACCACATCCACCTCGGGGTGCTCCTCCAGCCAGGCCGCCAGCGCCGCCCGGGAGTGCTCCCACACCCCGTTCTTGCGCACGTCGTAGGGCCTCTCCTTGAGCCGCCCCGGCTCGTCCTGCCAGCCGTTGGTGATGTAGTTGTACATCTGGGTGGAGTCCCACAGCTGCTCGGCCAGGAAGGACACCGTGTAGACGTGCCAGGCCCGGGGGCGGGCGATGGTCAGCGTTCCGCGCTCGCGGTCCACGCTCCAGCCCTGGGGCGGGACGACCTCCCCGGTGGTGCGGTCGATGACCTCCCAGAACCGCTCGACGCGCTCGTAGCAGGGCTGGAACTGATCGGCGAAGTAGCCCTCCAGGACCTCGATGACCAGCGGGCGGTCGCTGGGGGCGGTGACCCGCTCGCTCATGAGGTACTGGTTGATGAGGGTCTCGGGGTGGGCCAGGGCGAAGTCCTGGTCGCCGCGGGCGGGGAAGTAGGTGGAGTAGACGGTGTCCACCAGCTCCGAGGCGATGGCGGGCAGGTCGGTGCCGTCGGAGTTGCGCACGGCGTCGGCGCCCAGCAGGGCGACGAGCTCGCGGAGCTGGTCGTCGATGCCCTCCTGGATGGGCAGGGTGACGCGGCCGGTGCTGCGGGGCATGGTGGCTCCTCGGGAGTGGTCGGTGATCATGGGTGGAGGGCGGCCGGGGGATGACCGGGGCGGCAGGCCGCGGCCGGTGTCGCCCGGCCGCTCCCGATGGCTGCGGGCGGCCCTAGACCAGGAGCACCTCGATGCCGGCCGCGCGCAGGGCCTGGACCTGGTCGGCCGGGGCGCCGTCGTCGGTGATGAGCAGGTCGATGTCCGCGGCGCGGCAGATGAGGGCGAAGGCGGTGGCGCCCAGCTTGGTGTGGTCGCAGACGACCACGACGCGCCGGGCGGTGCGGGCCAGGGCGGCGTTGACGGCGGCCTCGCCCTCGTGCTGGGCGTAGGTGCCGCGCTCGTCGATGCCCTCGACTCCCAGGAAGAGGGTCCCCACGGTGATGGAGGGCAGGATGAGCTCGGTGAGGGGGCCGGTGAGCTCGTAGGAGCGGGCCCGGGCCACTCCGCCGGTGACCACCACGCGCACGCACTGGCGCACGGTCAGCTCGCTGGCGATGTTGACGGCGTTGGTGATGACGGTCACGGGGTTGTCGGGATCGGTCAGGCCCGGAAGCAGGGCGATCTCGCGGGCGATCTCCGTGGTGGTGGTTCCGCCGTTGAGGCCCACGCAGTCCCCGGGGCCGACCATGGCCGCTGCGGCGCGCGCGATGCGCCCCTTCTCCTGGGCCATCCGGGAGGTGCGGTAGCGCAGGGGGAGCTCGGCGGAGGTGGGGTTGGCGTTGGCGCCGCCGCGGGTGCGGGTGACGAGCTGCTGGTTGGCCAGGAGGTCCAGGTCGCGCCGGGCGGTGGCGGCGGACACGCCCAGGCGCTCGATGATGTCGTCGATGTGGACGCTGCCCTCGTCGACGATGATGCCGAGAATGGTGGACAGTCGCTCGTGGCGGGACATCGGGGCTCTCCTGGGTGGTGGTCCGGGCGGGGTGCGAGGCGTGATGCGCGGCGGCGGGCCTGGCGCGGTGGGGCACCATGCGCTGCGCTGCGCAGCGATCGCGGTAGCAGCATAGGCCAGGTCAACTCCCATCGCTCGGCTTTTGGTGATGAAAAATGATAGATCTGCTGATACTCTCGTCGTAATCAATCATCTCAGGTGGTGGCCGGCGGGGCCACCGCGAGGATCCTCCAGGAGGCGGCGTGGCCAGCAGGACGACGGCAGAGATCGAATCCCAGCCCCAGGTGTGGCGGCGTGCCATCGAGCGCGCCGGCCGGGACGGCGCTCCCGCCCCGGGCCTTCCCGCCAGCGGCCAGCGCGTGGCCGTCATCGGCTGCGGCACCTCGTGGTTCATGGCGCAGGCCTACTGCCTGCTGCGCGAGGAGCTCGGCCAGGGCCCCTCCGAGGCCTTCACCTCCTCCCTGTTCCCCGTCGAGCGCTGCGGGGACTACGAGCGCATCATCCTGCTCTCCCGCTCTGGCACCACCACCGAGATCGTGGAGGTCGCCCGCGACCTGGACTCCCGGGGCGCGGCGCTGACCCTCATCACCGCGGTGGGCGGGGGCCCCATCGCCGCCCATGCCGATGATGAGATCGTCCTGGACTTCGCCGATGAGGACTCCGTGGTCCAGACCCGCTTCGCCACCAGCGCTCTCATGCTCCTGCGCGCCAGCCTGGGCCAGGACCTCCGGGGCGCGCTGGATGACCTGGCCGCCGTCCTGGGCCAGGAGATCCCCCAGTCCTGGGTGGAGGCCGACCAGGCCTCCTTCCTGGGGGAGGGGTGGTGCTTCGGCCTGGCCAATGAGGCGGCGCTCAAGTGGCGCGAGGCCTCCCAGTCCTGGACGGAGTCCTATCCCGCCATGGAGTACCGTCACGGCCCCATCGCCATCGCCCAGCCCGGGCGCCTGGTGTGGGTCTTCGGCGAGGCGCCCGCGGGGATGGCCGAGCAGGTGGCCGCCACCGGCGCCGACTTCCTCGTCTTCCCCCGGGACCCGGTGGCAGTGCTCGCGCTGGCCCAGAGGGTCGCGGTGGCCCGCGCCGAGGCTCGGGGCCTGGATCCCGACCGCCCGCGCCACCTGACCCGCGCCGTCATCCTGCCCCAGGACGAGGGCTGAGCCGTGGCCGGCGGCCCGACCGGCCCCGCCGACGGCGGACCGGCGCCCCGGGCGCTCCCGGCGTCGCGCTGCGCCCTGGGCATCGACGTGGGCGGCACGGCGATCAAGGCGGTGCTCTGCGACGCCCGCGGCGCGCTGCTGAGCTCCCTGGAGCGGCCCACGCCCCGCGACCTGGCGGGCCTCAAGACCGAGGTCGGGCGTGCGGTCGCCGAGCTCCGGGGCCGCATCCGCTCCGGGCAGGTGCGCCATCGCGGCGAGGACGGCGGGGCCGGCGGGCCGGTGGTGGACCAGGGGGACCTCGTGCCCCCGGTGGGGCTGGCCGTGCCCGGGATCGTGCGGGAGCCCGAGGGCATCGCGGTCCACTCGGCCAACCTGGGCTGGCGCGACCTGCCGATGCGCGACCTCATGGAGGAGGAGCTGGGCCTGCCGGTGGTCCTGTCCCACGATGTGCGGGCGGGGGCCTGGGCGGAGGGCCGCTGGGGGGCCGGCGGCACCGACTTCCTCTACCTCGCCATCGGCACCGGCATCGCCTCGGTGCTCGTGCTCAACGGCTCCCCGGTCGACGGCGGCGGGTGGGCCGGGGAGGTCGGGCTCATGTCGGTGCCCGATCCGGACCATCCCGGGGCCAGTGCGCGCCTGGAGTCCGTCGCCTCGGCCTCGGCCATGGCCAGGCGCCGCGCCGCCGCCCTGCCCGGGGGCCTCGAGGGGGCGCCGGGCAGGGCGGTGCTCTGCGAGGGCTCCCTGGGAGTGCTGCGGGCCATGGAGGCGGGCGATGAGCGGGCCGCGCGGGTCTGGGGCACCGCCCTGGACGCGCTGGCCGGCCTCATCACCACCGGCGCCCTCCTGCTGGGCCCCCTCGACGTCGTCATCGGCGGCGGGCTGGCGCGGGCCGGGCAGGAGCGCCTCCTCACCCCGCTGCGCCAGCGCGTCTCCCGGCGCCTGGAGCTCGTCCCCGTGCCGCGGGTGCTGCCCGCGGCGCTGGGGCCCTGGTCCCAGGCATTGGGAAGCGCGGGGCGCGCGATGGCGGCCCATCGCGGCGCTCGGGCAGCCGCCGGTCGGGGACCCGGGGCGCCCCGCCCGGGCGGGGGCTGACCCGCTCCCGGTTCGCGCACCGCTCAAGGAACCCGGTGCCAGTGCTTCGCTCCGGGCGTTGCGGAGGCCCACAAACGCTGCGGTGCATGGCAGGATATTCAACAACTGCACGAATCCGCACCACGGAGGAGACCGGACGTGACCGCCAGTCATGATGCGAGGCGCACGGCGTGAGTACACCTGCGCGCCCGCTGCGCATCGGCATCATGGGCGGAACCTTCGACCCCATCCACCACGGGCACCTCGTGGCGGCCAGTGAGGTCCAGAACGTCTTCGACCTCGATGAGGTCGTCTTCGTGCCCACCTGGGCACAGCCCTTCAAGAGGGGGAGGCGGGTCTCCCCGGCTGAGCACCGCTATCTCATGACGGTCATCGCCACCGCCCCCAATCCGCGCTTCACCGTCTCGCGCGTGGATATCGACCGGGGCGGCACCACCTATACCATCGACACCCTTCACGACATCACGGCGGAGTACCCGGGTGCCGAGCTGTACTTCATCACCGGTGCCGATGCGCTGGAGCAGATCCTGACCTGGAAGAGCAGTGAGGAGATCTTCGGCCTGGCGCACCTGGTGGGGGTGACGCGCCCGGGGCACGTCCTGAGCGACTCGGGCCTGCCCCGGGATCGCGTCTCGCTGCTGGAGGTCCCGGCCATGGCGATCTCGTCGTCGGACTGCCGTCGGCGGGTGGGGGAGGGGATCCCGGTGTGGTACCTGGTTCCCGACGGCGTTGTGCAGTACATCCGCAAGTACGGGCTCTATCGTATGGCTCTGCGCCCCGCATCGACGACGTCGATGACGGCGCGGGTGGCCCACGAGCAGTCCCTGAGGAAGGAGAACGACGGTGAGCACTGACCAGACCGGCGTGAACGACCTGACGCAAGACGATGCTGCGGAGGGCTCGCAGGGCCGGGCGCCACGCAGCAGCCGTCGCGCCATCCGGCAGGCCGAGCGGGCGGCCGAGCGTGAGGCCATCCTGACCGGGCAGCAGCCCCTGCTCACGCGCCGCGAGATGCGGCGCCTGCGGGAGGAGGCCAAGGCCCTCAAGGCCGCCGTGGAGGCGGGGGAGATCACCCCGGAGCAGGCCCGCGCCCTCCAGGACCCCACCGCCAAGCAGCCCGATGTGCCCGCCACCAGGGAGGCCCGGCCCCGCAGCGCCGGGCAGGACTCCTCCCAGCAGGCCGCCACGCCCAGCTCGGTGCCCGCGGTCGGCTCGGCCGCCCAGGACTCCGCCGCCTTCGACGACACCGTCCAGGCCCCCCGCGTCGAGGAGTTCGGGGAGTCCTCCGGGGATCTCTCAGGGCAGTCGTGGAGCGCCGCGGGCAGTGCGGCCTCCCCGCTCCAGGGCCAGTCCCCAGCGGCCGCGGCGGGGATGGTGCCGTCCCCGGCTGCGCCCGAGGCCCATGGGCCCCACGGGCCCGCCGCCTACGGCGGGGGGGCCGGTGCGGAGCCCGGCCCCGATGCCGAGCCCGCTCCGGCAGCCGGCACCGCCCCTGAGGCGGGCCCGGGCGCTGAGGCGGATGCGGCGCAGGCCCCCCAGGCGAAGAGCGATGAGGCCGGCCCGAGCTGGCGCTCCCTGACGGCTGATGAGGCGGTGGCGATCTCCGAGCTGCCCACGGGCCTCATGGACGCCGTCGACCTGCCGATCATCTCGGCAGAGGTCGAGCGCGCTGCGGCCGAGCAGATGAGCACCAGTGCGCAGCCCGCTCCGGTGCCGACCCGCTCCTCGCTGCGCGAGCGCCTGGAGACGGGGCAGGTGCCCAGCGTTGCGGGGCTGGGGCCCATCGATGGCGCCTCCGCCGACGGCTCCCAGGATGGTCCCGGCAGCGGTGCGGAGGGCGCCGGCGAGGCGGCCCCCGCCGGCTGGGGCGCCCCGCCCGCCCGGCCCGAGGACCTCGCCCCGGCTGGGGCGCCGGGCGCTGCGGCGCCTCAGGAGAGCCCCTCCTGGGCCGTCGACCAGAGGGCCGATGAGGCGGCGGTGCGGGCCGCTGATGCGGTTCCCGTCCAGGATGCCCCGGCTGCCCAGCCGCAGGCCGTCGAGGCGCAGGGAGCGCCTGGGCACGAGGGCGGGGAGGCGCCGGTGGCGGCCTCTCCGAGCTCCGTGCGCCGTCCCATCGTGCGGATCCCGGCCGCGGCCCAGGGGGTGCGCACAGTCAATATCTCCACCGGCGAGCTCAGCGCGGTCCAGCCCGTGGGCTCCGCCGAGAGCGCGGCCCCGGGACAGGAGGCGCAGTACGGGCAGCCCGGGGAATCGGTGGATGGCCTGGGCGAGGTGACGGCCGACGCCCAGGAGACCACGGTGCAGGATGCCATCGCCGTGGGTGAGGCGGTCGACGGCGAGGAGGGCTCAGCCGCGCCGCAGTGGAAGTCCCTGCGCGAGCGGATGACCTCGGAGGGCTCCCTGGTGGGCGGCCAGCAGCCCGTCAGCCCCTACTCCACCACGGGCATGGAGCAGACCACCTCCGTGGAGTACGCCCCGCTCTCCGACGCGGGACTGCCCGAGACGGGCGCGGCGGGCCCGGCGGGCCCGGCCTGGGACCAGCGGATGCCCTCCGCGGCGGCCTCAGCCCAGCAGGCCCAGGCGGGACTGCCCGAGGAGGAGCCGGAGCGCTCCTCCGGCGCGGGCAAGGTGCTGCTCATCCTCCTGGTGGTGCTGGTGGTCGCCCTGGTGGTGCTCGCCATCGTCTGGTACCTCATGAGCGGCGGCTCCTCCAGCGCGGCGGCCCAGGTGCAGGGCGCGGCGGCGCAGGGCGTGGAGCCCTGGATCAGTCAGGTCATCTGACGCCTCCAGTGACCCGTGTCGTCGTGGAGCCGGGTGCACTGCCCGGCTCCATGGCCGTATTGTGGCGCGTGCCCCGGTCGTCCGCCGATCATCACCGAACCCTGAAGGAGCACCGTGCCCGCCACTGACCGTGCCATCGAGCTGTGCGTGGTCGCAGCCCGCGCCGCCGCGCAGAAGAAGGCTGAGGAGATCATCGCCATCGATGTCTCCGAGCGCCTGGTCCTCACCGACGCCTTCCTCATCGTCTCTGCCGCCAATGACCGCCAGGTGCGCGCCGTCGTCGACGCCATCGATGAGGCGATGCTCCGGGCGGGCGCCAAGCGCCAGATGCGCGAGGGCCTGGCCGAGGCGCACTGGGTGCTGGTGGACTACCGGGATGTCGTCGTGCACGTCCAGCAGGCCCAGGACCGCGAGCTCTACGACCTGGAGCGGCTGTGGAAGGACTGCCCGCGCATCGCCCTGCCCGCGGTGGACGGGGAGGGTGAGGGCCCCGGGCATGACTCGCCGGTCGTCCCGGCCGGGATCTGATGGGCCGATCGTGACGGATCTTGTTCTGTGGCGGCACGGCCAGACCGACTACAACCGCCAGAAGCGCGTCCAGGGGCGCATCGACATCCCGCTCAATGAGGAGGGGCTCGCCCAGGCCGCCGCGGTGGCTCCCGCCCTGGAGGCGCTGGGCCCGCGGCGGATCGTGTCCTCCCCGCTGCAGCGCGCCCGGGGCACGGCGCGCATCCTGGCCGATCGCTGTGGGATCGAGGTGGGCATCGACGACGACCTGGCCGAGCGCTCCTTCGGGCAGTGGGAGGGCCTGACCCGCCGGGAGATCAAGGCCGGCTGGCCCGAGCAGTACCGGCGCTGGCGCACGGGGGAGGAGCCCGAGGGCGTGGGCGTGGAGGCCCGCGCTGATGTGGCCGAGCGCGTCGGCGCTGCCCTGGCGCGCCTGGCGCAGGGCGCCCGGGAGGGCGAGGTGACCGTGGTGGCCTGCCACGGCTCGGCGCTGACGGTGGGGGCCTGCCGCCTGCTGGGGCTGGATCCCTCCGCCTGGTTCGGGCTCAGAGGGCTGGACAACAGCCACTACGCGGTGCTGCGCCGCTCCCGGCGGGAGCCTGGCTGGACGCTGGTGGCCTGGAACCTCGGGTGAGCGGCCTCGGGCGAGTGCGACGGCGGGGCAGCGGACCCTGGGGCGGGCGTGGTGAGGTAGTGCACGCGCCGGGGATTTGCCCCGGTGGCCTGGGACTACATACAGTTGTCCGCGTCGCCCGCCGGGCGGCGCCCGCATGACGGGGCTATGGCGCAGTTGGTAGCGCGCTTCCATGGCATGGAAGAGGTCGGGGGTTCGAATCCCCCTAGCTCCACCAGCAGTCGAGGTCGCGAGGCCGGAGGGATCCGGTGCGCGGGCGGCGGCTGGAGTGGGGCGCTGAGCGCCCTGCGAGCACCATCACGGGGCTATGGCGCAGTTGGTAGCGCGCTTCCATGGCATGGAAGAGGTCGGGGGTTCGAATCCCCCTAGCTCCACCACCTCAACTCTGAGCGAGGGCCCCGCCTGACGGCGGGGCCTTTTGAGTGCTGGTGGCGCTGTGCGCCTGGCATTCGGTGAAGGGGTGGGGCCTGGTTCCTCGCCTGGTGGTGGTTCGCGGGTGTGGTCGGCGTTGCGCGGGGGCCGCGGGAGTGGCCTATCCTCCCCCACAGCGGCAGAGGCGCCGCGATCCCCGCGCCCGCCCGCCGAGCACAGGAGGGAGCATCCATGAGCCCGATGAGGACAGTGCCCCTGGGCGCCACCGGGACGCGGGCATCCAATGTCATCTCCGGCATGATGCGCATTGCCGACCGCAGCGATGAGCAGATCCGCGCCCTGTACGACGCCGCGCGGGAGGCCGGCATCGATGTCTTCGACCACGCCGACCTCTACGGCTTCAACCACCGCGGGGGCGGCTACCACCACTGCGAGCAGCGCTTCGCCCGCGCACTGAGGCTCAGCCCCGCCGAGCGCGAGCAGATCATCCTCCAGACCAAGACCGGCATCGTCTCCGATCCGTGGGGGTACGACCACTCCTATGAGCACATCGTCGCCTCCGCGGAGGGCTCGCTGAGGGCCCTGGGCACGGACTACCTCGACATCCTGCTGCTCCACCGCCCCGATGCCCTGGTCGAGCCAGAGGAGGTTGCCCGCGCATTCGACCACCTGGAGTCCACCGGCAAGGTCCGCTTCTTCGGGGTCTCCAACCACACCCCGCGCCAGATCGACCTGCTGGCCACCGCTGTGAGTCAGCCCATCGTCGTCAACCAGGTGCAGCTGTCGATCACCCATTCGACGATCATCACCCAGGGACTGGCCGCCAACATCATCCCCTCCCAGGACTCGCTGACCCGCGATGGCGGCGGCCTGGTCGAGCACGCCCGCATCCACTCCACCACCCTTCAGGCCTGGTCGCCCTTCCACACGGGTCTGGGCCCCGGGACGCTCATGGACTCCCCGGACCACCCCGAGCTCGTTGAGGAGCTGCGCCGCCTCGCCGAGAAGCACGGTGCTACGCCAGCAGCGATCGCCGTGGCATGGATCGCCCGCCACCCCGCCGGCATCCAGACGGTCGTGGGCACCACAACCCCGCAGCGCCTGCGTGAGGCAGCGGCCGGCTCGGACATCCCGCTGACCCGGGGCGAGTGGTACGGGCTCGTGCGCGCGGCCGGCCACCACGTGCCCTAAGGCGCTGCGCGCGTGCTCTGCGGACAACTCCGTATCCTGGGCCCGCGCCTCATCGACTCCGCTGACCGAGGCTGATGGTGGAGGCATCATGCGGCGATGCGCCCTGCGAGGATCGCGCCACGAGTGCGCGTCTCGGTGCGCGTGACGGCGAAGCCTCCACGGGCAAGGCTGACTCAGGAATCGATCACGGTCCGCCCAGCGCGGACGAGGGTCGGATGTGCAGCGTGAAGGCTATGGATGCATCATTGATCATCGGATCCGTCGTCGTCCTCCTTGCCGTGATGAACCCCTTCCTCTACGTTCCCCGGTTCCTGGAGCTCACCGGCGGGCAGTCGGTTGCCCAGCGCCGCCGGAGTGCGATCGTCACTGTGCTGTGGTGCCTCGCCTTCTGCGCCCTCGCTCTCCTCCTCGCTCCTCGCCCCCTCACCGGCGGGAGCGTCCTGAGTGCTCTCGGTATCGGCATCGGCCACGTCCAGGCTGCCGGTGGCCTGGTGCTTCTGCTGATCTCCTTGGCCATGCTCGCCGGGAAGGACTCGGTGCTCCTTCTGGGGAGCGAGCAGGAGGTGCGTGGTGATGCGGTGGGTGACGATCACCGGGGCCATCACCGTACCGCCCCCTACCCCATGGCCTTTCCCCTCATCGCGGGGCCCGCCACGATGGCGGTCATCGTCGGCCTCAGCGGCATGGTGATCTCCCAGCAGCCGGGGCCCGATCAGGCCGTAGGCGGTCTCCTGGCCATCACGGTGGCCTTGGCGATCGCGCTGCTCGTCCTGGGGGCGGTGCTCGTGTACTGCTCCGGTGCGGCCGAGCGCCGATGGGACGCCGCCCGCAGCGTGACCATGCGACTGGGCGGCATGCTCCTGGCTGCCTTCTCCGCCCAGCTGCTCCTGCCCGTCATATGAATCCGGCTCCCCAATGGCCCTGCGGCAGTCCCGCCCCGGGGCGGCGCCCGCCCTTGCGGCCCTGGGCCCGCATCGCGCCTGCTTGATCCTCACATGATGTCAGGTCCCATGATGGGGCCATGACCGAGACACGGCTGCTGCGCATAGGCGAGTTCTCCACCCTGACCAGGCTGTCGGTCCGCATGCTGCGGTACTACGACGCCCACGGCGTGCTGAGCCCCGCGCGCATCGACGCCGCCACCGGGCACCGGTTCTACGACGCCCATCAAGTCGTTGATGCCAGGCTGGTGCGCCAGCTGCGCGACGTCGGCTTCTCCGTCCCGGCCATCGCCGCCCTGCTCCCGCTGCGCGAGGACCCCCAGGCCCTGGGGCGCGCGCTGGCCGTGCAGCGCGATCAGCTCACCGCCGACGCCGAGGCCGCCCGCCGCCGCGTCGCCGAGATCGACCAGCTCATCGCACACGTCAGGAGAACCCTCATGACCGACATCACTGTCACCACCCACCCCGCCCAGCACGTCGTCTCCCTGCGCAGGAGGATCGACACCTACCCCGATGAGCGCCGTGCCTGGGAGCAGCTGATGGCCTGCGTCCAGGAGCAGGGCGTGCCCTACACCGGGGGCCCCTGCGGCGCCATCTTCCACGACGAGGAGTACCGCGAGGCCGACATCGATATCGAGGTCTGGCAGCCCGCGCCCCGGGGCGCCCGCGTCGCCGCCCCACTGACCGCCCGGGAGCTTCCCGCCCAGCGGGTGGCCGTGGCCGCCTTCCACGGCGACTACTCCCAGTTCGAGGCGCAGAACGCCGCCCTGGCCCAGTACATCGCCGAATCCGGCCTCCAGGTGAGCGGGCCCATGTACAACCGCTATCTGGTCAGCCCTGCCGACACCCAGAGCCCCGAGGACTACGTCACCGAGATCTGCGTGCCCGTGGCCTGAGCGCCTGCGGGCCCGGGCCGGCCCCCCCCCCGGCCGGGGCCGGCCCCCCCCCACCCCCCAGGCACCCCCCCCCACCCGGCCAGTGGCCGGTCAGCATCTGGTCAGCCACTGAGACACGATCCACGCCCGGAAGGCGGAACGGCACTGGATCAGCCCTGCTGCTGAGGGTAGCCTCACCTCTGGCAGGTGCGGTATCGGAACCGCGCCCTCGCGCAGGAAAGGCACTCGTGTGACGTCAGCACAGGCAGGCAGCGGCAGCGCTCCCGACATCGCCCACCGCGCTCGCCGCACCGCCCGCAGGCTCCTGTCGGGCGCGGGCAGCGCCGCGGTGACGGCCTACCGCATCGATCCCTCCGCCCCGGCGGCCTATGTGGCGCATGCGCTGCTCAACGATGGGCGCATCCTCATCGCCGCCTGCCCCGCCCCGGGGGCGCCCCTGGCGATCGCCCCCGACGGCCTGGCCACCGAGGTCCGCCTGGACATCACCCTGGACGCCGCCGAGCCGGGCGTTCGCATCACCGCTGCCACCGCCCACCTGCTCGGCTCCCTGACCTGGATCGAGGAGCAGGGCACCGAGGGGGTCCTGGCCTCGGCCCGCACCCCGGCCTGCCACTGCGCCATCACGGGGGATGATCCCCTGGAGCGCGTCGGCCAGGTCGCCGGCTGGCCCGGTGGCCGCCTGGGCGTCATCGCCACCGAGCGCGTCATGCTCCACTGCGTCACCGGGGTCTCCAGCCACACCATCCCCGAGGTCCTGGCCATCGATGGTCAGGGCGCTGAGTCCGCGGCTCAGCATCCCTCCGCCAGCGCCTGGAGCTCCCACGAGGTGCTCGCCGCCCACGAGTCCGTCGCCGCCGTCGGGGAGCTGGGGCTGCAGGCCATCTGCGACGCCGTCAGCAGTGGCGAGGCGCTCGGCTGGGTCTGCTCCACCCGGCCCTCGGTCGGCGTGTGCTCCAGCCTGTGGGGCAGGATCCTGTGCGTCGACGTCGACGCCCACGGGGCCACCCTCATGCGCATCACCGCCGAGGAGATCACCACCCTGGTGGTCGCCTTCCCCGACGGTCCCAGGGCCGCCCACGAGGTGGGCCAGAGCCTGGAGTCGATGGCTGCGGTGCTCCTGCCCGACCGCCTCTCGCGCCCCTGAGGACCTGGGCGGGCCCGCGCCCACTCCGCGGGGCGCCATCGTCCCGCGCAGGTGCCTCACGCAGCCTTCGGGCCCCGGCACGCCGCCGGGGCCCGAAGGATGATGCGCCGCCGCCCGCAGCCGCCCGAACTGGTGGGCGGCTGCTCAGCGCGCCTCGTAGGACAGGCAGGTGGCGGTGTCCCCGCCGACGCTGACCGCCTCAGCAGTGCACATGAGGTCGGTGTTGTGCACGCACTCCAGGCGCTGGCAGGCCCCCACGTGGCCCTCGGCCACGGGCAGGCCGCCGCGAGCATCCAGGCTGATGAAGGTGCCGCAGGTGGGCGCCCCGGCATCGCCGCCGACCGTGATGGCGAAGGCGGTGCAGCCCCCGTGGTTGAAGGCGCAGGAGGTGGTCTCGCAGGACTTGATCTGGGTGACGGTGGCCATGATGGACTCCTTCTCGAGCGGTCGGATGATAGGTACGTCATTAACGTAAATCCGTCCCGGTTCAGCGGCAACGAAGGCGAGCCTGGCCTTGTGCCATCGGGAGTCCAGAATGCTGGAATAACGCCGTTTTCTCGGTGGTGATGATCGGGGTGGGTGCCCTGTTGCGGGGGCTGCGGCCGTCCCTATTGTGTGCCGGGGTATTTCGTTATTCCGGGTAGGTGAGGCAGACCTGCGCCACTCAGCTGTGGGCCGCGGCCACCGCCAGGCGCAGGGCGCCGGTGAAGCGGGTCTCGCGCTCCTGGGCGCTCATGTCCTCGGAGTGGTCCAGCAGATGATCCGAGATCGTCAGGATCGCCAGCGCCTGCGCCCCGAGCTCCGCGGCCACGCCGTACAGGGCCGCGGCCTCCATCTCCACGGCCAGGACGCCATGGGCGGCCAGGCGCTCGGTCTGGCCCTCGGGAGTGAAGTAGAAGTGGTCGCGGGAGATGATCGGGCCGGCGTGAACAGTCCCGTCCTGGGGCGCCTGGGCGCTGCGGGAGGCCTCCCAGGCCGCCTGGGCCAGGTGGAAGTCGGCCACCGCTGAGAAGTTCACCCCCGGGATGCGCAACTGGTTCATGGCCGAGTCCGTGTGGGCGCCGGTGGCGATGACGACGTCGCCCACCCGCACCTGGGGGGCGATCCCGCCGGCCGTGCCCACGCGGATGATGCGCTCGACCCCGAACTGGCTGAGCAGCTCGGTGGCGTAGATGGTGAAGGAGGGCTGGCCCATCCCCGAGCCCATGACGCTCAGCGGCTTGCCGTCCACGGTGCCGGTGAAGCCGAGCATGCCGCGCACATCGGTGACCAGGCGGGCATCGTCCATGAGCGCCTCGGCGATGCGCTGGGCTCGCTTGGGATCGCCGGGCATGAGGACCGCGGGGGCGAAGTCTCCGGGCTCGGCGGCGATATGGGGGGTGGCCATGGTGGGTCCTTTCAGGGTCGGCGGATGCGGAGCGGGGCGCCCTGGGACGGGGGCGGAGCCCTGCGCCCGACATCATCAGGTGACCATCAAGTGTGGCATATGCCGCCCCGGGCCCCGCCTTCCCGTCCGCGCCGCCTCCGGGGCCGGTATCCGCCGCGCCTCCCGCCGGTCCGCATGCTGGACGCCGGGAGACAGATACTGGCTGTGCGCCTACCGTGCAGGGATCTACGCGTGCGCCGAAGGCGCCCGCATGCGCTGCATCACCCCGCCGTGACCAGGCACGTCAGGCCCCTGCGCAGCGCACCGTCCCGCACAGCAGAAGGTCCATATGGCTTCAACTCCCGCAGCCCCGCAGGGCTCACACCCATCCCAGGCACCGGCGCGCGAGCAGTGGAGCGGCCAGGTCGGATTCCTCCTGGCCGCCATCGGCTCGGCCATCGGCCTGGGCAACATCTGGCGCTTCCCCGGCGTGGCCTACAGCAACGGCGGCGGGGCCTTCGTCGTGCCCTACATCATCGCCCTGCTCGGTGTGGGAATCCCCGTGCTCTTCCTGGACTACGCCCTGGGCCACCGCTACCGCGGCTCGGCCCCGGCGGTCTTCCGCCGCGTGCACGCCGGGCTGGAATGGCTGGGCTGGTTCCAGGTCTTCATCTGCTTCATCATCATGACCTACTACGCGGTCATCGTGGCCTGGGCCCTGCGCTACACGGTCTTCTCGATCAACACCGCCTGGGGGGACGACGCCGCGGGCTTCTTCCAGCGCTACATCGGACTGGGGGAGCTCTCCTCCAGCGGCACACCCGCCTACTCCTTCACCCCGGTGGCCGGGGTCATCATCCCGCTCATCCTCGTGTGGGCCTTCGGGATCCTCACCATCGCCCGGGGCGTGTCCAACGGGGTGGAGAAGGCCAACCGCGTCTTCCTGCCCCTGCTGGTGATCATGTTCCTGACCCTGGTGGGCCGCGCCCTGCTGCTCCCGGGCTCCACCGACGGCCTCAACGCCCTGTTCACCCCCAACTGGGCCGCTCTGTCGGACCACCGCGTCTGGATGGCCGCCTTCGGGCAGATCTTCTTCTCCCTGTCGGTGGGCTTCGGCATCATGCTCACCTACGCCTCCTACCTCAAGCGCCGCTCCAACCTCGTGGGCACGGGGACGGTGGCCGCCTTCGCCAACTCCGCCTTCGAGATCCTGGCCGGGATCGGCGTCTTCGCCACCCTGGGCTTCATGGCCCACACCCAGAACGTGAAGGTCTCCGAGCTGGACGACATCGCGGGGGTGGGCCTGTCCTTCACCACCTTCCCCACCGTCATCTCCCAGATGCCCGGAGGCCCGGTCTTCGGGGTGCTGTTCTTCGCCTCCTTCACCATGGCGGGCCTGACCTCCTTCATCTCCATCATCCAGGTGGTCATCGCCGCGGTCTCCGAGAAGCTCGGCCTGCCCACCAGCAGGGCGGTCCTCGTGGCCGGACTGCCCTCGGCACTGCTGTCCTTCATCCTGTTCGGAACCTCCTCGGGCCTGTACACCCTGGATGTGGTCGACGCCTTCATCAACAACATCGGCGTCGTCTTCTCCGCCATCGTCATGTGCGTGGCCCTGGGGATCGTGCTGCGCCGCCTGCCGGTCATCGAGCGCCACCTCAACCTGGTCTCGGAGTCCCGGATGATCGGACCGTGGTGGCGGGCGGTCATCATGGTGCTGGTCCCGCTGCTGCTGGGCGTCATGCTGGTCCAGACCGTCTCGTCCTACATCACCGAGGGCTACACCCCCGACTACTCCCGGTCCTTCGAGCTGGTCTTCGGCTGGGGCGCCCTGCTCATGGTCGTCATCGCCGTGGTGGCCATGACCCTGGCGCGCTGGGCCACGCCGGTCGACGACTTCACCCCACTGGATCTCGATGCGCTCGAGGAGGTGAAGTGACATGACCGGAGCGGCCATCTCTCTCATGCTCACCGCCATCGTCATCATCTGGGGCGGCCTGGCGGTCTCCGTGACCGCGCTGATCTCCCGGGGGCGCCGTGAGGACCGCGACGCCCGCGAAGAGGCCTCCCGGCTCGCCCACAGCCACCTGCGCGGCACGAGCACCGAGGACTGACAGGTCGCGCAGGCGCCGGCAGCCGGCACATCTTCATCACAGGTGCCGCCGACCTGCCAGGATGTCCCCGCAGCTTCCCAGGTCGGTGGGGGACAATGCGACCATGACTGACTCCGCCGCAGCCGGCCATCCGCCCTCACTCGTCGCCTTCGACCTGGACGACACCCTGGCCCCCTCGAAGACGGCCATCCCGGCCCCCATGGCCCGGGCCCTGCGCGGGCTGCTCGAGGTCGTGCCGGTGTGCATCATCTCCGGGGGGCAGATCGGGCAGTTCCGCAACCAGGTGCTCGCCCACCTGCAGGCCACCCCGGCCCAGCTCGCAGGCCTCCACCTCATGCCCACCTGCGGCACCCGCTACTACACCTATGAGGGTCCCGGCCACGGCGAGCAGTCGGGCCACGACGGCGGATCGGACCAGGACCCCTGGCGCCTGGTCTACGCCAATGACCTGTCCCCCGAGCAGGTGCGCGAGGGCTTCGAGGTTGTCGAGGCCGAGGCCCGGCGGCTGGGCTTGTGGGAGGAGCTGACCTGGGGCCCGGCCCTGGAGGACCGGGGCAGCCAGATCACCTTCTCCGCCCTGGGGCAGGAGGCGCCCCTGGAGGCCAAGGCCGCCTGGGACCCCACCGGGGAGAAGAAGAACCGCCTGCGCAGCGCCGTCGCCGCCCGCCTGCCCGCTCTGGAGGTGCGCTCAGGCGGCTCGACCAGCGTCGATATCACCCTCAAGGGGGTCGACAAGGCCTACGGCATGCGCCGGCTGGCCCGGATCACCGGTATCGCCCTGGAGGACATGCTCTTCATCGGCGACCGCCTCGACCCCGACGGCAACGACTACCCCGTCAAGGCCCTGGGCGTGCCCTGCTGGGCGGTCACGGGCTGGCAGGACACCGTGGAGCGCGTCACCGAGCTGACCGCCCGCCTCTCCGCCGGCCGCACCGGCGCCCCGCCCGCCCCGGCATCCGCGCCGCCCGCCGACTCCTGAGGAGGATCGTGCCCGATTCCACGGCCTCAACCGCCCGCGCCCCCGCCCGGCCGCCCCTGTGGCGCAGGGCCATGCGCACGGCCCGTCGCGCCTCGGCGGGAGCGGGGCGCGCCCTCTGGCTGTGGTGGCGCCGGCGCACCGTGGTCTTCCGCAGGACGGTGCGGGCCCTCGTGCTGGTCGTGGCGACCTCGGCCCTGTCCCTCCTGGTGGGGCTGGGCACCGCCACTGCCCAGGCGCCCCTGGGCCCCCATGAGGCCACCTGGTCCACCACCCTGGACTCCACCATCACCCTGGACCTGGGGCCCCTGGGGATGGCCTCCATGGACTCGCCG
Source organism: Actinomyces bowdenii (assembly GCF_017592395.1). Lineage (GTDB taxonomy): Bacteria > Actinomycetota > Actinomycetes > Actinomycetales > Actinomycetaceae > Actinomyces > Actinomyces bowdenii. The sequence continues at coordinate 44,894 of NZ_JAGFOU010000004.1, forward strand.
GCAGGGATCCTCGGCCTGGAGGTCGTCCCCGGGGAGATCCCCTCCAGGCCGCAGCCCGGGGCCGCCGACGCCCAGAGCGTGGGCCAGGCCCTGTCCTCCGACGTCGCCTCCTACATCGGTGTCGTCAGCCACCCCGAGCTGACCATCCACCGGGGCCTGCACGCCCTGCTCCACGACGGGCTGCGCCGCGCGGGCCTCATCGAGGCCCTCATCCTGTGCCTGGCCACTGCCGGGCGCCTGGCCACGACCGGCAGCCTGCGCGACACCCTGGCCGCGGGCCTCAGGCGCAGGCCGCCGGCGATCATCGCCAGTGCCGCGGCGCTGTGCGCCGCCGCGGCACTGCTGGTGCCCGCCGTCAGATCGGAGGCCCCGCGCGGCACCACCCTGGCGGCCCTGGAGGGAACGCCCCTGGCGCAGGCCCGCTTCTCCGGGCGCATCGCCGACGTCGTCGCCGCCTACAGCCCCCGCGTCACCTCCTTCCTCAAGGACAACGAGGCCTTCTACTCCACCGCCGAGACCAACCTGCGCGCCGCCTGGAGCGCCGCCCAGGACACCGGCGGGCTCGTCGACGTCACCGCCGCGCAGGGCGGCGTCGACCGCCAGGACCTCGACCAGCGGGTGCGGGCCGTCTCCATGCGCCGCCTGGGGCGGCCGGCCCCGGAAGCCGGCCGGCCCACCGACCAGCCCACTGATCAGCCCATTGAGCCGGCCACGGGGCGGGCCGCCGATGGGACGGGCGCCGCCCCGACGCCCTCGGGCGGGCCTGGGCGCCGGCCCCCGCAGGCCACCGGCGCCCGGGCGGTGGATCGGCGGGGCACCACCACCGCGGTGATGTCCACCGACCTGCACTGCAACCTCGATGTCATCGCCTTCAGCGGCATCCTGGACCGGCTGGCCGGCGCGGACATCCACATGGACGACGGCGACCTGACCATGACCGGCTCGGAGCCCGAGCAGCTGTGCGTCGACGCCCTGAGCGAGGCGGTGCCCTCCTCGGCCGCCAAGGTCGCCACCGTGGGCAACCACGACTCCGACTCCACCGCGCAGAGGCTGCGCTCCCAGGGATGGACGGTGACCGACGGCACCATCCAGACCGTCGGCGGCCTGCGCATCCTGGGTGACGACGACCCCGACCGCACCACCGCCACCGGCACCACCAGCCGTCGGGGGCGCAGCGCCGAGCAGGTGGGAGCCGGCCTGGCCGCGACCAGCTGCACCGCCCCCACCGACGTCGTCCTCATCCACCAGCCCGCCACCTTCGGCCCCCTGGCCTCCCAGGGCTGCGCCCCCCTGCTCCTGGCCGGGCACGTCCACGCCGAGCGGGGCATGAGCACCACCGAGTCCTCGCAGGGGCGGGTCTCCGCCCTGGTCTCGGGCGCGGGCAAGGGCGGCACCTCGCTGGGCCCGGTGACCGAGGACTCCTACCTGCACGTGCTGTCCTTCGATCGCGACGGCTCCCTGGTGGCCTGGCGCGCCGTCATCCTGCACCCCGACGCCTCTGTCACCGTCGGCGCCTGGCAGCCGGTGCCCCCGCCCCAGGCGCCCGACCAGACGGAGCCGGAGCCGCAGGAGGCCAGTGCCGCCGCCACGGAGGGGGCGCCGGAGCCCGACCAGACTGCGGCCCCCTGAGGACGGCGGGTCGCGGCCCTGAGCCAGGGGACCCGTGCCCATCCCAGGGAGCCGGCGCTCGCGCCCCCATCGCCCGCCATGGGGCACAATGGCGCCCGACCTTGTGGATCGGGCAGACCAGGGATGAGGAGGCGCTGAGAGATGGCACAGGTGCCCACTGAGGCTGATATCGACGCGATGAGCCAGGAGGAGCTCGACGCCTACCTCGCCCGGGCGGGCGAGCGCGACAGCGCGCTGCTGGCCCAGGTGCGCCGGGAGGAGCAGGGGCCGGGCTGGCTGCGGCGCAGCGGAGCCCCCCGCTCCTACGCCTGGACCCTCATCGTCTGCGCCGTGGTGGGCATCTACGCCTCCTGGAGCCTCCTGGCCGCTCAGATCCAGCTCCTGAAGAACCCCCTGGCCGACCTCACCTGCGATGTCAACCCCCTGGTCGCCTGCGGGGACAGCCTCAACGCCTGGCAGGGCAATCTGCTGGGCGTGCCCAACTCCCTCATCGGGGCCATGGCCTTCGCCGTCCTGGCCTGCATCGGGGCCCTGCTGGCCAGCGGCCTGCGCCTGCCGCGCTGGGCCTGGTGGGCTCTGAGCGCCGGGAGCCTGGGGGGCATCGCCTTCGTCGCCTGGTTCCTGTGGGTCTCCGTGGCGGCCTTCGGCAAGCTGTGCCCCTACTGCATGGTCGTCTGGGCGGCCACCATCCCCGTGGCCGCCACCACCTGGTGCTGGGCCGCCCTGGGCGGGCACCTGGGCCTGGGGACCGAGCGCGCGGCCGACCTGGTGCGGATGCGCTGGTGGATCACCGGCGCCATGTACCTGGCCGTCATCCTCGTCGTCGTGGTCTCCTTCTGGGACCAGTGGCTGGCCCTGCTGGACTGAGACCATGATGAGACCATGACAAGGTCGACAAGCGCGTCGTCCGGGCCCGCCCCCGGGCCCGCCCCCGGGCCCTCAGGCCGTGCCGCCCAGCGCCGTGCCCAGCGGCCCGGCCCCGCCGTCGACTCCACCGTCGCCCAGGACTACCTCAAGGCCGTGTGGGCCGCCTGCGAGTGGGGCGGGACCGGCGCCTCGATCACCGGGCTGGCCCGGCGCATGGAGGTGGCCCCCTCCACCGCCTCGGAGAACGTCGCCCGCCTGGTGGAGGAGGGGCTGGTGGCCCACCAGCCCTACAAGGCGGTCACCCTCACGCCCGAGGGCAGGCGGCGGGCGATGGCCATCGTGCGCCGTCACAGGCTGCTGGAGACCTACCTGGTCACCCGGCTGGGCTTCGAGTGGGATGAGGTGCACGAGGAGGCCGAAGAGCTGGAGCACGCCGTGTCCGACCGGCTGCTGGCGCGCCTGGACGCCGTCCTGGGCCACCCCACCCGCGACCCCCACGGCGACCCCATCCCCACCGCGGAGGGCCGCCTGGACATCCCCGAGCTCGTGCGCATCGAGACCCTGGAGCCGGGCGATGAGGGGGTCGTGGGAAGGATCAAGGACGACTCCCGGACCCTGCGCCGGCTCACCCGGGCGGGCATCAGCCTGGACACCCGTGTGCGCGTCCTGAAGCGGGTGGCGGACGCCGGCAGTGGTGGGTGGGCCAGCATCGTGCGCGCCGTGGCGTGCCAGGACGGGAGGGCGGCCGGCCAGGACGGCGACGCGCACGGCTCCGGGGCCACCGTCCCCGACGGCTCCCTGTGGGTCCTGTCCTGAGCTGCACATCTTCAGCACCCAGACGGCCGGCCGCCGCCGTGGGAACCGCATGATTCCAGGGCCGGGCTCCTTGGAGCGCCCGGTGGCGCCTCTGAAGATGTGCCACCGCAGGGCCGTTGCACATCTTCGATTCCAGCGCGGACGTGATCATGCGGGAAAACCTCGGTTCGGGGAGCGCTGATGCGTTGAAGATGTGCAGCGCGCACCAGGCGCGCACAATGGGGCCATGAGCCTCTTCACCCAGATCATCGACGGCGAGATCCCCGGCCGCTTCGTGTGGGCCGACGACGCGGTCGTCGCCTTCGCCACCATCGAGCCCCACACCGCCGGGCATGTCCTGGTGGTGCCCCGGATGGAGGTCGACTCCTACGTCGATGCCCCCGACGAGGTGGTGGCGCATATGGCGGTGGTCGCCAAGCGCATCGGCGCCACCCAGGTGCGGGTCTTCGACGCCCCGCGGGCCGGGCTGGTGGTCGCCGGCTACGGCGTGGACCACCTCCACCTCCACGTTCTGCCGATCCGCTCCGAGGCGGACCTGTCCTTCTCCTCGGCCCGCGCGGACGTCACCGGCGAGGAGCTCGACGAGGCCATGGAGCGGCTGCGCGCCGGACTGCGCCAGGACGGCTGGGGGCAGTACGTGCCCACCGCGATGGGCTCGGCGCGCACCTGCTGAGCACCAGCTCCTGGCGGCGCCCGGATCAGTGCTCGTGGTGGGGGCGCATGACGTGGCCGCGGGTCGAGGGCTGCCCGCGCCGCGGCTGGCGCACCCGGTGCTGGAGCAGGCCGGCTCCCAGAACGGCCGAGATGAGGGTGCCCAGGATGACCGCCGCCCGGGCGTGATCCGTTGTCGGGCCCTCGCCGAAGGCCAGGCCCGCGATGAGCAGGGAGACGGTGAAGCCGATCCCCGCGATCGCTGAGAGGGCCAGCACGTCGGCGCTGTCCACGCCGTGGCCCAGGTGCAGGCGGGTCAGGCGGGTGAGGATCACCACCGAGCCCCAGATGCCCAGGACCTTGCCCAGGGGCAGCCCCAGGTAGACGCCCATGGACACCGGGTCGGCCAGCACCTCGCCCAGGCCCCCGCCATCGATGATGCTGACCCCGGCGGCGAACAGGGCGAAGACCGGCAGGGCCAGGCCCGCGCTCCAGGGGTGGACCAGGTGGGCCAGGCGGGCGGTCATCCCCTGGGGCTCGCTGCGCGTGGGCTTGGCCGGAACCGTCATCCCCAGCAGCACCCCGGCGATCGTGGCGTGCACGCCCGAGGAGTGCATGAGCCACCAGGCCACCACGCCCAGGGGGATGAGCAGGTACCAGTGGGTGATGCCCCTGCGCACCAGCAGGCCGAAGACCGCGACCACCGCCAGGGCCCCGAGCAGCGCCAGGGGGTTGAAGCCGTGGGAGTAGAACAAGGCGATGACGATGATGGCCAGCAGGTCGTCGACCACCGCCAGGGTCAGCAGGAAGGTGCGGGCGGCCGGGGGCATGCCGCGGCCGAAGATCGAGAGCACCGCCATGGCGAAGGCGATGTCCGTGGCGGTGGGCACCGCCCAGCCGGTCAGCTCCCCGCCGCCCGAGGCCAACTGGATCCCGACGTAGACCGCTGCGGGCCCCGCCATGCCGAAGACGGCCGCCAGCATCGGCAGCGCCGCCTCCCGCAGGTCGCGCAGGGAGCCGACGACGAACTCCTGCTTGAGCTCCAGGCCCACCACGAAGAAGAAGACGGCCAGCAGCCCGTCGGCGGCCCAGGCCGACACCGTCAGGTCCAGGTGCAGGGCGTGGGGGCCGATCACCGTGGAGGAGAGCGCGGCGTAGGACTCCCGCCACGGGGAGTTCGCCCACAGGAGCGCCACCGCCGCGGCCGCCACCATGAGCAGCCCGGAGAAGACCTCGGACTCCAGGCGGTGGGCGATGCGCCCGGGCAGGTCGCGCAGGCGCAGGGGCGGGCGGTGGGGGCGGGGCCGGCGCCCCGGGGAATGACCTGGCGAATGGCCCGGGGTGTGGGGCGCAGGGGCGTGCGCGTGGTCGGGCCTGCGGGCTCCGCTCGCGGATCGGGTCATGCCTTCCTCTCCTCAGGGCCGGGCCCGCAGCGGGCTCACCGGGCTGGTGGCCGCGGGCGGCCTCCCGTCGGGAGGAGCCGCCGGGGCCACCGGAACGAGAACGGACTCAGACTAACCGATCCGCGGGCGGGCGATCCGGCGCGCTGCGCCGGCGAGACGGGGCGGACGTGACCAGGCGGACGTGACCGGGCTCGCCCGCCCACGCGCTGGACAGCCCCGGGCGCGCGCTGCGCCGGGGGATAGGCTGTGCACCTGCACGGCCGGCTCCCGCCCTTGATCAGGCCCGGGACGGCGTCGTCCAGCATCCACGCCACGAGCACGGAAGAGAGCATCCCCGCCATGACGGACACCACCCCCCAGGGAGCATCCCAGGGCGCCGCCGAGGCCACCCCCTACCGCTACACCGCTGCCCTGGCCGACTCCATCGAGACGGCCTGGCAGGACCGCTGGGAGGCCGAGGGGACCTTCCGTGCCGACAACCCCGTGGGGGACCTGGCCGGCCCGGGTGCTGCGCAGGAGAAGTTCTTCCTGCTGGACATGTTCCCCTACCCCTCGGGCAAGGGGCTGCACGTGGGCCACCCGCTGGGCTACATCGCCACCGACGTCGTGGCCCGCTTCACCCGCATGACCGGTAGGAACGTCCTGTACACCATGGGCTACGACGCCTTCGGGCTGCCCGCCGAGCAGTACGCGGTCACCACCGGCCAGCACCCGCGCATCTCCACCGAGGCCAATATCGCCAACATGCGCCGCCAGCTGCGGCGCCTGGGGCTGAGCCACGACCCGCGCCGCTCCCTGGCCACCATCGACGTGGACTACGTGCGCTGGACCCAGTGGATCTTCCTGCAGATCTTCAACTCCTGGTTCGACCCCGCCGCCCCGCGCCGTGACGGGCGCGGCACCGGCGCGGCCCGCCCCGTGTCCGAGCTGCGCGAGAAGCTGGCCCGCGGCGAGGTGGCCGTGCCCGGCGGGCGCGACTGGGCGGGCCTGAGCGCCGCCGAGCAGGCCGGGGTCATCGACTCCTTCCGCCTGGCCTACGTCTCCTCGGCACCGGTGAACTGGTGCCCCGGCCTGGGCACGGTCCTGGCCAATGAGGAGGTCACCGCCGAGGGCCGCTCCGAGCGCGGCAACTTCCCCGTGTTCAAGCGCAACCTGCGCCAGTGGATGATGCGCATCACCGCCTACGGCGACCGCCTGGCCGAGGACCTGGACACCGTGGACTGGCCCGAGAAGGTCAAGCTCATGCAGCGCAACTGGATCGGCCGCTCCGAGGGCGCCCAGGTGGCCTTCGCCGTGCCCGGGGCCGGGCAGGGCGCCGAGCTGGAGGTCTACACCACGCGCCCCGACACGCTCTTCGGGGCCACCTTCATGGTGGTGGCACCCGAGCACCCCATCCTGGGGGGCATCGACTCCTCGGCCTCGGTGCGCAGCCCCGAGGAGATCGCGCAGGACGCCGCGGCGCTGAGCGTCCCGGCCGCCTGGCCGCAGGGCACCCGGGAGGCCTGGACCGGCGGGCACGCCACCCCGGCGCAGGCGGTGGCCGCCTACCGCGCTCGGGCCGCGGCCACCACCGAGGCCGACCGGACCGATGAGGGACGGGTCAAGACCGGTGTCTTCACCGGCCTGTTCGGCATCAACCCGGTCAACGGCGAGCAGGTGCCCGTCTTCGTGGCCGACTACGTGCTCATGGGGTACGGCACGGGCGCCGTCATGGCCGTTCCCGCCCACGATGAGCGCGATCACGCCTTCGCCACCGCCTACGGCGTCGACATGATCCAGACCATCGGCCCGGTCGAGGATCCCGACGGCGTCGACCTGTCGCAGGGCGCCTACACGGGCGACGGCGTCGTGGTCAACTCCGCCCGTGGGGACCTGGACATCAACGGCATGGGCAAGGAGGAGGCCAAGGCCGCCATGATCGACTGGCTGGAGGCCAGGGGGGCGGGCCGCCGGGCGGTGACCTACCGCCTGCGCGACTGGCTCTTCTCCCGCCAGCGCTACTGGGGCGAGCCCTTCCCGATCGTGTGGGACGAGGAGGGCGGCGTCCACGCCCTGCCCGAGTCGATGCTGCCCGTGGAGCTGCCCGAGGTCACCGACTACTCGCCGCGCTCCTACGACCCCGACGACGCCGAGTCCTCCCCGGAGCCGCCGCTGGGCAAGGCCGCGGACTGGGTGGAGGTCGAGCTGGACCTGGGGGAGGGCCCCAGGACCTACCGGCGCGAGACCAACACGATGCCCCAGTGGGCGGGCTCGTGCTGGTACGAGATGCGCTACGCCGACCCCACCAATGAGGATGCGCTCATCGACCCGGCCAACGAGGCCTACTGGATGGGGCCGCGCCCCGAGGCGGGCAACACCTCGGGGGGCACGGACCTGTACGTGGGCGGGGTGGAGCACGCGGTGCTGCACCTGCTGTACTCGCGCTTCTGGCACAAGGTGCTCTTCGACCTGGGCGTGGTCAGCAGCTCTGAGCCCTACCACCGCCTGTTCAACCAGGGCTACGTGCAGGCCTACGCCTACACCGACGCCCGCGGCCAGTACGTCCCGGCCGAGGAGGTCGTGGAGGAGGCGGGACAGGACGGCGAGCCGGTCTTCACCTGGAGGGGCGAGCCGGTGCGCCGCGAGTACGGCAAGATGGGCAAGTCCCTGAAGAACATCGTCACCCCCGACGAGATGTACGAGGCCTACGGCGCCGACACCTTCCGCGTCTACGAGATGTCCATGGGGCCCCTGGATGTCGACCGCCCCTGGGAGACCCGTGCCGTGGTGGGCGCCCAGCGCTTCCTGCAGCGCCTGTGGCGCAATGCCGTGGATGAGGCCACCGGGGAGCTGCGCGTGGGCGAGGAGCCGGCGGACGAGGCCACCCGGCGCCTCGTGGCCCGCACGATCGTGGGGGTGCGCGAGGACTACGAGGGCATGCGCCTGAACACCGCCATCGCCAAGCTCATCGTGCTCAACAACCACCTCACCGGCCTGGAGACGGTGCCGCGCGAGGCGATCGAGGCCCTGGTGCTCATGACGGCGCCGGTGGCCCCGCATATCGCCGAGGAGCTGTGGAGCAGGCTGGGCCATGAGGCCTCCCTGGCCCGCGAGCCCTTCCCGGAGGTGGAGGACGCATCGCTGCTGCGCGCCGAGGAGGTCACCTGCGTGGTCCAGGTCAAGGGCAAGGTCCGCGACCGCCTCCAGGTGGACCCGGGTATCAGCGCCGAGGAGCTGGAGAGGCTGGCCCTGGCCGCCCCCGGAGTGGTGCGCACCCTGGATGGCCGGGGTGTGCGCAAGGTGATCGTGCGGGCACCGGGGCTGGTGAGCATCGTGCCCGAATGAGGCCTGGCTGACGGGTGCGCAGACGCGCCGCCGCGGAGCGTGGCCCGCTCCCGCAGCCGTGTGCTGCCCCTCGGAATGGCGGCGCATCCGCGCAGGTTGCTGAATTGTTAGCATTACCTGTGAAAACCATCATGGTTTTCTGAGTCCTCAATCCTTACGGTCGTTAGTGCCCTGCACGGGTGATCGTGGACCGGGACGGACGGAGAGTGATGGGAATGAGGATTCTCAGGAATGTCGTGCTGCTGGTGGCGGGGGCCGTGGTGGTGGCGCCGATCCCCGCGGCCGGGGCGCATACCGGAGCGGCCTGGGCCGGGCACCCGGCGCCCGCCGTGCTCGCTGCGCAGGCGGATGCTGGGAAGCACGCCCCGCGCGGGCATGCCAATAGCGTGTTCACCCCGGTGGGCACGCCGGTCACGGTCCAGGTGGAGGTCGACGACGAGGACACTCCCGCCGACCAGCTCACGGTGACGCTACTCACTCCGGTCGAAGGGGTGGAGTTCGATGCCGCGACCCGCACGCTCCATGTCCCGGCCACGAAGCCGATCCCGTTGACCGTCCTGCGCTTCCGGGTCTCCGATGGAGAGCACACCAATCTGTTCGAGAGCACGGTCATGGTGTACGCCGTGCCCAAGCCGACGATCACCCTGACGCCCGAGGCCGTTGAGGTAGAGGAGGGGCAGGAGGCCGGCTTCGAGCTGGTGGTGGATCCCGATGGCCGCAACGATCTGGAGGTCACCATCCCGGACCTGCCCGACTGGCTGACATGGGACAAGCAGACGAACCGGATCAGCGGCCTGGCCCCCGCGCCGGGCGTCTTCACCTTCACGGTGGAGGCCGATGGCAAGACCTATGCGACGGGGAGGGTCACGGTGACCGCTAAGCCCGCCCCGTCTCCCACCGCGACCGCGAAGCCGTCCACAGAACCGACGGCCGGTGCCACCCCGTCGGCCACGGCGACGGCGGCCACGCCCGCCCCGGATGCGACGACCCCGCCCGGGGCCACGGCGGAGCCGACAGCCTCGGCGAGCACGGCGACGACCGCCGTCGTGCCGGGAACCCCGGCCCCCGCCTCTCCGCAGGGGACGCCTGGCGGCTCCCTGGCCCGCACCGGTGCCAGCGCCCTGCTCCTGGGCGGGCTCGCGGTGAGCGGTCTGGCCCTCGGCATGGCCTCGTTGATGTGGCGCAGGATGCGCCGCGCCGGCTGAGGCGCCGCCAGCATCGGGAGCAGCGACCCGTGCCGGTCAGTGGCGCATGATGCCGCACTGAGCGGCACGGGTCCCGAGTGCTTCCCCGGGTGAGGTCATTGGCGCCGGGGACCGCGCTCCCGGTGGCCCTGCCCGCCCTGCGCGGACTGGCAGAGGTGCTCATGCCCGCCGGCAAGGCGGAGGCGGTCCATGAGGGCATGCGCGCAGCCCGGGCGGGCGCGCCCGAGGTGAAGGGGACCTACCTGTCCCTGACCGGTGTGGAGCCTGCATGGCGGGGCCGGGGAGTGGGAGTCCGACTCCTGGAGCCGATGCTGGGGCCCGGCGCGGGCGTGCGATGGCTGGAGTCGACGAATCCGAGGAATGTGCGCTTCTATGAGCGTGCCGGTTTCCGTGTTGTCCACCGGGCCCCGGTGGGTGGCAGTGAGGTGACGATGTGCCGGATGGTGGGCGAGTTCTAGGCCCATTGCATGCCGGGCTCCGCCGTTCGTGCGCGTGCGACTTCCCAGCGCCGCCTGGGACCCGCCGAGCCCGGCATCTCCCAGCGGAGCTGACGGCGGCGCCGTCGGTCCGGGCCAGGAGAGCCGGGCTCGGCGAGGGCAGGCGTGCTGGGCTACCGCCGTCGCAGGGTGCCGAAGATGGAGCGGGTGATCTCCCGGGTGATCTGGCGGCCCACACTGCCGATGGTCCTCTCGATCTCCCGGCTGCGGCGCTGGGCGGCGCGCTCGGCCTCCCGCTGACGGCGCTCGGCCTCCTTGGCGGCCTCGCGCTCCAGCCTCTCAGCCTCCTTCTGGCGCTGAGCCGCCTCCTTCTCTGCAGCCTTCTGGGCTGCGGCCTCGGCCTTGGCGGCCTCCTTGGCCGCCTGCTCCGCGGCGCGCGCCTCTTCGGCGGCGCGGGCGTCGGCCTCCACGCGGCCGGCCAGCAGCTCGTAGGCGGATTCGTTGTCCACCGTCGTCGCGTACTTCGAGGCCAGGGCCGAGGAGGACAGCACCTGGGCCACGGTGGTCTCCTGGGCCGGGCCCATGACCGCGGCGGGGGCGTTGATGACCACGGGGGCCACGGGGGCGGGGCGGCCCTTCTCATCCAGGACACTGACCACCGCCTGGCCCGTGCCCAGGCTGGTGAGCACCTGGCTGAGGTTCAGGGGGCTGGTGGGGAAGGTGGAGACCGCCTTCTTCAGGTTCGCCGCATCGGCCGGGGTGTGGGCGCGCAGGGCGTGCTGGACGCGCGAGCCCAGCTGGGCCAGGACGTCGTCGGGAACATCCGTGGGGGACTGGGTGATGAAGACGATGCCCACCCCCTTGGAGCGGATGAGGCGGACCGTGCGCACCACGGCCTCCAGGAAGGCCTTGGTGGCGCCGGAGAAGAGCAGGTGGGCCTCATCGAAGAAGAACACCATCGTGGGCTTGTCCGGATCGCCCACCTCGGGCAGGGTCTCGAAGAGCTCGGCCAGCAGCCACATGAGGAAGGTGGAGAAGAGGGTCCCCTGGGACTGGATATCGGCCAGCTCCAGGGCGGAGATGAGCCCCCGGCCGTCAGGGGCGGTGCGCATGAGGTCGCGCACGTCCAGGGCCGGCTCGCCGAAGAAGGCGTCCCCGCCGGCCGCCTCCAGCGCGGCGATCTCGCGCAGGATGACCCCGGCCGTGGCCGCCGAGACCCCGCCGATGGTCTTGAGCTCGGCCTTGCCGGCATCCGTGTTCGTCAGGTAGTCCACGACGGCGCGCAGGTCCTTGAGGTCCAGCAGCGCCAGGCCCTGGGCGTCGGCCCAGTGGAAGACGAGCTGGAGGGCAGAGGCCTGGGTGTCGTTGAGGCCCAGGACCCGGGACAGCAGGATCGGCCCGAACTCGGTGACCGTGGTGCGGATCGGGGTGCCCTTGACCGCCCCGTCCTGGGCGCCGCCGCCCAGGGTGAACAGCTCCAGGGGGAAGGACTGGGGCGCCCACTGCTGGCCGGTGGCGGCCGTGCGGGCGGTGAGCCTGTCGCTGGTGGCGCCCGGCTCGGCCAGGCCCGTGAGGTCTCCCTTGATGTCGGACAGGAACACCGGGACGCCCGCCGCGCTCAGCCCCTCGGCCAGCAGCTGGAGAGTGCGGGTCTTGCCGGTGCCCGTGGCGCCCGCCACCAGGGCGTGGCGGTTGAGCAGCCCCAGGGGGATGCCGACCGACAGGCCCGCCACGGGGGCGGGCTCGCCCTCGGCCTGGGTGTCCAGGTAGGTGCCCACCGGCAGGGTCGGGGTGGAGAAGGAGTAGCCGTCGCGGACCTGGGCCGCGTAGCCCGACGGCGCTGGGGCGTCCGACGGCGTCGTGGGCCCTGATGGCGCTGCGGGCTCTGCCGGAGCGGCCTGCGGTGGCCCTGACGGCGCGGCGGCGGCCGGCTGGGCGGCTTCCTCGGTGCCTGAGGCCTCCTCGGCGGCTTGCTCCGCGGGCTGGTGATCGGCGGAGGGGGCGTCGGGGAAGGCGCCGGAGGCCAGGGCGGCGTCGAGCGCGGCCTGGGCGGCGGCCGCCTTGGCCGCGGCGGCATCGGCGGCGGCCTGCGCCGCCTCGGCCTTGAGGCGTGCGATATCAGCGGAGTCGGTCATGATGCCATCGTAAACGCTCCCTGTGACATCGGGGCCGAGCTCCCGGGGCGGTGCTGCGGGAGGGGCCCGCCGCCCAGGCCGCTGCCCGCCCGCCCGGGGCCGCCCAGGGCAGCCGTCGCCGCAGATCCGGGCCCCCGGTGCTCCAGAACTCTCCAAGCCCCCGGTGGACGATGCGCGCCGGGATGCCAGTAGCCGCCGGGGAGGGCCCTCACCCACCGCCCTGACGCTGGCTCCCGAGGAGGGACGGATGGACCCGCCATCCGGGCCGGTTGAAGGGGAAGCCGTCCTTGTGACGCAGCCCTCGTGGGGAAGGGGAGGTACTGATCTGCTCTCCTCGCGGTAGCCTCGGCCCATCGAACCCTCCTGGCGGGGCGCGCTGCCACCGGCGGCCCCGCCCAGGAGCCCTGCCCATCCCCAGCGACGAGGTTCGTCCCACCCATGAACCGGTTGACCACCATGCCCCGTGCCCAGGCTCGCCCTCATCGCCCTCTGCGCCCACCGGGGGCGCCCCGATCCCTGGTCCGCCGCCACGGCGCGGCCCGCCCCGGGCATCTAGCCGCCGTCGTCCATGCGGCAGGCGGGCGCTGAGATGCGGATCGCCTTCTTCATCGACGACTACCTGCCCTCGGTCCACGGGGTCGCGACCTCTACGGCGGGCTTCCGCGAGGCGCTGGAGCGCATGGGCCACGAGGTCTTCATCGTCGCGCCCAAGGCCGAGGGCCACACGGACAGCGACGAGCGGATCATCCGCCTGCCCTCCTCGAAGTACTACGTCTTCGACAGCCGGGAGATGGCCAATATCTATCCGGGCCTGGCCAGGAGATTCGACCGCTACGGCTTCGACATCGTCCACAGCCAGACCCAGTTCAGCCTGGGGGTCCTGGCCCACACCGTGGCCAAGCGCCAGGGGATCCCGCATGTGACCACGATTCACACCCTCTACACCGAGCTCATCGACGACTACCCGGTGGCCGTGATGGCCGGGCTCCTCGCCCTGTCCTTCGCCTTCCCCGTGGCGCTGAAGTCCGCCCCGGTGCTGCCCAGGGTCCACCGCGACTCCATCAAGCAGCTGCGCCGGGCCACCATCAAGGCGGCGCTGTCCCGGCACGGATGGCGGCTGACCGCGGCCTTCGCCAACAAGTGCGACGCCTGCCTGGCCCCCTCCCGGCACCTGGCGCAGATCCTCATCGAGGACGGCGGGCTGAGCTCACCGTGCATGATCCTGCCCAACGGCATCGACACCTCCCGCTACCGCCGCGCCCGCGGCGAGGACTCGCCCATCGATAAGGCCCCGGGTCAGCGGTTCATCATCTGCGTGGCCCGCCTCAGCCCTGAGAAGCGCCAGAGGGCGCTCATCGAGGCGCTGCCGCATATCACTGATAGCACCGTCAGCCTCGTGCTGGTGGGCGGAGGGCCCTGCGAGGAGGACCTGCGCCGTCGGGCCGAGGAGCTCGGGGTGAGCCGGCGGGTGATCCTCGCCGGGATGCGGTCACCGGGGGAGGTGGCCGCGATGCTCAAGCAGGCCGACATCTTCGCCCTGGCCTCCTACCACTTCGATAACCAGCCCATGGTGTTCCTGGAGGCCTCCGCGGCGGGGCTGCCCATCGTGTACTGCGATGAGCGCATGACCGAGTGCCTCACCGAGCGCAATGCGGTCCTCGCCGGCGGTATCACGGGGGAGGACCTCGCCCGGGCCTTCAATGGGGTCCTGGGCGATGACGCGCGCCTGGAGGGCCTGCGCCGCGGAGCCCTGGAGGTGTCGCAGGGCTTCGACGTCGCCACTGCCGCATCCAGATTGGTTGGCCTCTACTCCGAGCTTGTAGGTACCTGTCGTGAAAAGTGACGATAATAGATGAGGAAATCCGCTTGACACGCTGAGGTGATGGACTTTTCTTCTGTGGAACTCTGCCAGTCTGCCCGTTCTCAGTCGTTCAAGCAGGTTGAGTCAGTGGATAAGGGGGCGGGTATCATTAAGGTTGCGCACTGAGTGGAGCAGCGATTCGTTGCTGGTCTGCACCTCCACCCGGCAACTGAACTGATCGCCTTCAGGGTAGCCGATGATCTTGATGTTCTTGTCCACGTTGGCGGAGCGGCCGGAGAATATCCGGTAATGCTCGCGGCAGTCGATCTCTTGGTCGCCCTGGTAGATGATCTCAGAATAATGGGGATCATCGCACGAGGTGGGGAGTCCTTGGTGGTTGAAGCATTGGCGGAGCTCTCCGCCATCGGAATATCCATCATTATTATCGTCTTTTGTCCACAGATCCTTCAAGGGGGACATTGGTAATCCCCCTGCATGGGTGACTGAGCACATTCCATTAAAGTCCGGGATCTCCTCGATGGATAAAGATGAATCAAGAATATCGATTCCAGGGTTCCCGCCTAAATGGAGGATGATAGATGTCTCGTCACAGGATCCACTGCTGCTCGAATAGATTTCCCGGGTGTGCTGAGAACTGCATAGTGTCGGGGCGTCGCCATCGTAGCAGCTCGAGGTGGGGGAGCTGGATTCTTCGGGGGCTGGGGTAGGCTCCTGGGTGGTATCGGAATTTATGACGGTGCGGGTGAGAGGTTCTGGTGTGGGGGTGTCGTTGCGGCTCAGGCAATAGATGTGATATGCGACGGGGATGGTTAATATCCCAGCGATGGCGGCAGCAAGATAGATGCCTTCTTTGAGTCTCTTCTGCAGTCGCTTCCGCGGGCCAGTCTTCTCTGGGGTGGATGGGGTGCTGGCCATTGGGCCTCATGCCTTCCTGATAGGCTTATCGCACTTTCATGCTGTACAGTACCGCAGTGATCTTTCCATCCGATGACCTTTTTCCCTCGCGAGGCTCGGAAGTGAGGATGATTTTCAAGGCATTGACGTCCCTGACATCCACGGTGATAGGGGTGGTCTGATTGAAGGGGATGTTCTCGAAATCGTCACTGGTGCCGTTCTTCTCGATCTCCACCTTGAGGACCATGTCGGAGGTCTCCGAGTTGTTGTCCTGGCCTATGGTGAAGGTGAGTTCCTCGTATCGGTTCCCCAGGCGCAACTCCACCTCCTCCTCTGATGAGGAGTAGGGGAAGATGGTAATCCCGATCCCCTTCTGATTCTCTGTGGTGGCGACGTCGAATGTTCCTTCGCGTGCCTCTGGGCTGATCTTGAAAATATCGTCGATGGTGAGCTCTCGATCGGTGGGAAGGGACGGTGCCGCGCCCCCAGTGCTGCCGGGATTCCCCGTGGGGCCGGCGTCCGAGGACGGGGGAGGTGTGGTGCTGTCGCCCTGTGGGTCAGGGGCGGCGCTCGGGGTGGGGGATGGGGGTGTGCTGGTATCGGGGGTCGTGCTGGGGGATTCGGGGGCCGGGTCGGGCGCTGCTGCAGTGACCGCCGTGGAAGCCGTCTCAGCGGTGGGCTGGTCGGCGCTGTCCGTGCCGCAGCCGGAGATGGCCAAGGTGGCGGCCAGTGCGAGCATCATGGGTCGTGAGAACCGGGGAGCGAGTTGTCTCATGAGTGCATGCTAGGCGCGTGTCGATGCGTATGGAATCAGCGGCCCTGCCGCTCCCGCCAAGGGCGTGCCGGTGGTTTTCGTTGCGGTCGTGCAGTATTCGTGGTGCAGGACAAGGAATGCTCGACATCTTCTCGTTTTCGTAAGAACAGAACAAGATTAGTGTTGCCTGGAAGAAAGTTGGGTGTGGCATGAAAAAGCGAGAAGTTTGATGGCTTGAGAGTGCAGGATTCCCCTACTGCCTGATCCGTGGTCCGAGCGCCGGCGCATGCGCAGGCCGTCATGGCCGCGGCGGGGCGCACCGATCGACCGATAGGCTGGCGTCATGCCGATCGCCGTCGTCACCGACTCCGCCGCCTGCCTCACGCGCGGCCTCGCCCAGGACCACGGCATCGAGGTCGTCGCCCTCCACACCCACACCGACGACGCAGGCGCCCCCACCACCTCCCGGCCCGGCGTCGAGGAGCTGGCCCAGGCCTACCGGGCCGCCGCCCGGCGCAGCCGGGAGGTCCTGGCCCTCCACCTGTCCGCCTCCCTGTCCGGCACCCTGGACAACGCCCGCCTGGCGGCCCAGCAGGTCAACGCCGAGGAGGCTGCCCACGTCGAGGTCATCGACTCCGGGACCTGCTCGGCGGCGCTCGCCCTGGCCGCCCTGGCCGCCAGCGGCGCACAGGACCTGCGGCACGGCGCCGCCCTCGCCCACGAGTCCGCGGCCCGCTCCCACCAGTTCTTCATCATCGACAGCCTCAGCGCCCTGGCCCGCTCCGGCCGCATCGACAGGACCACCGCCCGCCTCGGCGGAGTCCTGGGCATCCGCCCCATCCTCGAGGTCGCCCCCGCAGGCATCCGCGCCGTCGAGACCGTGCGAGGAGCCGCACGGGCCCGCAGGCACCTCATCGACCACGCCGTCCGCGCCGCCGGAGGCACCGCCCTGTCAGGGCCCCGCCCCCCGGCCGAGCCCGTGCGCCTGGCGATCCAGGGCGAGGACCCCACGGCCCTCGACCAGCTCGCCCAGGAGCTCCGCGCAGCCCTCGAGGAGTCCGGGGCCCTCACCGTCCAGATGCTCACCCTTCCCATCGATGAGGCCCTGCGCGTCCACCTGGGGCCCGGCGCCCTGGGCATCGCGGTGGCCCCGGCCCTGGGATAGGGCCCCGAGCCGGTCTCCACAGGCCCCGCTCCTGCAGGCCCCGTCCACAGTCACGCCGGGAGCGCCAGACGCCCCGCGAGCCCCGCAGTAGCGTCGAGGCATGGCAGGCAGGCGGGCGCACTCGGGGAAACGGCCCCTCGACGAGCTCGTGCGGCTCGCCTGCTCCACCGACCCGATCGAGCCCGAGACCCATCCCCGGCGCCTGGCCATCGCACCGCGGGCCGCCATCATCACCGGCGTGGCGCTCATCGTCCTGGCCCTCCTGCTCGCCCTGCGCGCCGTCGCCCTGGCGCCCTCGGCCTCGGCTCCGGCCCCCACAGGCGCTCCCGCGCCCGCCCCGGTCCCGACCGACGGCGCCGCAGCGCCACCCGCACAGGCCGATCCAGCGGGCATCGCCGGAGCGCAGCCGCCAGCCGGCCCGACGGCCTCCAGCAGCACCGGGGCGGCAGGAGGCGGCACGGCCCCGGCGGACCCGCTGGGCACCGGCGCCCCCGGGCAGGACCGACTGGTCGTGCACGTCGCCGGAGCCGTCCAGAGCCCCGGGGTGGTCCTGCTGCGCCCAGGGGCGCGCGTCGTCGACGCCATCGAGGCCGCCGGTGGGGCCACCGCCGAGGCGGACACCGACCAGCTCAACCTGGCCCGGGCCCTGGCCGACGGCGAGCAGGTGCGGGTGCCCCGCCTCGGGGAGACCCTCCCGCCCCAGGACCCCGGCCGGGCGGGCGGGCAGGCAGCCCCGAGCGCACCAGGCCCGCCGCCGGGCGATGCGGCTGCCGGCCCCCAGGCGGCCCCCGGCAGCCGCATCAACATCAACACCGCCACCGCCTCCCAGCTCGAGGAGCTCCCCGGGATAGGGCCGGCCCTGGCCCAGCGCATCGTCGAGCACCGCCAGACCCACGGTCCCTTCGCCTCCGTGGAGGACCTCACCGATGTCCCCGGCATCGGCCGGGCCAAGCTCGAGGCCCTCAAGGAGGCGGCCACCGTATGAACCGCGACACCACCCGCGGCCCCCGGCCGCCGACCCTCCCCGCCGCAGCAGCGCCCTGGGACGACCCCGCCGTCCTGTCCGCCCTGGCTCCCTCCCGGCGCGGGCGCGCGCCCGCCCGAACCGGAAAGGCCCCCGAGGCCCTCGACCTGCGGCTCCTGCCCCCAGCCCTCAGCGCCTGGGCAGCGGCCTTCTGGGCGGTCGGGCAACCGGCCGCGGCCTGGGGGACGGTGGCCGCCGCGGCCCTGGCATGCCTGGGCCCCGGCATCCTTCTGGCCATCGCGGCGCTGCGCTTCCGCCCACCGCGCCACCGTGCCGATGACAGGCCGGGCGCGCCCCAGGACCGGCCCGAGACCATCGGGTCACCGGCCGCCAGCCTCCTGGTCTGCCTGGTGGCCATCTGCGGCGTGCTGGCAGTCAGCGCCGCCCAGATGTGGTCCCGCGGCCTGGACCCCCTCACCGCCGCCACCGCGCGCCCGGGCGCCGTGACCCTCCTGGGCACTGTGGCCGAGCAGCCCCGGGTCTCGGCCACGCCCAGGGCCACCACGGTCATCACCATCCTGGATGTCGAGAGCGTCGACGGCCGGCCCAGCCGGCAGCGGGCCATCGTCCTGGCAGGGCAGGAGTGGGCTCGCCTGGACATGGGGGACCGGGTGCGGGTGCGCGCGAGCCCCCGGGCCACCGAGCCCGGCAGGCGGGAGACGGCCCTCATCGGGCGCTCCGCCACCGTGCGGCTCCTCGAGCCGGCCTCGGGCGCCCTGGGCGCCGTCACCGCCCTCAGACGGGGACTGGCCCGGGCCGTCGGCGCCCCCACCGGGGGGACCGAGGGTGCAGCGGCCCTACCGGGGCCCTGGCCCCGGGGCAGCCGCGAGCTCGTGCCCGGCGTGGCCCTGGGGGACGACCACGCCCTGCCCGCCGAAGTGCGCCAGGACATGCGCACCGTGTCCATGACCCACCTCACGGCCGTCTCCGGGCAGCATGTGGCCATCGTCCTGGGGCTGTGCCTGGCGGCCCTGGGGGTGGTGCCGCGCCGGTGGCGGGCCCTGGTCGGCGCCCTCCTCCTGGCCGGCCTGGTCATCCTCGTGCGCCCCTCGGGATCGGTGCTGCGCTCAGCCGCCATGGGGTCGGTCATGCTCCTCGGGGTGGCCGCGGGACGGCGGGCGGCGGCGCTGCCCTCCCTGTGCGCCGCCATCCTCCTGCTACTGCTGGCCGACCCCTGGCAGTCCCGCGACTACGGCTTCGCCCTGTCCGTGTCAGCCACGGCGGGCATCCTGCTGGGGCAGCGCCCGATGGCCGCGGCCCTGTCCCGGCGCCTGCCGCGGTGGGCGGCCACCGCCCTGGCCCTGCCCCTGGTGGCCCAGGCAGCCTGCGCCCCCATCCTCATCCTCCTCCAGCCCAGCGCGGGGGCCTGGTCGGTCCCCGCCAACGTCCTGGCCGCCCCCGTGGTCCCCCTGGTCACGGTCTGCGGCATCCTGGCCACCCTCATCGCGCCCCTGTGGCCCGCGGCCGCCGGGCTCATCGCCTGGCCGGCCACGGCGGGCTGCGCCTGGCTGGTGGCGGTCGCCGGTGCCCTCGCCCACCTGCCGGGAGCCCGGATGCCCTGGCCCGCCGGGATCACCGGCGCGCTCGCCGCCGCCGGGGCCGAGGCCGTCGTCGTCGCCCTGGCCCACCCCGGGGCGCGCCGCAGGTGCGCAGGCCTGCTGCGCCGCCCTCCCGGCCCCGGGCGCCTGCCGGGCGGCCCGCGCCGGGCAGTGGGGCTCAGGCGGCCGCCCCGTGGCAGGCTTGTCCCATGGCATCGCCCCGATCCTCGCGCTCCCGAGGCGCGCGCAGCTCCCGCGGCTCCGGCGCCCCGGCAGGAATCCCCTGGGACCAGGCCGAGCTCGCCCCGGTGGTCCTCATCCGCGCCGGGGAGGAGATCCTGGCCGACCGTGCTGTGGCCCTCCTCGTGGCCCAGGCCAGGGCCAAGGACCCCACGACGCAGGTCACGCGGGTCGAGGCCGCCACCTATGAGGCCCACCAGCTCGACACCCTCGTGTCGCCCTCCCTGTTCGGGGAGCCGCGGCTCATCCTCATCCCCGCCCTGGAGCAGATGACCGACGCCCTCCTGAGCGACCTGCTGGCCTACGTGGGGACCGCCGACCCGGAGGTCGCCGTGATCCTGCGCCACAACGGCGGCCAGCGCGGCAAGAGGCTCCTCGATGCGATCAAGGCCTCCCCCTACCCCGTCATCGCCTGCGACGCCATCAAGAGCCCCAAGGACAAGTCCGCCCTCGTCACCGCCGACGTGCGCCGCGCCGGGCGGCGCATCGAGCCCGAGGCCGTGGGGGCCCTGGTCGACGCCCTGGGCAGCGACGTGCGCGAGCTGGCCTCCGCCGTCGACCAGCTCCTGGCCGACACCCAGGGCACCGTGAGCGTGGAGCACGTGCGCACCTACTACGCCGGGCGCATCGAGGCCACCGGCTTCACCGTCGCCGACGCCGCCGCGGCAGGCAACGCCCCCGCCGCCGTGACGGCCCTGCGCCACGCCGTGGCCACGGGCACCGACCCGGTGGCCATCGTGGCGGCCCTGGCCATGAAGATCCGCCAGCTGGCGCGCGTGGCCGCTGCCGGGGGCCGGCGGATGAGCCCCGCGGAGCTGGGCATGGCCCCCTGGCAGGTGGACCGGGCCCGGCGCGAGCTCTCCGGCTGGTCCGACGACGCCCTGGCCACCTCCATCCTGGCCGTGGCCCGGGCCGACGCCGAGACCAAGGGCGCCAGCCGCGACCCCGTCTACGCCGTCGAGCGCGCCGTCCTGGCCATCTGCCGGGCCCGGGGCGCGGGAGCCGCGCCCCGGAGCGGGGGGCGGCCCGCCCGCTGAGGCGCTACCGCTTCTTGTACAGCGACTTGGTGGCGTAGACCGGCTCGTTGGTGACCTGCACGCCCAGGGAGCGGAAGATGCCCTCGTCCACGGGGCCCAGGATCGTGGAGGTGTGCACGTCGCAGCCGCGCAGGCTCTCCAGCTGATCCAGGGCACGCCGCGCATTGTCGTCCCCATTGGCTGAGACGGCCAGGGCGATGAGCACCTCGTCGGTGTGCAGCCGCGGGTTGCGCGAGCCCAGGTGCTGGGTCTTGAGGGTCTGGATGGGCTCGATGGACTCCGGCGCCAGCAGCTCCACGCCGTCCTCGATGCCCGCCAGGGTCTTGAGGGCGTTGAGCAGCATCGCCGAGCAGCAGCCCAGCAGGGCGCTGGTCTTGCCGGTGACGATCCGCCCGTCGGGCAGCTCGATGGCGGCCCCCGGCGCGTGAGTGGCGCGGGCCACCCGCAGGGCCGGGTCCACCACGGGGCGGTCGTGGGTGCTCACCCCCACCTTGGCCATGAGCAGGGCGATGCGGTTGGACTGGACGGGCTCTGCGGCGTCGCGCTTCTCGGCCACCAGCGCCTTGTAGTAGCGGCGGATGATCTCCTGGCGGGAGGCCTCCCGGCAGGCCTCGTCGTCGCTGATGCAGTGCC
Source organism: Actinomyces bowdenii (assembly GCF_017592395.1). GTDB lineage: Bacteria > Actinomycetota > Actinomycetes > Actinomycetales > Actinomycetaceae > Actinomyces > Actinomyces bowdenii. Next base: position 66,468 of record NZ_JAGFOU010000004.1, read on the forward strand.
CGGCCATGTTGACACCCATGTCCGTGGGTGAGGCGTAGGGGCAGGAGCCCAGGATCTCCTCGAACAGGCGGGTGAGCACCGGGAAGATCTCCACGTCCCGGTTGTAGTTGACGGTCTGGACGCCGTGGGCGGCCAGGTGGAAGGGGTCGATCATGTTGACGTCGTCGAGGTCGGCGGTGGCGGCCTCGTAGGCGATGTTGACCGGGTGGTCCAGGGGCAGGTTCCAGATGGGGAAGGTCTCGAACTTGGCGTAGCCGGAGGCCAGGCCCCGCTGGTGGTCGTGGTAGAGCTGGGACAGGCAGGTGGCCATCTTGCCCGAGCCCGGCCCGGGGGCGGTGACGACCACCAGGTCGCGGCTGGTCTCGATGTACTCGTTGCGCCCGTAGCCCTCATCGGAGACGATGCGCGCGACGTCGTTGGGATAGCCGGGGATGGGGAAGTGGCGGTAGACCTTCAGCCCCAGGGTCTCCAGCTTGCGCTTGAAGTCCTGTGCCTGGCGGTTGTCGTGGGTCCACTGGGTGATGACGACGCTGGCCACGTACAGCCCGTAGCCGCGGAAGGCGTCGATGTGGCGCAGCAGGTCGTCCTCGTAGGGGATGCCCAGGTCGGCGCGCACCTTGTTGCGGGCGAAGTCCTTGGCGTTGACGGCCACGACCACCTCGACCTCGCTGGCCAGCTCGGCGAGCATGACGATCTTGTTGTCGGGGGTGAAGCCAGGCAGGACGCGGGAGGCGTGCATGTCGTCGACGAGCTTGCCGCCGAACTCCAGGTAGAGCTTGCCCCCGAACTGGGAGCGCCGCTCGGCGATGTGGGTGGACTGCATGTGCAGGTACTTGTCGCGGTCGAATCCGATGCGCATCGACTCTCCTGGTGGGGGTTGGGGGCAGGGACGGTCAGTAGGGACGGGGCGGGAAAAAGGGGAGGGCGCCTCCCGGTGGGGAGGCGCCCTCGACGTTGCTCACTGCTGTGCGGGCCTTACAGGGAGGCGACGCGCTTGGCGAGCTTGGACTTGCGGTTGGCGGCCTGGTTCTTGTGAATGACTCCCTTGGAGACGGCCTTGTCCAGCTTGCGGGAGGCGGCCTTGAGGTGCTCGAGAGCGGCGTCCTTGTCTCCGGCCTCAACGGCCTCGCGCACGCGGCGCACGTAGGTCTTGAGCTCGGACTTGACGGACTTGTTGCGCAGGCGGGCCTTCTCGTTGGTCTTGATGCGCTTGATCTGGGACTTGATGTTCGCCACGGTGAAGCTTTCTCGTGTCTGGTTCGGTCGATGGCCGGAAGAGAGGGTTCGCGCCGCGGGCCGACATGGAGGTGGTGGGGCACCTGGCTGGCCCGGTCGCCGGACCCCGCAGCCGGCCAGGCCAGAGGTCCAGGGGGTGACTCTACCAGGCCGGATTCTCAAGGGCTTCGTGCGCACGGGCACCGGGCGCGTGAACTTGCTCGCCTGCGCCGAGCTCCACCTGGCTCTCCGCTCGCTCGATGAGCCTGGGGTCGTGGGTGGCCACGAGGATCGCCGCGGAGGTCCGGGCCCATTCGTCCAGGGCTCCGATGACCAGCGCGGCCAGCTCCTCATCGGCCCCGGCGGTGGGCTCATCGAGGATGACCAGGCGGGGGCGCTCCATCAGCAGTGTGCGAGCCAGGGCCACCCGCATCCGCTCCCCGCCGCTGAGCAGGCCCGTGCGGGTCCGGGACAGGTGGGTGAGCCTCGCGGCGGCCAGGGCATCGGCGATCCGTGCTCCGCGCTGGCGCCGGGGGAGCCCGAGCGCCCACGCGGCGTGGCGCAGTGCGGCGACGGGGGTCCAGGAGTCCTCCAGAAGGAGGTCCTGGGGCTGGAGGGCGATCGTGGTGCGGTGCGCCCGGCGGATGTCGCGCGGGCTCATACGTCCGGAGTGCTGGCCATCGATGGTCACGGTCCCGGTGAAATCGAGGTCGTGCAGGCCCAGGCACCACGCGGTGGTGGTCTTGCCGGAGCCGTTGGGACCGCTGAGGGCCGTGACGGTGCCCTCCCTCAGGGACAGGTCGAGCCCGTCGACGAGCAGGCGCCCGCCCCTGGAGATGGTCAGGCCTGTGGCGGTGAGCGTGTCAGTCATGGTGGGCCTGCCTCCTGCGGCGGGGATGGGTGGGCCGAGCGGTGGTGTGGCGCGCTCCTACGACAGCGGCCGCGGTGAGGGCCAGGGCGCACGCAGCCTGGGTGAGGGCCAGTTCAGCGCTGGGCTGGGTCAGAAGCGGCCAGGCGAGGATGAGCACGGGGATCGTGATGAGGATCGCGGTCAAGAGGTGACCGGCCAGCGGCCGCTGGCCCAGGAGGCGCTCGATCTCTCGCCTGCGCCGCCTGGCCTGCGCCCAGGCCCGTGCCGCGAGCCCGGCGCTGGCCACGGCACCGGTGCCTGCGGTCAGCAGGATGAGTGCGTGGAGGACTGCTGTGCGCGTGGTCTGCTCCCTGAGGGCCGTGTTGCCGGTGCCGACGGTGTCGAAGCGCGCCACGAGGTCCTCCACATGGTGCTCGCGCAGGTTCTCGCGCAGGGAGACGAGGCTGTGGCCGGTGAGGGCTGCGGCCCCCTGGGTGATGGCGGACAGGTAGTCGTCCGGGGCGAAGTAGCCGTCGGGGACCACGGCGATGAGGCAATCATCGGTGCGGGTGCCCTCGGTGCTGAGGAAGAAGCTGACGGCGGGGAGGTTCTCCGGCAGGAGCGCGCTGACCTCCTCCAGGTCGTGAGCGGTGACGGTGATCGTGCTCGCGCTCGCCCCGTGCAGGGCATTGAAGCGGGCCTGCTCGACGAGCCCCTGGGTCAGGGCCTCGTCCTGGCTGGCCAGCGATTGGGGCCGGTAGAGGGCTACCCGCTGCTCGGCGACCTCGGGCAGGCCGTAGTGGGCTGCGGCCGTGTTGTTGAGGTAGAGTGTGGGCGGCCCACTGCCGTCCTCGTTGGAGCCGTTGGGGATCGCCCAGGCCAGGACGAGGTGCCCCTCCTCCTGGGCCTGGGCGATGAAGGACGCGATCTGCGGCGTCTTGGCATTCAAGGTGGGTTCGCTGACCGACCAGATGCTCAGGGTAGTGGCTGCAGGGAGGGACTGCTGGGCCTGGGCCTGGTTGCGCAGTGCTTGCGCCTGGAGGACATCGATGATGAGGCTGGTGCTCGCGGTGGAGAAGGACCAGGTCATGGTCAGCACGAGTGCGTAGGTCAGCAGAGCGATCCCGTGGCGTGGATGCGCCTCAGTGCCGGGGCGCCGCCGGGTCCCAGCGGCGAGCACGGCCCATCCTGCCAATGTGCCGGTCAGGGTTGCGGCGAGGGTCAGGGCCGTGCAGCAGGCGATGAGCTCGGCGCTCATGCGGTGGATGCTCAGCACGGCGGAGCCGTAGATGTCGCAGGCCACCAGCAGGGCCAGTAGGGCCAGGGGCAGCAGGAGCCACCGGCATGCTGTCAGGAGGCTGTTCTTGAGGAGGTGGAGGGCCAGGCGGGCGTGGGAGCGGCCCAGCAGTCGGGCGCTTCTGTAGGAGGAGGACTGGGTGGTGGTGGCAAGGGCCAGGACGAGCGCCAGGACCATCTGGGCTATCAGCAGGCTCACGCCGATCTCGGAGTTGATGGCGGTGGACAGGGCAAGGCCCGGTGCCAGGGTCCCTGATCCGCTGATCCGATCACTCCACCGGTCGGCGGCGTGGTTGAGGAACTGAGCGGTGCCCTGCCGGGAGCCGATGGCGTACCACCCGCCCAGGGCATCATCCTGGACGGTGCTGCCACCGTAGGCGATGGGCTCCGGCAGGAGCAGGGGGGTCAGTGGTGGACGGATGTAGTCGTCGGCCTCGTAACCGAGGATCTCGACGTTGGTGGTCGAGAAGGACTCATCGATGGTGTCTGCGAAGGCTGTGATGTGGCGTACCTGGGCGACCTCGACGTCGGCCTGCTCGCCGATCTGACGAAGCTCATCCGGGTCGACGCCGGTACTGCTGATGATGACGTAGCCGCTCGCCTCGGCCGGGAACAAGGACAGGAGCGTCTGGGGGACAAGCAGGATGGTCGCCAGGCAAAGTGCGAGGTTGAGGGCCCAGGTGGCTCTGAGAAAATTCTTCATGGGAGTGTCGTGCAGTAGGCGGATCCGCCCACTTTCGACAATTTGCATGAGATCGTACTTCTCCAGGCCTGGAAAAGGCCGATCTCATGCAAATTGTCGAAAGTGGGGTCAGGAGTGGTGGGCGCGCAGGGCCGCGACGACGGCCTCGAAGGTGCCGCGCGGCATGGTGGCGCCCTCGCGGCGCACCGCGCCCGGCTCTACGCTCAGCAGCCGGTCCAGGCGCACCTCGCTGGGGCGGCCCCGCGAGTCCCACGGCCCCGAGCCGACGTCGTGCCAGTGGCGGCCCCAACGCGCCTCCTGGGCGGCGTCGCGGTCGTGGTCCTTCGATGTCATCTGGGCCACCACCAGCAGGCCCCGGGCGCGGGCGAGCACGAGCACCGGGCGGTCCTTGCCCCGGGCGGCATCCTCCTCATAGGGCACCCAGGTCCACACGACCTCGCCGGGGTCGGCATCCCCGTCGGGATCGGGGCTGTAGGTGAAGTCGGGCAGGCCCAGGGCCGCGACGTCGTAGACCGCCACCCCGCGATGCGGCGCGCTGCCGCCGCCCCGAGCGCCGTCGTCGGTCCCGCGGCCGGGGTGGTCGGCCCCACGGGACGAGGCGCCGCTGGGCTTGGGGTGCGAGCTGTCCCTGGAGGCGGCGCCCTTGCGCTGGGCACCGGGGGAGCTCGGTGAGGCGGGCCTCGCCGTCCCCCCGCCTCCTGGGCCTGGGGCGGTCTCGGCACTGGGGCGATCGGCGGGGCCGTCGGTGGCCCCCGTCGGCTTCGTCGCGGTTGTCAGCGCCTCGGAGGCGGCATCGGCGGCGGCGCGCCCGAGCACGCGCAGGATCCGGTTGAGCAGACTGGCCATGGGGCCACCCTAGCCGCAGCCGCATCGACGGCGCCCCGCAGGCCCGGCCGGGCCTGCGGAGCGCCGATCAGCTTCGATGAGCGCCTCGGAGGCGGCGACAGCGGCTAGTGCCCGCTCCCCAGGCCCAGCCTCTCCTCCATCTCCTCCAGGGGCACGCCCTTGGTCTCGGGCATCGTGGTCAGCACCCAGATGAGTTGGCCGACCATGCACACCAGGAACAGGGTGAAGGCCCATCCGCCGCCCAGGCCCCCGGCGATGGCCGGGAAGCTCCAGGAGATGACCGCGGCGAAGAACCAGTGGGTGAAGGAGCCCAGGGCCTGGCCGCGGGCGCGGATGCGGCTGGGGAAGATCTCGGAGATGAACACCCAGATCACCGAGCCCTGGCCGAAGGCGTGAGCGGCGATGAACACCAGCAGGCTCAGCAGCACCAGGGTGGAGGCGCCGCCGCTGAAGCTCTCGCCCGACATGAAGAACACCACCGCGATCGATCCCAGGGAGATGAGGTAGCCGATGGAGCCCACGATCATCAGTTTACGGCGGCCGAACTTGTCGATGACGGTCAGTGCTGTCATCGTGGCGATGAGGTTCATGGCCCCGACCGCGATGGAGGACAGGAATGCGGTATCCGAGCCCGCCCCCGCCATGCGGAAGATGTCCGGGGCGTAGTACATGATGGCGTTGATCCCCGAGAGCTGGTTGAAGGCCGCGATCGCGAAGGCCAGGAGGATGACCCGGTAGTTGCGGGGCACGAAGAACGGGGCCTTGCCCATGGAGGCGTCCTGCTTCAGCGCCTGCTCGATCTCCCCGATCTCGAAGTCGGCCTCCTGGCGCGAGGAGGTCAGGCGCTCGACGATGGAGCGGGCCAGCTCGGTGCGGCCCTTGCCGTAGAGCCAGCGGGGGCTCTCGGGGATGGTCAGGGCCAGAAGGAGGAAGGCCATGGCGGGGACCGCCTCGATGCCGAACATCCAGCGCCAGGCCACCTCGTAGTCGAAGACCTTGGCCAGCACGTAGTTGGACAGGTAGGCCAGCAGGATGCCGAGCACCACGTTGAACTGCACGAGCCCCACCAGGCGTCCCCGCACCCGGGCGGGGGAGATCTCAGCGGTGTAGATCGGTGCCACCACGGAGGCCCCGCCCACGCCGATGCCGCCGATGAGGCGGAAGAACATGAACAGGTACCAGTCGGAGACCAGGGCCGAGCCCAGGGCTGAGACCGTGTAGAGCAGGCCGATGGTCAGCAGGATGTTCTTGCGGCCCCAGATGTCCGCGGGGCGCCCCGCGGACATGGCGCCGATGATGGTTCCGATGAGGGCGGTGGCCACCGTGAACCCGAGACCGAACTCGCTCAGGTCGAAGACCGAGCGCAGGTTGTTGGTGGTCCCGGAGATGACGGCTGTGTCGAATCCGAAGAGGAGTCCTCCCAGCGCGGCCACGATGGCGCTGCGGATGACGAGTGGGCTGATCTTGCTGCTGGTGGCTGACGGCATCGTCGGCTTCCTTCATCGCAGGATGGGCTGCCGAGCGCAACCCGAGGTGATCGCACACTACCAGGGCAGCGCCACCGCCTCCCCACTTTCGACAATTTGCATGAGATCGTACTTCTCCAGGCCCGGAGAAGTACGATCTCATGCAAATTGTCGAAAAGAAGGGGTTAGGGGGCGCGGGTGGCCGCCTTCATCGCCGCCACGAAGCCGATGAGCTCGGCGCGCAGCGCCTCCAGGGCGGCCGCATGGGCCGGCGAGCCCTCCGCCTCCGTCTGCGCCGCCTGGGCCAGGGCGGGGACGTGGGCCTCGATGATCTGGACCGTCGCCGAGCCCGAGATCGCCCCATCTGCCCCCGCCGCGATGGCCTCGGCCACCTGCTCGGGCCGGGAGATCCCGAAGCCGAGCATCACCGGTGCCGCCCCGGCCCCCCGCAGCCGCTCCACCGCCTGGGCCAGGCCCACCGTGGAGGAGGCGTGCTCGGTGCCGGTGACCCCCACCCGCGACACGGCGTAGATGTAGCCGCGCGAGGCCCCCGCCACCGCATCCAGGGTGTGCTCGGCGGCCGAGGGCGGGGCGATGTAGACCGCATCGACCCCGGCATCGGCCGCAGCCGCGGAGAAGGCCGCGGACTCGCGCACCGGCACATCGGGCAGCAGCACCGAGTCGATGCCCACCGCCGCGCACCGGGCGTAGAAGGCCTCCAGCCCCAGCGCGAAGGGGACATTGCCGTAGATGAGCATGCCGATGGGCAGCTCCGGGTGGCGGGAGCGCACCCGGCCCACCACCTCCAGGCAGGCATCGAAGCCCACACCCGCCTCCAGGGCTCGGATATGGGCCCGCTGGATGGTGGGACCGTCGGCCACCGGGTCGGAGAAGGGCACGCCCAGCTCCAGGGCATCGGCGCCCCCCTCGATGAGGGCCTCGATGATGGCCTCACTGGCCGACGCCGTGGGGTCGCCCACCATGACGAAGGGCACGAAGGCCCCCTCACCGCGCTCGTCCAGGGAGCGGAACATCTGGGGGTAGCGGCTCATCTCAGGACTCCTTGACCGGGCTCGTGCTCGCGCCGGGATCACCGGCGCCGGGGCCCTGGCTCGGGCCGCCGACGGCGGTGGCCCCCGCCGCCAGCGAGGTGTACTCGCTGCGCTTGCCCATCTGCTCGACCATGCGGGCGGCTCGGGCCACCGCGCCGTCGTCGGAGAAGGAGCCGCCCAGGCGCATGCGCACCTGGTCCAGGTCCTTGTCCCCCCGCCCCGACAGGCACACCAGGAGGATCGGCGCCTCGCCCCCGGCGGGCGCCCGGCGCGCCAGGCGCAGCGCATGGGCCAGGGCGTGGGCCGACTCCACCGCCGGGATGATGCCCTCATGGCGGGACAGCAGGCGGAAGGCCTCGATGGCCTCATCGTCCTCCACCCCCACATAGCTGGCGCGCCCGGTGTCGGCCAGCCAGGCGTGCTCGGGGCCCACGCCCGGGTAGTCCAGGCCCGCCGAGACGGAGAAGGACTCCTCGACCTGGCCCTGCGCGGTGCGCATGAGGTAGCTGCGCGCCCCGTGCAGGATGCCCACCAGCCCCTTGTTGATGGGAGCGCCGTGGCGGGCGGTGCCCAGCCCCTCCCCGGCCGGCTCGACCCCGGTGAGGGCCACTCCCTCGTCGTCGATGAACTCGGCGAACATGCCGATGGCGTTGGAGCCCCCGCCCACGCAGGCGATGACCTCGTCGGGCAGCCGCCCGGTGAGGGCCAGCACCTGGGCGCGCGCCTCGCGGGAGATGACCCGGTGGTACTCGCGCACCATGGTGGGGAAGGGGTGGGGGCCGGCGGCCGTGCCCAGCAGGTAGTGGGTGGAGGCGAAGGACGCCGTCCAGTCCCGCAGTGCCTCGTTGACGGCGTCCTTGAGGGTGCCCGCCCCCGAGGCCACCGGGATGACCGTGGCCCCCATGAGCTCCATGCGCTCGACATTGGCGGCCTGGCGCACCACGTCGGTGGCGCCCATGTAGATGGTGCACTCCAGCCCCAGCAGGGCGCAGACCATGGCGGTGGCCGTCCCGTGCTGGCCGGCGCCGGTCTCGGCGATGATGCGGCTCTTGCCCATCCGCCGGGCCAGCAGCGCCTGGCCCAGCACCTGGTTGCCCTTGTGCGCCCCGCCGTGGACGAGGTCCTCGCGCTTGAGCAGGATGCGCGCGCCTCCCTCCACCGGCAGGTTGCGCAGCTCGGTGACCGGTGTGGGCCGCCCCAGGTAGCGGGTCATGAGCTCATCGAGCTCGGCGGCGAAGGACGGGTCGGCCTGGGCCTCGATGAAGGCGTCCTCGAGCTGGTCCAGGGCCGGGATGAGCAGCTCGGGGACGAACTGGCCCCCGTAGGGCCCGAAGAAGGCCGGAAGGCGCGGGTGGGTCGCCCGGCCCGCCTGGGCCGCGACGCCCGGCCGGGCCGTGCTGCTCGGCTGCGTCGCATCGCCGTGCCGCGGGGCGCCGCCGTCCGGGCTCTGGGGCGCCGACGGCGTCGCAGCCGCCGGTGCTGCGGGTGCCGCCGACGGCGTCGCAGCGTCCCGGCCCGGCCGGCCCGCCACCTGCCCGGTGCGCCCGCCGGCCCCGGCCCGCTCCCCGGGTGCGCCGCCAGCAGGGGCCGTCCCGGTGGGGGCCGCCGTGGGCACGGCCGTGGCCAGGGCGGCCGCCGCGGCGCCCGGGTCCGCGGCGCCCGAGAGCGAGGAGCCCACCAGGAGGGCGTCGACCAGCCCGGCCAGGCGGCGCACGTCGGCGGGCGAGGCGATGCCCGACTCGCCCACGAGCACCGCCCCGGCCGGCGCCAGGGGGGCCAGCTCCTCGGTGCGGGCGATATCGGTGGCCAGGGTGCGCAGGTCCCGGTTGTTGATGCCGATGACCTCGGCGCCCAGGGCGGCGGCCCGGTGCATCTCCTGGGGGGTGGAGACCTCCGTGAGCACCCCCATGCCCAGGCCGTCGGCCAGGGCCGCCAGCTCGCGGTAGACCTCGTCGGGCACCACCGAGAGCATGAGCAGGATGGCGTCGGCCCCCAGGTGGCGGGCGGCGAGCACCTGGATCTCATCGACGATGAAGTCCTTGCACAGCACCGGCGCCTCCACCGCGGCGCGCACGGCCGCCAGGTCCTCGAAGGAGCCGTTGAAGCGGTCGGGCTCGGTGAGCACCGAGACCGCGGCCGCATGGGGGGCGTAGTGGGCGGCCAGGGCCGCGGGGTCGTAGTCGGCGCGGATGGTGCCGCGCGAGGGCGAGGCCGCCTTGCACTCCATGATGAGGGCGGGCCGGGCACTGGCCCCCGGCCCGCTGCGCCGTCGCAGGGCGGCGGCGAAGGACCGCTGGGAGCGGGGGAGGGCCTCGGCGGTCAGATGGCCGAAGCGCTCGCGCAGCTCGGGCAGGCGCCGGCGGCGGGCCTGGACGATGGTGTCCAGGACGGTGCCGGTGGCCATGAGCCGGGCCTCGATGGGCTCGCGGCGCTCGCGGGGGGCGGCGCCGGTCGGGGTGGTGGGGGTGCTCATGAGGCCTGCCCCTCCTGATCCTGCGACGGCTGCTCCCCGCCCGGCCCGCCGGCCGGCGCGCCGGCCGGCGCGGTGGCAGGCTCCCGGTCCCGCCCGGGCACGGGCTCGGGGGCCAGCTCGGAGGCCAGGTCGGAGGCCTTGGTCATGGACTCCAGGTGGGCGGCCACGGCGCCCGAGGCGATCTGCTCGCGGGCCATGGCGGCGCCGTCGGCCAGGCTGTCGGCGGGGCCGGCGAGGTAGAGCAGGGCGCCGGCGTTGACGGCGATGGCCTCCCGGTGGGCGGGGAGGCCCTGGCCGGAGATCGCCTCGCGCAGCAGCCGGGCGTTGTCGGCGGGCTCGCCGCCGCGCAGGTCGTCGAGCTCGCAGCGGCTGGCGCCCAACTCCTCGGGGGTGACCTCGTAGGCCTTGACCCCGCGGGGGGTGGCCTCGCGCACCAGGGTGGGGCCGTGCACGGCGATCTCGTCCAGGCCCGAGCCGTGCACCACCAGGGCGCGCTTGCGCCCCAGCTGCACCATGGACTGGGCGATCATGTCCAGCATGGCCGGGTCCCACACGCCCATGAGCTGGTAGGTCAGGTGGGCGGGGTTGATGAGGGGGCCCAGCACGTTGAAGATCGTGGGGGTGGCCAGGGCCCGGCGCACCGGTGCCACGTGGCGCATGGCCGGGTGGTAGGCCTGGGCGAACAGGAAGGTGAAGTGGTCGCGGGCCAGCAGCTCCACGGCCACCTCCGGGGCCACGTCCAGGGGCAGGCCCAGCTCGGCGACGACGTCGGCGGCCCCCGTGCGCGAGGACACGGCCCGGTTGCCGTGCTTGGCCACCGAGACCCCCATGGAGGCGGCCACGAGTCCCGCGCCGGTGGAGATGTTGATGGTGCCGGCCCCGTCCCCGCCGGTGCCCACGACGTCGACCAGGGGGAAGGTGACGGCGGGGAAGGCGCGGGCGGCGGCGCGGAAGGCGGTGGCCGCCCCGCTGATCTCCTGGGCCTCCTCGCCCCGGGCGTGCAGGCCCGCGAGCAGGGCGGCGGTCTGGGCCTCGGACAGGTCCCCGGCGCCCAGGGCCGCGAAGACGATGGAGGCCTCCTCATGGCTCAGGCGCCCTCCCTGGACCACCCGGCGCACCAGGTCGTGGGCGTCCCGGGCGCTGGGCAGCGGCTCCTCCTGGCCGCCCCGGCCCCCGGGGGCCGGGGCGGTGGCCTCGAGGGCGCTGCGATCGGCGTCAGTGGTCATCGTGCTGTCTCCTTGGTGGTCCGGGGGCTCGGGGCGGGGCTGTGCGGCGGGGGCCCGCCCGGCCGGGCCGCCCGGGCGGCGGCCAGATCGGCGGTCAGGGCCCGCAGCAGGGCCGGGCCCTGGGGGGTGAGGATCGACTCGGGGTGGAACTGCAGGCCCACGGCCGGGGCGCTGCGGTGGCGGGCCGCCATGACGATGCCGGCCCCGCCCTCACCGGTGCCGCCCGTGGTGCGGGCCAGGCAGATGAGGTCCTCCGGCAGCGCCCGGGTGCCCAGGGAGTGGTAGCGGGCCACATCGAGCGGGGCGCCGTCCAGCACCGCCAGGGCGGCGTCGGCGCGCCCCTGGGCGGTGACCTTCACCCGGTCGCTGCGCCCGTGGACCGGGCCCACCGGGGCGATGGTGCCGCCGCAGGCCTCCACCATGGCCTGGAATCCCAGGCAGATGCCCAGCATGGGGATGGCGCGACCCAGGCCGGCCTCCACCAGCTCCATGAGGCAGCCCGAGGTGCGCGGGTGACCCGGCCCGGGGGACAGGCACAGCACCGGGCGCTTCCCGGCCGCCAGCTCGGCGGCGGTGGGCTCCAGGGCCGCCAGCACCCGCTCGGCGCTGACATGGTTGCGGTAGACCTCGATGTCGGCCCCCAGGGAGGCGAACTGGTCGACGAGGTTGTAGACGAAGGAGTCCCGGTTGTCCAGCAGGACGACGCGGGCGGGGCCTCCTGGTTTGGCCCCTGCCCCGCCGCTCCCGCCCGTGCCGCCTGCCGTGGCGGCGGCTCGTGCCATGGCGCTCACCTCTGCGTCCTCCTCTCGGTCCCGGGGGCTCCCGCCCCGCCGTCGCTGCCGGCCCCGCCGGTGCTGCCCGCATCGACGACGGCGCTGATCCCCAGGGCCCGGCCCTGGGCGGCGGCCACGGCCTCCAGGACGGCGCGGGCCTTGTGGACCGTCTCGGCGGCCTCCTTGGCGGGCACGGAGTCGGCCACCACCCCGGCCCCGGCCTGGACCAGTGCCTGCCCGCCGGCGACGAAGGCCGAGCGGATGACGATGCAGGTGTCCAGCTCGCCGTCGCCCCGGATGTAGCCCACCGAGCCCCCGTAGGAGCCGCGGCGCGCACCCTCGGCGGTGCGGATGAGCTCGGCGGCCCGCAGCTTGGGGGCGCCGGTGAGCGTGCCCATGGTCATCGAGGCCCGGAAGGCGTCCAGGGCGTCGAGGTCCTCGGCCAGCTGCCCGCTGACCTCGGAGACCAGGTGCATGACCCGGGAGTAGCGGTCCACGCGCATGAGGTCGCGCACCTGGCGCGTGCCGGGGCGGCTGACCCGGGCGACGTCGTTGCGGGCCAGGTCCACCAGCATGACGTGCTCGGCCACCTCCTTGGCGTCCGTGCGCAGCTCGAGCTCCAGGCGGGTGTCGCGCTCGTGGTCGATGCCGCCGTCGGGCGCCAGTCCGCGCGGGTTGGTGCCGGCGATGGGGCGGATGGCCACCTGCCCGGTGCGCGCCGAGTGCAGCAGCGCGGATTCCGGGGAGGCCCCGAAGAGCTCGAAGTCCGGGGCGGCCAGGTAGAACATGTAGGGGCTGGGGTTGGACCGGCGCAGGACCCGGTAGGCGGCCAGGGCGTCGGGGCAGGCGATGGTGAAGCCGCGCGAGGGCACGACCTGGTAGACGTCCCCGGCGGCGATATGCCCCTTCATGGTCTCCACGACCCGCTCGAAGCCGGCGTCGGAGACCGTGGGGGTGGCCTGCAGCGGCCCCGCCGCGGGGGCCGGTCCGCCGGCGGGCGCCCCGATCGCGCCGGCGGTGCCAGCGGTGGGTTCAGCGGCGGGTTCAGTGGTAGTGCCGGCGGCATTGATGGCGGTGGCCAGTTCCTCCATGCGCGCCTCCAGGCCCGCGGCGTCCACCGAGGCCCCCACGAGGGTGGCCGTGGCCGTGGGGTGGTCCACCACCAGGATGATGCGCGCGTCGTAGAAGAGGTAGTCGGGGCAGGTGTTGGCGCCCTGGGGGACCTCGGGCAGGGCCTCGAAGGTGGCCAGGTAGTCGAAGGCGAAGGCCCCGGCCTCCAGGGGCAGGTGGGGGTGGTCGACCTCGGCGGCGGCCAGGAGGCGCAGGGGCTCGATGGTCGACAGGGCGGTGAGGCGGGCCCGCTCCTCGGTGGCGGGGTCGTCGTCGGCGCTGGTGGGCAGGCTCAGGGCCAGGCGGCCGGCCCGGCGCTCGACGACGTGCCCGCCCAGCTGGGACTCCAGGCGCTCGATGGCGGCCAGGCCGTCGGGGCTGGGACCCGGGGCCGCGGCGGGTGCGCCGTGCTCGGGCAGGGCCTCGACGACGACCTGGGGGCCCCAGCAGGTCAGGCGCGCGCAGGCCTCCAGGACGGCGATGGTGGTGCGCGAGGCCTTGGTGGTGATGTCGGCGCTCTCCAGCAGGACGCAGTCCAGGGGGCGCGGGCGCTGCCCGTGCGGGCCCTGGTCGGTGCGCAGCACCCCCTCGTGGGCGAGGTGCTGGAGGAGGGCGCCGCCGTCGGCGTGGTAGGCCACGGTCCTGGTGACCGGCGTCGGTGGCGTGGGGGTCATGGGGCCTCTTTCCTGAAGTGTCTCCTGGGATGTCCTTGACGGCGGGAGTCAGGCGGGCCGTTCACGCATGGTGCCGAGGTGGCCCGCGGTGAGCGAGCCGGTGCGTCCTAGCGCGGCGATGAGGCGGCTCGCCCTGAGGGGAGCCACCACCAGATGGTGTGCCGCGTGGTCATGGGGCCACTGTAGACCGCGGTGGGCCGAGCGGCACAATCGTCCGCATCGCGGGACCTGCCCGTGGCCTGCTCGCATTCCCGCCTGCGCGGGGAGGGCATGTAAGAGGCGCCGTTCGCCCGGTGCCGCGTCTCCACATGCCCGCCTGCGCGGGGAGGGCATCGGGGCTGCGCCGGCGGGGCGGGCCTGGAGGATCCTGGCCCGCGGCTGCCGGTGGCCACTGCGCGCCGGTGAAGGCGTCATGACAACTGCTCCGGATATCATGCGGTCGCAGCGACCCCTGAATAGCACGTCGGAGTGCGGTCATGAGAATGGTCGCGGGACTTAAGGAAGCCGGATAGCGACATGACGAATCTCGACCCCCACCCCACCGCCTCTGTGCTCGGGCCCGGGCAGCCGTGCACCGACATCGAGGTGCTCGAGCCCCGGCCGGTGCCGCTGGGCGGGCTGCGCGCCATGACCGTATACCGGACCCTGCCGCAGCGGCGGCGATCGCTCGTGGGGGCGTGGTGCTTCCTGGACCATTACGGCCCCGATGACGTCTCGGCGACCGGCGGCATGCAGGTCCCGCGCCACCCGCACACGGGGCTCGCCACCGTCTCGTGGCTCTTCACCGGGAGGATCGATCATCTCGACTCCGGCGGCAATGCCGCCTCGGTGAGCCCCGGGGAGCTGAATCTCATGATCGCCGGCCGTGGCATCACCCACCAGGAGTTCAGCGCGCCCGAGACCACCTCGCTGCATGGCGTGCAGCTGTGGTTTGCGCTGCCCGAGGAGACCCGGCACAGCGAGAACCACTTCGCCCACTACGCCCCCGAGTCCGTGATCGGCGAGGGGGTCACCGCCCGGGTGTTCATCGGCGAGCTGCTCGGATCGGCCTCCCCGGTGCGCACGCGCACACCCGGCCTGCTGGGCGCCGAGCTATTGATCGACCCGGGCGCGACCGTCAGACTCGAGGTGCGTCCGGATTTCGAGCATGCGGTGCTGGCCGAGGACGCTGATGTGGCGGTGAATGGGGTGGTGACCCCGCGCCGCTGCCTGGCCTACGCACCCGTTGGATCGGACACGCTCGAGATCGCCGCGGGTCGGGGCGGAGCACGGGTGATCCTGCTCGGGGGAGTGCCGCTGGGCGAGCAGATCGTCATGTGGTGGAACTTCATCGGCCGCACCCACGACGAGATCGTCGAGTACCGCCGCCGCTACCAGGCCGAGATGGGATTCGAGGCCGCGCACCCCGACGACGCCGGAAAGCCCGCGATCTTCGGCCGGTTCCCGCCGGGGCAGCCGGAGCCGCTTCCCGCTCCTACGATGCCCACCTCCCGGCTCAAGCCGCGCAAGTAGTCCATGAGGAAGAACTTTAGTAGCGCGGTGGCACCGCGGTAGCACTGGCGTCCTGAGGCCTTTGCGCGGGGCATGTGGTCTTCTCTGGCAGGCCGGCCCGGCGGGATTCCGGTGGGCCCGACTCGGGGGCTGAATCGCCCGGGCTGTGACGCCGATGAATGAGCCTTTCCCGGGTGATGGCGGGAGGTCCCGGGAGGGGCTCTGGAGGGAGTGCGAGGGCACTAGCGGAGGAGCTTATGGGACTTGAGTCCTGGGTATCGGATGTCTGATGTTGGTGGGGGAGGGGGGCTTTTCCGCATGGTCTCGTTGGATTCCGGGTGACGGGGGCTCTGGAGGGGTGTCGCTGGCGCTGTGGTGCTGACCTGCGCCGATGTGGTACAAAGGGGTCTGTGCCGGGGCGGTCTGGAGGGTGCCGACGGGTCGCCTGCGCTGCGCCTCGCATCACTGCTGGTCACAGGGGGTGATTCGAGGGGTGGGTCAGAAGGCACCCCGCGCCATAAGGTGCATTGAGACGTAGCCGCCCTTTGTGATGATGATGGAGCTGTCGGTCAGAAGGCACCCCGCGCCATAAGGTGCATTGAGACTGAGCTCAAGCTCATCCTTCGTCAGTTGGAGTACCAAGTCAGAAGGCACCCCGCGCCATAAGGTGCATTGAGACGTCAACCCCAGGCTGTCGAGAATCTTCTCGATCGTCAGAAGGCACCCCGCGCCATAAGGTGCATTGAGACACCATCGATGATGTCTGAGTAGCATCCCTCACCGAGTCAGAAGGCACCCCGCGCCATAAGGTGCATTGAGACCTCTATTCCCCGCCCTCCGTGCGGGCAACCGTTAGTCAGAAGGCACCCCGCGCCATAAGGTGCATTGAGACGATCATGACCCATCCTTTCTCTAAGAGCCTGCCCCGGTCAGAAGGCACCCCGCGCCATAAGGTGCATTGAGACGCGCAGGCATACAGGGTTTCAACTGCCGTACTCGGGTCAGAAGGCACCCCGCGTGGGTCGGTTCTCTGCCGGGTCGGTCGTTTTCTGCTGGGTGACTTGCATTCTGCCCGTTGAGATCCGCCTATCTGGGCCAGCGGGATGCGGGTGACCCAGCGAGATGCGGGAGACCCCGCGGCATAGCGTGTGCGCCCCTCATAGCCGGAGTGACCGGGAGGGCCTCGACGGGTCTCTAGCAGTGCGCCTCGCATCACTGCTGGTCACAGGGGGTGGTTCGAGGGGTGGGTCAGGAGGTGCCCCGCGTGGGTCGGTTCTCTGCCGGGTTGGTCGTTTTCTGCTGGGTGACTTGCGTTCTGCCCGTTGAGATCTGCCTATCTGGGTCAGCGGGATGCGGGTGACCCAGCGAGATGCGGGAGACCCCGCGGCATAGCGTGTGCGCCCCTCATAGCCGGAGTGACCGGGAGGGGCGAGAGGCGGGCGCGCGGCGGCGCCTCGGAACTGCCCTCGTCTACGAGCGCATGTGCTCAGAAGGGGCCCAGGGAGCCTCAGAGCCGGAGGGGGAATGCTCACCGGCCGCCCGCGCGCCCGCCCGTATCGGGCGGCTCTGCTTGAGGCGGCGGTGCTGGAGGACCACCGAGGTGGCGAAGGCCGCGAGAATCGCCACCGAGGCGATCCTGCCGGTGGGGCTGGAGAACCAGGCGCCCAGCACCGCCATGCCCACGGTCGTGTAGATCGTGGCCCAGGCCACCGCTCCCACGGCGGTGGCCGGGATGTAATGCCGCAGGGGCATGCGCGCCACCCCGGCCGAGAGCTGGATGAAGCTCTGGAGCCCCACGGTCAGAAAGGACATGGGGATGGCCAGCACGCCCCAGCGAGCCGTCCAGGCCTGGGCCGTGGCGTACAGGGGATGATCGAGCATCGCCGCCCACCTGCTGCGGGCCGTGCCCGCCGCAACGCCGCGCCCGATCCAGTAGAACATGTTCGACCGCGCCATGCCGCCGCACCAGAAGAACAGGAAGACCCAGGTGTAGGGCAGCTCGTTGATCCGGTCCATCACGCGGGTCAGGCTAGCCTAAGCAAGGGGGCGGGCCGCAGTGATGCCGGCGATACCCACGTGCGGCCCGGCAGGCCGCGACCACACCGCAACCCCGCGGCTGCACCCCCAGCTACCCCCGCAGCGTCGCCTGGAGGGCCTGGAGCCAGGAGGCGTAGGCCGGGCCGGTCCAGCCCCTGCCCTGCGGGGCGGCGGGATCGCGCTGGAAGGCGGCCGGGTTGGCCCCCGGCCCCTGGAGCAGGATCGCCTTGTAGTGGTCGGGGAAGCGCCTCCGGAAGGAGTACTCGACATTGCTCAGGCCCTTGGCGATCCGGCGGGCATCCCCGATCCGGTTGCCGGCGAACCTCCCCTCGGCCTCCAGCTGCATGAGGTGGCGGGCCAGGAGCGGCGCACTGAACCACACCAGGTCGATCGAGAGCTTCTGGCCCCGGCTGTCGCGCACCACCACCGTGCGCCGGTTCGCCGCGTGGTACTTGGTGATCTCCTCATGGACCACCCGCGTCTCCCGGCTGCGCCAGGAGGTCATGATCGTCATCGTCGGGGCGTCCACGAGACTGCTGTGGTGGTAGTAGCGCAGGACGTAGACGCCGCACAGGACGACCGCCACCCCCATCAGGCCGATGACGATCATGCCGATGGGGTCGGGGATGAGCGCCGCCAGCGGCGTGAGCACCACGCCGCAGGCGATGATGATGAAGCCGAGCACCCTCATCGAGGGGGCCGGGCGCTGGCGGGGCACCTCGAAGGCCTGCACTGCGCCGCCGGCGCCACCGGCTCCGCCGACGGCGGCGGGCCCGGTCACGCGCCCCGGCTCGTGGCGGCGCGAGCGCCGGGCCAGACGGGCGATCAGGGTCATGACGAGGGCGATGACGATGGCGAGGACCATCTTGACGATCACCGGGGTGGCATCCATGGGGCCTCCTGGGATTGAGGGGAAGGACTGGGGTGCGATGGCAGGCTACCGCCGGCGGCCCGCCCCGGGCGGCCTCTCGGCCCTGGATGGCGGCGCTGCCGCATGGGGAGTCCGACCCGTCTCACATCGGCGCCTGACGGCGCCGGCTCCGCCACGTGGGAGACTTGACCCGGACCCATGCCCGCCTGAGGAAGAGCACACGTGTCACCGATCCCCACGCCAGAGCAGATGAGCAGCGTCAGCCCTGCGGCCACCGCGCCCGAGCTGCTGCGCAACTTCTCCATCATCGCGCACATCGACCACGGCAAGTCCACCCTGGCCGACCGCATGCTCCAGGCCACCGGCGTCGTCCAGCCCCGCGACATGCGCGCCCAGTACCTCGACCGCATGGACATCGAGCGCGAGCGCGGCATCACCATCAAGTCCCAGGCGGTGCGCATGCCCTGGGCCGTCCAGGGCGAGGACGGCGAGATGCGCACCTACGCCCTCAACATGATCGACACCCCCGGGCACGTCGACTTCTCCTACGAGGTCAACCGCTCCCTGGCCGCATGCGAGGGCGCCGTCCTCCTGGTCGACGCCGCCCAGGGCATCCAGGCCCAGACCCTGGCCAACCTCTACATGGCCATCGAGGGGGACCTGACCATCATCCCCGTGCTCAACAAGATCGACCTGCCCGCCGCCGAGCCCGAGCGGCACGCCGAGGAGATCGCCTCCCTCATAGGCTGCGAGGTCGAGGACGTCCTCATGGCCTCGGGCAAGACCGGGGCGGGCGTGCCCGAGCTGCTCGACCGCATCGTCCAGGCCGTCCCGGCCCCGCACGGCGACCCCGCCGCCCCGGCCCGGGCCATGATCTTCGACTCGGTCTACGACACCTACCGGGGCGTGGTCACCTACGTGCGCGTCGTCGACGGCGCCCTCAAGCCGCGCGAGCGCATCGAGATGCTCTCCACCGGCGCCGTCCACGACCTGCTGGAGATCGGCGTCATCAGCCCCGAGCCCCGGCCCTCGGCCGGATTGGGGGCCGGGGAGGTCGGCTACCTCATCACCGGGGTCAAGGACGTGCGCCAGTCCAAGGTCGGCGACACCGTCACCTCCGCGGCCGCCCCCGCCGCCGAGCCCCTGGCCGGCTACCAGGACCCCAAGCCCATGGTCTTCTCCGGCCTGTTCCCCGTGGACGGCTCGGACTTCCCCGCCCTGCGCGACGCCCTGGACAAGCTCAAGCTCAACGACGCCGCCCTGACCTACGAGCCCGAGACCTCCGTGGCCCTGGGCTTCGGCTTCCGCTGCGGCTACCTGGGCCTGCTGCACCTGGAGATCATCCGCGAGCGCCTGGAGCGCGAGTTCAACCTGGACATCATCTCCACCGCGCCCTCGGTGGTCTACGAGGTGACCATGGAGGACCGCACCACCCACACGGTGACCAACCCCAGCGAGTTCCCCGAGGGCAAGGTCTCCACCGTCTCCGAGCCGGTGGTGCGGGCCACGATCCTGACCCCCAGCGAGTTCGTGGGCACGGTCATGGAGCTGTGCCAGTCGCGCCGGGGCACCATGGCGGGCATGGACTACCTGTCCGAGACGCGCGTGGAGATGCACTACACGCTTCCGCTGGCCGAGATCGTCTTCGACTTCTTCGACGCCCTGAAGTCGCGCACCCGCGGCTACGCCTCCCTGGACTACGAGATGGACGGCTCCCAGGAGGCCAACCTGGTCAAGGTCGATATCCTGCTCAACGGGGAGAGGGTCGACGCCTTCAGCGCCATCGTCCACCGGGATGCGGCCTACTCCTACGGGGTGATGATGACCAAGCGCCTGAAGGACCTCATCCCGCGCCAGCAGTTCGAGGTCCCGGTGCAGGCCGCGATCGGCACCCGGGTGATCGCCCGGGAGACCATCCGCGCTCTGCGCAAGGACATGCTGGCCAAGTGCTACGGCGGCGACATCACCCGCAAGCGCAAGCTGCTGGAGAAGCAGAAGGAGGGCAAGAAGCGCATGAAGGCCATCGGCCGCGTGGATGTGCCCCAGGAGGCCTTCATCGCCGCCCTGGGGGCGGACACGCCCACCGGCCGGGACAAGTGAGGCCGGGGTTCGGGAGGCCTCATCACGGCATCACGAGTGAGGACGGCCGAGGACGGCAGTCACGCAGCACTGGGGCAGGAGGCTCCGATGGTTGAGCAGATCGACGGCGTGCCGGTGAGCCGCGGCACGGTCCACGCCGCCATGTCCGACGACGGCGCGGGACTGGCCCTGACCCGCCACCTGGCCCGCGTCCTGGGGGAGCCCCACGCGGGCGCCGATGGGCGCCACCGGGGCGAGCCCTCGCCCTTCGCCCAGGGGGACCTGGTGGGCGCGGTGGCCGCGGTGTGCGCCGTGGCCCGGCTGCGCCCGGACTGCGGGCCGCCCGGGGTCTCGGCGCTCCACAAGGCCGCCGTGGAGGGCCCCGTGGCGGTCAACGCCCTGGGGCTCATCCCCGATCAGCAGGCCGATCGCGCCCACCACGGAGGGCTGGACAAGGCCCTGTACGTGATGAGCGGCGCCGAGGCCCGCCACTGGTCCAGGGTTCTGGGCGGGATCCGGCCCGGGGCCCTGGGGGAGAACCTGCTCATCGACAGCCCCGGTGAGGACCGGGACCGCAGGGAGCCGGGCGTTGCGGGGGCGGCCGGGATCGACGACGTCGAGATCGGCGCGGTGCTGGGGATCGGGCGGCCGGGCAGCGGCATCCGGGTGCGGGTCACGGGGGTGCGCAACCCGTGCTCGACCTTCGCGCGCGGCGTGGGCCGGGGGGACTGGGTGGATGCCTTCTCCACCCGCAACCGGGTGGGCGTCTACCTGTCGGTCCTTCAGGAGGGCGAGGTGCGGGCCGGCGATGAGGTGCGGGTGCTGGCCAGCCCGGGACACGGGGTGAGCTGCCGGCGCTGGTTCGCCCACCACGACCCCCGCGACGCCCGGGCGATGCTCGCCGCGCAGGAGCGCGGCGGCTGCGTCATCGCCGGGTTCACCAGGAAGTACCTGCTGGCCGCTGCCGACGAGCCGGTCGGATGAGGAGGAGGCCCATGACCCAGCAGCACCCGCCCCGCTCCCACGCCATCCGCTCGCGCGTGCGCTCCTACTCGCGCGCCGGCGGGCGCCTGACCCCCACCCAGGCCCAGGCGCTGGCCGAGTTCGGCCCCCGCTACGTGGTGGAGGTGCCGCGCGCCGACGCCGTGCGCACCGTCGCCCCGGGGTTCCGCCTGGAGCCGGAGGCGCTCTTCGGGCATGTGGGCCAGGCCCGGCCCCTGATTGTGGAGGTGGGCCCGGGCAGCGGTGAGGCGCTCCTGGCCCATGCGGCCGCGCATCCGGGGGCGGACTACCTGGCCATCGAGGTCTGGGAGACGGCGATCGCCCGGATGGTGGCCTCCATCGCCCGCCAGGGGCTGCGCAATGTGCGGGTCGTGCCCGCCGACGCCGCCCAGCTGCTGACCGCGGCCCTGCCGGTGG
Organism: Actinomyces bowdenii; assembly: GCF_017592395.1. Lineage (GTDB taxonomy): Bacteria > Actinomycetota > Actinomycetes > Actinomycetales > Actinomycetaceae > Actinomyces > Actinomyces bowdenii. Next base: position 88,049 of record NZ_JAGFOU010000004.1, read on the forward strand.
CCTGCGCCAGCGAGGTGTGGGTCTTCTTCCCCGACCCCTGGCGCAAGCCCCGCCACCGCAAGCGGCGCCTGGTCACCGCCGCCTTCGCCGACTCGGTGGCGCGGGTGCTGCGCCCCGGCGGGGTGTGGCGCATGGCCACGGACTGGGCGGACTACGCCTGGCAGATGCGCGACGTCGTCGAGGAAGTCTCCGCCCTGCCGGCCGGGCTGCGCCCCGACGCCACCCTGCCCTACTTCCGCCATGACGACGCCGGTGCGCGCGCGGAGCTGGGGGCGCGGACCGCCGAGGAGGGCAGCCTGGGCAACGGCCCGGACCCCGGCTCGCCCTCGGGGGCGCGCGGCGGCTGGTGCGAGCGCTTCGCCGGCCGGGTGATGACCCGCTTCGAGCAGCGCGGCCTGGAGGCCGGGCGCACGATCAGGGACCTGCGCGCGGTGCGCACCGAGGTGGCCTGGGAGCCCGAGCTGGGCGCCTCCATGCTCCAGCGCCTGGAGGCCCAGCGGGCGGCCTGGGACGCCGCGGAGCGCGAGCCCTGGCGCCTGCGCGAGGCCGGCGCCATGGGGGGCCTGGACCCCGGGCGGCGGGGCCGGGGGCCGGGGCGGTGAGCCCGGCCCAGCCCCTGGGCCCGCCCCTGCCGGGCATGGGGGAGCTGCCGGGGCGGGCCGCCGCGCCCGCCCCCGGCGGCGGGGCCCGCCCCTTCTCCGTCTACCTGCACGTCCCCTACTGCCGGGTGCGCTGCGGGTACTGCGATTTCAACACCTACACGAACCTGGACATGGGGCGGGGGGCCTCCGCCGAGGACTTCGTGGGGACCCTGGCGGGGGAGATGCGGGCGGCGCGCGCCGCCATGGACGCCGTGGGCCTGCCGCCGCGGCCCGCCCGGACCGTCTTCGTGGGAGGGGGGACGCCCACGATGCTGCCGGCCGGAGACCTGGTGGCCATGCTGGGGCTGGTGCGCGAGTGCTTCGGGCTGGCTCCGGGGGCGGAGGTGACCACGGAGGCCAATCCCGACTCGGTGGATGAGGCCTCCCTGACGGCACTGGCCGAGGGCGGCTTCACGCGCGTGTCCTTCGGCATGCAGTCGGCCCTGCCCCATGTGCTGGCCGTCCTGGACCGCACCCATGCCCCCGAGCGGGTGCCGCAGGCGGTCGCCTGGGCCCGGCGCGCGGGGCTGAGCACCTCCCTGGACCTCATCTACGGGGCGCCGGGGGAGTCGGTGGAGGACTGGCGCCGCTCCCTGGAGGCCGCGGTGGGCATCGGCCCGGACCACATCAGCGCCTACGCCCTGGTCATCGAGGAGGGCACGCGCATGTGGTCCCAGGTGCGCCGGGGCGAGCTGCCCATGCCCCAGGACGACGACGAGGCCGCCAAGTACGAGCTGGCCGATGAGGTGCTCGCAGGCGCCGGCTACCAGTGGTACGAGATCTCGAACTGGGCGCGCCCGGGCCACGAGTGCCGGCACAACCAGGCCTACTGGCTCGACTGGGACTGGTGGGGGGCGGGTCCCGGCGCCCACTCCCACCTGGGGGATGCGCGCCTGTGGAACACCAAGCACCCGGTGGCCTGGGCCGGGCAGATCGCCTCAGGCCACCTGCCGGTGGCCGGGCACGAGGTCATCGACGCCGAGTCCCGCGAGCTGGAGCGGATCATGCTGGGCATCCGCCTGCGCCGGGGCATCGATCTGGCGGGGCTCGGCGCGGCGCCCGACGGTGGGCCGGCCCGCGGCATCGTCCGGGCCGGTGCTCCCGCGCAGCTCGCGATGGCGGCCGGGAGCGCTGCGCCGCACCTGTCGCCCGTCGTCGCAGACCTGCTCGCCGATGGGCTCCTGGAGCCGCGGGCCGCCCAGCAGGGCCGGGCCGTGCTCACCCTGCGCGGCCGCCTCATGGCCGACGCCGTCACCCGGGCCCTGAGCGGGTAGCGGCCGCGCCAGCCGGCGGAGCCAGGGACAGGCCCCTGATCCCGCGTCGTGGCCCCAGCCGCCCATGGGGCCGGGGCCGACGGGAGCGCCTACCACCGCCAGCAGTAGGCAGGAGGGCCCCATGGCGCCCCGATCTCCTCAGTCCAGGATGCTCATGGATCCGGCATTCACCCGCGGTTGGGGCCTTACCTGTGGAAGAGTGATGGGCTATGAGCACCTATCCACCCAACCCGCAGTACCCCGACCACGGCCAGCAGCCAGGTGACGGCCAATCCGGCTATGGCGCCCAGCAGCAGCCCGGCTACCCGCCCTACCCCGCGGGAGGAGCCGGCCAGCAGGGATATGCCGCCCAGCCCGGATACGGCGCGCCCGGCTATGGCCCGCAGCCCGGCTACGGGGCGCCGGGGGTGCCGGTGGCGCCGCCCAGTGTCGGCGAGGCGCTGTCCTGGGCGTGGTCGGTCATCACCTCCAATGCCGCGGTCATCCTCGCGGGCTTCGGCCTGTGGACCCTGGTGATCGGGGTACTGAGCTTCCAGTTCGAGTACACCGTGAATAATGAGGAGGTCTCCTACGGCCTGGGCATCCCCTTCGGCCAGCCCATCGGCTATGTGCTGAATCTTCTCTCCACCATCGTCTTCGCCCACGTCGGCCTCAAGGCCGCCTCCGGACAGCGCGTGGCCTTCTCCGACTTCTTCACCTTCCCGAACCTGGGAGGGACCCTGATCGCAGCATTCCTGACCTGGCTGGCCGCCGGGGTGGGCACCCTGCTGTGCCTCATCCCCGGGATCATCGCGCTCTTCCTGCTCTACTTCTCCGTGTACGCCGCAGCGGACAGGGGCGTGGACGGCATCGAGGCCATGAGGATCTCCTGGCGGACCCTGAGCGCCAATGTGGGGACCTACCTCCCCTTCGCCCTGGTGGGAACCGGCCTCTGGATCCTTGGTTCAGTGACCGTCATCGGCTGGGTGATCACCGTGCCGCTGGTCTCGCTGATGACCGCCTACGCCTACGTGCGCTCCCAGGGCCGCCAGGTGGCGGCCTGATCCCGCCGGTCCAGGGCGCCCGGCGCCGTCCTCGCAGCGTCGGGCGCCCTGGAGCGCGGCAGGCATCCCGCCCATCGGGCCGACGGCGCCGATCGGGCCTGACGATCACAGGGCGGGCGTAGTGTGGAGGCAGGAGCACTGATCGATCAAGGAGACAGTCATGCACCTGCAATGGTGGTCCGTCCTCCCATTCGCAGCGATGCTGACCTGCATCGCCGTCCTCCCCCTCCTGCCCGCCACGGCCCACCGCTGGGAGCGGCGCTCGACCCAGCTGGGGGTGGCCCTGGCCCTGGGGCTGCCCGTGGCCGCCTGGATGTGGGTGGCCGGGGGCTGGCAGGTGGTCCTGGCCTCGGTGGTGGAGTACGGGCAGTTCATCACCCTCCTGCTGGCCCTGTTCGTCGTCTCCGGCGGGATCTTCCTCAAGGGCGACATCCAGGCCACCCCGCGCAACAACACCGTCTTCCTGGCCGTGGGAGGCCTGGTGGCCTCCTTCGTGGGCACCACCGGCGCCGCCATGCTGCTCATCCGCCCCCTGCTGGCCACCAACCGGGAGCGGCGCTACCGGGTCCACACGGTGCTGTACACGATCTTCATCGTGGCCAACTGCGGGGGCCTGCTCACCCCCCTGGGCGATCCGCCCCTGTTCCTGGGATTCCTGCGCGGAGTGCCCTTCACCTGGACCCTGTCACTGCTGCCGCAGTGGCTCTTCGTCAACTGCCTCCTGCTGCTGGGCTACTACGCCCTGGACTCCTACTACTACTCGCGCGAGCCGGTGGCCGCGGTGGAGGCCGATGACACCCAGATCGAGCCCCTGGGACTGCGCGGGGCCCTCAACTTCGCGTTCTTCGCCGTCATCATCGCCGCCGTCGCCCTGGCCCCCTCGGTGGACCTCCACGCCATCGAGTCCGGGCACGCCACGGCGGGGGACTGGCTGCCGCTGCGTGAGCTCATCATGCTCGCCGCGGCGGCCGGCTCCTACCTCCTGACCGACCGGGGCGTGCGCTTCGGGGACAACCAGTTCACCTGGGGGCCCATCGCCGAGGTGGCCACCCTGTTCATCGGGATCTTCCTGACCATGATCCCGGCCCTGCACTACCTGGACGAGGTCGCCGGGAGCCTGCCGCTGAACCGGATCACCTTCTTCGTCCTGACCGGGGGACTGTCCTCGGTGCTGGACAACGCCCCCACCTACGCGACCTTCTTCGAGATGGCCGGGCAGGTGCCCCACCCCGGTGGCGCCACCGTGGCGGGCGTGCCCGAGGCCTACCTGGTGCCCATCTCCCTGGGCGCGGTGCTGTGCGGGGCGATCACCTACATCGGCAACGGCCCCAACCTCATGGTCAAGGCCGTGGCGGAGGCCGACGGCGTGCAGATGCCCAGCTTCGGCTTCTACGTGCTGCGCGCCCTCCAGCACCTGGTCCCGGTCATCACCGCCATGGTGCTGCTGTTCATCGCCCAGGGCACGGTGTGGACGGCGCTGGGCGCGGTCCTGGTCCTGATCCTGGTGGGGCGCGACGCGCGGCTCATCGCGCGCTCCCGGCGCCTGGGCCTGGCCGCCCCCAAGGCCTGAGGAGGGCCCAGCGGCTCAGCGCCGCATATGGCATCGCGCCCCGCGCCCGCGTAGCCTGAGCAGGTGCAGCTGGGACACGTGATCCACAAGGTTCGTGACCTCGATCGAGCCGTGGCCGACTTCGAGGCCAGGGGATTCGCCGTGGAGTACGGCAGGGCGAAGAAGCCGTGCAACGCGCTCATCTACTTCTCCCACGGCCCCTACCTGGAGCTGCTGGCGCGCACGGGGATGCCGCCGCTCCTGGGACGCCTGCTCTCGCTGGGCCCCCGCGGAGGTGCGGCCCGCCGCTTCCTGTCCTGGGACCGCGGCCCTGAGGGCCTGTGCGGCCTGTGCCTGGAGGGCGATGACCGGGAGCTGAGGGAGGCGATGGCACTGCTGGGCGGCAAGGGCCTGCGCATCAGGACCAAGCGCGTGGACACCCATGCGCGGGAGCTGCGCTACGAGGCCTTCTTCCCCCAGGACGTCGACCTGCCCTTCCTCATGAGCCACTTCAGCACCGATCCCCGGCCGCAGGGCTTCACCCACCCCAACGGGATCAGCGCCATCACCCGCGTCGCCTACCCGCTGCCTGCGAGTAAGCGCGACACCGTCCTCAGGCTCAGCGACGACCCGGGGCTCGAGCTCGTGGAGCCCGGAGGCGCCTTCACGATCGCCTTCGACGACGGCAGCACCCTGTGAGGGCGGGGGCGGTGCGCGCTGCTCGGGGCCTCAGCGCGTGCCGGGCGCGGTGACGAAGTCGATGAGCTCCTCCATGCGCCCCAGCAGGCTGGGCTCCAGGTCCTTGTAGGAGCGCACCGCCCCCAGGATCCGCTTCCAGCCCCGGGCGATATCGGCCTGGTCGGCATGCGGCCAGCCCAGGGCCTCCAGGGTGCCGTGCTTGATATCGGTGCCCCGCGGGATGTCCGGCCAGCGCTCCAGCCCCAGGCGCTCGGGCTTGACCGCCTGCCACACATCCACGTACGGGTGGCCCAGGACCAGCACGTCATCCCCGCCGGGCATGGCCCGCACCTGCTCGGCGATGCGCCACTCCTTGGAGCCGGCCACCAGGTGGTCCACGAGCACGCCGGCCCGCCGCTGGGGGCTGGGGGCGAAGTCCTCCAGGACGGGGACCAGGTTGTCCACGCCGTCGAGCATGAGGACCACCACGCCCTCGTGCCGCAGGTCGTCGCCCCAGACCCTCTCGACCAGCTCGGCGTCGTGCCTGCCCTCCACCCAGATGCGCGAGGCGCGCGCCACCCGGGCCCGCTCGCCCTCCACCGCATAGGAGCCCGAGGCCGTCAGCCGTCTCCCGGCGGCGCTGCGCGGCCCGGCCGGCGGGCGCCGTCGCGCCACCGGCGGGTCCAGGATCACCGGCCGTCCCTCGAACCAGAACCCCGGCCCCAGGGGGAAGGCCCGCCTGGTGCCGTGGCGGTCCTCCAGGACCACCAGGTGCTGCCCGCCGGACTTCTCCACCGCCACGGCCGCGCCCACGAAGCCGGTCCGGCGGTCCTCGACCACCATGCCCCGCGCCACGGGCATGCTCACCGAGGCGGGGCGCACCGCATGGGGGCCCTGCCGGTGCGGGTCGGCGGACAGCACATCCCCGCCGTAGCGGTCCGAGGACGACGGCGCCCGCGCCCCGCCCCGGGCCCCCCGCGTGTCCTGGCGCCCCTGCCCGCCCCGGGGGCTGTGCGGGGACTGGCCTGCGGACTGCTCGGCCCGGGCGCGCAGGGCGGCCCGGCGCGCTGCGGTGCTTCCGGGGACGGGCGGGCGGTAGGGCGTGTTCACCCTCGGCACGGTAGGGGAACCTCACGGCATGCCACGGCCTGACCCGCCGGACCACGGCGTAGGATGGCACTCACAGCCCCGGAGTGCTAAGCGCTGATCGACTCCTGGGCCCGGGCGCGAGGGAGGAAGGAGGCGCCCATGGCCGATGACAGGCGCCTCAAGGTGCTCTCAGCGATCGTCACCGACTACGTGCGCAACCGCGAGCCGGTGGGCTCCAAGGCCCTGGCCGAGCGCTACCGGCTGGGCGTGTCACCCGCCACCATCCGCAACGACATGGCGGCCCTGGAGGACGAGGGCTACATCCTCCAGCCCCACACCTCCGCCGGGCGCGTGCCCACCGAGAAGGGCTACCGCCTCTTCGTCGACCAGGTGGCGCGCATCAAGCCCCTGTCGGCACCCGAGCGCAACGCGATCACCGCCCTGCTGGAGGACGCCGTCGACCTGGAGCAGGTGGTGGCCCGCACCGTGCGGGCACTGGCCCAGCTCACCGGCCAGCTCGCCATCGTGGAGTACCCCAGCCTCAAGCTCGCGGCCCTCCAGCACCTGGAGCTGGTGGCGCTCAGCCCCACCCGGCTCCTGCTGGTCATCATCACCGACACCGGCCGCGTCGAGCAGCGCACCATCGCCCCCGGCCACCCGGCCGCCGTGCCGCTGCAGCCCGAGGGCCCCGAGGCCATCGGGGCGCCCCACCTCATCGACCCCGTGCTCCTGGACCGCCTGCGCACCCGGCTCAACACCGCCCTGGTGGGGCGCCGCGCCGCCGAGGCGGCCCCCATCCTGGCCTCCCTGGCCGAGCAGGCCCCCCGCGACGAGCGCCCCCTGCTCGAGGCCGTCGCCGAGGCCCTGGTCGAGGCCCTGAGCCCCGACGCCGAGGAGCGCCTCGTCGTCGCCGGCACCGCCAACCTGGCCCGCTCCACCCCCGACTTCGCCTCCATCGGCCCCCTGCTCGACGCCATCGAGGAGCAGGTGGTGCTCCTGCGCCTGCTCAGCTCGCAGCAGGACCTCCGCCGGGAGGACGGCGAGGGAGTGCGCGTGAGCATCGGCTCGGAGAACCGCGACGACGCCCTGGCCGAGGCCTCCGTCGTGACCACCGTCTACGGCCCGCGCAGCGGCGAGGTGGTCGCCCACCTGGGCGTCATCGGGCCCACCCGCATGGACTACCCCGCCACCATGGCCGCCGTGCGCGCCGTGGCCCTCTACCTGTCCCGATTCCTGTCCCCTCCCGAGAGCCAGGACCCGGCCCCCTAGACCGCGGCTCCGTGATCATCAGACCACCCAGAAGCAGATGAAGGAACCCCTGACGTGACCAACTACTATGAGGTGCTGGGCGTGAGCCGCGACGCCAGCGCCGAGGAGATCAAGAAGGCCTACCGCAAGAAGGCCCGCCAGCTGCACCCCGACGTCGCCGGCCCCGGGCACGAGGAGGAGTTCAAGGAGGTCTCCACCGCCTACGAGGTCCTCTCCGATGCCGACAAGCGCCAGATGTACGACCTGGGCGGCGAGGACGCCCTGCGCGGCGGCGGCTTCAACGGTGGATTCGCGGGCGCGGACTTCGGCGACCTGGGCGGCATCTTCCAGTCCTTCTTCGGCGGCGCGGCCGGCGCCCGCGGACCCGCCTCGCGCGCCCGCCGGGGACAGGACTCCCTGGTGGCGGTCGAGGTCGAGCTCTCCGACGTCGCCTTCGGGGCCACCCGCACCATCCCCGTGGACACCTACGCCACCTGCACCACCTGCGGGGGCTCATGCTGCGCCCCGGGCACCGAGCCCGTCACCTGCTCGCAGTGCAACGGCACGGGCTCCATCCAGCGCATGACCCGCACCCTGCTGGGCCAGGTGATGACCGCCTCGCCCTGCCCGGGCTGCCAGGGCTACGGCACCGTCATCGTCACCCCCTGCAAGGACTGCTCGGGGGAGGGGCGCAGGCACGTGCGCCAGGACCTGGAGGTCAGCATCCCGGCCGGGGTGTCCACCGGCACCCGCATCCGCATGTCGGGCCGCGGCGAGGCCGGCCCCGCCGGCGGCCCCCACGGCGACCTCTACCTGGAGATCCACGAGAAGCCCCACGAGTTCCTCGAGCGCGACGGCGACGACCTCTACACCGAGCTGCGCGTGCCCATGACCGCCGCGGCCCTGGGCGCCTCCTTCACCCTCCAGACCCTCGACGGCGACCGGCAGGTCACCGTCAGGGCCGGCAGCCAGCCCGGCGACGAGGTCGTCCTCGACGGGCTGGGCGTGGGGCGCCTGCGCCGCAAGGGCCGCGGCGACCTGCACGTGTCCATCGTCGTGGAGACCCCCACCCGCCTGGACGACAAGCAGCGCCAGCTCCTGGCCGAGCTGGCCCGCCTGCGCGGCGAGGACGACATCGCCCCCGCCAAGGACGAGGGCGTCATGGGCAAGCTCAAGGAGCGCTTCTCCGGGCGCTGAGCCGCCAGGGCCGCCCGGGGCCCTGGCCCTCAGGCGGGCGCGCCCGCCTGGGGCCCGCCGTGCTCAGGCCGCTTGCGGGAGTGGAGCGCGGCCCGGGCCCCGAAGATCGCCTGCCCCACCCGCACGCAGTCCGAGCCCTCCTCGATCGCCAGCTCCATATCCCCGCTCATCCCCATCGACAGCAGGCCGGGGCCGATCGTCCCCTCCGCCAGGGCGGCATCGCGCAGCTCGCGCATGAGCCGGAAGCAGGCCCGCACGCGCTCGCGGTCATCGGTGCGCGCGGCCAGGGTCATCAGGCCCCGCACCCGCAGGGCCGGGTAGTCGGCCAGGGCCTCCAGGAAGGCGGGCAGCCGGTGGGGCTCCAGGCCGGACTTGGAGTCCTCGCCCGAGGAGTTGACCTGCACATAGACCTCCAGGGAGCGCCCGGCGGCCTCCAGGCGGCGCTGGAGGGCCTGGGCCAGGCGCAGGGAGTCCAGGGCCTGGAACTCGTCGGCGAAGGCGGCGGCATCGCGCGCCTTGTTGGTCTGCAGGTGCCCGATGAGGGCCCAGTGGATCCCCAGGTCCGCCAGGCCCCGGCTCTTGCGCAGGCCCTCCTGGACCTTGTTCTCGCCCATCTGGGTGACGCCCGCGGCGAAGGCCGCCCGCAGGCGCTCCTCGGGCACCGTCTTGGACACCGGCAGCAGGCGGATGGCCCGGGCATCGCGCCCCGCCCGCCGGGCGGCCCCGGCGATGCGGCCGCGCACCGCCTCCAGGCTGCGGGAGAAGTCCTCGGGCGTGACGGGGCAGGAGGCGCCCGCAGGCGCAGGGGTCGAGGGCTGGGTCATGGGCCATGACGCTACACCCGCAGCGCACCGGCGGTGCGGCGGCGGCGCCGTGCCCGCGCTGCTGCTCGGCGCCGTCGCCGCCCGTAGGCTGGGGGCGTGAGCGCCCCCGTCTTCATCCTCAGCGCCCGGACCATCGAGTCGGCCACCGGGCCGGCCACCGGGCCGGCCACCGGGCCGGCCGCTGCCGCAGCCCGGCCGGCCCAGCGGCCCGGTCCCGAGCAGCCGGCTGAACCGCTCGGCGCTGTGGGCCGGGACCTGGTTGAGGGGGCCGAGCTCGTGCTCACCGGCCCCGAGGCCCGCCACGCCATCACCGTGCGGCGCCTGCGCGCCGGCGAGCGGGTGGATCTCGTCGACGGTGCCGGGCTGCGCCTGCGCTGCCTGGTCACCGATGCCGGGGCGGGCGCCAAGGACCGGCTGGGGGCGCGGGTCGTCGAGCGCGTGGAGGAGGCGGGCGAGCCGGTGGTCCTCACCCTCGTCCAGGCCCTGGCCAAGGGCGGGCGCGATGAGCAGGCCGTGGAGACTGCCACCGAGGTCGGCGTGGAGAGGATCCTTCCCTGGCAGGCCTCGCGCTGCGTGTCGCTGTGGCAGGGGCCCAAGCGCGACAGGGGCCGCCAGCGCTGGCAGGCCACCGCCTGGCAGGCCGCCAAGCAGGCCCGCCGCGCCGTCATCCCCACGGTGGAGGTGGTCCGCTCCACCGGGGAGCTGGCCGCATGGGTGCGCCGGTGCGTCGCGGGCGGGGGCGTGGTCGCCGTCCTGCACGAGCAGGGGACGGCGCCCCTGGCCTCGCTGCCCGCCCCGGCGCCGCCTGCCGGGTCCTGGGACGGGCGGCCGGGGCTGGCCGTGATCGTGGGGCCCGAGGGCGGGATCACCGATGAGGAGGCCGCGGCCCTGGAGGCGGCCGGGGCGGTGACGGTCCGCCTGGGCCCCCACGTCATGCGCACCGCCTCGGCCGGCCCGGTGGCCCTGGCCGTCCTGGCCCAGCGCGAGGGCCTGTGGGGCTGAGGCGCCCGGGCCCCGGTGACGACGACGGCGCCGGCCGTGGTGCCGGGCGCCGCCCGGCCCTACTCGTCCTACTCGGTGAGGCGCTTGATGGCCGCGTGCGCGCTTGAGCCCGGGACCGGGGCGTAGACCACCACGTGGCTGCCGTCCTCGTCCATGTACAGGACCCGGTAGGGCAGCTCGACGACGCCCAGGTGCGGGTGGTTGATGGTCTCGACGCCCTCATTGGCCAGCCGCTGGGGCGTGGCCTCCGACCACATGCGCCCGAAGTCCCGGCTGGAGGTCATGAGTGAGCCCACGGTGCTGATGACCTCGGCGTCGTCGGGGTGCTGCTCGGCCATGAGGCTCAGCTCGCTCATCGCCGATGCGACCACGGCCCGCCAGTCCGGCCAGAACTCCCGCGCCTGGCCGGCCACCAGGGCGAACTCCAGGAGGTTGACGTGCTGGCCGTGCCCGCCGCCCCACTGCAGGACCGGGGCGTAGAGCAGCGAGCCGCTCCGATTGGCCGCCAGGAGGCCCAGGGTGCGGCTGCGCAGCAGCGCAGGCGTGTCGAAGGTCTCCAGGAACTGCGCCATGGCGGGCCTGGGCGACTGCGCCCGCTGCTGGGGCATCGCCGGCTGCGGGGCCTGCGGGGAGGCCGTGGGGGCCTGGATGCCCTGAGGACCGGTCTGGTCGGGGGCGGCCGGGTAGCCGATGGGCGCGGCCGCGGAGGCGGCGGGCGCCGCTGCCGGGGATGCAGGGGCCTGGGAGGGCTGGTGCACCCGCGGCTGGGGGCCGGTCATGCCGGGCTCGCGGGCGTGGGCGAAGGCGGCGGGCGCTGCTGCCGGGGATGCAGGGGCCTGGGAGGGCTGGTGCACCCGCGGCTGGGGGCCGGTCATGCCGGGCTCGCGGGCGTGGGCGAAGGCGGCGCGCAGCTCATCGGGCGCCCGGCCCTGGGGGTGGAGCGGCCCGATCTGGGCCGACTGGGCTGACTGGGCCGACTGCGCTGAGTGGGCCGAGGGGATGGACCGGCCGGGCTGGGCCGTCTGGACCGCCTGGGCCCCCTGGCCGAAGCCGGCCGCCGGCGCTGCCGAGGGCACTGGCCCGGGCTGGGGCTGCACCGTCGGGGCCTGCGGGGACGCGGCGGGCGGGGCCTGCCCGGGCGAGGGCTGTGCGAGTGCGGATGGTGGTAGTGCGGGCTGCGCCGCTGCCGGGCGTGAGGGCTGGGGCGGCGCGGGCCGGCCGGGGTTCGAGGCGGAGACGGTGGCCGAGGGCCGCAGGCCGGGCCAGCGGTCCGAGTGCTCCCAGACCTCCGGGGCCGCCGGCTGCTCCTGCGCGGGGGTCACCTGCGGCTGGGATCCGGTGCCCGGCCCCGAGGCAGGAGGCAGGGCCTCCCGGGAGGGGGCGTGGGGCGAGGCAGCCGCAGGGGAGGCCTGCGGCTCCACGGGGACCAGGGGGGAGGACCACTGGTCGGTGGAGGCCGAGGACGCGGACAGGGGCGCCGCCGAGGGTGCGGACAGCGCAGCGGCCGATGAGGCCGACCAGGGCGCCGCCGAGGGCGCGGACAGGGGGCCGGTGGAGAGGGCCGCTGCGGGCGGCGGCTCGGCCGAGCGGGCCGACAGCGGCGCGGTCAGGGGCGCGGACAGCGGATCGGGGGACTCCGAGGCGGTCCCCGGCTGGGAGGTGGACTGGGATGTGGACAGCGGCGCCGTCAGCGGCTCGGACCAGGAGCCGGTCTGGGCCGATGCGGGGGAGGAGCCGGGCGGGGATCCCACCGGGGAGAAGGCCGAGGCCGCTGCGGGCTGCTCGGGCGCGGCCCCGGTCAGCGCCGGCGGTGCCGCCTGGCTCCCCGCCGCCCTGGGCCCGGTCGGCTGGGTCCGGGAGGACGAGGGGAAGGAGAAGGGGGCCTCGGCCTGCGCTGAGGCGCCGGGCGAGGCGCCTGCCGCGGTGCCGCCGGCGGCGGCGGGGGCCTGGCCGGCCTCCGGGACGATGCCGTAGCCGATCGCCTGCGCGGGCTGCGCCTGCGGCGCGGGGACCGCCGTCGGCGCAGCCGGCTCGGCGGCCCGGTCCTGCTGCGACGAGGGGGCGGTCGACCAGGCGGCCGGGTCCAGCGGGGCTGTGGGCTGATTGTCTGCCGGGGGGCCCGAGTCCGGCTCGGCGGGGGCCCGGTGCCGCCCGGCGGACTGGGCGGGTGCGGAGGGATCGTCCTGGCTCACCTCGTAGACATCGCGCAGCCGGGTCGCCAGCTCCTGGCGGTACTCGCCCTCGAGGTGGAGCGCGCGGGCGATCCGGTCCTCCAGGTCGGCCGGGATCGGGGTCTCCAGCAGGCCGCGCTCAAGATCGGCGTAGTAGTCCGTGCCGACGCCGAGCACGGCTGCGAGCTCGTCGCGGCGGATACTGGGCACGCGCCGCGGAGAGCTGCTATGGGCCAGGCCTGCCGCTGCCGGGGAGGTCCCTTTGCGGCAGTCCACAAGAAAACTGTACAAACTGGCCCGTGCTTTGACCTTGTCGTACATGGCGACCACCATAAGTGGTCCCGGGCCCTGGAGGGTAGGTTTCGGCCCCTGGCGTGCACGCCTCACCTGAGGCGACGGCGGTTTGGGCCCGCCCGGTGCCCGCGGCGCCACTGTGATCGGACTGTGACATCCGTGGGATCGCACAAGAAAACCGCTGAGTCGGTGCCTGGGGGCCCGGCAGGGCGCAGGCGCGGGGGCGTTGAGCGTGACGCTCGCACCACCACGGAGCAGGACGGGAGTAGGACTTCAGTCCTGGGATGTGCCGGGTGAGAGATGCCTCGGGCGGCCGGTGCGGGCGACGGGCGCGGGCGCCCTGCGGAGCGCCTCATGCCCGGGCGCGGCGGGCGGTGGCAGAGTCGGGGCGCCGGGTGCGGGATGCCCGGCCTCGCGCGGGGCTCCCCGCGCGAGGCGATGAGGGCGATCAGCCGGTCGGTGCGGATCGCGGAAGCGGGCGAGTGCGAGGAGGGGCGCGGATGGCGCCAAGGGCGGCTGGACGGCACGGGCTCAGGATGCGGCGCCGGCTCGTGCGCGCCAGGGCCGGATGGGCCGCCCGCGCGGTGAAGGGCGCTGATCGCCGGGCCCGCGCGGGGCTGACCCCGGCGGGGGGCCTTCGATGAGTCCGCGGGGACGGCGCCCGGCCGGCTCCCCCGATGCGCGCCAGGCCATCCTGGACTCGGCTCGCAGGGCCTTCGCGCGTCAGGGCTATCAGGCCTCGCTACGAGGCGTGGCGCGGGAGGCGGGCGTGGACCCGGCACTGATCCACCACTACTTCCCGGACCGCGCCGCCCTGTTCGCCCAGGCGGTGATCGCTGATGAGGCCGGTGTTCCCCTGGATCTCAGTGAGCGGATCGCGGCCGTGGCCGCCCTGCCCCCCGAGCGGATCGGGGAGGGGGTGGTGCGCTCCTTCGTCTCGCTGTGGGACGAGGTCGGCGGGGACCGCTTCGCTGCGGTGCTGCGCGCGGCCCTGGAGAGCCCGGGGGGCCTGGAGCCCCTGCGCGACTACCTCACCGAGGGCGTGCTGGCCTCCCTGGCCGGAAGCCTGAGCCCGGACCGCGCCCGCCTGCGGGCCCAGCTCATCTCCAGCCAGATCCTCGGGCTGGGCATGGCCCGATGGGTGGGGCGGATGGACCAGGTGGCGGGCCTCGACGTCGAGCAGGCGGTGGCGCTCATCGGCCCCACCATCCAGCGCTACGCCCACGGGGAGCTGCCCGGCGCTCAGGGCGAGTAGGGCGCGGGGCGGGCGACGGCCCGGCAGCGCGCGGATCGACCTCCTCCCTGGACAGGGAGCGGTGCACCCCTTATATTCATCACATGATGAAAAGCATGGAGGGGGAGAGCCCGGCCGGCTCCGGGGGCGGTGGTGGCCGGGCGGTCGTGGAGGCCCAGCGGCTCAGCGTCAGCCGTGGCGGCCAGGAGATCCTGCACAGCCTGGATATGAGCATCGAGCCCGGTACGATCACCGGGCTGCTGGGGCCCTCGGGCTGCGGCAAGACCACCCTCATGCGCACGCTGGTCGGCGTCCAGCACTACTCGGGGCGGGTGCGGGTCCTGGGGCACGCCCCCGGTGCGCGCGCCGCGCGCGGGCGCGTCGGCTATGTCGCCCAGGGCCTGGCGGTCTACAGGGACCTCACGGCGCGCCAGAACGTCAGGTACTTCGCCGCCCTGGCGGGGGATCGCGCCCGCGGCATCGAGGAGGTCCTCACACTGGTGGGGCTGGGAGCGATCGCCGACCGCCCCGTGGCCGGCTACTCGGGCGGGCAGGCCGGGCGCGTGAGCCTGGCCTGCGCCCTGGTGGCCAATCCCGACCTGCTGGTCATGGATGAGCCCACGGTGGGGCTCGACCCGGTCACCCGGGAGGAGCTGTGGGACTCCTTCCGCGCCATGGCGCAGGCGGGGGCCGCGCTCCTGGTCTCCAGCCACGTCATGGATGAGGCGTTCCGCTGCGACCGGGTGCTCCTCATGCGCCAGGGGCGCATCCTGGCCACCACCACGGCCGATGACCTCCTGGCCAGCACCGGCCAGGAGACCCTTGACGCCGCCTTCCTCTGCGTCATCCAGCGCGGCGACTCGCCGGACGGCAGTGCCGAGCGGGAGGCCGAGAAGAAGAAGGAGGGGGAGCGATGAGCCTGCGCAGCTACCTGGCCACCACCCGCCGCATCCTGGCCCAGCTGCGGGCCGACCGCCGCACGGTGGGCCTCATCGCATTGGTTCCCGCCCTGCTGCTGACGCTGCTGTACTTCGTCTACCGCGACTACCCGGGAGCGGACCTGCTGTTCAACCGGATCGCGGTCTCGATGATGGCGATCCTGCCGATGGTGGTGATGTTCCTGGTCGCCAGCGTGGCCATGCTGCGCGAGCGCACGGGCGGCACCCTGGAGCGGCTGTGGACCACCCCCGCGCACCGCACCGACCTGCTCTTCGGCTACGCCACCGCCTTCGCCCTGACGGCGGTGGCCCAGTCCCTCATCCTGTGCGCCGTGGCGGCCTGGGGGCTGGATGTCCGCATCGAGGCCGCCTGGGGCTGGGTGGTGCTCGCCTCCCTCGTCAACGCCCTGGTGGGCGTGGCCCTGGGGCTGGTGGTCTCGGCCTTCGCCCGCACGGAGTTCCAGGCGGTGCAGTTCATGCCGGTGGTCATCTCGCCCCAGCTGTTCCTGTGCGGGCTGCTGGTGCCGCGCGAGCAGCTGCCCCGGGCCCTGGAGGTGGTCAGCGACGTGCTGCCCATGAGCTGGTCGCTGGACGCCATCGGCGAGCTGACCGCCCACGCCGAGGTCACCGGGGACTACCTGCGGAACATGGCGTTCCTGGTGTGCCTCTGCCTGGTGGTGCTGGCCCTGGCCGCCATGACGACCCCGCGCCGGACCCGCTGAGGCCGTCCTGCTCTCCAGCCCTGCCGCGACCGGCACTGCCGCTCAGCCCCGCCGTGCGGCTGACGGCGCCGTCGGCCGCACAGCGGGCTTAGGGTGTCCTTATGTGGATGCTCTTCGCCTGCGGCGCGGCCTTCTTCGCCGGGGTGACGGCGGTGCTGGCCAAGGTCGGGATCCGGCACACGGACTCCACGGTGGCCACGGCGCTGCGCACCCCGGTGGTGCTGGCGGGGGCCTGGGCGATGGTGCTGCTGGTGGGCTCGCAGCGCTCCCTGGCGCAGGCCGATGCGCGCAGCCTGGTGCTGCTGGTGCTCTCGGGCCTGGCCACGGGCGCCTCCTGGCTGTGCTACTTCCGGGCGCTCCAGCTGGGAGAGGTCTCCAAGGTGGTGCCGATCGACAAGATGAGCACCGTGATGACCGTGCTGCTCGCGGTGGTGGTCCTGGGGGAGGGGCTGAGCCCGGCCGGTGGTGCGGGCGTGGTGCTCATGACGGCCGGCACCCTGCTCATGCTGGAGCGCGAGGACCTGCGGGCCCTGCCCCGGGCGCTGCGCGGCGGCGGGGGCTGGCTGGTCCACGCCCTGGGGTCGGCGGTCTTCGCGGCGCTGACGGCGGTGCTGGGCAAGGCCGGCATCGTGGGGGTGGAGTCGAACCTGGGAACAGCGGTGCGCACCGCGGTGGTGCTGGTGATGGCCTGGGTGCTGGTCCTGGTCTCGGGCAAGTGGGGGGAGGTCAGGCGGGTGCCGCGCGGCGAGCTGGGCTGGGTGCTGGCCTCGGGGGCGGCCACGGCGGCCTCCTGGCTGTGCTTCTACCGCGCCCTGCAGGATGGCCCGGCGAGCGTCGTGGTGCCGATCGACCGAATGAGCGTGCTGGTGACGGTCGCCTTCTCCGCCCTCGTGCTGGGCGAGCCCACGGGCCGGCGCTACCTGGCGGGCCTGGGGCTCCTCGTGGCCGGGACCCTGGCCCTGGTGGCCGCTTGACCCCCGCCCCCGTTGCACATCTTCAACGCCGGCCCTGACCACATCATGCGGAAAAGTCGCAGTCTGCGGCCCCTGGGGCCCCTGAAGATGTGCAACCCGGCTCACGGTGCACATCTTCAGGGGCCCCGCGGGGAGGCACCGGATCCCGTATCCGCGGAATCGCGCCATTGAGCCGATCGGTTGATGGCTGAAGATGTGCAGCAGGAGCGCGGCGCGGACCGTTAGGATCAGCCCGATGACCAACGCGCCCATCGATCCAGGAGCCGACCCGGGAGCGCCCTCCCCGGTGCCGCAGACCACCTCCAGCCCCGCGCGGGGCCCCGCCCGCGCGCAGGACGCGCCCGCCGACCCGGCCACTGGCGGGAGCGGCCGGGCGGTGCGCACCCTCGCCCTGCCCGCGGACCTGGATCCCGTGGCCCTCCTGGGCACCCGCGACGAGGTGCTGCGCGCCATCGAGAAGGGCTTCCCCGACCTGGACATCCACGTGCGCGGCACCTCCGTGACCGTCACCGGCCCCGCCGAGCGCGTCGAGACCGTCATCGTCCTCATCTCCGAGCTCATCGACATCTCCCGCACCGGCACGCCCCTGAGCGCCGACGCCGTGGAGCGGGCCATCGGCCTGCTGGAGGCCGCCGCCCGCCCCGCAGAGGTCCTCACCGAGGGCATCCTCACCGCCCACGGGCGCACCGTGCGGCCCAAGTCCCTGGGGCAGAAGGCCTACACCGACGCCATCGACCGGGCCGCCATCACCTTCGGCATCGGCCCGGCCGGCACCGGCAAGACCTACCTGGCCATGGCCAAGGCCATCGACGCCCTGGCCCGCAAGCGGGTCTCGCGCATCATCCTGACCCGCCCCGCCGTCGAGGCCGGTGAGAGCCTGGGCTTCCTGCCCGGCTCCCTGACCGACAAGATCGACCCCTACCTGCGCCCCCTCTACGACGCCCTGCACGACATGCTCGAGCCCGAGGCCCTGCCCCGGCTCATGGCCGCCGGGACCATCGAGGTGGCCCCCCTGGCCTACATGCGCGGGCGCACCCTCAACGACGCCTTCGTCATCCTCGACGAGGCGCAGAACACCACCCCCGAGCAGATGAAGATGTTCCTCACCCGCCTGGGCTTCGGCTCCACCATGGTCGTCACCGGGGACACCACCCAGGTGGACCTGCCCGGAGGGCGCCCCAGCGGGCTGGTGACCGTCCAGCGCATCCTGAAGGGCGTGGAGGGCATCGCCTTCTGCGAGCTGGGCAGCGCCGATGTCGTGCGCCACCGCCTGGTGGGCCGCATCATCGAGGCCTACGCCCAGGACGAGGCCCAGCGCGCCGCCCAGGAGGCCCAGCGCGCCGCCCGCGCCGAGCGGCCCCGCCCCCAGCGCCCGGGGCGCCCCCGGGCCCGCGTCACTGCGGGCCCGCGCCCCTCCACCCACCGCAGCGACAGGAGCCGCGCATGACCACCGAGGTCAACAACGAGACATCCGTGCACATCGACGCCGCAGAGTTCACGGCCCTGGCCGACCACGTGCTGCGCGCCATGCACGTCAACCCCGCCGCCGAGCTGAGCATCCTGTTCATCGACCCCGAGCCCATGGCCGAGCTCCACGAGCGCTGGCTGGACCTGCCCGGCCCCACCGACGTCATGAGCTTCCCCATGGACGAGCTGCGCCCCGGCACCCCCGGGGCCCAGACCCCCGCCGGCACCCTGGGCGACATCGTGCTGTGCCCCCAGGTGGCCGCCGAGCAGGCCCTCAAGGCGGGCCACTCCGCCGTGGAGGAGATGCTCCTGCTGACCACCCACGGCATCCTCCACCTCCTGGGCTTCGACCACGCCGAGCCCCAGGAGCGCAAGGAGATGTTCGACCTCCAGCGCAAGCTGCTCCTGACCTTCCTGGCGGAGCGGCGCGCGTGAGCGGCATCCCCGTCGCGCCCCTCATCTCCTGCGCCGTCGTCGTCCTGGGCCTGGGGGCTCTGCTGTCCGCGGGGGAGGCCGCCCTGGGCCGATTCACCCGGGCCGCCGCCGAGGACCTGGTGGAGGAGGGGCGCCGCGGGGCCCAGCGCGTGCGGGCCCTGGCCCGGCGCCGGGGCCCGGTCCTGGCCGCCGTCGCGGTGGCGCGCATCGCCGTGGACATGCTGGCCGCCGTCCTGACCACCCTGGCCGTCTCCGGGCTGGTGCACCGCTGGTGGCTGGTCCTGGCCGCGGCCCTGGTCATCAACATCCTCCTGCTGGGCCTGGTGGTGGGGCTGTCGCCGCGCACCTACGGCCAGCGCCACCCCGCCGCCACCCTGCTGGCCCTGGGGCCGCTGCTGGGCTGGGTCGATGCGGCCGCCAGGCCCTGGCAGTGGCTGGCCTCCCGCCGCGCCCGCGCCACCGCCCCCACCGACGCCGAGGCCCGCGAGGCCGTCCAGCAGGACCTGCGCGAGATCATCGACGAGGTCGGCGAGCCCGAGACCATCGAGGACGAGGACCGCCAGATGCTGCGCAGCGTCGTCGAGCTGGGCCAGACCCTCGTGCGCGAGGTCATGGTCCCGCGCACCGACATGGTCACCATCGAGGCCCTCAAGCCGGCCTCGGCGGCCATGCGCCTGTTCGTGCGCTCGGGCTACTCTCGCGTGCCGGTCATCGGCGAGGACGCCGACGATGTGCGCGGCCTGCTCTACCTCAAGGACGTCCTGCGGCGCCTGGCCGCCCACCCCGAGCATGAGGACCTGCCGGTCTCGGCCTTCGTGCGCGAGGCCGAGTACGTGCCCGAGACCAAGCCCGCCGACGACCTGCTGCGCGAGATGCAGACCGGCCGCTTCCACATGGCCCTGGCCGTCGACGAGTACGGGGGCACCGCCGGGCTGGTGACCATGGAGGACCTCCTGGAGGAGGTCGTGGGCGAGCTCACCGACGAGCACGACCCCGAGCTGCCCGAGCCCGAGCTGATCGGTCCCGGGGTCTACCGCGTGCCCGCGCGCCTGGGCCTGGATGAGCTCGGTGCCCTGTTCGGCCTGGAGATCGAGGATGACGACGTCGAGACCGCCGGAGGCCTGCTGACCAAGGCCATCGGCCGCGTCCCCCTGCCCGGGGCCACCGGGGACATCCAGGGGCTGCGGCTGACGGCCGGGGAGGTGGCCGGGCGGCGCCGCCAGGTGGCCGCCCTGCAGGCCCGCCTCACCCCCGACGCCGATGCCGCCGGTCCCTCCCCGGGCCTGGCCCAGGACCCCGCCCCAGACCCCGCCCACGACAAGGACACCGACACCGATGACTAGGACGCCCGAGAGCCACGAGACCAGCCCCGATCCCGTGGGTGCCGGCATCCCCCCGCGGGACGCCGTGAGCCCCGGGCCCCCGACGGGCTTCCGCTTCCCCTCCGACGCCGAGCTCATGGACGGCCCCAACGCCCTGGAGGACTTCGGGGACCCTGATGGCGAGGGCGGGGACGGGCCGGATGAGCAGGACGCGGAGCCCCCCGAGGGCCTGCCCGCCTCGGCCCGCGTCGAGGTCGCCATCCCCGACTACCCCGAGGACTTCCGGGCCGGCTTCGCCTGCCTCGTGGGGCGCCCCAACGCGGGCAAGTCCACCCTGACCAACGCCCTGGTGGGAACCAAGGTCGCCATCACCTCCGGGCGCCCCCAGACCACGCGCCACAACGTCCGCGGCGTGGTCCACCGCGAGGGCGCCCAGCTGGTGCTGGTCGACACCCCCGGGATGCACCGGCCCCGCACCCTGCTGGGCAAGCGCCTCAACGACCTGGTGCGCCAGACCCTGGCCGATGTCGACGTCGTCGCCCTGTGCATCCCGGCCGACGAGAGGATCGGCCCCGGCGACCGCTTCATCGCCCGGGACCTGGCCGATCTGCGCACGCCCGTGGTCGCGGTGGTCACCAAGGCCGACAAGGTCTCGCGCCAGGACCTGGCCGCCCAGCTGCTGGCCGTCGACGCCCTGGGGGAGTGGGCCGACATCGTGCCGGTCTCGGCGGTCAGCGGCGAGCAGATCGGGACCCTGGAGGAGGTGCTCATCAAGCACCTGCCCCTGTCCCCGCCCCTGTACCCCACCGGGGAGATCACCGATGAGCCCCGGGAGGTGATGATCGCCGAGCTGGTCCGGGAGGCCGCCCTGGAGGGCGTGCGCGAGGAGCTGCCCCACTCCCTGGCCGTCGTCGTCGATGAGATCGCCGACCCCAGCGACACCACGCGCGAGGCCGGCCTGGTCAAGGGCGCGGGCCAGCGCCTCCAGGTGCGCATCTCCCTGGTGGTCGAGCGCGACTCCCAGAAGGCCATCATCATCGGCAAGGGCGGGTCCCGCCTCAAGGAGGTGGGGGTCAAGGCGCGCCGGGGCATCGAGGAGCTGCTGGGCCGCAAGGTCTACCTCGACCTGCACGTGCGCACCGCCAAGGACTGGCAGTCCGACCCCAAGGCCCTGGCCCGCCTCGGCTTCTGAGGCGGGACCAGGCGATCGTGCCGCCGCCGGACTGTGCTTCGGCCCGGTCATGGCGCACACTGGGTCCCATGAACTCATGGGCCCCGCGGCAGGCCCATCGGTCCTGGCCACCCTCCTGACGCACAAGAATGGGAGTGCACTATGACAACGACGTCACCTCACACCGGCCCAGAGCCCGCCCCCGGCCTCCCGGAGCCCGGGGCCTGCCCCGCCGGGCTGTGGGACCTGGGCATCCGGGCCGTGGCCCGCGCCCGCACCTGGGCGGATGCCTCGGCCCATGAGCCGGTGCCCCGCACGGCCGAGCTCCTGTCGCGCATCCTGGCCGACCCCGACGGCCTGGAGTTCACCACGCGCTTCGTCGACGACGTCGTGCGGCCCGCCGACCTCGACGTGGCCGGGCGGGCCCTCCAGCGCCTGGCCGCGGGGCGCACCGGCTTCCTGCCCCCGGCGCTGTCGGCGGCCATGGGCATGGGCGGGCTCGCCTCGCGCCTGGCGCCCTCGGCGGTGGCGGCCATCGCCCGGCGCACCTTCCGCGAGCTGGTCGGCGACCTGGTGGTCGATGCCACCGATCGGGGACTGGGGCCGGCCCTGGCCCGCCTGCGCAAGGGCGGCAACCGGCTCAACGTCAACCTCCTGGGCGAGGCGGTCCTGGGCGAGCAGGAGGCGGGCCGCCGCCTGGCCGATGTCGCCGACCTGGTCACGCGCGAGGATGTCGACTACGTCTCGGTCAAGGTCTCGGCCGTCACCGGCCCCCACAACCCGTGGGGCTTCGAGGAGGTCGTGGCCCACGGCGTGGAGGTCCTCACTCCCCTGTACCGCCTGGCCCGCGACCACGGCACCTTCCTCAACCTGGACATGGAGGACTACAAGGACCTGGACCTGACCCTGGCGGTCTTCACCGCCATCCTGGACCAGGAGGACCTGGCCGGCTATGAGGCCGGCATCGTCCTGCAGGCCTACCTGCCCGACTCCCTGGCCGCCATGCAGCGCCTCCAGGAGTGGGCGGCCGCTCGCGTGGCCGCCGGCGGGGCGTGCATCAAGGTGCGCGTGGTCAAGGGCGCCAACCTGGCCATGGAGGCCGTGGACGCCCAGATCCACGGCTGGGAGATGACCACCCTGCCCTCCAAGCAGGCCACGGACACCAACTACAAGCGCATCCTGGACTGGGCGATGACCCCCGAGCGCACCAGGAGCATCCGCCTGGGCGTGGCGGGCCAGAACCTGTTCGACATCGCCCTGGCCTACGAGATGCGCGCCGAGCGCGGCCTGGAGGACGGCGACGCCGTGGAGTTCGAGATGCTCTCGGGCATGGCCACCGGCATCCAGGAGGTCGTGCGCCGCGATGTGGGCCACCTGCTCCTCTACGTGCCCGTGGTCTCGCCCGCCGAGTTCGATGTGGCCATCGCCTACCTGGTGCGGCGCCTGGAGGAGAATGCGGCGCCGGCCAACTTCATGTCCGGGGTCTTCGACATCGCCACCGATGAGGCGGTCTTCAACCGGGAGCGCGACCGCTTCCTGGCGGCCCTGGCCGACGTCGACCCCTCCGCGCCCCTGCCCGCGCCCCGCCGGGGCCAGGACCGCCTGGCGGAGGCCGAGGCGGAGCTGCCGGAGCCGGGGGACTCCCCGCGCCCCTTCACCGCCACCCCCGACTCCGACCCCGCCCTGGCCGCCAACCGCCGCTGGGCCCGCCGGATCGCCGCGGCCGTGCCCGCCTCCCAGCGCGGCGTGCGGGCCGTGGCCTCCGGGGCCGCCCGCCTGTCCACCACCGAGGCCGTCGACGCCGCCGTCGAGCTCCTGCGCGACTCCGCCCCCGCCTGGGCCGGGCTGGGCGCCCGGGAGCGGGCCATCATCCTGCACCGGGTCGGCGACGTGCTGGCCAAGCGGCGCGGCGAGCTCATCGAGGTGGCCGCCTCCGAGGCGGGCAAGACCATCGACCAGGCCGACCCCGAGGTCAGCGAGGCCATCGACTTCTGCCACCACTACGCCGAGATGAGCCTGTCCCTGGAGGACCCCGACTACCTGGTCGGGGCGCGCTTCGCCCCCTCGCGCCTGACGGTGGTGGCCTCGCCCTGGAACTTCCCCCTGGCCATCCCCACCGGGGGCGTGGCCGCCGCCCTGGCCACGGGCAGCGCCGTCATCCTCAAGCCCGCGCCCCCGGCCAAGCGCTGCGCCGCCGAGCTCGTCGAGGCCTTCCACGAGGCGGGCGTGCCCCAGGACGTCCTCATGCTGGCGCCCATCGAGGACGGCGAGGTCTCCCAGCACCTGGTCACCCACGAGGGAGCGGACCGGGTCATCCTCACCGGCTCCTACGACACCGCCCGGCTCTTCCGCTCCTGGAAGCCGGACATGCACCTGCTGGGGGAGACCAGCGGGAAGAACGCCATCATCGTCACCCCCTCGGCCGATCCCGACCTGGCCGTGCGCGACACGGTGGCCTCCGCCTTCGCCCACGCCGGGCAGAAGTGCTCGGCCTCCTCGCTGCTCATCCTCGTGGGCTCGGCCGGGCGCTCCGAGCGCATCGCCCGCCAGCTGGTGGATGCCACCGCCTCGCTGCGCGTGGCCGGGCCCGAGCACCTCGACGCCCAGGTGGGGCCCGTCGTGGTGCCCGATGAGCCCAAGGCCCTGCGGGGCCTGACCACCCTGGGGGCCGGCGAGCACTGGGTGCTGCGCCCCCGGCACCTGGGCGGGGGCCTGTGGCGCCCCGGAATCCGGGCGGGGGTGCGGCCTGGCAGCGAGTACCACCTCACCGAGTACTTCGCCCCGGTCCTGGGGGTCATGCGCGTCGATACCCTCCAGGAGGCCATTGACGCGGTCAATGCGGTGGACTACGGCCTGACCTCGGGGCTGCAGACCCTCGACGCCGAGGAGCTGGAGCTGTGGCTGGAGCAGGTCGAGGCTGGCAACCTCTACGTCAACCGCGGCATCACCGGGGCGATCGTGCGCCGTCAGCCCTTCGGCGGCTGGAAGCGCTCGGCCATCGGCTCGACGACGAAGGCCGGCGGTCCCAGCTACCTGCTGGGGCTGGGCGACCTCGTGGCGGGGGACCGGGCCGGGGCCGCGCAGGCCGATGACCGGGCCGCCCCGGTGGTCGAGGGCCTCTACGACGCTGCCCGTCACGAGCTGGCCCACGAGGAGCTGGCCTTCCTGCGCGGCGCCCTGGCCGCCGATGCCCGGGCCTGGGAGGCCGCCTACGGGCGGGCCGTGGATGTCACGGGCCTGGCCTGCGAGCGCAACGCGCTGCGCTACCGCAGCGCCCAGGTGGTGGTGCGCGCCGAGATGGGCACCGCTCCGGTGGACCTCGTGCGCGTCATGGCCGCAGGCATCCTGTCGGGGGCCGTTCTCCGGCTGTCCACGGCCGAGCAGCTGAGCCCCTCCCTGCGCGGGGCCCTGGCGGGCGCCGGCGTCGAGGTCGTGGTCGAGGCGCCGGTGGTCTGGCAGGCGCGCCTGGCCGACCTGGCCGCCTCCGGGGACCTGGGCGTGCGGGTGCGCCTCCTGGGGCCGCGCGAGCAGGGCGCCCAGGAGCGCTGGCAGGAGGCCTCCCGGGTCACCGGGGGCAGCCCGGATGTGGCCCTGTACACCGGGGAGGTGACGGCCTGCCCGCACAGCGAGCTGCTGCCCTTCCTGCGCGAGCAGTCGGTGTCGGTGACCAGCCACCGCTTCGGCACCCCCTTCGACATCGCCGAGGGGCTGCTGTAGCGCCGGCCTCCAGTGTGCCGGAGGCCCCGTGGCCCGGCCCCCGCAGCCCCGGATCTGCCGGGTGCTGCGGGGGCCGCGTGCTGCGGTCCGCCGGGCCCTGTGGGCACGCTGCTCCGTCCCGCCCCTGGACGACCGGCCCGGCTCAGGCGAGACGACAGGTCACTCATCTATGATGCTATGTAGTAGAAGTGCTACACTTAGTTGCGTACCCACGGTGAGGAGGTGTGCCATGCCAGAGGCGGTCCGATGTGAGGGCCTGGACTTCTCCTACGGGGCCAGGCCCGTGCTGCGGGGCGTGGACCTGAGTATCGGCCGAGGCGAGGTGGTCTGCCTGCTGGGCCCCAATGGGGCGGGCAAGACGACCCTGGTCGAGCTGCTCCTGGGGTCCCTGCGCCCGTCCGCGGGCAGTGTGCGGGTCCTGGGCCGGGATCCCAGGGGTGCCGGGCACGCCTTCTGGTCCCGAGTCGGCCTGGTTCAGCAGAACTGGTCCGACCACCCCAAGTGGCGGGTGCGCGACCAGCTGGAGTGGATCCGCTCAACCCACCAGACCGTCGTCGATGAGGTGCTGGAGGTGGGACGGGCTCTGGCGGCCGTCGGCCTGGAGGGCAGGGCCTCCTCCCGCCTGGGGGACCTCTCGGGAGGGCAGCGCCGCGCCGTCGACCTCGCTGCCGCGCTCCTGGCCCGCCCCGAGCTGCTCATCCTCGATGAGCCCACCACCGGGCTGGACCCTGCCGCCAAGGCCCGCATGCACGACCTCATCCTGGACCAGGTCGACCAGGTGGGCGCCACGGTGCTCATGACCACCCACGACCTGGCCGAGGCCGAGCGCATCGCCTCGCGCATCCTCATCCTGGCCGGGGGAGGGATCGTGGCCAACGGCACCGCCACGCAGCTGCGCGAGTCCCTGCCGGGCCGCGCCGAGGTCACCTGGGTGCACAACGGGGAGCACCACGTGCACGCCACCGACAGTCCCGAGGCCTTCGTGGCGGGGCTGGACCTGGAGCGCATCTCCAGCCTGGCCGTTTCGCGCCCCACGCTGGAGGAGGCCTACCTGGCCCTGACCGCGGGCAGGGACGGTGCCGAGGGACCCCGGGCCGTGAAGGAGCAGGAGGAGTACCAGTCATGAGCCTCGCCGTTGTGCCTCTGAGGATCCTGCGGGCCGGAGTCCGCCAGGCCCTGGCCGACCTGCGCCCCCAGTTCCTCGGGGCGGGGATCGTCTCCGTGGTCCTGCCCGTGGCCATCGTCACGCTCTCCGCCTGGGGGAGGGCGGGCTCCCCCGATGAGGGGGATGTGTCCTCCGGCAGTGTCCTGGCCGCCGGGGCCGTGGGTTCCTTCTGCGCCCTGGCTGTGATCAAGATCGCTAATGAGGCCTACCAGGACCGGGTTGGCGGTGCGCTGCTGCGGGTGAAGATCCTGCCTCACGGCCCCATGATCTGGGCGGTGGGCACCACCATCTCCTGCGTGGCCACCGTGCTGGTCATGCAGTGCTCCCTCATGCTGGCCGCCTCCCTCCTGATGGAGGGGGTCTCCCTCAGGGCGGGCGATGCCCTGCTCAGCCTGGCGGTCCTGCTGCTGTCGTCGCTGGCGGTCGCGCCGATCGGCTTCCTGGTGGCCTCCGTGGCCCGCAGCGCCTACGGCCTCATGGCCGCCACGGCGGCGGTGATGGCGCTCCTGCTCACCAGCGGCTTCATGATCCCGATGGTCCAGATGCCCCTGTGGCTCCAGCGGTTGAACTGCGCCATGCCCTTCTACTGGGCGGGGCACCTGAGCCGGTGGCTGCTCGTGGGCGATGCCTCCTGGGAGCCGATGGGCCAGTTCCGGCCCGTGCTCGCGGTGGGCGTCCTCGTGGCCTGGATGGTCCTCGGCTTCGCCGTCGCCCCTTTCATCATTCGCCGCTCGGTGGATCAGGAGACCATCGGTAGCCTGTCCCGCATGCAGGCCAAGATCCGCCGCCAGACGGGTATGTGACGTGCCCGGGAGTGAGCAGGGAGCAGATGTCGTCCACAACCGCATCGCGGTCATGCGCGCCGACCGCCGGGTCAGCCGCCGCCAGCTCGCCGAGGCCCTGGGCGTGCACTACCAGACGATCGGCTATCTGGAGCGCGGCGAGTACGCCCCCTCCCTCCACCTGGCGCTGAGGATCGCCCGCTATTTCGAGGTGCCGGTGGAGTCTGTTTTCTCCTTGGAGGAGTTCCCGCCCCTGGGCTGAGGCCCGGGCGGGAGTGCCGGCCGGGCTGGCGGGATGGACAACGGGCAGGACCTTAGTCCTGGATATCGGATGTCTGATGTTGGTGGGGGAGGGGGACTTTTCCGCATGGTCTCGTTGGATTCCGGGTGACGGGGGCTCCGGAGGGGTGTCGCTGGCGCTGTGGTGCTGACCTGCGTGGATGTGGTACAAAGGGGTCTGTGCCGGGGCGGTCTGGAGGGTGCCGACGGGTCGCCTGCGCTGCGCCTCGCATCACTGCTGGTCACAGGGGGTGGTTCGAGGGGTGGGTCAGAAGGCACCCCGCGCCATAAGGTGCATTGAGACAGATGCTCGCGCTGGCGGCGACAACATTAACCACGGGTCAGAAGGCACCCCGCGCCATCAGGTGCATGAAGACTCGCAGGTTCGAATCCTTTCCCCGCTACGATCAGAAGGTGCCCGCGCACAGCTGCTCTTCGCTGGGCTTGCCGTTTTCTGTTGGGTGAGTCGTGTTTCGCTCGTTGGGATCCGCCTATCTGGGCCAGCGGGTTGCGCCTGACCCAGCGAGATGCGGGAGGGCCCGCGGTATTGGGGGTGCGCACCTTGGGGTTGCGGTGGATCCCGGGCGGGTCCTGGCCTGTGGGATGGGGGCGTGGTGCGGATTGCCGGGTTGTCGGTGGATCGGAGGGGTCCCAGGGGTGCGAAGTGCAGACAACCCCGGCGATCTGCAGACAACCCCGGCGAAATGCGGCCGACTCCGGCGAAGTAGGGCCGGCCTCCACCGGCAACCACCGGCAACCACGGCCCCGCCCGCCAGCATCGGCCCGTCCGACCGCGCGGGCGGCCCCGCGGAATGGGGCTCGCCCGGCGCCGCAGCCTGACAGGGATGCGGATTCGCGGTAGGTTCATCCCGTGCGAGCGATCCTGCGGCCCTGCCGGGGCCTGCTGCTTAGTCGCCGCGGCGGGGCCTGACAGGCCGGCACCCCGACCGCGGCTGACGCCCATGCCCGGCCCCGCGGCGACCCAGGTCGCCGGGCACCCACGACGCACGCCCCCAGGAGGCACCCCATGCGCACCGCCCGCCCTGCACCCCAGCAGCCCTCCGGCATGCCCTTCCAGAAGTACCGCCCCTTCCTGGACACAGTGGCCACCGACCTGCCCGACCGCACCTGGCCCACCAGGCGCATCACCCAGGCGCCGCGGTGGCTGTCCACCGACCTGCGCGACGGCAACCAGTCCCTCATCGAGCCCATGGGGCCCGCCGCCAAGCGCTCCATCTTCGACCTGCTGGTGGCCATGGGCTTCAAGGAGATCGAGGTCGGCTTCCCCGCCGCATCCCAGACCGACTTCGACTTCGTGCGCTCCCTGGTCGAGGACGGCGCCATCCCCGAGGACGTCACCATCTCGGTGCTCACCCAGTCGCGCGGCGACCTCATCGAGCGCACCCTGGACGCCTGCGTGGGCATCCCGCGGGCCACCGTCCACCTCTACAACGCCATCGCCCCCCTCTTCCGGGAGGTCGTCTTCCGCATGGACCGCGGCCAGGTCCGCGACCTGGCCGTCGAGGGCACCCGGCAGGTCATCGCCCGCGCCGAGAAGGTCCTCACCGAGGACACGGTCTTCGGCTTCGAGTACTCCCCGGAGATCTTCGTCGACGCCGAGCGCGAGTACGCCCTGGAGGTCTGCAGCGCCGTCATGGACGTCTGGCAGCCCGAGGACGGGCGCGAGATCATCCTCAACCTGCCGGCCACCGTCGAGCGCGCCACCCCCAACGTCTACGCCGACCAGATCGAGTGGATGAGCCGGAACCTGCCCCACCGCGAGCACGTGTGCCTGTCCCTGCACAACCACAACGACCGGGGCTCGGGCGTGGCCGCCACCGAGCTGGGCCTGCTGGCCGGGGCCGACCGCGTGGAGGGCTGCCTGTTCGGCCACGGGGAGCGCACCGGCAACGTCGACCTGGTGACCCTGGCCCTCAACCTGTTCAGCCAGGGCGTGGATCCCATGCTGGACATCTCCCGCATCGATGAGATCCGGCGCACCGTCGAGCGCGCCACCGGCATGGATGTGCCCCCGCGCACCCCCTACGCCGGTGAGCTGGTCTACACCTCCTTCTCCGGCTCCCACCAGGACGCCATCAAGAAGGGCTTCGCCGCCCGCGCCGCCCAGGTCCAGGCCCGCCGGGCCGAGGGGCTCGGCGAGGAGCAGGCCGAGACCGCCGTGCCCTGGTCCATGCCCTACCTGCCCATCGACCCCCATGACGTGGGCCGCTCCTACGAGGCCGTGGTGCGCGTCAACTCGCAGTCCGGCAAGGGCGGGGTGGCCTACCTGCTGGGCACCACCCGCAAGCTCGACCTGCCGCGCCGCCTGCAGATCGAGTTCTCCCGCATCGTCCAGCGCCACACCGACACCTATGGCGGCGAGGTCGACGCCTCCGGCCTGTGGCGCATCTTCGCCGACGAGTACCTGCCGGCCGACGGCGTGGGCGGGGACGGCCAGGAGCATCTCGAGGGCCTGGAGCCCTGGGGCCGCTATGCGCTCAAGGGCGCCACCCTGACCTCCAACGGCGAGGGGGAGGGCTCGCAGCTGACCGTCACCGTCGCCGACGGCGGTCAGGAGCGGGAGCTGGTCGCCCAGGGCAACGGCCCCCTGGACGCCTTCGTCACCGCCCTGGAGACGACCGGGCTGGAGCTGCGGATCCTGGACTACGCCGAGCACGCCCTGTCCCAGGGGCGCGACGCCCGGGCCGCCGCCTACGTCGAATGCGAGGTGGACGGCCAGGTCCTGTGGGGCGTGGGCATCGACCACTCCATCACCACCGCCTCCTTCAAGGCCGTCATCTCCGCCGTCAACCGCGCCCTGCGCTGACCGCCTGCAGGGCGGGCTCGGGTGGGGGTGCCCGCCGGCGTGGCGGGGCTGGGGGGAGCGGCGCGAGGAACGAGCCACGCGGATGGCAGCCAAGAGCACCCCCACCCCCACCCGCCCGTCCCGGTCCATCCCCACCGCCTCTGAGTGACGGACTGGTCGCCGTTCGCATCGCACCGGCGGGCGCCGGGCCGTGAGAGACTGCGGCCGTGACGACCAGGCTCTACCGCGACGAGGCCGTGGTCCTGCGCACCTACAAGCTCGGCGAGGCCGACCGCATCATCGTCATGCTCACCCGCCACCACGGCCAGGTGCGGGCCGTGGCCAAGGGCGTGCGCCGCACCTCCTCGCGCTTCGGGGCCCGCCTGGAGCCCTTCTCCATGATCGACGTCCAGCTCCACGCCGGGCGCAGCCTCGACGTCGTCACCCAGGCCGAGATCATCGACCCCTTCGGGCGGTCCATCTGCGCCGACTACGCCATGTTCACCTGCGCCTCGACCATGGCCGAGACCGCCGAGCGCCTCAGCGCCGACAACGGCGACCTGGGCACCGAGACCAGCCCCCAGCAGTACCTCCTGCTGGCCGGGGCCCTGGCGGCCATGGCCCACCGGCGCCACGCCCCCGGCCTCATCCTGGACTCCTACCTGCTGCGCTCCCTGGCCCTGGGGGGCTGGGCCCCCTCGTGCTACGACTGCGCCCTGTGCGGGGCGAGAGGGCCCCACGGGGCCTTCCACATCCAGGCCGGGGGCGCGGTGTGCGAGACCTGCCGCAGCGCCGGTGCGGTGGTGGTCGCCCCCGCGGCCATGGCACTGTTGGGGGCACTGCTCTCCGGGGACTGGCCACTGGCCGACGCCTCGGGGCAGCGGGAGCGCGCCGAGGCATCCGGCCTGGTCTCGGCGTACACAACCTGGCATCTGGAGCGCCGACTGCGCTCCCTGGCACTCGTGGAAAGGGCATGAGCCGTGGCATCTGACGACCCCCGCAGCGCACCGGAGGCTCCTGGGCCCGATGACCCGCGGGCCGAGCCGCGCAACGAGCAGATCCCCGAGGTCCCCGTCTCCGCGCCCACACCCCTGCACCGCCCCGGACTGACGCCCCCCAGCATCGACCCCGCCAAGCTCCCGGCCCACGTCGGCCTGGTCATGGACGGCAACGGGCGCTGGGCCAACGCCCGCAACCTGCCCCGCACCGAGGGCCACCGGGCGGGGGAGGCCAACCTCATCGACGTCATCGCCGGCGCCGTCGAGCTGGGGATCCAGGAGCTGAGCGCCTACGCCTTCTCCACCGAGAACTGGAAGCGCTCGCCGGCCGAGGTGCGCTTCATCATGGGCTTCACCCGCACCGTCCTGCGCGAGCAGCGCGACCAGCTCCACTCCTGGAATGTGCGAGTGCGCTGGGTGGGCCGCACCCCGCGGCTGTGGCGCTCGGTGCTCTCCGAGCTGCGGGCCGCCGAGCGCCTGACCGCCGGCAACACCGGCATGACCTTCAACATGTGCATCAACTACGGGGGCCGCGCCGAGATCACCGACGCCGCCCGGGCCATCGCCGAGGATGCGGCCGCGGGCCGGCTCAAGCCCTCGGCGATCTCCGAGAGCCTCTTCCAGCAGTACCTCTACTCCCCGACCATGAGGGAGGTCGACCTGTTCGTGCGCACCGGCGGGGAGCGGCGCACCTCCAACTTCCTCCTGTGGTCCTCGGCCTACGCCGAGCTGTACTTCTCCGACCTGCCCTGGCCCGAGTTCGACCGCACCGAGCTGTGGAAGGCCTGCCAGGACTACGCCCTGCGCGAGCGGCGCTTCGGCGGCGCCATCGACCGCGTCGCCCCCTGAGGATCAAGGCCTGTGACCCGGCGCTGGGCCGCGGCATGGCTGCCGCTGGGGCGCATATCGCGGGGACTGCCTGCGGATCGCAGGAGGTGCCACTCACCGGAGGAGCCCTGCGCCACCGGCCCGCTGGGTGACTCGATTACTGCTGGGTCACTCGTATCCTGCTGGCCCGGATGGCGCTGTTCGGGCCAGCGGAATGCGGGTCACCCAGCGAAACGTGGGTGACCCAGCGAAACCCACAGCCACTATGAACAGCCCTGGAGGTGCCCGCGCCCATCGCGGGGTGCTCAAGGCCCACGACCTCCTCAGGCCCCTCAGGCCTCTCAGGCCTCCTTGGCGGCGATAAGCCCCTGGCCGGTCTCCACCAGGCTCTTCAGCCCGCTGAGCACCAGCATCCAGCCCTCGCCCGCCACGCCGTCGGCAGTGATGGGGGAGTGCTCCAGGTGGTCGTGAGTGACCCTCAGCAGGCAGTACCCGCCCTCCTGCTCGGTGATCTCCCAGGCCACACGGCTGGCGGGCTCGTCATGGGCCCGGGGGTCGTACAGGGAGCGCCAGGTGTGCACCAGGCGTCGGGGAGGGTCCCACTCGGCGATGGTCCCGCGCCCCCACAGGCTCTGCCCGTCGGGGGACAGATAGTTGAAGGCGCCGTCGGGACGGGCCTCGGTCTGGACGGCCGACCCGTAGAAGTACTGCCGGGTCAGCTCCGGGCTGGTGATCGCCTCCCACACCGCCTGGGGCGTGGCGCGGATGAAGACCTGGTAGACCTGCGGGGATGTCGAGCCCGCGGGGCTGCTGGGCGTGCTCATGGCTGATCCTCCAATGCTGACCTGAGATCGATGAGGTGCTGGCTGAATCCGGTGGTGTAGGCGTCCATCCACCGGTTGTGGATCTGCTGGATGGGGACAGGGTTGAGGTAGTGGGCGGTGCGGCGCCCCTCGCGCCGCGCCACCACCAGGCCGGCGTCCTGCAGGATGCGCAGGTGCTTGGCCACCCCGAAGCGGCTCATATCGAAGCCCTCGGTGAGCTCCGCCAGTGACTGGCCGTCGCGGGAGTGCAGCCGGTCGAGCAGTGACCGTCGGGTGCGATCGGCCAGCGCCTTGAAGACCCTGTCCTGATCGTCGTCATCCACTGCCATCACCATAGGTGACCATATGGTCACACGTCAAGCCTCGACCCCCTCGGGTGCCGGCGCTGAGCAGGAGGCGCACAGGCCGAAGAACTCCGCGGTGTGCTCCATGGCCGTGAAGCCGTGGGCCTGGGAGACCCGGGCGATCCACGACTCCAACTCGCCGCCGGCAACCTCCACCGTGTAGCCGCAGTTGCGGCACACGATGTGGTGGTGGTGCTCGGAGCGCTCGCAGGCCCGGTAGAGCAGCTCGCCCTCGGCGCTGCGCAGCTGGTCGACGTCGCCGGCCTCGGCCAGGGACTGCAGGTTGCGGTAGACGGTGGCCAGTCCCACCCGGGTCCCCTCGGCCTCCAGTGCGGAGTGGATCTGCTGGGCGGAGCGGAACCCCTCGGTGCGCGCCAGGATGTCGGCCACCGCGGCGCGCTGGCGGGTGGCCCGGGGGCGGACGGTGGTCTTCTCGCTCATGGGCTGGCCTCCTGATGACGACGTGACCGACTGGCCAACCGTACCGCCCCGACCACGGCGGTGAGGACCGCCACCGCGGTGTAGGCGCCCACCAGCAGCACCACGATCATGGCGCCAGGAGACAGGCGCACGAAGTAGGTGATGGTCAGGCCGCTGACGCAGGCCACCACGCCCAGGCCCATGGCCAGGTGCATGGTGCGGGTGAAGGAGTGGGACACCAGCTGGGCGATGGCCACCGGCACGATCATCACCGCCGAGACCATGAGCGCGCCCACCACCCGCATGGACACCGAGACCGTCAGGGCCGCCACCACGGCGATGAGGATGTTCAGCGCCCCCGTGGGCAGCCCGCAGGCCCGGGCGAACTCCTCGTCGTGGCACAGGGCGAACAGGGGGCCGCGCAGCCCCAGCCCGACCACCAGCACCCCGGCCGCCAGCACGATGGTGAACCAGGTGTCGGTCACCGAGACCGTGGAGATGGAGCCGAACAGGTAGGAGTTGAGGTTCGTCGTCGTCCCGCCGGCCAGGGAGATGAGGATGACGCCCCCGGCGATGCCCCCGTAGAACAGGATCGCCAGGGCCACATCCCCCCGGGTGCGGCCGCGGGCGCGGATGGCCTCGATGACCACCGCGCCCAGGACGCTGGCCAGGATCGCCCCGGGGATGGCCAGGGCATCACGCGGGGTGGCGTTCGCCGCGGCCCCGGCCAGCCAGCCCAGGGCGATGCCGGTCAGGGCGATGTGGCCGATGCCGTCGCCCAGGAGGGCCAGGCCCCGCTGAACCAGGTAGGTGCCCACCACGGGGGCCGACAGGCCCACCAGGACGGCCACGATGAAGGCCCGCTGCATCAGGGGGCTGGAGAGCATGGCGGTCAGATCGGCCAGCATCAGAAGCGCTCCTCTCGGGGCGGCCGGGCGCGGAGCACCGGCGCGTGGTGGACTGGCGGGGCCTGCTCGCCGTGGGGGTGCTCGTGCTCGCAGTCCTGGGTGGTGTCGTGGCCGATCTCGTCGTGGCGGGAGTGGTCGTGGCCCTCGGGACGCAGCTCGGCGGCCCGGCCGTCGCTGATGACCCGGCCGTCCTGGAGCACCACCGCGCGCTCGACGACGTCGGCCAGCTCGCCCATCTCGTGCAGGACCGTGATGAGCGTCAGCCCGCTGCCGCGCAGCTCGGTGAGGATCGCGGCCAGGGACTCGCGGCTGGCCCGGTCGATGCCCGCCAGGGGCTCATCGAGGATGAGCAGCTCGGGGCGGCGCACCAGGGCCCGGGCGATGAGCACGCGCTGGGCCTGCCCGCCGGAGAGGACCTGGACGTGGTCACGGGCCCGGTCGGCCAGGCCGACGGCGTCCAGCGCCTCCATCGCCAGCCTGCCGGCCCGGGGGCCCCGGTCGCCCCAGGGGCGCCGGGGCCCCAGCAGTCCTGAGCGCACCACCTCCAGGGCGGTGGCCGGGACCCCGGAGGCGGCCGTGACCCGCTGGGGCACGTAGCCCACCCGGTCCCAGTCCACGCCGCGGCGGCGGTGCACCGCCCTGCCCAGGAGGCGCACCGAGCCCGCGACCGTGGGCACCAGGCCCAGGATGGTCTTGACCAGGGTGGACTTGCCCGAGCCGTTGGCCCCCAGGAGGGCCACCGACTCGCCCCGGCCCACCCGCAGGCTCACCCCGTCCAGGATGAGGCAGGAGCCCAGGACCACGCTGGCATCCTCGGCCTCCACCAGCGCCGATGACGGCGGCGACGCCGCCCGGGAGGTCTCGGGCGGCGTCGCGCTGCGAACGGGATGGCGCATGTCGGAACGGCTCATGTGCAGGACAGCCCGGTGCGCAGGGCCTCCAGGTTGGCCTTCATCCCATCGACGTAGCCGCCCTTGTCGGGGGCGGACTCCATGGGGCTCAGGACGGCGGTGGTGGTGCCGGTCTCGCTGGCCAGGGCGTCGGCGGTCTTGGTGGAGACCAGCTCCTCGGTGTAGATCGTCGTGGTCCCGGTGTCCTGCACGACCTTCTTGATCGCGGCGATCTGGGCGGGGCTGGGCTCGGACTCGGGGTCGATGCCAGAGACCGAGGCCTGGGTCAGCCCGTAGCGCTCGGCCAGGTAGCCGAAGGCCGAGTGGGAGGTGACGAAGGTGGTGCGCTCGCAGGTGGCCAGGCCCTCCTGGTAGCTGGTGTCCAGGGAGTCCAGCTCGGCGGTGAGGGCCTCGAGGTTCTTCTGGTAGTCCGCGGCGTGGTCGGGGTCGGCGGCCGAGAGGGACTCCTCCACGGCTGCGGCCGCCGCGCTCATGCGCTGGGGGTCGAGCCAGAAGTGCGGGTCGAGGTCATCGGAGTGGCCGTGGTCATGGTCATGGCCGTGGTCATGGTCGTGAGCCTCCTCCGTGCCGTGGTCGTGGCCGTGATCATCGCCGTGGTCGTGGCCGTGGTCATCGCCGTGGTCGTGGCTGTGCCCGTGGTCATGATCGTGCTCGACCCCCTCATGGTGGACCAGGTCGGCCTGGGTGCTCAGGTCCAGGACCGCGGGCCCGGAGACCTGGGCGACGGCGTCGTCGAGCGAGGGCTGGAATCCCGGGACATAGGCGATGATGTCGGCCTCGCCCAGGGCGGTGACATCCTTGGGGGAGAGCTCGAAGTCGTGGGGCTCGGCATTCGTGGGCGTCACCGAGGTCACGGTGACGTGCTCCCCGCCGATGGTCTCGACCAGGTAGCCGATGGGGTAGAAGGAGGCTGACACGGCCAGCCGGCCGCCGCCGGAGCCCTCGTCCTCCCCGCTCAGCGCGGAGCAGGCGGTCAGGCCCGCCGCCAGGATGAGGGCGGCCCCCGCCGCGGCCGCGCGGCGCCATGGGCGCACTGCGTAGGTGCTCGTGGAATCATTCATGCGAATCATTCTCATCACAATGGGCGCCCGGGTCAAACCGCGCCGCGCCCCCGCCCCCTTCCCCATGCTCCTCGCAGTGTGCCGTGAGGCGCCTCGCATCCGGGCCCGCCCGGCCCATGGCGGCCCCCGGGCACGGGCCGCCTACACTGGCCCCACTCGTTCCCGCCAACCAGGTGGGATCGCGACGACTCCCAAGGAGAGAACCGGTGGCACAGACCCCCTCACGCCTCGACGCCGTCATCAACCTGGCCAAGCGCCGCGGTTTCGTCTTCCCCTGCGGGGAGATCTACGGAGGCACCCGCTCCGCCTGGGACTACGGGCCCCTGGGCGTGGAGCTCAAGGAGAACATCAAGCGCCAGTGGTGGCAGTACATGGTCCGCTCGCGCGACGACGTCGTGGGCCTGGACTCCTCGGTCATCCTGCCCCGCGAGGTGTGGGTGGCCTCCGGGCACGTGAACGCCTTCACCGACCCGCTGGTGGAGTCCCTCCACACCCACAGGCGCTACCGGGCCGATGAGCTCATCGAGGCCTACGCCGAGCGCAAGGGCCTGGACCCCGACACCGTCCAGCTCGCCGACGTGCCCGACCCCGTCACCGGCCAGCCCGGCTCCTGGACCGAGCCGCGCGCCTTCTCCGGCCTGCTCAAGACCTACCTGGGCGCGGTGGACAACGAGGAGGGCCTGCACTACCTGCGCCCCGAGACCGCCCAGGGCATCTTCGTCAACTTCGCCAATGTCATGGGCGCGGCCCGCAAGAAGCCGCCCTTCGGCATCGGCCAGGTGGGCAAGTCCTTCCGCAACGAGATCACCCCGGGCAACTTCATCTTCCGCACCCGGGAGTTCGAGCAGATGGAGATGGAGTTCTTCTGCGAGCCCGGCACGGACGAGGAGTGGCACCAGTACTGGATCGACTACCGCAAGGCCTGGTACGTCGACCTGGGCATCGACCCCGACAACATCCGCCTCTACGAGCACCCCGCCGAGAAGCTCTCCCACTACTCCAAGCGCACGGTGGACCTGGAGTACCGCTTCGGCTTCGCCGGCAGCGAGTGGGGCGAGCTGGAGGGCATCGCCAACCGCACCGACTTCGACCTGTCCACCCACGCCGAGCACTCCGGCAAGGACCTGTCCTACTTCGACCAGACCCGCAACGAGCGCTGGACCCCCTACGTCATCGAGCCGGCGGCCGGGCTGACCCGCTCCCTCATGGCCTTCCTCGTGGAGGCCTACCACGAGGACGAGGCCCCCAACACCAAGGGCGGGGTGGACAAGCGCATCGTCCTCAAGCTCGACGCGCGCCTGTCCCCGGTCAAGGCCGCCGTCCTGCCGCTGAGCCGCAAGGAGGAGCTGACCGGGCCGGCCCGCGAGCTGGCCGCCCGCCTGCGCCGCTCCTGGAATGTGGACTACGACGACGCCGGCGCGGTGGGCCGGCGCTACCGCCGCCAGGACGAGGTCGGCACGCCCTTCTGCCTGACCTACGACTTCGACTCCCCCCAGGACGGGGCGGTGACCGTGCGCGAGCGCGACACCATGGCCCAGGAGCGCATCCCGATCGAGGGCGTGGAGCGCTACCTGGCCGAGCGCCTCGTGGGCTGCTGACCCGCGCCTGACCCGCCGCTGCGCATCCCCGGCCGCCGCATCCCCGGCGGCCGGGGATGCGCCGTCATCGGGGGCGCCGTCATCGGGCCGGCGCGGCCACCGGGGCGCCCACGGGGTGCATGATGGTCCGCGTGAGCCACGAGACGACGCCGGAGACGACCGCATCGGAACCCACCACCCACCAGCCCCGCGGCACGGGGAGCCGCATCCACGCCCACTCCCATTCACATTCCGGCCCCCTCCAGCTCGACGCCTATGAGGCCCGGGTGGTGCGCACGGTCCTGGCGGTCATCGTCGGGGTCCTGGTCATCGCCACCCTCGTGGGCCTGGCCGTCCTGTGGCCGGGCAGGAGCACGCTGGTGGGCTCGCGGCCCTTCGCCGTCGAGGGCGTGGCCCTGGAGACCGCCACCGTCACCTCCCGCAATGCCGAGGACTGCCAGGACGCCACCGGGGCCCTGGAGGGGGTCTCCAACGGCGCCCTGCTCAAGGACTCGGTGTGCGCCACCATCAACTCGGGCGCCGGCCAGGGCCTGGTCATGCCCGTGCACATCCCGGCGGAGTCGCTGCGCATCGCCAAGCCGGGCGACACCCTCCAGGTCATGTACTCCCCGGAGGCCATCGCCTCGGGCACCCCCTACGTCTTCGTGGACTACCAGCGCCAGGTGCCCGTGGCCGCGCTCAGCGTCCTCTACCTGGTGCTGGTGGTGGCCGTGGCCGGGCGCAAGGGGGCCCTGAGCGTCCTGGGCCTGCTGGTGGCCACCGCCGTGCTCCTGCTGTTCATGATCCCCGCGCTGCTGGCGGGCTCCTCCCCGCTGGCGGTCACCCTCGTGGGCTCCATGGCCATGATGCTGGCCGCCGTCTACGTGGCCCACGGGGTGAGCGTGCGCACCACGACGGCGCTGCTGGGAACGGTGGCGGGGGTGGTCATCACCGTGGTGCTCTCCCTGTGGGGCACGGGCGCGGCCCGGCTGACCGGCGCCACCGACGAGTCCGCCCTGACCCTGGCCTCGGTGGTCGAGGGCATCGACCTGCAGACCCTGCTGACCTGCGGCATGGTCATCGCCGGGCTGGGCGTCCTCAACGACGTCACCATCACCCAGGCCTCCGCGGTCTGGGAGCTGCACGCCGCCAACCCCGCGATGCCGGGCGCCCGCCTGTTCACCGGGGGCATGCGCATCGGCCGGGACCACATCGCCTCCACCGTCTACACCCTGGCCTTCGCCTACGCGGGCACTGCCCTGCCCCTGATCCTCTCAGCCGCCCTCATCGACCGCCCCGTGGTGGGCACGCTGCTGTCGGGGGAGATCGCCGAGGAGATCGTGCGCACCCTGGTGTCCTCCGTCGGCCTGGTCCTGGCCATCCCCGCCACCACCGCCATCGCCGCCGCCCTGTGCCGCATCACCGTGCCGGTGGAGGAGGACGAGGGCGCCGAGCAGGCCGAGCGCATCGAGCACCCCGAGGAGCCCGGGGGCCTGGCCGCACCCGCCACCGGGGCCTGACCGGCCCGCCGCCGCTCAGCGGCCGCCGCGCGGCCCGCGCCGCTCAGCCGCCGGAGACGTCGTGCTCGGCGTCGGCCAGCATCTCCCGATCCGAGTGGTCCAGGTAGGGTGAGTCCAGCCAGCCCTCGGGCAGGTGTGGCGCGCGGGGACTGCCCGCCCGGCCCCTGGGGCCCTCGGCGGCCGCGCCCGGGAAGGGCACCTGCTCGGGCAGCTGGGAGCGCATCCGGGCCAGGCCCTCCTCCAGGGAGTCCAGATCCCGCACCTGCATGAGCATGGCCCGGGCGGCCCCGCCCACCGGGTATCCCTTGAGGTACCAGCCCACATGCTTGCGCAGGTCGCGCACGCCCCGGTCCTCGCCCATCTCCTCGGCCAGCATCCGGCCGTGCTCGCGGATGACGGCGATGACGGCGTCCAGGTCCGGCCGGGTGCGCTCACTGCGCCCGTGCATGGCCGCCACGATGTCGGCGAAGAGCCAGGGCCGCCCCTGGCAGCCGCGCCCCACCACCACGCCGTCGCAGCCGGTGGAGCGCATCATCTCCACCGCGTCCCCGCCGCTCCACACATCCCCGTTGCCCAGCACCGGCAGGCGGGTGGCCTCCTTGAGCCGGGCGATCTGGTCCCAGCGCGCCGTCCCCGAGTAGTGCTGGCGGGCGGTGCGGGCATGCAGGGCCACGGCGCTGATCCCGGCGTCGGCCGCGGCCCGGGCGGCGTCCAGGAAGGTCTCGTGGGACTCATCGATCCCCAGGCGCATCTTGATGGTCACCGGCACCTCGCGCTCGCGCCGCGCCGCCCTGACGGCCC
This sequence comes from Actinomyces bowdenii, assembly GCF_017592395.1. Classification (GTDB taxonomy): domain Bacteria; phylum Actinomycetota; class Actinomycetes; order Actinomycetales; family Actinomycetaceae; genus Actinomyces; species Actinomyces bowdenii. Next base: position 128,263 of record NZ_JAGFOU010000004.1, read on the forward strand.
GCTCCGAGGCGCGCACCGCCTCGCCCAGGATGGCCGCCAGCAGGTCGCGCTTCCACGGCAGGGCCGCGCCCCCGCCCTTGCGGGTGACCTTGGGCACCGGGCAGCCGAAGTTGAGGTCGATGTGGTCGGCCAGGTCCTCCTCCACCAGGATCCGCACCGCCGCCCCCACCGTGGCCGGGTCGACGCCGTAGAGCTGGATGGAGCGCACCCGCTCGCCCGGATCGGTGCGCACCATGCCCAGGGTCCGCTCGTTGCGCTCCACCAGCGCCCGGGTGGTGACCATCTCGGTGACGTACAGCCCGGCGGGGCCGGCCAGGCCGCCGTCGGGCGTGGGCAGGGGCCCGGGCCGGGCGGGGCGCAGCCGCTCTGGCAGGGCCTGCTCGGCGAAGCGGCGGCACAGCCTGCGGAAGGAGGCATTGGTGACCCCCGCCATCGGGGCGAGCTCGACCGGGGTGGCGACCTCGATCGGGCCGATGCGCAGCGGCGCGGCATGCGGCGCCTGCGCGGGGGGAGCCTCGGCGGGGGCGGTCTCAGCGGTGGTCACCGGGCCATGCTGGCACAGGCCGGCGCGGGCGCGCTGCACGCCGCCGCGCCCCCGAGTCCCCGGCCCGCCGTTGACGGCCTCCCGAGGAGGTGCCTCTAGGGTGGGGGCGTGAGCATCCTCCCCGCCCCCGAGCCGCGCGCCGTCGTCGTCACCGGCGCCTCGCGCGGCATCGGGGCCGCCGTCGCCGCTGCCCTGGCCGCCCAGGGCGACCGCGTGGCCGGGATCTCCCGCAGCGGCGCCGCCCCCGACGGCGTCCTGGCCCTGAGCGCCGACGTCAGCGACCGGGCCGCGCTGGCGGCGGCGATGAGCACCGCCGCCACCGCCCACGGCCCCGCCCAGGTGCTCGTCACCGCCGCTGGCCTGAGCACCCCGGCCCTGGCGGCGGGCACCGGCCCCCGGGCCTGGCAGGAGGCCCTGGCGGTCAACCTCACCGGCACCTTCAACGCCGTCCAGGAGGTCCTGCCCGCCATGATGCGCCGGCGCCGCGGGGCCATCGTCCTGGTCTCCTCCGTCCTGGCCGCCCGCGGGGGAGTGGGCACCGCCGCCTACGGGGCCTCCAAGGGCGGGGTCGAGGGCCTGGTGCGCAGCCTGGCCCGCGAGCTGGCCCCCCGGCGCATCACCGTCAACGCCGTCGCCCCCGGATTCGTCGAGACCGGCATGACCGCCTCCCTGGCCCCCTCCCAGTGCGAGGACTACCTGCGGCAGATCCCCCTGGGCCGCTTCGCCGGCCCCCAGGAGGTGGTGGGCCCCGTCCTCTTCCTGGCCTCCCCGGGGGCCTCCTACATCACCGGCGCCATCCTGGGCGTCGACGGCGGGCTGGGGATGGGCCGATGAGCCCGGAGCAGACCCCGATGAGCCCGATGAGCCCGGCCCCCGGCCTGCTGGCGGGCCGCACCATCCTGGTCACCGGGGTGCTGCGGCCCACCTCCATCGCCACCTCCATCGCCGCCCTGGCCCACCAGGAGGGCGCCCGGGTCCTGCTCACCGGAGCCCCGGCCACCATCGGCGCCACCCGGTCCCTGGCCCGCCGCCTGGGGCTGGAGGAGGCACTGGCCCTGGACGCCTCGGACCCGGGGCAGCTGGCCGCGCTGGAGGCGGGCCTGAGGGCGGCCGGCCTCCAGCGGCTCGACGGCCTGGTCCACGCCATCGCCCACGCCGACCGCGGACTGCTGGGCGCCGTGCTGCCCGATCAGGGGCAGGAGGTGGCGCCGGAGCAGGCCCGCCTCAGGCAGCGGCGCCTCCAGGAGGCCTTCACCGCCTCCGTGGCCTCCCTGGCCGGGCTCACCCAGGCGGTGCGCCCCCTGCTGGCCCCCGGTTCCAGCGTGGTGGCCCTGACCTTCGAGTCCACCCGCGCCCACCCCGGCTACGGCTGGATGGGCCCCCTCAAGGCGGCCCTGGAGTCCAGCGTGCGCTACCTGGCCGCAGAGCTGGGCGGGCAGGGCGTGCGCGTCAATGCGCTGAGCTGCGGTCCCCTGCGCACCCCGGCCGCCTCGGCCATCCCGGGCCTGGACGACATGGCCGCCCGCTGGGCGCGGGCCGCGCCCCTGGGATGGGAGGCCCGGGACGCCGGGCCGGTGGCGCGCAGCGCCCTGGCCCTGCTCTCCGACTGGTTGCCCGCCACCACCGGCCAGGTGCTGCGCGCCGACGGCGGGGCCTTCCTGGCCGGCCCCTGAGCCCGCGCGGCGGCCCGCCGCGCGCAACGGCCCGGTGCCGTAAGGTGTCACTGTGACAGCACAGACGATGGATATGAGGCGCCTGGTCCTCGTGCGCCACTCCAAGGCCTCCCATGATGCCCTGACCGACATCGAGCGCCCGCTGACCGCCAAGGGCGCCGCCCTGGCCGACCTGCTGGCCCGCGAGCTGCGCAGCCGCCTGGCCTCCACTGATCTGCTCCTGGTCTCCCCGGCCGCCCGCGCCCGCGACACCGCCCGGCCCATCCGCAGCCGCCTGGAGCCGGCGCGCACCAGCGTCCACGAGGAGATCTACACCATGGGGGCCGGCGGGATCCTGGATCTGCTGGCCCAGGAGGGCGGGGACGCGCGCTCCATCATCGTGGTGGGCCATGAGCCCACCGTCTCCGTCCTGGGGCACATGCTCCACGACACCGACGACGACATCGCCGCCCAGATCTCCTTCGGCGTGCCCACGGCCACCGCCGTGATCATCGACGTGCCCACGGCCTGGGCCCGGCTCGAGCCCCGCAGCGCCCGCATCCGCGAGATCTTCACCGCCCGCCGCCGCTAGTAGCCCCACTTTCGACAATTTGCATGAGATCGTACCTTTCCAGCGCTGGAAAAGGCCGATCTCATGCAAATTGTCGAAAAGAGGGGAGGAGGTCGAGGACGGCGCGCAGGTCGCGCACGTGCACCGCGGCGGGCGCCCGCTCCACCACCACCGGCTTGGCGCAGAAGGCCACCCCCAGGCCCGCCGCGCCGATCATGCCCAGGTCATTCGCGCCATCGCCCACCGCCACCGTGCGCTCCATCGGCACGCCGTCCTCAGCCGCCCAGGCCCGCAGCAGCCGCTCCTTCTCCACCCGGTCCACCACCCGGCCCAGCACCCGGCCGCTCAGGGCCCCCTCCTCGACCTCCAGGCGGTTGGCCGCCACGTGGTCCAGGCCCAGGCGGGAGGCCAGCGGGCCGACCACCTCCATGAATCCGCCCGAGACCACCCCCACCCGGCAGCCGCGGGCATGGAGCTGCTCGATGAGCTCCAGGGCCCCGGTGGTCAGGGTCACCTGCCGGCCGACCTCCGCCAGTGCCTCGACGGGGACGCCCCGCAGCGCCGCCACCCGCTCCTGCAGGGAGGCGGCGAAGTCCAGCTCGCCGCGCATCGCCCGCTGCGTGATGCGCGCGACCTGCTCGCGCACCCCCGCGTGCTCGGCGATGAGCTCGATGACCTCCTGATCGATGAGTGTGGAGTCCACATCCATGACCAGCAGGCCCGGGCCCTCCTGGAGCAGCGGACCACTGGCACGGGTGCCGCTGACGCGGCCGGGGGAGGAGCTCATAGCCGCATGCTAGCGACCACGCGCGCGGGGCGCCGTCATCGGGGGATCGACGACGGCGCCCCGCACGGGCCTGGGACGCGGGCCTCAGCGCGTGACCGACTGGCCCTTGGCCACCACCGTGATGCCCGACTCGGTGACGGTGAAGCCGCGCTCACGGTCGTGCTCGGGGTCGATGCCCACCATGGCGCCCTCCTCCACATGCACGTACTTGTCCAGGATGGCGCGATTGACCACGGTGTTGCGGCCCACCTCGACCCCGTCCATGAGCACGGACTCGCGCACCGAGGACCAGGAGTTGACGCGCACCCCGGGTGAGAGCACCGAGGAGATGACCTCGCCGCCCGAGACGATGACGCCGGGGGAGACGATGGAGTCCACCGCGTGGCCCAGGCGCTCGTGGTGCCCATAGACGAACTTCGCCGGGGGCATGGCGGCCTGGTAGCCGGCGAACAGCGGCCAGCGGTCGTTGTACAGGTTGAACACCGGGGTCACCGAGATGAGGTCCTGGTGCGCCTCGTAGAAGGCGTCCACCGTCCCCACGTCCCGCCAGTAGTCGCAGTCGCGCTCCGAGGAGCCCGGGACGTTGTTGTCCTTGAAGTCGTAGACCCCCGCCGCGCCCTGGTTGACGAACCAGGGGACGATGTTGCCGCCCATGTCGTGCTTGGAGGCCTCATCGGCCGCGTCCACCGTGACGGCCTCCAGGAGGGCGTCGGCGTCCATGATGTAGTTGCCCATGGAGGCCAGGACCTCATCGGGGGAGTCCGGCAGGCCGGGGGTCTCCTTGGGCTTCTCCACGAAGGCCTTGATCTTGCCGCGGTTCTCCGGGGCCGTCTCGATGATGCCGAACTGGTCCGCCAGGGAGCGCGGCTGGCGGATGCCGGCCACCGTGCAGGGCAGGCCCGAGGCGATGTGGTGGTCCAGCATCTGGGAGAAGTCCATGCGGTAGATGTTGTCCGCACCGGTGATGACCACGTAGTCCGGCCGCTCGTCGTCGAGCAGGTTGAGGGACTGGAAGATGGCATCGGCCGATCCCAGGAACCAGTGCTTGCCCATGCGCTGCTGGGCGGGCACCGGGGCGATGTAGTTGCCCAGCATGTCGGACATGCGCCAGGTCTTGGAGATGTGGCGGTCCAGGGAGTGGGACTTGTACTGGGTGAGAACCACGACCTTGAGGAAGCCGGAGTTGATCATGTTGGACAGGGAGAAGTCGATGAGCCGGTAGATGCCGCCGAAGGGAACGGCGGGCTTGGCGCGGTCCACCGTCAGCGGCATGAGGCGCTTGCCTTCGCCACCGGCCAGGACGATTGCGAGAACACGAGGTTGAGCCATGTGGCCCACACTACTTCGCTGGAGCCTTGCTGGGGAGGGGTTGGGGTGACGAAATCATCAGGGCATCCCGCCCCGGGCGGCCGGCGGGCCCGGGGCGGCCTCCACCCCTGGCCTACGTCCTAGATCTGCCCCGATACCGCCGCCGGTGGGCCCCGGTCGCGCCGCGGGGGCCAGATCGGCGCGCCGAACGCTTCCGCGGCGGGCGCGGTGCGGCTACCGTCGGATGTGCGGCCCGGCACACCTCGGGCCGCCGCCCAGGCACCACCGCCGGTGCGCATACCAGCCCCTAAGGAGAGGCACGCCCATGAGGGTCGACCTGCTGACCAAGGAGTACCCGCCCTTCATCTACGGAGGCGCCGGAGTCCACGTCGACGAGCTGGCCAAGGTGCTGCGGCCCTTGGCCGATGTCCGCGTCCACGCCTTCGGAGGCCCCCGCGAGCCGGGCACCCAGGGGGCCGACGACGGCGTCATCGGCTACCCCGAGATCGCCGAGCTCGAGGGGGCCAACGCCGCCCTGCGCACCTTCGGGGTCGACCTGGAGATGGCCCAGGGCGCCGCCGGGACCGACCTGGTCCACTCCCACACCTGGTACGCCAACCTCGCCGGCCACCTGGCGGGCCTGCTCCACGACGTGCCCCACGTCATCTCGGCCCACTCCCTGGAGCCGCTGCGGCCCTGGAAGGCCGAGCAGCTCGGGGGCGGCTACGCCCTGTCCTCCTGGGCCGAGAGGACCGCCTACGAGGGGGCCTCGGGCATCATCGCCGTGTCCCACGGCATGCGCGCCGACATCCTGCGCTCCTACCCCGCGGTGGACCCCGAGCGGGTCAAGGTGGTGCACAACGGCATCGACCTGGAGGCCTGGCAGCGCCCCGAGGGGGAGCAGGCCGACGCCGAGGCCGCCGCCACCCTGGCGCGCCTGGGCATCGACCCCGACCGCCCCACCGTCGTCTTCGTGGGCCGCATCACCCGCCAGAAGGGGCTGCCCCACCTCCTGCGCGCCTGCGAGATGCTGCCCGACGACGTCCAGCTCGTCCTGTGCGCGGGCGCCCCCGACACCCCCGAGATCAAGGCGGAGGTCGAGGGCCTGGTGGCCGGGCTGCGCGAGAAGCGCACCGGCGTGGTCTGGATCGAGGAGATGCTGCCGCGCCCCCAGCTCATCGCGGTCCTGGCCGCCTCCGACGTCTTCGTGTGCCCCTCGGTCTACGAGCCCCTGGGGATCGTCAACCTGGAGGCCATGGCCGTGGGCCTGCCCGTGGTCGGCTCGGCCACCGGGGGCATCCCCGACGTCATCGTCGATGGCGAGACCGGCCTGCTCGTGCCCATCGAGCAGGTCCAGGACGGCACCGGCGCCCCCATCGACCCGGCCCGCTTCGAGGCCGACCTGGCCGAGCGCCTGACCGCCCTGGTCACCGACCCCGGGCGCCTGGCCGCCATGGGCGCCGCCGCGCGCAAGCGGGTCGAGGACCACTTCGCCTGGGAGGCCATCGCCAAGCGGACGATGGAGGTCTACGACTGGGTCCTGGCCCAGGGCTGAGCGCTCCGGTCGGTCCGGGACCCCAGCGGGCTCAGGCCAGGCTCCACCAGTCGGTGGCCGCCCCGGCCCCCCGCAGGGCCACCCCCAGCAGCGGGCGCAGCACCTCGGCGCGGTGCTGCGCCTGCACTGCGGTGGCAGCGGCGCCGTCATCGGACAGGGCCAGCCGGCAGATCCCGGCCAGGCGCAGGGAGCGCTCCAGCAGCTGGATGCGGCGCGGCTCCAGGGAGGGCGGCACCAGGCGGGGGTCGAGCACGGCGGTGACCAGGTCGTTGAGGGTGTCGGCCAGATCGGGGCGCTCGCGGGCCAGGTCCAGATCGATGAGGGAGTCGATGGCCTCCTCGGTGGCGGCGTGGACCTCCCTGCGGGCCTGGCCCGCGTCGAAGGAGGGCACGGGACGGGCCAGGGGCTCGAGGTGCCAGATGACATTGGTCCCTGTGTCCTGGGGCACCAGCAGGTGGGCTCCGGCCGCGCCCTCCAGGACCACGGCCTGGCCGGCCTGGGCCGCCCGCCCCTGGGCCAGGACGCCGTCGGCGCAGGGGGCCAGGACCGCGGCCACCCGCCGCAGGGGGCGCACCGAGTCCAGCCACTCCTGGAGCCCCGGGCCCTGGGACTGCGACTCCTGGCGGACCTCGTGGGCGCCGTCGGGGCCCTGGACCAGTGCCGGGCCCCGGGAGGAGGGCAGCGGTGCCCACAGGGCCAGGACGACGCTGAGGGGGAGCTCAAGAGGATCCATGGGCGTACTTTACCGGTCAGCCCCCCGTGCCGCCCGGGCGCCGTCAGCCCGCCTCGTGCGCTCCGGGCCCGGCTCCTCGCCCGGAGCGCACGCATGCGAGTCAGGTCACGGCCGCGCGGTAGGGTAGGGCCATGACCAGCGTGCTCAGATTCGACGACGTCTCCCTCAGGCGCGGCGAGACCCGCATCCTCGACCAGGTCTCCTGGGATGTGGATGAGGGTGAGCACTGGGTGATCCTGGGGCCCAATGGCGCGGGCAAGACGACGATCGCCAGGATGGCGGCCGCCCGGCTCTTCCCCTCCGCGGGCACCGTGGAGGTCCTGGCCGAGCGCCTGGGGCGCGTGGACGTCACCGAGCTGCACCCGCGCATCGGCCTGTGCTCCGCAGCCCTGGCCGCCCGCGTCGACCAGGGCGAGGATGTGCTGGGCATCGTGCTGTCCGCCTCCTACGGGCAGGTGGGGCGCTGGCGCGAGGAGTACGAGGACTTCGACCTCGAACGGGCCCGGGGCCTGCTGGGCGCCCTGGGGGCCGGGCACCTGGCGCAGCGCCGGTGGGCCGGCCTGTCCTCCGGGGAGCGCAAGCGGGTCGAGCTCGCCCGGGCCCTCATGCCCGATCCCGAGCTGCTCATCCTCGATGAGCCGGCCGCCGGCCTGGACCTGGCCGGGCGCGAGCAGCTCCTGGCCTCCCTGAGCGAGATCATCGCCTCTCCCGGGGCGCCCTCGATGCTGCTGGTCACCCATCACCTGGAGGAGATCCCCATCGGCTTCACCCACGCCCTGGCGCTGCGCCACGGCCAGGTCCAGGCGGCGGGCCCCCTGGACCGGGTGATCACCGGCGAGATCATGTCGGCCACCTTCGACCTGCCCCTGGAGGTCCGCCAGGACCGCGGGCGCTACTGGGCCCGGGGCGCCGCCGGGGGCCCCGGGACCGCTCAGGCCGCACCCGCCCACTGACCGCATTCATCCACATCCGTATCAGGAGGTAGCCCATGGGTTGGCTGCTATGGCTCGCAGGGGCCCTTGTCCTCATCGTCATCGAGACCCTCACCGCCGAGCTGACCTTCCTCATGATCGCCGGCGGCGCGCTGGGCGCCGCCGGGGCCTCGGCCCTGGGCGCCCCGGCGTGGGCCCAGGTCGTCGTCTTCGCCTCGGTCTCGGCACTGCTGCTCTTCGCCGTGCGCCCCTGGGCCAGGCGACGGCTCGCCTCGACGACGCCGGAGATGCGCACCAATGCCGAGGCCCTGGTGGGCCGGCAGGCCATCACCCTGACGGTGGTGGACGATCAGGGCGGCAGGATCCGCCTGGACGGGGCGGAGTGGAGCGCGCGCCTGGCGCCGGCCGGGGGCGGCGAGCCGCTCTCCGCGGGGGCCCAGGTCAGCGTGGTCGATATCGACGGCGCCATCGCCGTCGTCGCCCCCGCCACCGGTGCCACCCCCGCGACCAGCGGATCCGGATCACCGATCACCACTGAGAGCAACTACTGAGACCCGAGCCCCAGGAGGCCCTTCACCGTGGACGGCATCACCATCGTTCCCCTTCTCATCCTTCTGCTCCTCGCACTGTTCGTCATCATCGCGATCTTCCGCGCGGTGCGGATCGTGCCGCAGAGCTACGCCATTATCGTCGAGCGCCTGGGCAAGTTCCAGGCCGAGTACGGGGCCGGCCTGCACTTCCTGGTCCCCTTCATCGACCGGGTCCGCAACACGGTGGACCTGCGTGAGCAGGTCGTGTCCTTCCCGCCCCAGCCGGTCATCACCTCCGACAACCTCGTGGTGAGCATCGACTCGGTCATCTACTACCAGGTCACCGACCCCAAGCGGGCGACCTACGAGATCGCCAACTACCTCCAGGCCATCGAGCAGCTGACCGTCACCACCCTGCGTAATGTCATCGGCTCCATGGACCTGGAGCAGACCCTGACCAGCCGCGACCAGATCAACGGCCAGCTGCGCGGAGTGCTGGACCAGGCCACTGGCCGCTGGGGCATCCGCGTGAGCAATGTCGAGCTGAAGTCCATCGACCCGCCGGCCTCCATCCAGGGCGCCATGGAGCAGCAGATGCGCGCCGAGCGCGACCGCCGCGCCGCGATCCTCACCGCCGAGGGCGTCAAGCAGTCCCAGATCCTCACCGCCGAGGGCGACAAGCAGTCGGCGATCCTGCGCGCCGAGGGCCAGGCCCAGTCGGCGATCCTCAAGGCCCAGGGCGAGTCGCGCGCCATCCTCCAGGTCTTCGACGCCATCCACCGCGGCAATGCCGATCCCAAGCTGCTGGCCTACCAGTACCTGCAGACCCTGCCCAAGATCGCCAATGGCTCGTCGTCCAAGATGTGGATCGTGCCCACGGAGTTCACCGCCGCCCTGGACGGCATCTCCGGGGCCCTGGGCGGCAGGTCCGGCGGGCCGGCGCCCCAGGACCCCTCGGGGCCCGGGGACGGCGACCCGGTGGGCGTGGACCTGTCGGGGACCTCGGTGGACCTGGGGATCGCCTCGGATCTGGCGGCCACCAACCTCCAGACCCCGGAGGAGGCCCTGGCCCAGGCCCGGGGCGAGGCGGAGTCGGCCTCCCAGGAGGCGAGCGAGGAGGTTCCCGGGGCGCCCAGGAGGCCGCAGGCCGCGCCAACCGCACCGTCCCGGCCCGCCTCGCCGGCTCCGCCGTCGGTGCCGCCGGCCCCCGGGAGCGCCCCGACCGGCCCGGCCGCGCCGGGCTCGGGCTACGGCATCAGCGGCGAGCCCCACGGCGATGGCCGGGGGTACCCCCACCAGTGAGTCCGTGACGGGCGGGTGGGACCCGCCCCGGGCCCGCGCAGCACGGCGGGAGGCAGAGGCAGTACCGTTGACCGGGTGCCCCGCCCTCCCGCCGTTGCGCGCCCCGCGACCGCCCGCATCCCACCGATCCCGGCCCCCGGGCCCGGCGCCCCGGCCGCGCCGGCCGCGCCGGCGGTCCCGGGCGATGAGGGGGCGGGGGCATGCTGATCGAGCTCAGCGGCCCCGATGAGCGCCTGGCCGACTACACCGGCCTGACCGACGTCGCCCTGCGCCGCCGCCTGGAGACCGAGCGGGGCCTGTACATGGCCGAGTCCACCAAGGTCATCACCCGGGCGGTGGCCGCGGGGCACGAGCCCCGCTCCTTCCTCATGGCCCCGCGCCACTACGAGGAGATGGCCCCGGTGATCGCCGCTGCCGCCGGCTGCGGGGGCCGGGCCGACGGCGGGGCGGTGCCGGTGCTCCTGGCGCCCGAGGAGGTGCTGGAGTCGATCACCGGCTTCCACCTGCACCGCGGGGCGCTGGCCGCCATGAACCGCCCCGAGCTGGCGGGCGTGGGGGAGCTGCTGGCCTCGGCGCGCGGGGGCGCGGGGGCCCGGCGAGTGGCGGTCCTGGAGGACCTGGTGGACCACACCAATGTGGGGGCGGCCTTCCGCAGCGCCGCCGCCCTGGGCATGGACGCCGTGCTGGTGACCCCCCGCTGCGCCGACCCCCTCTACCGGCGCAGTGTGAGGGTGTCCATGGGCACGGTCTTCCAGGTGCCCTGGACCCGGATCGACCCGTGGCCGGCCATGGGCGAGCTGCATGCGGCGGGCCTGACGGTGGCGGCCCTGGCGCTGAGCCCCGAGGCGGTCACCCTCGAGGACTTCGCCGCCTCGCCGGCCTGCACGGCTCCCGATTCGCGGGTGGCCCTCGTGCTGGGCACGGAGGGGGACGGGCTGGGGCGGCGGACTGTGGCGGGGGCCGATACGGTGGTGCGCATCCCCATGGCCGGGGAGGTGGACTCCCTCAACGTGGCCGCTGCGGCCGCCGTCGCCTTCTGGGCGCTGCGGGTCGGGCCCTGAGCGGCGGCGCCCGGGGCGGGCCCCCCGGGATGCTGCGGGGCGCGGTGCGTGGGAGACTCGGGCATGGCCAAGAAGCACCCGAGGATGGACCGGGCCCTGTACGAGTCCGAGCTGCTGCGGCTCCAGGCGGAGCTGGTGGAGATGCAGGAGTGGGTGAGGGCCACCGGGGCCAGGATCGTCGTGATCTTCGAGGGCCGCGACGCCGCGGGCAAGGGCGGGGCGATCAAGCGCATCACCGAGTACCTCAACCCGCGCGTCGCGCGCGTGGTGGCCCTGCCCGCCCCCACGGAGCGGGAGCGCGGCCAGTGGTACTTCCAGCGCTACATCGCCCACCTGCCCAGCGCTGGTGAGATCTGCCTGCTCGACCGCTCCTGGTACAACCGGGCGGGGATCGAGCATGTCATGGGCTACTGCACCCCGGCGGAGCACCGGCGCTTCCTCCAGCAGTGCCCGGTCTTCGAGCGCATGCTCGTCGATGACGGCATCCTGCTGCGCAAGTACTGGTTCTCGGTGTCCCGCAAGGAGCAGTACAGGCGATTCGAGTCCCGCATGACCGACCCGATGCGGCGCTGGAAGCTCTCGCCCATGGACCTGGAGTCGATCACCCGGTGGGAGGACTACTCGCGGGCCAAGGACGAGATGCTCGTCCACACCGATATCGACGCCGCCCGCTGGCACGTGGTGGAGGCCGAGGACAAGCGCAAGGCCCGGATCAACATGATCCACCACCTGCTGGGCTCCATCCCCTACCGCAGGGTGGAGCGGCCCGAGATGGTCCTCCCCGCCCGCCCGTCGTCGAACGGCTACCAGCGCATGGACCGCTCCCTCCAGCTGGAGGTGCCCGATCACGCGGGGACGCTGAGCGCGGCCGATGCGCGGGGCGCCTACGTGGACGTGGAGGATGAGGGCCTTCACGGCCGCGGGGATGAGGGCGCGGGGGCGCACTGAGCAGATGGAGCAGGGGCGGGGCGCTCCTTGCGCCCCGCCCCTGCTCAGGCGGACGGATCAGGCGGGATGGCCCGCATGGGGCCCGCCGGGTGGGCTCACTCGTCCTTGGCGGTGATCCTCAGCAGCGGGGCGCCGGAGGCGACCTCACCGCTGGGAATGACCTCCACGGAGGCGAAGGAGGCGGTGTTGGTCACCAGCACCGGGGTGGTCAGCGGGTAGCCGGCCCCCTCGATGACCTTGCGGTCCACACGCACGAGCTCCTGGCCCGCCGTGACCCGATCGCCCTGGGAGACCTTGACGTCGAAGCCCTTGCCCTCCAGGTTGACGGTGTCCAGGCCGACGTGGATGAGGATCTCCACGCCGTTGTCCAGGGTGATGCCGTAGGCGTGCCCGGAGGCGGGGGCCACGAGCACCTTGCCGTCCGCCGGGGCGGTCACCACGATGTCGCCCTCGGGGTTGACGCCGACTCCCTGGCCGACGGCGCCCGAGGAGAAGACCGGGTCGGCCACCTCGTCGAGGGGCAGGACCGTGCCGGCCAGCGGGGCGACGAGCTCGGTGACGGTACCGGGCACGAGGGCCGCCTTGGGGGCCTCGGCCGCGGCGGAGTCGGCCTCAGCGGCCGCCTCATTGGCGGCCTCGGCGGCGGGGGCGGTGGCCTCAGCGGCCACGGCACCGGCTGCGCCACCGGCGGCGGCCAGGGCCTCGGCGCGCTCCTCCTTGGTGCGGTAGTCGGTGATGATGATGAGGGTCATCGAGGTCGCGAAGGCGGCGGCGATGGCGATGATGTAGAGCACCACCGGGGAGAAGACCGGGATGGTGAACAGGGAGGTGAACACGAAGGTGGAGGCCTTGAGGCCACCGCCCAGGCCCACGATGAGGCCGCCGACGGCACAGCCCACGAGCATGCGCGGGTAGATGCGCTTGAAGCGCAGGTGGATGCCGTAGAGGCTCGGCTCGGAGATACCGCCCATGAGGCCGGCGGCCAGGGCGCCGGAGGCGGTCTGGCGCATGACCTTGTCCTTGTCGCGGATGGCCAGGACGAGCACACCGGCGGTGGCGCCGAAGCAGGCGAAGTTCCAGGCGCCCATGGGGCCCTGGATGAAGTCGTAGCCCAGGGTCTGGATGTTGACGAGCATGAGCGCGTTGAGCGGCCAGTGCAGGCCCAGCGGCACCAGGAAGGGGTAGATGAGCGGGATGAGGATCGCGAAGACGATGGGCGCGTGCCCGTTGAGCCAGGCCAGCCCGGCGCCGATGCCGTTACCGGCCCACACGCCGATCGGGCCCAGGACGAAGGCGGTCACCGGCATCATGATGACGAAGGCGAAGAAGGGCACGAAGACCATCTGCAGGTTGGCCGGGAAGATCCTGGTCAGCAGCTTGTAGACCAGCGCCAGCACCGCGACCATCATGAGGGGAACGAAGACCTGGCCGCCGTAGTCGTTGAGCTGCATGGGAAGGCCGAAGATCTTGGCCACACAGGACTCGGTGCCCAGGGTCGCGTTGGTGGTGCAGGTGACCTGGTCGGAGAACATGCGGCCCGCCGTGTAGAGGCCCGAGCCCTCCGTGGTCTCGGTGTAGGACGTCGAGCCCAGGCTGATGAAGTTGGGCGTGAGCAGCGAGGCCATGACGGCCGTGCCCACCCAGGGGTCGATGTTGAGCTTCTTGGAGGCGTTGTAGGCCACCATGACGGGCAGGAAGTAGAACACCGAGCGCCACATGGCGTCGACGAAGACCCAGGAGGCGCCCTTGGCGGCGTCGTCGCGGAAGTCGACCACCCCGAGGGCGTCCAGGAAGGCCTCGAAGGCGATGATGAGGGAGGCGCCCAGCAGCACCGGGAGGAGGGGGCGGAAGGAGTCCGAGAGGTACTCGAAGAAGGCGTCGACGTAGGCGTTCTTGCCGCGGGCCTTGGCGCGCGCGGCGGCCTTGACATCGGCGTCGGAGCCGCCCGAGCCCTTGGCCTTCATGGCGGGCAGGTTGCTGATCTCGTTGTACACCCCCTGCACGGCCCCGCCGATGATGATCTGGTAGCGGTCCCCGGACTGGGGGACTGCGCCCATGACGCCCGGGATCGCCTCGACCGCGGCCTTGTCGATGCCGGAGGCGTCGTGGAGCTCGAAGCGCAGGCGGGTGGCGCAGTGGGTGAGATGGACGATGTTGCCAGCGCCACCGACGGCGTCGAGGATCGCCTGTGGGGTGGACGTGGTGGTTGCCATGTGTGGCCTTTCCCGGTGGCGTGGTCGGTCGGGCACCTGTCATAGATGCCGGGAGGGGACGACCAGCTCACCGCTTGTCGCGTGCCGTCAAGGGCGACGGTTCAGGACCAGGCTACTGCCATGCGGCGAAATCTCATAGAACGGGTTGGCGCGGGCCTCCTACGGATGCGGTGCGGCTTCTGCCGTATCCCGCCGGGCCCGGGATGACGGGGCGGGCCGTGCACCCCAGTGCGGCGAAGTGGCGCCTGCGCGGCGCGCATTTCACAGGGGCGCAGGACCGCGGATGACGCCGCGCTCCCGGAGCCGCAGTCTGGGGCCGTGCCCCACCGGGGCGCCGCGGTCAGCCGCGCAACGATCCCGCCCCTGAGGAGAAGAGCCCATGAGCACCACGACCACGAACCCGGATCTCGCGCCCGCCGCCTCGCCGGCCGCCCCGGCGGGCCCCCCGGCCCGCGACCGGGGCGCCGACGGCGGCCCGTCCCCCGCCATCCTCCAGCCGCCGCCCTTCCCGGAGCGCCGCGAGGAGGGGCTCTACGGCCCTGCCGGATGGAGCGTGCGGGTGGGGATGTGGCCCCTGCTCGCCCAGTGGCCCGACCCCCGGCGCAGTGCGGGCCTGGCCCCCGCCGGCTGGTGCGGGCCCTCCCTGATCGACGGCCGAGCCAGGCCCGTGAGCGACTACGTGCCCTACCAGGGGCTGGATGCCGCGACCTGCCGCCGCCTGCTGGAGATCCTGCCCGAGGCGGCCCTGGCCGACCGGCAGAACCTGGCCCCCACCCTCCGCGCGATGCTCACCGCCTGCGCGCGGGCCGATGGCCAGGTGCGCGTGTCGGGGTACGGCATCGGCCCCCAGCGCGAGGATGAGCGCCTGAGCGCCGAGGCCCTGTGGGTGGCCGACCCCGACCTGCTGGGGATCGAGGTCCACCCCGAGCACCGGGGGGACTGCCAGTGCGACCGCCTGTGGGTCGAGGTCTCCTCCCGCTACCGCCTGGACGGCCTGGCCATGCCCGACGAGATCCTGCGCACCCGCCCCGAGTGGGCCGGGGGAGCCCAGGGCTGGTGGCTGTGGTGGGACTGACGTCCCCGATGGGCCGCCGAGCCGTACGATGGCGCGCGTGATCAGCGTCCAGGACCTCACCATGCGCATCGGCGCCCGCCAGCTCGTCGGCGGGGCCTCCTTCAGAGTCGACAAGGGCATGCGCATCGGGCTGGTGGGCCGCAATGGTGCGGGCAAGACCACGATGACCAAGCTGCTGGCCGCCAGCGCGGTGGCCCAGGGCTCGGGCCGGCCGGTGGCCGACGCCGATGAGCGCCACGGCCTGGAGGCCGTCGAGCACGAGGGCACCATCACCTGCAACGGCTCGGTGGGCTACCTGCCCCAGGACACCAAGGTCGGCGACCTGGAGGAGTCCGCCCGTGACCGCATCCTATCGGCCCGTGGCATCGACCAGCTCCTGGCCCGCATCCGCAAGGCCGAGGAGCGCATCGCCACCACTGAGGGCGACGCCCAGGCCAAGGCCCTGGACCGGTACACGCGCCTGGACCACGAGTTCACCATGGCCGGCGGCTATGCGGCGGCCTCCGAGGCTGCCCGCATCGCCGCGGCCCTGGGCCTGCCCGACCGGGTCCTGGACCAGCCCATCGGCACCCTCTCGGGCGGGCAGCGGCGGCGCGTCGAGCTGGCCCGCGTCCTGTTCCAGCAGCCCGAGACCCTCCTGCTCGATGAGCCCACCAACCACCTCGACCACGACTCGGTGCTGTGGCTGCGCGATCACCTGCGCACCTACTCCGGCGGCTTCGTGGTCATCAGCCACGACGTCGAGCTGCTGCGCGACACGGTCAACCAGGTGATGCACCTCGATGCGGGCCGCGGCGCGCTGGACGTCTACCACCTGGGCTGGGACGCCTACCTCAAGCAGCGGGCGGAGGACGAGCACCGCCGTCGTCGCGAGCGGGCCAATGCGGAGAAGAAGGCGGCCGCCCTGCGCGCCCAGGGGGAGAAGATGCGCGCCAAGGCCACCAAGGCCGTGGCCGCCCAGCAGATGCTCAAGCGGGCCGACCGGCTCCTGGCCGGGCTGGAGGAGGAGGCCCAGGTGGAGCGGGTGGCCCACCTGCGCTTCCCCGACCCCGCCCCCTGCGGCAGGACGCCGCTGCGGGCCAGGGGCCTGTCGAAGGCCTACGGCTCCCTGGAGGTCTTCGCCGGGGTGGACCTGGCCATCGACCGCGGCTCGCGCGTGGTGGTCCTGGGCCTCAACGGCGCGGGCAAGACCACGCTCCTGCGGCTCCTGGGCGGGGTGGAGGAGGCCGACTCCGGTGAGGTCGTGCCCGGCCACGGCCTGCGGATCGGCTACTACGCCCAGGAGCACGAGACCATCGATGACACCGACACGGTGGTGGGCAACCTGCGCCGCGCGGCCCCCGGCATGGACGACACCCAGGTGCGCAGCGTCCTGGGCTCCTTCCTCTTCTCCGGCGCCGACGCGGACAAGCCCGCCCGGGTCCTCTCCGGCGGGGAGAAGACCCGGCTGGCCCTGGCGATGCTCGTGGTCTCCTCGGCCAATGTGCTGCTGCTGGATGAGCCCACCAACAACCTGGACCCGGCCAGCCGCCAGGAGATCCTGCGGGCCCTGGCCACCTTCACCGGCGCCGTGGTGCTGGTCACCCACGATGAGGGGGCGGTGGAGGCCCTGGCCCCCGACCGGGTCCTGCTGCTGCCTGACGGGGATGAGGACCTGTGGGGCGAGGAGTACATGGAGCTGGTGACCCTGGCCTGAGCCGCCCGTGCCGGGGGCCGGGGGACGGCGGCGGGACACGGTGAGGGCCCTCACTGCGGCTGCCGGTGCGCGAGAGCGTAATGTGGTGCGGGAACAAGGCAGGACGCCGAGGCGTTCGCCCCGACGGAGGGCCCGCCCCCTCCCGATTGCGCAGTGCCCCCGTGGCACCCGAGCACCGCCTCACAGGAGAAACAAGAGACATGGCACAGAGCGCCCCGACCGACACCCTCACCGAGGCCCCCGAGCACGAGGTCATCCTGACCGAGACCGCCGCCGCCAAGGTGGCGAGCCTGCTCATCCAGGAGGGCCGCGACGACCTGCGCCTGCGCGTGGCCGTGCAGCCCGGGGGCTGCTCCGGCCTGGTCTACCAGCTCTACTTCGACGAGCGCCTGCTCGACGGCGACGCCCTGCGCGCCTTCCCCACCGGTGGGGCCGAGCTGGAGTCCGTGGAGGTGGTCGTGGACCGCATGAGCGTGCCCTACCTCTCAGGCGCCACCATCGACTTCGCCGACACCATCGAGAAGCAGGGCTTCACCATCGACAACCCCAATGCCGCGGGGACCTGCGCCTGCGGGGAGTCCTTCAACTGAGCTCCCGCCCTCGCACCGGGGTGCGGGCCATCCACGGGCCCCGGCCGGCTCCGCCATCCGGGCCCCCGGCGACACGCATCGCGCCGTCGGCTCCCGCTGGGGGCCGACGGCGCCGTGCACGATGGGCCCTGGCCCGCCCAACCCGCGCCTGCCCGGCCCTCCCGGGGGCACGCCCCTCTCCCTCCTCTTCGACCGCCTCATCTCAAGGAGCACCTGTGCGTCGCACGCCCCTGACCCTGACCACCCTGGCCCTGGCGGCCTGCCTCACCCTGGCCGGGTGCGGGCAGTCCTCCACCGAGCCCGACGCCACCGCCAGCAGCAGTGCGCCCGTGGCAGCGCCCACCCCGGTGGACTGCGCGACGGTGACGGTGGACTCCGACGCCAAGACCCTGCCCACCCTCTCGGGCTCCGAGGGCCAGGAGCCGGCGGTCTCCTGGGGCGGGGGAGAGGCCCCCGAGAACCTCACCGTCAAGACCCTCTCGCAGGGCGAGGGCGCGGAGATCTCCGCCGAGGACACCGTCGTCGTCAACTACGTGGGCTGGAAGTGGGGCGATCAGGATCCCTTCGACACCTCATGGAAGCCGGATCCCGCCTCCGCCACCGCCTCGGCCACCACGGCCCCCACCCCTATGGCCTTCTCCCTGTCCGGTGTCATCCCCGGATGGACCTGCGGCCTGCAGGGCGCCCATGTGGGGGACCGCCTGCTCATGTCGATCCCCGGCGAGCTGGCCTACGGGGAGCAGGCGACCGGCCCGGAGGCCGCCCAGCAGCAGTCCCAGCCGCAGGGTCCGCCCACGGGCGACCTGGTCTTCTTCGTCGATGTGCTGGGCGGCGGCAGCCCCGAGGAGATCGCCGCGGGCACCAAGGACGCGGTGATGGAGGGCGAGGCGGCCCTGGCCGAGCGCGGCGTGAGCGTCAGCGGGAACCTGGGCGAGGCGGCCACCCTGAGCATCGAGGAGGGCGCCGCCGAGCCCACCGAGTACGAGGTCATCGTCCTGGCCCGGGGCAGTGGCGCGCCCCTGGAGGTCGGCTCGCAGTTCCTCGCCCACATCGCCGGCTCGCCCTGGCCGGGGGCAGGCCAGCAGCAGGGCAGCCAGCCCTCCTCCACCTGGGAGCAGAACACCCCCCAGGTGATCGCCGTCGACGAGCAGCAGCTCAAGGGCCTGGTGGGCGTGCCCGCGGGCTCGCGCGTGGTCGTCCTGGCGCCCAAGGATGATTCCACCGGCGTGCCGGCGGGCGCCTTCATCATGGATGTCGAGCAGGTGCTCTGACCAGGCGCTCCGAGGCGGCCGGATCGGCCCCGCAGATGCGCTCGGCCCCGCGAACCGCCTGGTTCGCGGGGCCGAGGCCCTGCCTGCGGCCCGCTCAGCGCAGGACGAGGCCCTCACCCTTGGCCACGGCCTCGGCCAGGCGCTCGGAGACGTCCTGCCAGTTGGCGATGTTCCAGATCGCGGCCACGTAGTCGGCCTTGACGTTGAGGTAGTCCAGGTAGAAGGCGTGCTCCCACATGTCCACCAGGAACAGCGGGATGGCGCCCAGGGGCAGGTTGGACTGGTGGTCGTAGACCTGGAAGATCACCAGCTTGCCGGAGATGGTGTCGTAGGCCAGCACCGCCCAGCCCGAGCCCTGGATGCCCAGGGCGGCCGCGGCGAACTGGGCCTGGAACCTCTCGAAGGAGCCGAAGGAGTCCTTGATGGCCTCGGCCAGCTCGCCCTCGGGCTCGCCGCCTCCGTTGGGGGACAGGTTCTTCCAGAAGACCGTGTGGTTGGTGTGCCCGGCCAGGTTGAAGGCCAGGTTCTTCTCCCACAGGTTGATGGCGCCCAGGTCGCCGCTCTCGCGGGCGGCGGCCAGGGCCTCCAGGGCGGCGTTGGCCCCGGCGACGTAGGCGGCGTGGTGCTTGTCGTGGTGGAGCTCCATGATCCTCCCGGAGATGTGGGGCTCCAGGGCGGCGTAGTCGTAGGGGAGCTCGGGCAGGGTGTAAACGGCCATCGAGGGCTGCCTTTCTTCGGCGATGAAGCTCCAGCCCACATAGGTGGGACTGAAGTCCCGGACAAGGATGATGGTAGGCGCAGTCCCCGCGGCGGAGAAGGGGGCGGGCCCCGGCCGCCTGTGATTACACTGACCGCTGAACGCCCTGTCCACGCACGGCCCGCGCGCCGGGCGCCGACCATGGAGGATCGCATGACCCATCAGGCCGCTTCCCAGCGCCTCGAGCTCCTCGTCTTCTCCGACGACGCCGCGGTGCGCCGCGAGGTCATCGAGGGCGTCGGGCGGCGCCCCGCCAAGGGCCTGCCGCTGGTGTCCTGGAAGGAGGCCGCCACGGCCGAGGGCGTGCGCATGGCCATCAAGGACCGCAGTGAGGAGGGGCTGGCGCCCTTCGACGCCCTGGTCCTGGACGCCGAGGCCAAGAAGCTGGGGGGCATGGGGCTGGCCCATGAGCTGTTCACCGAGCTCGACCAGCGCCCGCCGGTGGTGTTGCTGACCGCCCGGCCCCAGGACGCCTGGCTGTCGGCCTGGGCCAAGGCCGAGGCCGTCGTCCCGCGGCCGCTGGATCCGCTGAGCCTCCAGGAGGCGGTGACCGCGGCGCTGACGGCCCGGCCCGGGAGCGTCGTCCCCGCGGGCTGAGCGCTCCCAGGGCTCACGGCTCGGCGTCGAGCACCTTGCGGTGGCGCGCCGCCGAGCCCAGGGGCCAGGCCAGGCACTGCGGGTCGCCCTCGACCTCGACCAGGCGCGCCCCCTCATCGAGCGCCCAGTCGGCCAGCAGGAGCGTCTCCTCCGCGCTGGCGCCCTGCCCGACGCGCTCGGGGCGCTCAACGACCCGGGCACTGGCCCGCAGGGCCGCCACCCCGGGGCGGGGGTCCGCCCCGGGCGGGGTGGACATGGACCCGGCCAGCATGCCCCAGCGCACGGCGATGAGCTCCCAGCCCCCGCCCTGGCGGCGCCGGGCGGCGATGAGGTGGGGGCAGGCCAGCAGGGGCCGGGCCCGCTCGGCCCGCAGCGCCCCGTGGAGGAGGGAGCGCAGGCGCTGCGTCCAGGCCCCCGCCTCCTCGTAGCGCTGGTCGGCGGCCAGGGCGGCGATGCGCTCCAGCAGGGGCGCGGCCACCAGATCGATATGCCCCGACAGGCAGGCGGCCGCCTGGTCGGCGGTGGCGGGGGCGTCGTCGCGGCGCACCCGGCGAGGCCCGTGGCCGTCCCAGCGGCGCAGGCGCAGCACCGACTCGGCGGCGCGCAGGGCCTCCTGTCCCCGGCCGCGCGAGGCGAAAGGCCCGATCGCGCGGCCGACCTCCTCGGTGGGCAGGACGGTGGTCAGCGCCAGCCGGGGCTCGGCACCCGGGCCCTGGGCCAGGTGGAGCCAGGGCTGGCGGCGCGGGGCCCGGGAGCGCCGGTTGACCGGCGGATCGAGCTCGGCGATGAGCCGCAACTCGCGCACCCGCGCCTCGATGAGCGTGGGGGTGGCGATGTGGCGCACGCTCACCGTCGTGTCCAGCATCTGCGCCACCTTGCGGCGCCTCTCCGCGGCGGTGAAGTAGGAGCGCACCCGGCGCCTGAGATCCACGGCGCTGCCGACGTAGAGCACCTGGCCCGCCGCGGAGCAGAACTGGTAGACGCCGGGGCAGGCGGGCAGGGGGTCGGCCAGGCGGCTCTTGGCGCGCCGGCGCGCGGGCACGGGGTCGGTGGCGGTGGCCAGGTCCTCCAGGTGGGTGACCCCCAGGGGCGCCAGTGCCTCCAGGGCCGCGTGCAGGACGTCGACGGTGGCGCGGGCGTCGTCCAGGGCGCGGTGGGTGGGGCGGGTGGGGGAGCCGACGAAGGCGGCCAGGGTGGCCAGCCGGTGGTTGGGGACGTCGCTGCGGCTCCAGGCCCGGCGGGCCAGGGCCAGGGTGTCCAGGACTCGGGGCACGGCCCAGTCCCGGCCGCTGTGCTGGGCCGCGGCGCGCAGGTGGCTGAGGTCGAAGCGCGCGTTGTGGGCCACGAGCACGGTCTCCTCCCGGGGCGCTGCGCCGTCGGCCCAGGCGAGGAAGGCCTCCATGGCGGCGCCGACGGCGGGGGCGCCGGCGACCATGGCGTTGGTGATGCCGGTGAGCACGGTGATCTGGGCGGGGATGGCAGCCCCGGGGTTGACCAGGGTGGAGAACTCCTCCAGGACCCGGCCGCCGCGCACCTTGACCGCCCCGATCTCGGTCAGGGCGTGAGCGCCGGGGGCGCCGCCAGTGGTCTCGATATCGACCACCAGGAAGGTCACGTGGCTCAGGGGCGTGCCCAGGTCCTCCAGGCTGGCCTGGATGCCCGCAGGCGCCGTCATCGTCCCCGGCGGGGGCGGCGTCGACGGCGGAGTGCTCACCCGGGCAGGGTAGGGCAGGGCACCGACATCCGTGCCGCCGGGCCCGCCCGGCCCGGGCGCGCAACCCGGTGCGCGCATGCGCCCCCAGCACCTAGACTCGTATCCATACACGAGCGGCCCGACGGTCCTGGCCTCATCCTCCCCTGGTGATGCCGGTCCCGCACGGCGACCGCCTGACCCAGTAGTTGACAGGAGGCCCCGTGGGATACGGACCCATCAAGGCGACAGTCGGCCCGGCCCTGGAGATGCTCTACCAGCCCTGGATCCGCGGGGAGGAGAACATCCCGGCGGAGGGCGCCGCCATCCTGGCCTCCAATCACCTGGCAGTCATCGACTCCTTCTTCCTGCCGCTGCTGGTGGACCGCGAGGTGGCCTTCATCGGCAAGGCCGACTACTTCACCGGCAAGGGGGTCAAGGGCTGGGCGGTGAAGAACTTCATGAAGACGGTGGGCACGATCCCGGTGGACCGCAGCGGGGGCAAGGCATCCCAGGCGGCCCTCCAGGCGGGGATCGACCGCCTGCGCGCGGGGCACCTGTTCGGCATCTACCCCGAGGGGACCCGCAGCCCCGATGGGCGCCTCTACCGCGGCAAGACGGGCGTGGCCCGGATCACCCTGGCGACGGGGGCCCCGGTGGTCCCGGTGGCCATGATCGGCTCGAACCTGGCCCAGCCCATCGGCCAGGCCATCCCCTCCACCCGCCACCGGGTGGGGATCGTCATCGGGGAGCCGCTGGACTTCTCCCGCTACAAGGGGCTGGAGAACGACCGCTTCGTCCTGCGCTCGATCACCGATGAGATCATGTACGCCCTCATGGCCCTGTCCGGCCAGGAGTACGTGGATCTGTACGCCGCGGATGTCAAGAACGCGATGGACGCGGAGAAGAAGACCGCCGACGAGGTGGTCGCCGAGATGCTGGCGGCCCAGGCCCAGCGCCGACCCGCCGCCGCGCCCGTCTCCGCCCCCGGCGGCCGCCCCGCCCCGGAGGCGAGCGTGCCCGAGCCCCCGGATGAGGGCGACGGCGAGGCCGGCGAGGAGGAGTCGGGCACGGGGACCGCCGGCTGAGGGACGCGCGTTCCCAGGGCTCTGACCCTCTCGCGCCTTTGCTCCTGGTCTCGTAGGACAGACCTACGAGACCAGGAGCAAAGGCACGAGAGGGATCTTGGCCTTGCTGTGCCGGTGGGCCCCGAGGATCCAGATCTGTGGTCCCCGGCTGGATCAGAACTGGTGATCCGGATCCTGCAGCGAGATGTGCACGTGATCCTTGTGGTTGGCGCTCACGCTGCCCCTGTCCTTCTGCTTCTTCCAGCCTTCCTGGGGCCTGGTGAGGCTGAAGATCTTCTGATCGTGAATGACGTACCACACCTTCAGGCTGTGGGCGTTGTCCTTCGTCCACTCGGCCACGCGCTCCCGGTCCTCAGCACTGCCGAAGCAGTCCAGACCATTGCCGGTGTAGTGCGAGGAGCTCTTCTTGGCACTCTTGTAGGTGTTGCATTCCACGTTCGGGAACTCCTGCTCGATCCTGTCCTTGAGCCACTGGGACCGAGGGGTGTAGCCACCGTTGGATCCCCAGGCGGGGCCGTGGGGGTTATCGAGGTCCCCCGATTCCGCTGGCGGTGTGTTGGTGGTGTCGGTGCCGATCTGGTGGGAGGCGTTGTTGTTCTTCAGGGCGGGGTCGAGGTTGACGGAGGCTCCTGCGGGGATGGTCTGGCTGGCTCCCTTGTAGTTGGAGTTGTAGTAG
>NZ_JAGFOU010000040.1 GCF_017592395.1 Actinomyces bowdenii
TGGGTGTGTTGTTTGAGATCTCGATAGTGTGTCATGTTTTTTATGCCATGTGGGCTTGATGATGGTTCTGCGGCTTTTTTGTTGTGGGGTTGTTGTTGGGTCTGTTTTGTTTTTGGTTTGCCTGCCCTGTTGTGGGGTGGGTTGGGCCATGGGGATAGTTTTCTCTGATTTGTTTTGATTGGGCCTGGCTGTGCGCTTGTTTTGTGTGTGGTTGGGTTTGGTTTTTGTTTGGAGAGTTTGATCCTGGCTCAGGACGAACGCTGGCGGCGTGCTTAACACATGCAAGTCGAACGGTGAAGCCCTTTTTTGGGTGGATGAGTGGCGAACGGGTGAGTAACACGTGAGTAACCTGCCCCCTTCTTCTGGATAACCTCATGAAAGTGGGGCTAATACGGGATATTCTGGTCTGGTCGCATGGCTGGGCTGGGAAAGATGCGCCTTTTGGGTGTTTTTGGTGGGGGATGGGCTCGCGGCCTATCAGCTTGTTGGTGGGGTGATGGCCTACCAAGGCGGTGACGGGTAGCCGGCCTGAGAGGGTGGACGGCCACACTGGGACTGAGACACGGCCCAGACTCCTACGGGAGGCAGCAGTGGGGAATATTGCACAATGGGCGCAAGCCTGATGCAGCGACGCCGCGTGAGGGATGGAGGCCTTCGGGTTGTGAACCTCTTTCGCCAGTGAAGCAGGCCTGCTCCTGTGTGGGTGGGTTGACGGTAGCTGGATAAGAAGCGCCGGCTAACTACGTGCCAGCAGCCGCGGTAATACGTAGGGCGCGAGCGTTGTCCGGAATTATTGGGCGTAAAGAGCTCGTAGGCGGCTGGTCGCGTCTGTCGTGAAATCCTCTGGCTTAACTGGGGGCTTGCGGTGGGTACGGGCCGGCTTGAGTGCGGTAGGGGAGACTGGAATTCCTGGTGTAGCGGTGGAATGCGCAGATATCAGGAGGAACACCGGTGGCGAAGGCGGGTCTCTGGGCCGTTACTGACGCTGAGGAGCGAAAGCGTGGGGAGCGAACAGGATTAGATACCCTGGTAGTCCACGCCGTAAACGTTGGGCACTAGGTGTGGGGGGCCTTTTCCGGGTTCTTCCGCGCCGTAGCTAACGCATTAAGTGCCCCGCCTGGGGAGTACGGCCGCAAGGCTAAAACTCAAAGGAATTGACGGGGGCCCGCACAAGCGGCGGAGCATGCGGATTAATTCGATGCAACGCGAAGAACCTTACCAAGGCTTGACATGAGGGCGATCGCCTCGGAGACGGGGCTTCCTTTTTGGCGCTCTTACAGGTGGTGCATGGTTGTCGTCAGCTCGTGTCGTGAGATGTTGGGTTAAGTCCCGCAACGAGCGCAACCCTTGTCCTGTGTTGCCAGCACGTTGTGGTGGGGACTCGCGGGAGACTGCCGGGGTCAACTCGGAGGAAGGTGGGGATGACGTCAAATCATCATGCCCCTTATGTCTTGGGCTTCACGCATGCTACAATGGCCGGTACAGAGGGCTGCGATGCTGTGAGGCGGAGCGAATCCCTTAAAGCCGGTCTCAGTTCGGATCGGTGTCTGCAACTCGACACCGTGAAGTTGGAGTCGCTAGTAATCGCAGATCAGCAACGCTGCGGTGAATACGTTCTCGGGCCTTGTACACACCGCCCGTCACGTCATGAAAGCTGGCAACACCCGAAGCCCGTGGCCCTATGGGGAGCGGTCGAAGGTGGGGCTGGTGATTGGGACGAAGTCGTAACAAGGTAGCCGTACCGGAAGGTGCGGCTGGATCACCTCCTTTCTAGGGAGTTTTCTGTTCATGGCTCCTGGTTGGTGCTGGGTTGGTTGCTGCTCCTTGTGGGGCGGGCCCGGTGCTGGCTTGTGGGGGCCGTGCAGGGAGTTGTGCATGGTGTAGGAGACCGCTGCTGCGGGGTTGTGGTGCTGGTGTCGCTCGTTGGTGGGCGTCCTGGTGGTGCGCCCTGGTGGTGGTGCGGCCTGGTTGTGGCCCTCTTGTGGTGTCTGCCCCCTCCTTTGTTGTGGGTGGGGTGGGCGTGGGGGTTGTGGCTGGGCTGGTGGCATGCTGTCGGGTTCTGGGGCTGCATGCCCTGGGTGCCTGGCCGCTGCTGGTGGTCCTGCTGTTGTTGGTGGGGGTGCTGGTGGTGGTGTGGGCGGGTTGGTTGTGAACTGTATAGTGGGCGCGAGCATCTGAGTGGGCGCCACCGGGCCATGACTGCTGTTGTTGTGGTGGTGTGGTTGGTGTCTGCTTGTTGTTTTGTGGTGCTTGTTCTGGTTTGTGTTTTTTGTTGTGTTTTGTTTTTTTGAGCGTTCGGTGGATGCCTTGGCATCAGGGGCCGATGAAGGACGTGGTGGCCTGCGATAAGCCTCGGGGAGCCGGCTGGCGGGCTGTGATCCGAGGGTTTCCGAATGGGGGGACCCGGCACGAGTTATGTCGTGTCACCTGCGTCTGAATTGTATAGGGCGTGGGGGGTGACGCGGGGAAGTGAAACATCTCAGTACCCGTAGGAGAAGATATTCCGTGAGTAGTGGCGAGCGAAAGCGGATGATGGCTAAACCGTGTGCGTGTGATACTCGGCAGGGGTTGCGTGCGCGGTGTTGTGGGGCTCTGCTGCTGCCTTCCTGCCGGGGGGCGGTGCGCTTGTGTGCTGGTAGCCGAGACGTCTGGGATGGCGTGGCGTAGTGGGTGAGACCCCCGTAGGCGGAACCGGTGCGCGGGTGTGCGGGTGGGGTGCCCGAGTAGCACGGGGCTCGTGGAATCCTGTGTGAATCTGCCAAGACCACTTGGCTGCCTGAATACCTCCTGATGACCGATAGTGGATAGTACCGTGAGGGAATGGTGAAAAGTACCCCGGGAGGGGAGTGAAATAGTACCTGAAACCGGGCGCTTGCAAGCCGTCAGAGCCCTGCACCTGCTTTTGTGGGTGTGGGGTGGTGGCGTGCCTTTTGAAGAATGAGCCTGCGAGTCAGTGGCGTGTCGCGAGGTT
This sequence comes from Actinomyces bowdenii, assembly GCF_017592395.1. GTDB lineage: Bacteria > Actinomycetota > Actinomycetes > Actinomycetales > Actinomycetaceae > Actinomyces > Actinomyces bowdenii. The sequence continues at coordinate 2,972 of NZ_JAGFOU010000040.1, forward strand.
AACCCGTGGGGGGTAGCCGTAGCGAGAGCGAGTCCGAAATGGGCGGTTGCAGTGGCGCGTCGTGGACCCGAAGCGGGGTGATCTACCCATGGCCAGGTTGAAGCACGTGTAAGAGCGTGTGGAGGACCGAACCCACCTAGGTTGAAAACTGGGGGGATGAGCTGTGGGTAGGGGTGAAAGGCCAATCAAACTCCGTGATAGCTGGTTCTCCCCGAAATGCATTTAGGTGCAGCGTCGCGTGTTGCCCGGCGGAGGTAGAGCTACTGGGTGGCTGATGGGCCCCACAGGGTTACTGACGTCAGCCAAACTCCGAATGCCGTCGGGTTGAGCGTGGCAGTGAGACCGCGGGGGATAAGCTCCGTGGTCGAGAGGGAAACAGCCCAGATCGCCGGCTAAGGCCCCTAAGCGTGTGCTAAGTGGGAAAGGATGTGCGGTCGCGCAGACAACCAGGAGGTTGGCTTAGAAGCAGCCATCCTTGAAAGAGTGCGTAATAGCTCACTGGTCAAGTGGTCGTGCGCCGACAATGTAGCGGGGCTCAAGCACACCGCCGAAGCCGCGGATCCCCGGCGTGTTCCCCAGCGCCCCACCTGTTGTGGGGTGTTCAGGGGCCGGGGGTGGTAGGGGAGCGTCCTGCGTGGGGGGAAGCCCGGGAGTGATCGCGGGTGGACTGCGCGGGAGTGAGAATGCAGGCATGAGTAGCGATACTAGGGTGAGAAGCCCTAGCGCCGAATGACCAAGGGTTCCAGGGCCAGGCTAGTCCGCCCTGGGTGAGTCGGGACCTAAGGCGAGGCCGACAGGCGTAGTCGATGGACGACGGGTTGATATTCCCGTACCGGCGAAGCACCGCCCATGCCGACGCGCGGGTGCTGACCCACGCCCGGTCCTCCATAGTCCGTGCCCTGGCCGCCCTCGGGTGGCCCGGGTGTGGCGGGGGGCGGGGTCTGGGGACCCTCCGTGCAGGTAGGCAAGCGTATTAACAGGGGTGACGCACAGTGGTAGCCTCCGCGGGCCTGATGGCTTGGCCCGTTCAAGCGCGCAGCCCGGTCCCCAGGCAAATCCGGGGGCCGGCCACTTATCTGGTGGCAGGGGTGAGGCGTGATGGTGACCCCACCGTTGTGGTGGGGGATAGCAGGGTGATCCTGGGGTGCCGAGAAAAGCCTCGACGCGATGGTGCCAGCCGCCCGTACCCTAAACCGACACAGGTGGTCGGGCAGAGTATGCCTAGGCGCACGAGTGAATCATGGTTAAGGAACTCGGCAAAATGCCCCCGTAACTTCGGGAGAAGGGGGGCCCAAGCCCTGAAACAGCTAGCCTGTTAGGGGTGAGGGTCGCAGAGGCCAGGGAGAAGCGACTGTTTACTAAAAACACAGGTCCGTGCGAAGCCGTAAGGCGATGTATACGGACTGACGCCTGCCCGGTGCTGGAAGGTTAAGAGGAGCCCTCAACCACCTGCTGGTGGTGAAGGGGTGAATTCAAGCCCCAGTAAACGGCGGTGGTAACTATAACCATCCTAAGGTAGCGAAATTCCTTGTCGGGTAAGTTCCGACCTGCACGAATGGCGTAACGACTTCTCCGCTGTCTCAACCATGAGCTCGGCGAAATTGCACTACGAGTAAAGATGCTCGTTTCGCGCAGAAGGACGGAAAGACCCCGGGACCTTTACTACAGCTTGGTATTGGCGTGCCTCATAGCTTGTGCAGGATAGGTGGGAGACAGCGAGGCCATCGCGTCAGCGGTGGTGGAGTCATCCTTGAGATACCACTCTGGCTATGGTGCGCGCCTGAACCTGGGCCCGTGATCCGGGTCAGGGACAGTGCCTGGTGGGTAGTTTAACTGGGGCGGTTGCCTCCTAAAGAGTAACGGAGGCGCTCAAAGGTTCCCTCAGCCTGGTCGGCAACCAGGTGTTGAGTGCAAGTGCACAAGGGAGCTTGACTGCGAGACCGACGGGTCGAGCAGGTACGAAAGTAGGAACTAGTGATCCGGCGATCCCGTGTGGGTGGGTCGTCGCTCAACGGATAAAAGGTACCCCGGGGATAACAGGCTGATCCTGCCCAAGAGTCCATATCGACGGCATGGTTTGGCACCTCGATGTCGGCTCGTCGCATCCTGGGGCTGGAGCAGGTCCCAAGGGTTGGGCTGTTCGCCCATTAAAGCGGTACGCGAGCTGGGTTTAGAACGTCGTGAGACAGTTCGGTCCCTATCCTCTGCGCGCGCAGGAGACTTGAGGAGGCCTGTCCCTAGTACGAGAGGACCGGGACGGACGAACCTCTGGTATGCCAGTTGTCCCGCCAGGGGCACGGCTGGTTAGCCACGTTCGGAACGGGTAACCGCTGAAAGCATCTAAGCGGGAAACCATCTCCAAGACCAGGTCTCCACACCCCCCAGCGGGGTGGAAGGCCCCCAGCAGACCACTGGGTAGATAGGCCAGAAGTGTACAACCAGCAATGGTACAAGCTGACTGGTACTAATAGGCCAACACAAAACACACACACACACACGCAAACACGCGTTCCCAACGCACGAGCACGCCACACCGGCGCCCACTATACGGTCCACAACCAACCCACCACCACCCAACCCCCACACCAAGAACACCAGGAGGGGGATAACAACATAGACAACCAACCCACCACACCCCTCACAACCACAAAAAAAAGGGGGGTCACTGAGAAAAGACGTCTCGGTGGTCACAGCGGCAGGGAAACGCCCGGACCCATCCCGAACCCGGAAGCTAAGCCAGCCAGCGCCGATGGTACTGCACCCGCCAGGGTGCGGGAGAGTAGGACACCACCGAGCACACACCACACGCGGCCCCGCACACCCCCCACAACAAGGAGGAACGTGCGGGGCCGCGCCACATACCACCAGCCAC
>NZ_JAGFOU010000041.1 GCF_017592395.1 Actinomyces bowdenii
GCTGCGGGTGCCTCGGTGGTGGCCGGTGCCTCGGGCGCTGCGGGGGCGGCGGGGGTCTGGGGCTCGGGGGCCGCCTGGGGGGCCGGTTGGGCCGGCTCGGGGGAGGCGGTGGCCTCGGAGGGGTCGCCGATGATGGCCAGGACGGTGCCGACCTCGACGGTCTCGTCCTCGGCGACGCGGATCTCCAGGACCACGCCGGCGGCGGGGGAGGGGACCTCGGTGTCGACCTTGTCGGTGGCGACCTCCAGGAGGGGCTCGTCGACCTCGACGGTGTCTCCCACGGCCTTGAGCCAGGACGAGACGGTGCCCTCAGTCACCGACTCACCCAGCGCGGGCATGGCGACCTCCACGCCCTGGCCGCCGGCGGCGGGGGGCGCTGCGGGTGCCTCGGTGGTGGCCGGTGCCTCGGGCGCTGCGGGGGCGGCGGGGGTCTGGGGCTCGGGGGCCGCCTGGGGGGCCGGTTGGGCCGGCTCGGGGGAGGCGGTGGCCTCGGAGGGGTCGCCGATGATGGCCAGGACGGTGCCGACCTCGACGGTCTCGTCCTCGGCGACGCGGATCTCCAGGACCACGCCGGCGGCGGGGGAGGGGACCTCGGTGTCGACCTTGTCGGTGGCGACCTCCAGGAGGGGCTCGTCGACCTCGACGGTGTCTCCCACGGCCTTGAGCCAGGACGAGACGGTGCCCTCAGTCACCGACTCACCCAGCGCGGGCATCTTCACGGACTCGGACATTGCTGTCCTCCTTCTACTTCTCTACCTGGACTCAGCCGTGGTTGTGCAGCGGCTTGCCGGCGAGTGCCATGGCAGCCTCGCCGAGGGTCTCGTTCTGGGTGGGGTGGGCGTGGATGAGCGAGGCGACGTCCTGGGCGTCGGCCTCCCAGGAGACCATGAGCTGGCCCTCGCCGACCTGCTCGCCCATGCGGGTGCCGATGGCGTGGAAGCCCAGGATTGGGCCGTCCTTGAGGGAGACGAGCTTGACGAATCCCTGGGTTCCCAGGATCTGGCTCTTGGCGTTGCCGGCGACGTTGAACTCCGCGGTGGTCACCGCGTCCTTGCCGTGGATCTCCACCGCCTTGGCCTCCGACAGGCCCACGGAGGCGATCTCGGGCTCGCAGAAGGTCACCTTGGGGACCAGGTTGTCGTCGACCGGCTGGGGGTCCAGGCCCGCGATCCGCTCGGCCACCGCGATGCCCTGGGCGAAGCCGCGGTGGGCCAGCTGGACGCCGGGGACGATGTCGCCCACGGCCCACACGCCCTCGACATTGGTGCGGCAGTGCTCGTCGGTCAGGACGAAGCCGCGGTCCATGGCGATGCCGGCCTCCTCATAGCCCAGGCCATCGGTGGCGGGGCCGCGGCCCACGGCGATGAGGAGGACCTCGGCGTCGTGGGTCTTGCCGTCAGCGGTGCGCACGGTCACGCCGCCCTCGTGGCGCTCCACGGACTCGAACATCGTGCTGGTGTGGAAGGCGATCTTGCGCTTGCGGAAGGCGCGCTCGAGCTGCTTGGAGATGGCCTCGTCCTCATTGGGGACCAGGCGGGGCAGGCCCTCGATGATGGTGACTCTGCTGCCCAGGGAGGCCCAGGCGGAGGCGAACTCCACGCCGATGACCCCGCCGCCCAGGATGATCGCGGAGGCCGGCACGTGGTCCAGCTCCAGGGCCTCCTCGGAGGTCATGACGCCGCCGGAGATCTCCTGGCCGATGGTCTTGGAGAACGAGCCCGAGGCCAGGATGACGTTCTTGCCGGTCAGGCGCCGGCCGTCGACCTCCACGGTGCGGGGGTCCACCAGGCGGCCCCAGCCCTGGACGACCTCGATGCCGCGCGAGGACACCAGGCCCTCCAGGCCCTTGTGCATCCGGGAGACGATCCCGTTCTTGTACTTCTGGACCCCCGCCATGTCCACGCCCTCGAAGGCGGCCCGGATGCCCAGGGTCCCGGCCTCGCGCACCGCCTCGGCGGTCTCTGCGGCGTGGAGCACGGCCTTGGTGGGCACGCACCCGCGGTGCAGGCAGGTGCCGCCGAGCTTGTCGGCCTCCACCAGCGCCACCTTGAGTCCCAGCTGGGCACCGCGCAGGGCGGCGGCGTAGCCGCCCGAGCCCGCACCCAGAATGACCATGTCGTAGACGGTCTCTGTCACGAATTCACTCCTTGTGTTTCGGTCCGGCCGCTCCTGTGGGGCGCCTCTGCACGTGGGTCATTGTGTCACCCGACGCTGGGGCGCACCGACAGAAACCGGTCACGATCGGGACCAGAGTCCCTCAAGCGGCATGAGAACGGTCACTGAATGGTCACTGGGCCGACGAGCGGGTCGGGCCTCTGGCCAAGACCCGGCCCGCTCGTCGGCCTGGTGCCTCAGTGCGCCAGGGCGCGCGAGCGCAGCAGTTCCAGGAGGGTGGCCACGCCCATGCCGGTGCCGCCGCTGGGGGTCAGGCCCCAGGCGGACTTGTCGTTGAAGGCGGGACCCGCCACATCCAGGTGTGCCCAGGGCGTATCGCCGACGAACTCGCGCAGGAACAGCCCTGCGGTGAGCATCCCCCCGGCCCGGGAGGAGGTGCTGGCGTTGATCAGGTCCGCCACGGTGGACTTCAGAGCGGGGCGCAGGCCCGAGGGCAGGGGCATGGGCCAGAAGGCCTCGCCCGCGCGCTGCGCTGCGGCCACCACCTCCTCGCGCAGGGTGGGGGTGCCCATGACCCCGGCCACGTGGTCGCCCAGGGCCACGATCTGCGCCCCGGTGAGTGTGGCCACGTCCAGGACGGCGTCGGGCTGCTCGGTGACCGCCTTGGCCAGGGCGTCGGCCATGACCAGGCGTCCCTCGGCGTCGGTGTTGGTCACCTCGACGGTCGTCCCGGAGAGCATGGTGATGATGTCGCTGGGACGCTGCGCACCGGGGCCGGGCATGTTCTCGGCCAGGGCCAGCCAGCCGGTGACCCGCACGGGCAGCTCAAGACGGGCGGCGGCCAGGACGGCGCCCAGGACGGTGGCGGCGCCCGCCATGTCCGACTTCATCTCCGGCATGGAGGCCGGCGGCTTGAGGGACAGTCCGCCGGAGTCGAAGGTGATGCCCTTGCCGATGAGCGCCACATGGTTCTCGATCTGCGGCGGCGCCCATTCCAGGCGGACCAGGCGCGGGGGCTCATCGGAGCCCTGCCCGACGGCGAGGATGCCGCCGAATCCCTCCTGGGCCAGGGCGTGCTCGTCCCACACCCGGGCCTCAACCCCGGCCTCCTCGGCGGCCTGGACCGCGCGCTGGGCGAAGACCTGCGGACTGAGCCGGTTGGGCGGCTCATTGACCAGGTCCCGGGCCAGAGCGGTGGCCTCGGCCAGGGCGAGGGCGAAGGACAGCGCCTCCTCGGCCTCCGGCGTCCCGGCCAGGGGGGAGAGCACGGTGACGCGCTCCACGGGGGTCTGCTGAGCATCGTCGGCACCACCGGAGCCGGCCGCCCCGGGGGCCCCGGTGCCGCTGGCCGTCGCCGAGTCCGGGGCATCCTGCGAGTCCATCGTCCGAGCCGCGGCGGCGCGGTCCGCTGAGAGCCCGTCGCCCCCGGTGCTGCTCTTCGCCGACCAGTGGTAGGCCCCCAGCGCGGCGCCCTGGAGAACGCTGGCGAGCTCGGCGTCGTTGAGGGTCGGCAGGGCCATGACTGCCCAGCCGCGCCCGGCCAGGGCCCGGGAGGCCCGTCCCGCCGCCCGCCTCAGGATGCCTGCGCGGTCGGCCCCCAGGGCCGCCTCGTCGTCGACGGTGCCTGCCAGGGCGGGGTCGGAGCCGGCCCAGGCCGGCCCCACGCCCACCACGAGCAGGACCTCGGGACCCTCGTAGTCCTCGTCCCCGACCACTGAGGCGGGCAGGTGCTGGACGGCGTCCTGCTCGGCGTTGAATCCGAGGCGGGGCAGGAGCCCGGCCAGTGCATCCATATCCAGGCCGGTCTCCACCGCGCCGTCGACGAGCGGGGTCGGGCGGGGGTCATCTCCCTGGCCCGGGGCAGCGGCCAGGACCAGTATCTCGGGGGCGGGCCTGGGCGGTTCCTGGGCCGAATCGCTCCTGCTGGTGGTAGGAAGGACGCTGGACAGCTCGAAAGTGCTCACGGCGTGAATGGTAACGTCGTCGTTGTCGGCAGCAGGGGAGCGGCTCCTGCGTGCCGGCTCGTCCCGGGCCCCCAGCGGGGGAGAAGAATCCATCATACCTTGATCAGACCTTGAAAGGCATGCAGACCCATGGATGAGCGCCCCCAGGTTCGCACGGTTGATGACACCCGCAGGCCCGCCTACGGCCTGGGCCGTATCCTCGTCGTCGTCTTCGCCGTCGTCGGCCTGGTCATCCTGGCGCCCGCGGTGGCGATGCTCGTGCGCGAACCCTGTACGGCGCCGGTGATGGAGTCCTTCAACCTCGTGGGCGGAGCGCTCTACGTCCTGCTGGCGGTCTGCGTGGCCCACAATGGCAGGCGCATGCGCAATATCGGGTGGATGAGCCTGGCCGCGCTGGCCACCATGGCCCTGCTCATCGGCACCCTGACCCTGTCCGCCCCGATGTCGGGCCTGGAGTACTCGGCCTGGGCTGAGGGAGGGGCGCGGTTGTGGTACCTGCCGGCGGTGCTGCCGGTGGTGGCTGCGGTGTGGATGTGGCTGTCCGACCCGAGGCGCATCGTCATCAATGCTGAGCGGATGACTGAGCTCTCCGACTCCCTGGCCGGCTCCTTGGAGCGCACCCGTGCCGGCCGGCCCGGGAGCCAGGGCGTGGAGAACGAGGGCGAGGGGCACTCTCCCGGGCCGGACGGCGCCGTGCGCTGAGCGCCTGCCGGGGCCGGTGGGCGGCGCTGACGTTGCGGTGGCAGGGGGAGCGCGGGAAGGATCGCACTTCTTCCCGGCAGCGCTGGTGCCTTCTGGGCGTGCAGCGCGCCTCGGCTCAGGTGGATCAGCGAGGATGCGATGGCTCATCCTCGTGGGTGGGGTCAAGTCTCTTGGTGTGGTGTTCTTTGTGTTAGGTGGTGATGGTCATCAGGGGGTGGTTGTCGGGGGTGGTGTGGGTCAGGGTGTGGGTTAGTTGCTGGAGTGAGGTCTGGGATAGGTAGCGGCG
>NZ_JAGFOU010000042.1 GCF_017592395.1 Actinomyces bowdenii
GGGCGTCAAAGGTGCGTTAGCGTGAGTCATGAAGACCTCCTCGGACCGGACGTGAGCGTGACAACCCACATCCTGCCCAGGAGGCCTTCACCTACCCAACCCGTTCACAACCTCCCAGGGAAGTACACCTAGAGCCGCCGACCAGGATTATCCCCGAGTTCTCATGTGTCTCTGGGCATTCTTTAGGTTCCGATTCTTAGCGTCGCCCCGTTCCCATCCCTTATCAGGACCAGGCCAGGTGACGCGATGAGCCCCGTCTTTCCCGAGCCTCCCCCGCCACAGCAGCAGCACGGGGGCCGGCCTCGCGGCAACGATGGCAGCGCTGCCGGCGATGGCCATCGGCCGGCCAAGCCGGATTCGACGGGGTCGCCAGCCGATCCTCCCGGACCGCAGGATCGGGGCGGCGCACCGGTAGCACCGCCTGGAGGCAGCCCCACGGCACTTCCGCCGAGCATGGCACCAGTCGTGCCACCAGCCCCGGGCGGTGGTGCGGGCCCGGTGCGCCAGGATGCGGTGCTCCCCTCGCCCGGCTATGGGCTGCCGCCCTCGATCCGCCCCGGCCGGACCACGGCCTCCTACCCCTCCTTCTCTGGCCGGCCCTCCGATCAGCCCGGAGCCGCCCTGCCCCCGCCTCCACCACTCCAGGAGCCCCGGCCCCATGAGCCGCCATCGCAGGAGCCACCGCCAGGAGTGCCCCCTCAGCAGGCGGTTCCCCCTGCGCAGGCGGCTCCGGTCCGGTACGCACCGGCGGCCCAGGCATCAGCGGCGCAGCCGCCCCGGGCACGTCGGGAGGAGGCGGCGCCCTCCTCGGCCGGCTATGGGCTGCCGCCCTCGATCCGCCCGGGCGAGAAGGCCCCGTCCTACCCCGGCCTGCTCGAGGCCGATACCAGTGGGAGGCCAGGGCAGTACGGGGTGATGCCGAGCGCGCCTGCCGGTCAGGACGGGCGGGGGCGGGCGCCGTCGGGCTCCTACGGCTACATCGCAGGCCCAGCGGTCCCGACTCAGGCGGGCGGGGGCGGCACGGCGCCGCCGGGCGGAGGGCCGCCCCCGTCGCAGGACGATGAGGTCCCGGGGCTGGAGTGGTGGGAGCGGCTGGGCGCGCGCGTGGGCCGGTGGCGCGGGCTGGTGGTCCTGCGGCGGATCCAGGTGGCCCTCATGTGGCCGGCGCTGGTGGTCGTGCTGGTGGGACTGATGGTCAGCCCGCTGCTGCGCGCGAGCATGGGCGCCTGGTTCGGGGCGATGTGGGTGGTCTTCGCGTGGTTCTGGATGGCGCGGCTCAAGACCGTCTCCTGGCGCATGATCTCGCTGGTCTTCGCGGTGGGAATACCCTGGTCGGGGGTGGTGGCCTGGATCTCGATGAGCCTGGCCGCCACGGCGGGCGTGGATGTGCGCAGCACCTCGGCGGAGATCGTGGTGGCCTCCGTGGTCGAGGAGCTGCTCAAGCTCGCTCCACTGGGCCTGCTGGGACTGCTGGCCCCGGGGCGGGCGCGGCGCCTGCTGGTGGTGGACTGGCTGGTGCTCGGTATCGCCGCAGGGGCGGCCTTCATGGCGCTGGAGGAGATGGCGCGCCGCTTCGCCTACCTCAGCGGGCAGGCGGGGCTAGCCGGCCTGATCGATCGGCTCCTGTGCTCGGGGGCGGGACCGGACCAGTTGGAGTGCATGGGCTTCTCCACCTTCGGGCCCTCCCCGTTCTCGGGCGCGGCGGAGGCCGCCCTGCCCTATGGGGGCCATGCCGTGGTCACGGGGATGGTGGCGGTGAGCATCGGCCTGGCGCGCCACGTGTGGTGGCGCACGGGACGGGTGCGCGCGGCAGCGCTGCGAGCCTTGGTGCGGGGCTTATGCGTGCTGGTACCGCCCTGGTTCCTGTGGGTGGCGATGGTCGATCACATGGGCCGCAACGCCTCACTGGAATCGGTGGCGTGGTTCGCCACCGACGGTCAGGCGCCGTGGCTGGTGGTGGGGGTTACGAGCGCGCTGACCGGCGGCGGGCAGGGGCGGGGCTGGCTGCTGCTGGTGCTGCTGGTGGTGGGGGCTGTGCTGGATGCCCGGGTGCTGCTGCATGGCGGGTACAGCGACAGCCTGTATGAGGATGTGGGCGTCTATGAGGGCCGGCCCGGTGGCGGCGCCCTGGGGGCGTGGCGGTGGCGCACCTTGGCAACGATGCCCTCCCATGCGTGGGGCCGGTGGAGCGCCGATGCGCTGGACGCCGTGGTGCTGCCGATGCTGGAGTGGCGCCTGGTGTGGCGGGCTGCAGCGGCGGGCAGGCTGCTGGGGCGCGTGAGCGTGCCTGTCTCCACGACGGTCGGGCTGCGCCAGACGCGCGCGCAGGCGGCCCGCCCGGTCCTGGATCCGGGGCCCGGGGGCCGGTGGGTGACGGTTGCGGTGGCGGCCGCCTGCGCAGCTGGGGGCCTGGGAGTGCTGTCCTTGGTTCCTGACGCCACGCGGGGTCTTGCCGAGCGTGTGGGCGACCCGCTGGACACGGACTGGCTGGCAGGGATCCTGGACCTCCTGGGCCAGGTGTGGGACTCCATGCCCCTGTGGCAGAAGGCTCTGCTGCTGGCCTTCATCATGGCTGCACTCATGCTCACCGGGGGCTCGTTCTGGTTCGCCCTGGGCTATGGGCTGACCTTCACCTCCTTCATGGGGGCCGCGCACAGCTGGGCCGGCTTCGTCCGCGATCCGGCGGGCACGATCCGCACCTACCTGGCCACGCACACCCCTGCCGAGATCGCCATGGATATCGGCCTGTGGGTGCTGGAGGACCTCGCCACCCGTGGCCTGGGCCGCACGGTGCACCGGGTCAGCGAGTACCTGGACAGTCCTCTGCTCGAAGCAGTGGTCTGGGGGCTGCACAGCCGCGGCCCGGGACGGCCGGGGGGTGTGCGTGATCTTGATCCTGTCTATGCTGGGGCCGATGCGCGCCGTGGCGCTACTGGTCAGGCCGGCTCCGGGCCCTCGGGCAGGGGCTCGGGCGCCAGCGGATCGGGCCGCGGGGGCACTGGGCATGGTGGGGCCGGTCATGGCGGCCCAGGGGGATCCGGATCCGCGGGCCACTCCGGTGGCCGCGAGGGCTCCGGAGGAGGCAACGGCGGCGGGGCTCCCCCACCCGGGTCGCACCCCGACTGGAACGACCCGGTCACCCGCCAAAACTGGTTCAATGGACTCGAAACCAAACGCGTCGCCCCCTACAGCGAAGCATACGCATACCAACACCGAGTCCTGGGAACCGACATCGAAAGAAAACTCGTATCCGACGACGGCAAGTCCATCTACGCCGACTCCGTCACCCCCGACGGAACCGCCTACACCGCCTGGGACGCCAAGCACAGCGGCGGCGGCCCCAAGGCCATCCACGAAGGAAACGCAGAACCATTCATCCAAGGCAGCGCCATGGAAGAGTTCGATAAAAACATGCAGAAATACGAAGCAGTAATTCATTCGTCGGGAAATCCTGTCAATAAACTGATCGTCGTCACTAACACCCCCGAGGCTCAGATCTACCTCACCCAAAGACTCCAGAGCATCCTGAGACCAGAGACCCCCTTCGAAGTACAACTCATCCCCTAGCACACCTTAGGAGAAACATCATGGGAATCAGTTATCTCATCATGACCATGAATCCCAGTCAGACGATTTTCAACGCAGATACGTTCATTATCGAAGGGCACCAGAAATGGCCAAATGTAGACTCATATAGATGGGAGATAGAAGGTAACGGATCAGATGCAGCACTCGATGTACACCCACCAACTGCCTCCTCATTTATAATTGATCACTTTCACAAGGATCACATGATCTCAGTAGATGGAACTCCCGAGCAGGCAGCCGAAGTGGCGGCCTGGGTTCGCTCCCTCCTCCCTAACCCCAATCTCGATTTATGGATTCTTGACAACCACCTCAGTGGGCATACTGTTCTGTTTCCTGGCATCACGCCTGAGCAAGTCTTGGACAACTGGGTCGATCACCGTGAACACGACCCCTACATCGAGTACCCCCAGTACTTCCACTAGCACTGCCTGCTCTGCAGCATATCGAAGGACACATCACAGCAGCTCACTCCATACGATCACCCATACAAAACGAAACACCGACCGCCCACCTTATAGTCATCCAACAAATCTGATCAACACGCCACCCTGAAGCAGTCAGCGGCATCCAAGCACTCAAGCCCGTCAACTCTGGGGCCGATGCGCGCCGCGGCGCTAACGGTCAGGCCGGCTCCAGCCCCTCGGGCAGGGTCGGGGGCTCGGGCGCCAGCGGATCGGGCCGCGGGGGCAGTGGGCATGGTGGGGCCGGTCATGGCGGCCCAGGGGGATCCGGATCCGCGGGCCACTCCGGTGGCCGCGGAGGATCCGGCGGGGCCGACGGCGGAGGCGGGGCTCCCCCACCCGCATCGCACCCCGACTGGAACGACCCGGTCGCCCGCCAGAACTGGTTCAACAACCTGGAAGGTTATTCAGGGGTGTTTACTGGCTCTTCGCATTTGAGGGTGTGGTAGGCAAGATTTATTGGTGTGTTTGGGGTGGGGCTGGGTGGGTGCGTCGTTGCTTGGGTGGGGGTCGAGGTCCCCCGATGATGGGAGCTGCTACACACGCCAC
>NZ_JAGFOU010000043.1 GCF_017592395.1 Actinomyces bowdenii
GGGCGTCAAAGGTGCGTTAGCGTGAGTCATGAAGACCTCCTCGGACCGGACGTGAGCGTGACAACCCACATCCTGCCCAGGAGGCCTTCACCTACCCAACCCGTTCACAACCTCCCAGGGAAGTACACCTAGTCGTCCTTTCCCGGGCGGAGCGCAGTGGCCAGGGGCGACGGGCCAGGGCCGGTAGCGGGCCAGGGCGGTGGTGGGGTGGGGTTCGGTTGGGCGTCGCTTCACGACGGAGGCGTCGCTTCACGACGTGGACGGTACCTGCAGGTGTCGTCCACGTCGCGAAGTGACGCGCTTGTCGCGAAGTGACGCCCAATGTGCGGCCCCACCGTCCTCCTGGCGCACCACTGCCGGCCGCGCCCACACCGACGGCGCCTGTGGTGCTGATGGTCTGCCCGGGCAAGGGGGTGCCGACGTCGCTTGATCCCATCGGGCCGGGTGCGGCGTCAGGCCCTGGATGGCCTGGAGGAGTGGCGGAGGTCTTTCAGCGTGATCCACACCCCGGGGCCTTGGGCGCATGGGCCTTGACCTGCGCAGGTGTGAAACGCCCCTGTGTCAGGGGCGGGGGAGGGACCCCCACAGCTGCTGCCGCCAGCGGTACAGGCCTGGCCCCGGGACCACCGCCCAGCGAATGGCCGGCCCGTGGCAGGGCATGAGGGGCGATGGGACCCGCCCCCAAGCCCCCACCGCCCAACCATCTGGGCCAGCCATCCGGGCCGATCTGCGCCATCGCAGGCCCGGCCGCGCCGGAATCCTGTGGACAACCGCCTGCGGCGCCGGGTTGTCCACAGGCGGCCTGAACTGACCTGGAAGGCGTGCCACCCCGCGCGCACCATGCCGTCATGAGCCAGCCACCCTCATCCGCCGACTCGCCAGACCAGCCCGCTCCCGAGCAGCAGCCCGACTCCGATGACTCCGGCCCCGCCGGCGGGCCCGGTCGGGAGCTCCGACCCCTGACCCGCCGACGCTCACAGCGCCGGTCGCGCTGGCGCCGGGGCCGCCAGGATGACGGGGGCGAGACGGAGGGCCTGCCCGCCGGCCTCCACCGCGCCCTGGCGGAGGCCGGCCTGACCCTCGGGGTCCCCCTGGGGCGCAGCTTGAGCCCCGCCGCACCGCGCCGGGCTCTGGATGCGGCCGGCGAGCACGTCGTCGTGCGCCTGCTCGACCTGCCTGAGGGCGGTGCGGGAGCCGGCGTCCTGCGGCGCCTGGCGGCCCTGCGCGGCCTGCGCCATCACGGACTGGTCCCCATCCGCGAGGTCATCAGCCTGCCCGGCAACCGCGTCGCCGTCGTCATGGACCTCATCGACGGTGCCAGCCTCGACGTCGTCCTGGGCGCCCGCGGCAGGCTCCCCCTCGGGCAGATGGCCCGGCTCTTGGACGACCTGGGCTCCGCCCTGGCCCACATGCACGAGCACGGATGCGCCCACGGGGACATCTCCGCGGGCAACGTCGTCATCCGGCTCGACGGCGCGCCGGTGCTCGTGGACCTGCTCGGCTCCTTCATGGAATCAGGCACGCAGGGCTGTGCGGCCCCCGAGCGGCTGGCGGGCGGCCCGGCCACCGCGGCCTCGGATGTCTACGCCCTGGCCGCCCTCGTGCGCGAATGCGCCGGCACCGGGGGCGCCGGCGCCCGCCGGGCCACACGGGTCCTGGCCGACGCCCTGGTCCTGGACCCCCAGGAGCGGCCCAGCGCGCGAGACCTGGCCGCCAGGGCGCCCGAGATGGGGGTCCAGGCGCCCATCGAGCTGCCCGACGGTGCCCGCCTGGCCGCGGGCTCCCTGCGGGCCGCCGCCCGCACTCCCACCCGCACCGTCGGCTCCAGGCTCCAGCGCTCGCGCAGGCGCGCACCCGTGGTCGCCCTCACCTACGGGCAGGCGCGTCCTCAGCGCGGATGGGTGACCGGCCGGCGTCGCCTGGTCGGTGCCGCCGCCATCATCGCCCTGGCCAGCACCGGCTGGGCCCTCACCCACCCCGCCTCGACCACGGTCGCCCTGCGATCCTGGCCGCTGAGCGCCCTTGCGCCCCGCAGCGCCGGCCAGCAGGCCAGCAGCGCCCCGGCGGCGCCCGCCCCCGGCCCCGACGGCTCCTCGGCTCCTCCCCCCGCGCCTCACCCACCCGCATCCCGGGAGGACGGCGGCGCCTCGGCGGCGGCCGCTGACCAGGCTGCTGCCCAGACCAGTGCCGCAGCGGACGATGGCGGGGAGATGACGGCAGTAGTGCTGGCGCTGGCCTCGGCCCGGGACGAGGCGCTCATGGCCGGTGATGCCGCCGGGCTCGCGGCCACGACCGTGCCCGGCTCCCCCGCCGCGCAGGCCGATGCGGGGGTGATGGGCTCCCTGCTCGCCTCGGGGGAGAGCATCGAGGGCCTGCAGACCTCGGTCAGCCAGGTCCAGGAGGCGGAGGTGCCGGACGAGGTGGCTGCCGCCTGGCCCGGCGCTCGAGCGGTGCGGCTCACCCAGGCGCAGGGGCCCTACACCCGCAGGGGCGAGGACGGCGCCCGCACAGTCCCGGCCCTGGCACCCCGCCAGGTGGTGCTCGTCCTGGTGCCCGGCCCCTGGCGGGTCCTGGAGGTGGGCGAGGCACCCTGAGCCGCACGAGCCATCATCTGCCGTCATCTGCAGGACCCAGGGCTCCGGGCAGGCAGTGGCCCCGCACCCGGGTGGGTGCGGGGCCACGAGCGGTCAGCAGCTCCTGAGCGCCGGATGAGCCCGGGTCACAGCCCCAGGTCGCCGGCGAAGTCGCCCTCCTCCAGGCGCTTCTTGACCGTCATGAGGTAGCGGGCGGCATCCGCGCCATCGACCAGGCGGTGGTCGTAGGACAGCGCCAGGTAGCACACCGAGCGGATCGCGATGACCTCGCCGCCATCGGCATCCTTGATGATGCGCGGCTGCTTGGTGATCGCCCCCAGGCCCAGGATCGCGACCTCGGGCTGGTTGATGATCGGGGTGTCGAACAGGGCACCGCCCGAGCCGGTGTTGGTGATGGTGAAGGTCGAGCCGCTGAGCTCATCGGGGTTGACCTTGTTGTCCCGGGTGCGGGCCGCCAGGTCGTTGATGCGCTTGGCCAGGCCGGGGATGTTGAGGTCCCCGGCGTTCTTGACCACGGGCACCAGCAGGCCGCGCGGGGTGTCCACCGCGATGCCCACGTGCTCGACGTCGTGGTAGGTCACCTGCTTGCCGTCGATCGAGGCGTTGATCTTCGGGTGGGCCTTGAGCGCCTCGGTGGCCGCGGCCACGAAGAAGGGCAGGAAGGTGAGCTTGGTGCCGTTGCGCGCCAGGAAGTCGTTCTTGGCCCGGGTGCGCAGCGCCGCCACGCGGGTGACATCGACCTCCACGACCGTGGTCAGCTGGGCGGAGGTCTGCAGGGAGTCGACCATGCGCTCGGAGATGACCTGGCGCAGGCGGCTCATCTTCTCCGTCTTGCCGCGCAGCACGGTGTCCACCGCGGGCTTGGCGGAGGCCGGGGCGCTCGCGGGAGCCGCGGAGCCCTGCGGCGCCGGTGTGGAGGCGGCGGCCTGAGCCGCCTGCTGGGCCTCGCGCGCCTCCTGAGCCGCCTTGGCGGCGGCCTCGACATCCTGCTTGCGGATGCGGCCGCCCACGCCCGTGCCCGTGATGGTGGACAGGTCCACGCCCTTGTCCCGGGCCAGCTTGCGCACGATCGGGGTGACATAGGCCGTCTGCGCCGCGGCGGAGGGGGCCGGAGCCGGGGAGGCTGCTGCGGGTGCCTCGGTGGTGGCCGGTGCCTCGGGCGCTGCGGGGGCGGCGGGGGTCTGGGGCTCGGGGGCCGCCTGGGGGGCCGGTTGGGCCGGCTCGGGGGAGGCGGTGGCCTCGGAGGGGTCGC
>NZ_JAGFOU010000044.1 GCF_017592395.1 Actinomyces bowdenii
TTCTACCCGTATAGTGATGTTGCTAGAACCAATTGAGAACCGTGTTGGCGATCGAATCTCCTGCCTGTGATCCGATTATTCCGCCAACGACTCCGCCAATGACGCCGCCGATGGCTGCGCCGGCGGGGCGCCCGATGCATACGCCGATCGCTGCGCCTCCCTTTGCTCCGAGAGTGGCTCCGTCCCCTGGCCTCAGCAAAGTCGAGCGGGCATCCCGGGTTCTGGCTAATGGGGCCCACGTAGGTACGTGCTCACCGTACTCCAGTGGCACAGCGCCCGGGGTTGTCATCGAGGCCGTCATATCGGTGTGTCGGGAGGGGGTGTGTTGTTATGGTCATGATGTGAGCGGGACGGTAGTTCATCGTCGGGGATGGGGAGGGTGTAGGAGGAGGAGTGGTCGATGTTCTGCGGTGGTGTGGATTGATAGTTTTTGAGGGCGAGGGTGCTCGGTGTTGTGCCGCGATCCTCATCGACTGTGGCTGATGCGGCTTGGGCGGCGAGGCGACGGCGCTTGTCCATCTGCCACTCAGGATACATGGGCCTGGGCAGAGGGATGGGGAGCATGCCAAGCGCGGCGATCACGATAAAAAATAAAATGATCGGTACTAAAAATGATCCCAGAGGACTGGTCTTGGGGGTCAAGATCAAGATACCAGTGAAGAAGAAGCATGCCCCTAAGGCTGGTTCGATGAGGGCGATCGTGTTGCGTCCCAGACTTAAGGATGAATCCATTATTGACCGGCACAACTCTGCATAGGGTGAGTCGGAGAACATCTCGAACCACCAATTGATAAGAGTCCCAACGCCCATCAGAAGGGCGCAGATGCCATATAGTACGTCCTTAGACATTGCCGACCACCTCTAATGGCTGACGGTTATAACTATTGCGAGGGAAACTGCTTCACATAATTATTTCAGTTGCCACCCTCGTGTTTATTGAATTGAATTTCTGCGACTAGGGTGCCTAGATATTAATGTGTTTATGTTAAACACTTTCGAATTTGTGTAGTGGTGCTACTAGAACCAACTGATAACCTTGTCTGCAAAGGAACTTCCCAGGTTTGATCCAATTGCACCTCCGACGACTCCGCCGATGACGCCACCGACTGCGGCGCCGGCGGGGCGCCCGATGCACACGCCGATCGCTGCGCCTCCCTTTGCTCCGAGAGTGGCTCCGTCCCCTGGCCTCGGCAAAGTCGAGCGGGCATCCCGGGCTCTGGCTAATGGGGCCCACGTAGGTGCGTGCTCACCGTACTCCAGTGGCACAGCGCCCGGGGCTGTCATCGAGGCCGTCATATCGGTGTGTCGGGAGGGGGTGTGTTGTTATGGTCATGATGTGAGCGGGACGGTAGTTCATCGTCGGGGATGGGGAGGGTGTAGGAGGAGGAGTGGTCGATGTTCTGCGGTGGTGTGGATTGATAGTTTTTGAGGGCGAGGGTGCTCGGTGTTGTGCCGCGATCCTCATCGACTGTGGCTGATGCGGTCTGGGTGGCGAGGCGACGGCGCTTGTCCATCTGCCACTCTGGATACATGGGCTTGGGTAGAGGGATGGGGAGCATTCCGAGGGCGGCGACCGCCAGGAAAAAGAAGAACAGGCCAGCGATGAACAGCAGCAGAGGATGATCCTTGTTCATTCCGGCATGATTTAGTAGTATAGCGACGCCCCCGAACGTGAAGCCGATACCGGCGGCCGGCTCGATGAGCGCAATAGTGTTGCGCCCGAGGTTGAATCTCTCTTCGGTGAGTGAGCGGCATAGTTCTGCGTATCCAGAGTCGGAGAACATTTCGAACCACCAGTTGATGAGCGTCCCCATGCCCATCATCGTGCAACCGACACCATGGAGCGTATCTTCGGACATGGTGACTTACTGCCTGTTTTGATCATGTTGATCATGGTCGGTTTCTGAAAGCCGGGGCTCTTGCTTGGGTTGACCGCCAGTCTGTTTCTGCGCTTGAGGTAGGAGGCTGGTGTTCGGGGCGGCTGAGTCCTCAGGGGTCAGGAGCTGGAGGGTAGAAGAAGAGCTCTTGCCGACCGCCGCAATCTTCTCGTGTTCCTGTACTGCGCGTTGGCGGCGCTTCTCCATCTGCCACTCTGGATACATGGGCTTAGGTAGAGGAATGGGAAGCAGGCCGAGGACGGCGACCGCCAGGAAGAACAGAACTGCTGGTACTAGGAGTGACATCAGGGGGCTGGTCT
>NZ_JAGFOU010000045.1 GCF_017592395.1 Actinomyces bowdenii
CCTGACTCCTGACGCTTTAGTGTCCTGGGGGCTTGAGGGATTTGAGGATTTCTGCTGCGGCCTGGGTGAGCTGGGGCTGAGCGGTGATTTGGTGGCCGTTGAGGTTGATGGTGACCTCCTGCAGGCCGTGTAGCTCGCGCACGATCCTGGCGATGCTGATACCGGTGGTGTCCTGGAGGTAGCGGGCTACGGCCAGGCAGGCCATCACCACGGTCAGGTGGGCCTCGATGGCGTCATGGGTGTGGTGGAAGACGGGGCGGGCTGTCAGGTCGTGCTTGCTCATCTGGAAGGACTGCTCGACGTGCCACAGCTCGTGATACGAGGAGACGACCTTGCCAGCGTCCATCAGATGCGAGGGAATGTTGGTGACGTAGCCCTTGAGCCCCACCAGGGAACGGGCTCTGGCGATGGAGGCCTCATCAAGGACCTGATCGCCTTGATGGACGGTGACGAACCGCGTGCCCTTGGGGCGCTTCTCGCCGGCGATGACGGCCCTGGCGCGATTGGCCTGAGCGGTCAGGGTCTGGTTGTCCCGGGCCGCACGGCGCTTGGAGCAGACCCATACCGCCCGCCACGAACCCGGATGGGTGACCGGGTCCCACACCGGCTCGGACTTGCGGCTCTTGTCCCGCTCACTGCGCGAGCCCCTCCTGGGGGTGATGGTGTCGATGACCTGCCCATCAGTGAAGGCGTCCCCGGCCCAGTGGAAGTGGGCCTCCAGATCCCCCGGGGCCCGGGTGGTGCGGGCCCCGACGATGAAGCCGACTCCGGCCTCATCCAGGGCCGCCAGGTTGGCCGCCGAGAGCATGCCGGCGTCAGCGACAATGACGAGCTCCTCGATACCGTGGGCGGCCTGGAAGGCCTCCACGATGGGGATGATCGTGGTGGTCTCAGCCTTGTTTCCCTCCCAGCAGCCGACCTGGAGAGGAAAGCCGGCCCGGTCGACCAGCAGCCCGACGATGACCTGGGGGTCGACCCTCCTGTCCTTGGAGTAGCCGACCTTGCGCAGGTCGTCCTCCTTCTCGGCCTCGAAGTAGAGCGTGGTGACGTCGTACAGGCACAGGGCCAGGCCCCCACTGGCGGTGACGTGATCGAACAGGGCCTGGGAGATCGCCTCCCGGTAGCCTCGCTCGACGCAGCGGCCCAGGGAGCGGAACAAGGTCCTGGTACTGACCGACTCCAGGCCCAGGTCACCTAGCACGCGGGGCACCTGGGCCTTGGATGTCGGCTCGATCAGACGCGCCAGAACCATCTGCTCAAAGGCCCGATCACCTCCAGTGGCGTTCCTCAGTCCCAGACGGGTGCAGGCCCCGTGCAGAACGTCCCACAGCAGGCCCGAGCACTTGGTCTCCACCGTGGTGGAGGCCAAGCCGGTTCGTCCCGCTGCTGGTTCCAGGGACTCCAGGTCCAGCAGCCCCTGACCCTGCCAGGCGGCGATCTTCTGCCGTCCGACCTCCAGCAGGGCCGCCAGCTCGGTCTTGTTATGGGCTGAGCCCAGGTGCTCCACGATCCGGCGCACGCCGTCCTCCTTGACCGCGATCTGCACCGCCGTGGCCCCCGAGGAGGTCCTGACCCTGCGTAGAAACGGGCTCATACCACCGCACCATATGGTCTCTTAGTGCCCCACCACCAGACCCCCGACACCGCAATAACAACGAAAACTCACACCAGCCCACCCACAACCCACCAAGGTGTCACGAGTCAGG
>NZ_JAGFOU010000046.1 GCF_017592395.1 Actinomyces bowdenii
GTGGCGTGTGTAGCAGCTCCCATCATCGGGGGACCTCGACCCCCACCCAAGCAACGACGCACCCACCCAGCCCCACCCCAAACACACCAATAAATCTTGCCTACCACACCCTCAAATGCGAAGAGCCAACAAAATCCTACACGTCGTCGAGGGGGTCGTCGCACACATCAAAGTCTGGGATATCAGAGCCTGCGACTGCCAGCGGCCACTACGCGCCTTCAAAGAAACCATTGCAGTCACCCTAGCCCTACAGGTCTGTACCAGCCCCTGAATAATCTTCATGAAGACTGGGATCTCCCGGGGGGCGTCCTGTTGGTGCGCCGGTTTGGAACCAATGCTGATATGCTTTTCATGACGGCGCATGGAGTGCTGGAAAAAGGCTCGCCAAGGAAAGGATCATCGCAGCAGGGGCAGGGCCGAAAGGACGGTCAGGGCGATGACGATGGGCTCGAAGAGCCGCTGGCTCATGCGCTCGGCCAGCCGCCGTCCCAGGAGGGCGGAGGCGATGACCACAGGGGCGCCGATCGCTGCCAGCGCCAGGGTGGTGGGGTTGACCAGTCCGATGGCGATGGAGAAGGGCAGCTTGACCAGGTTGACGGCGAAGAAGAACCAGGCGGTGGTGCCCAGGAAGGCCCTGACCGGGTAGCGGCAGGCCAGGAAGTACATGGAGGTCACTGGCCCGCCCGCGTTGGCGACCATGGTGGTCAGGCCCGCCAGGGTGCCGTACAGCAGGCGGGTGGGGCGGGAGGAGGCCGTGTCGTGCCCTGCGGTCGCGGCGGGGGCGCCCGGTGCTGCGGAGCGATGGCGCTGCAGGAGGGTCAGGGCGATGAGCAGCAGCAGGATGACGCCGATGGCGCGCCGGATGGCGGTATCGGAGGCCACGTGCAGCAGGAGCGCGCCCGCGGCCACTCCTGCGACCACGGAGGGCACCAGGCGCCGCAGCATGACCAGGTAGGCGTCATGCCAGTAGCTGCGCACCGCCAGCAGGTCACCGGTCATGAGCAGGAGCAGCATGAGCCCGGTGGACTGCCTGGCGGGCAGGATCGCCGCGCACAGGGCGACCGCGATGGTGGCCGCCCCGGGCAGGGCGGTCTTGGCCAGGCCCGCCAGGGCGGCGGCCAGGAGCAGGAGGATCCAGGACAGGGCCGGGAGCTCGGGGGGCACAGTCGGTTCTCTCCTTGTGGGCAGCGGGCGCCGTGGGAAGACGGTCGCAGGCTCCGCCGCGCTCTCCGAGCCCGGGCCTGCGTGTGGTGGGCGTGATGCTTGAGCCCGGCCTGCGACCGGGCAGCTGCCTGTTGCACATCTTCAGGCCCTGATCCACCAAGCGGCCCCTACTTATCCGCGGAATCCTGGTGATGCTCGAGGATGGGCCGGGCTGAAGATGTGCAGCGGGCGGGCCGCTGCACATCTTGGGCCGGAGCCGCAGCGTGATCATGCGGGAAAGTCGGGGCCGGCGGCCATGGAGGGCCGTGAAGATGTGCAACAGGTGGGGGTGGGGTGGGGGG
>NZ_JAGFOU010000047.1 GCF_017592395.1 Actinomyces bowdenii
ATGGAGAGTCCTGCACACCGGCTGCAGAAGACCACTAGAAACCTTCCCGACAACCACCACAACCATCCTCGGAATCACATTCACACACACCCCATGAATGAACCTCAAAATGATCAATAATCGAAAGCCAGAAAGAACTCTGATACGGCTATCTCCGCCCTTATTTTACGAGTAATAGCCGCACCGCTGGTTGCAATAATATTACCAGTAAGGTATCATAACTCTATGAGCCGGCTATCTATAGAAAACAAGCTCATTAGCACTGTTCGCGCCTATCCCCTAGCGTCATTCTTTATTCTCGCATATCTTGGGTCGTGGATTGGGTGGAGTCCGTGGTGGTTGTCGCAGACAGGTGTCGGGTTGCTACCGTATGAGCTGTCACATTCTGCGGTTGCTGGCATCAATCAGCTCGGGCTTATTGCGGGGCCGCTGGTTGCGGTGTTTGTTGTTACTCGCATTGTGAGTGGACGCAAAGGAGTAAAGCAACTACAAAAGAGCTTTACACAGCGGCAGGCGCACCCACTGGCATATACTCTCGCATTCGCGGCAATTCCTCTCGCGATTTGTGCGGCATATTTCCTCTTTGGTGGTGTCGGGATTTCGTCCGACATATCACCTGCGATTATCGCGACGCTGCTCGTCACATTTGTCATATATCTTGCTGGTGGTCCGATACAAGAAGAGGGCGGCTGGCGAGGCTTTGCTCTTCATCGTTTGCAGCAGCGGTATCACCCGCTAGTTGCGGCGGTTATTCTGGGTGTTGTGCATTGTCTATGGCATGTACCATTGTTCTTTACTTCCGAATGGGACACAGCACGCAGTGATATTTCGCAGTTATGGGCGTACCTTGTACTAGTGGTGAGTATGTCGGTCGTGATGTCATGGCTCGTCAACAAGGCACGCGGCAGTGTGTTTCTTGCCATACTCGCACACAATAGCGTCAACTGGTCGCTCTTTGTTGTCGCAACGCTCAGCGGCGTTGCTGTCGCCAATAACTGGCCTGCTGCGCTCGGTCTGACAGTGCTAGCAATCGTGGCGATTTTTGCGACACGTGGGCGACTTGCTTTTGAGTAGAGCAATAAGTAATAGCTACGCTATATCTGGTGTATGCACGCTAGATATAGCGTAGCTCTGGGATTACTTCTTCTTGCTTAACAATTCTTCATTAAACCTCAACGCCAACTCTGCCCACTCCCTCAAGTCCTTTCGCCCCTCGCTGTCGAGGTCGATATAACCTTTGATCGGACGATCTTTGATGATTGTCAGGCGCGCGCCCTTTCGTTTCAGCGCGTCCTCGTATGCGTCTACGCCGACACTCACCATGATACTGAGGTTCATTCATGGGGTGTGTGTGAATGTGATTCCGAGGATGGTTGTGGTGGTTGTCGGGAAGGTTTCTAGTGGTCTTCTGCAGCCGGTGTGCAGGACTCTCCAT
>NZ_JAGFOU010000048.1 GCF_017592395.1 Actinomyces bowdenii
TAACCAAGCAGTACCCCTACCTCATGGCGCACTGGGCCTGGGTCCACTCCTTTTGGTGACCAGGAATGACAAGAGCCGTGTAACGGGAGACTGTTACGCACGGTTCCGTGGGAGCCCGGGGGTGAGACTCCCCCGGGCCACCCGACCGACGGCCTTCTTCGCGAAGGAACAGCAGTGACCCGGAGGTACGCTCTCATCAATCGCGAAGAAGGCAACTACCCCGTCTCATCGATGTGCCGCTGGGCGAGGGTATCACGCTCGGGATACTACTCCTGGAGGGATAGACCACAGTCACGCAGGGATATCAGGAGGCAGGAACTGGCTGCCATGATCGAGACCGAGTTCAAGGCCTCCGATGGAACCTACGGCTACCGCCGTATCACCGCCCGGCTGGGGCGCCGGGGAGTGAGCACCTCACGCGATACCGTGCGCGGCCTCATGCGGCGGGCCGGCCTGGTGGCCACCTGTCCGCGCCGAAAGGTCCTTACCACCACCCCGGCCGCCGGCCTGGGAGTCAGACCCGACCTGGTGGAGCGCGACTACCGCCGCTAAGACACCGGGAAGGAAATGGGTGGGAGACATCACCCTGTATCCGCACCTGAGAGGGATTCGTCTACCTGGCCACCGTCCTGGACTGCGCCACAAAGAAAGTCGTTGGCTATGCGATGGCTGATCACATGAGAACCTCCCTGGTATGCGAGGCCATCGATATGGCCGTGCGCAACTGCCCTACCATCCGAGGTAAGACGATCTTCCACTCCGACCGGGGCTCTCAATACACCTCCGAGCAGTTCTCGGCACATCTGAACAGGTATGGCATCCGGGCCTCGGTAGGGCGGACCGGGGTGTGCTGGGATAACGCCTGGGCAGAGTCCTTCAATGCCACACTCAAGAACGAGAGGGCCAACCGCATGGTCTACCCCACACGCAAGAAAACCGTGAACGATATTGCCTCATGGATCGAGCTGACCTACAATCACACCCGCCTACACTCAGCCCTGGGATACCGCACACCCAACGAGGTCGAACGCCAACTCCTGGGACACCAGAAAGCAGCCTGACCCACACAACAACCACAGTCCGAAAAACACCCATCACTCCAGATTCTTCTCGCTGTCAGTCTCCCGCACTAGACGATTCATGGCGAGAATGACTTGCTCAGCGTTCTGGTTGCCCTCGATGGGGTAGATCTTCATCTTCTTAGTTGTCAAAGACAGGGCACCGATGAAGGTTATTCAGGGGTGTTTACTGGGGGTAGGTGTTCGGCGTGTTAGATGGGTGACGGCTCGTTGGTCTGAGAGAATCAGATTGCATAACGAAAACCTCTCAGGAACGAGCCGTCATGAGCAAGGGTATCACAGGCCTGGACAGGGCGCAGTTGAACCGTCTGGTGGAATTAGTAGTAAGGGATGAGGGGATCACTGGGGTGCCAA
>NZ_JAGFOU010000049.1 GCF_017592395.1 Actinomyces bowdenii
GGTCAAGTCTCTTGGTGTGGTGTTCTTTGTGTTAGGTGGTGATGGTCATCAGGGGGTGGTTGTCGGGGGTGGTGTGGGTCAGGGTGTGGGTTAGTTGCTGGAGTGAGGTCTGGGATAGGTAGCGGCGTTCGCCGTACTGCCATTCCTCGTGCTGCTCTTGGAGGACGGCTCCGATCAGGCGGGTGACGGACTCGCGGTCGGGGAAGACCTGGACGACGTCGGCGCGGCGCTTGATCTCGCGGTTGAGGCGCTCGATGGGGTTGTTGGACCAGATTTTCTGCCAGTGCTCGCGGGGCATGGCGGCGAAGGCGGTCAGGTCGGGCTCGGCGGTCTCCAGCATGTCGGCGATCTGGGGGAAGGAGTCCTTCAGGGAGGTGATGACGTGCTGGTACTGGGCGGTGACGGCCTGGGGGCTGGTCTGGGCGAAGATCGTGGAGATCAGGGCATTGACCGGCTTGGAGTGGGCCGAGCCCAGTGCCTGGGTGACGTTGCGGGCGAAGTGGACCCGGCAGCGCTGCCAGGCCGCTCCCGGCAGGATGGCCCTGACTGCGGCCCGGATGCCGGCGTGGGCGTCGCTGGTCACCAGTGCCACGCCCAGGGGATCGGCGGTGCTGGCGACCCTCAATCCCCGCTGGCGCAGGGAGCGCAGGAACTCGGTCCAAAAGTCGGTGGTCTCGGCATCCCCGATGGCCATGCCCAGGATCTCGCGCCGACCCAGGGCTGATACCCCGGTGGCGACCACCAGGGCCTGGCAGACCACGCGGTGACCCACTCGCACATCGAGGTAGGTCGCGTCGATGAACAGGTAGGGGAACCAGGAGTGGTCCAGGGGCCGGGCCAGGAACTGGCCCACGCCCTGGTCGATGTCCTTGCAGATGCGCGAGACGCTCGAACGCGAGATTCCCGACTCGCACCCCAGGGCCTTGACCAGTTCATCAACCTTGCGTGTGGAGACCCCCTCGATCCACGCCGAGCAGATCACGGCGTACAAGGCCTTATCGACCCTCCTGCGAGGGTTGAGCAGGCTGGGGAAGAACGAGCCGGAGCGCAGCTTGGGGATGGCCAGCTCGACCTCGCCGGCGGTGGTGGCCACTGTCTTGGCGCGTTTGCCGTTGCGGCGTGTGGTGCGCAGCTCGGTGCGCTCATAGGGCCCGGCGCCGATGACCGCGGCCGCCTCGGCATCGATCAGGTCCTGCAGGCCGGCCTGCAGCATGCGGCGGAAGACATCATCATGAGCCAGATCCGGATCGGACAGGACTTCCCCTATCAGGGCGGACACGGCAGACTGGTTCTTGGGCATCGTGGGACACTCCTAGTGATTCTTGGTCGAACAGCTGGGCTCCCACGATGCCCACCCCAGCCACCCTCGCCGGCCAGGCCCGCAGGAATTGCCACCACACTACGAGACGCACCC